>JAIPIF010000003.1 GCA_021734785.1 Candidatus Altimarinota bacterium | reverse complement strand
GACATGCAGTCGGGGGTGGAGCGGTTTGGTGTGTCGCAGGCGGCGAGCGAAACCGGTACGTACACACCCGTGGGGGGATTTACGGATGATTTTGAAGATGGGAGTTATTCGGGGGTGTGGACGTGTTCGGCGACGTGTACCGAATCGGGAGGAGAGCTTTCGGTCTCTGGGTCCTGGCAAAATGCAACCCCCGTCAGTGGCAATACGTCCGGAGACTTCCTCCTAGAGACAAACATGTCTCGGGACTCGGGCACAGTGGATATTTTGTACCGGAGAGCTTCGAATGGATACCACTACCGAATGGCGATTAGTTCCGGCTCAGTAGATCTGTATCGCTGGAATAATAATTCGTACACCCAACTGACAAATGGAACGGCGTCACACACATTTACCGCTGGGACAAAATACAATGTGCAGTTGCTCGTCGAAGGAACTCGGCATCAGGTAATCGTGGATGGAGAGCGACTGATTGACACGACGGACACGCAGCATACGGCTACGGACAATCCCGAAAGAATCAATCTCTGGGGAGCTGCCTCAGGGACATTTGCTGATTTTCGGGTCACTCCGTTGCTGGCGACCGACACCACCACCGACACCTCCGCCACGGACGCCTCTGCCCCAGCGGCCCCCACGGGTCTCGGGGGATCATCGGTCAGCAGCTGGAGCACGGATCCCACGCCGACGGTGACGTGGACGGATTCCGTGGACGCGGGAGACACGTACTATTTTTACGCTTCGGCGTACGATCAGCTGGGGAATGTCAATCAGTATTTCAGCGACACAAATGTCGTGACAAACACCGATCTCAACACAGGGTGGTCTCAGGGGTACACTCAAAATATTCAGTGGGATGATATCCCCCCACCGATGGGAATCGATGCGCAGGTGGTGAGTTTTGAAAATGATGACACGAGTGGGAATGGATATTGGTACAGTTATGGTGATTATGCCCCGCAAGCGGATAACACTACCTACACGGTGTCTCTGTGGGCCAAAACGGACCAAACATCAAATGTGAGGATTCGATTTTATACGGCAGACAACGGAGAATCGGATCGCTATACTTCCGAGTTTCTCACGGTCAATGCCTCGGAGGGATGGAAACTTCTTGTCTGGGATCCGTTTACCACGGCCAATCCCACTGACAGTGATAGCCTCAGCTTCCAGTATTACGATTTATACGAGGGAGGATACACCCGAATGTGGTTGGCAGCGCCGCAAATGGAACCAGGCACGAGTCCTTCATTTATTGAAAATGCCACCGTCACCACCGGCCTGGACGGGTACGCCACCAGCTGGACGCAGGGCGCGACGGACATTTCTTCGCCCAGCAAGAATCTGGAAAACGCGGTGCAGACGGCGACCTCCTCTTCCCTCGCAGACGCAAATAACTGGTACTTCAACATTCTCCCCGTGGACAACGCCGGCAACTGGATGACCTCGACCTCCACGGTACACCGGGGGCCATTCTACATCGACACGACGGGGCCGGTGTGTACCGTCAGCAACGGCAGTGGCAATCCCACTGGGGATGATACGCCGACGCTCAATTTGACTCTCAATGATGCGGGCATTGGATCCAGCGGAGCACAGATGCGCTTCAGCTGTGACAATGCCACCTGGACGACCTGGGAATCGTATACCACGCCCAAGACCACTTTTGACATCAACTCCGGCAGCAACGGCTGCCCCACGGCCGACGGATCTCGCACGGTGTACGTACAGTGTCGCGATAGCCTTGCCAATGCCGGCAGCAGTGCAAACACCGGGAGCTTTGCCCTCGACACGACGCCGCCCGTGATCACCATCACGGACAATGCCAGCGGGAGCTGGGCCCAGAGCGATTCGATCGCGGCGACGATCAGTGATGCCGGGGGAAATTTCAATCAGTCCAAATGGACGTACGACGCCGATGGCACCTGTCCCACCAGTGCGGGAAGTTATGCCAGCGCCTACATCAGTGGCAGTACGCTCAATGTCACGAGTGATCACAATGACTACATTTGTTTTTATGCGGATGACACGTTGGGATGGAGTCAGACGCAGGCGACCACACAGCTCAAAGTCGATGTGACGGCTCCCACCGGCGGATATGTCAGCAACGGCAGTGGCAGTCCACAGAATTATCAAAACACGACCCCGATTGCTATCACGGTGGAGCGGGGCACCGATGCCTTATCAGGAATGTCTGCGACCAATGGAGATTATCTTTTGGAATATCGCGCAGCGACCCTCAGCAATGAAAGCTGTGGAACGTATGGAA
This sequence comes from Candidatus Altimarinota bacterium, assembly GCA_021734785.1. GTDB lineage: Bacteria > Patescibacteriota > Gracilibacteria > UBA4473 > UBA4473 > JABGQW01. The sequence goes on along the minus strand of JAIPIF010000003.1, from coordinate 140,934 downwards.
GCTGGACAGATACCGCGGTAAGTGAGACGGCTGCTGCGAAGAGTTACAATTACACGGGCACAAATGCAAAGTGTTATCAGTTTCGCTACACGGTGGAGGATGTCGCCGGAAACAGTGCCACCTGGACCGGGACGGACGCGACCAAAATCGACACCACCAATCCTACCTGTGGCAGCTGGAGCCCGAGCAGCAATCAGTGTGTGGCGGGATCGAGTCAGACCTTCACGCTCTCTGGATCGACGGATACTTTGTCCGGGATCAACGATGCAGGCGGGAGCTGTGCTGTGACCGTGAGTGGCAATTCGTGTATCGATGAGATCTCAGACAACGCGGGAAATTCCCTCAACTGTACCTCGCCCACGGCGACGTTTGACAATGCCGCCCCCGCGGTGCCGGCCATGAACCAACCCACGACCCCGACACTGAGCACGAGTTTCAGTGTGACGTCTGGCACCGTCACGGACAGCGGGTGTGACGGGAATGTCGAGTATCAGTTTTGCCGCAACACAAGTGATTCCACCACCGGGTGTACCGCCAGCAGCTGGGGTGCCTCCGCGAGTGCGAGTTATTCGGGCATGAGTGCTGGCAACACGTACTACTTTTTCGTGCGATCGCGCGATGGCCTGAGCAACACCTCAAACTGGAGCAGCAGTGTTTCGGTTCGCGTGGTGCAATGTCTCTCAGACAGTGATTGTACGGGAGACCAGTACTGTGACGATGGCGATAATTCGGGACAGCCGTATGTCTGCGAAAACCCAACCGCCGCGACCCGAGGAAGCACGTATATTTCTGGAGGGCTGCTCTCGAGCGCAAACGACTTTGGGTACGTGGTGAGCGGGGTGAGTCCAACGTCTGACTTTTGTGTGCGATACGATGTGCATGACACAGAAGATGCCAATCAGTACGATATCAATGTGGGGCATACGACTCGTCTCACGTCCACACAGTACAGTGGCAACAACCTCCGAAAAAATTATGTCGTGGAAGATCTGAGCACGTGGGCGAGTTCTACGACCGTATTTGAATTTGAACAGATGATCAATGGACACACGTTTTATAACGTGATGTTTGGGTGGTGGAGGTCTGAACAAGGTGCCACAGACGGGAGCACTTCCAGTACCTGTTGTGATACCAGTACCGACTGTGTGGATGACTACGTGGTCAATAGTTCTGACGGCTGCTACACGACCGGAACCCTGCGAAACACCGGCGGCGGCGATGGCGCCGACACCGAGGAATGTCGCAGCGGGACGTGGTACGCGCAGGACAGTGATTCTACCGCCTGTACCAACGCCGGCAACAGCTGGAACATCGGCGGGGAAGTCGATGGGACGACGTGTTGTGAGGACGATTCTGGAGAAAATAATCTCACCTCCACGTACGAATTAGCGACGATGGACGCGGCTGCTGACGGGAGCGATGCGTGTTGTGCTGCCAGCAACGACTGTGTGGATGCGTCGACGTGTTATGACACCGGCACGACCCATGACGCCGATGCCGATGGCGACAGCGACGTGTGTGATGTCGGCACCTGGAAAGACTGTACCACGGACAGCCACTGTGACACAGCTGCCGGATATCACTGTTCTGCCGGTGGCGACTGTGTGGCATGGTCGACAGATATGACCGTGGGGACCTCTCGCGCGGTGTACGATGCCAGTGAGGATGTCGAGCTGCGGGGCAATGACTCAATCCTCGACAGCGGTCCGTGGGCGTACAAGCTGCCTTTCGAAGTGGATGCGGCAGCGTACGATCGCACGGATTATCTGATCAGCATGCCGGTGGATTTCACCCAGCTCTTCACAGACATGGGGACGACCGGGACCATGTGTGATACCTGCGTGCGCGTGGTGGAATACAATCCCACGACCGGTCAGCTGACCGGGCAAAAGCCCGTCCGTTTCCTGCACCCGGGACCAGCGTACGACGCGGCGACCAATGCCAAGGGCCGGATCGACTTCGTGCTGGATGGCACCACGACCAAAAATACCACCCGAAACTTTTTCCTCTTCTTCGACAAAACCGAAAACGGCGCGAAATCCGCGCAGCCAGTGGCGTTTGACAATACCCAGGTCTTCTACTACCCCGAGACCGACCTGGACCAGGACGGGGAGATGGAGATCGTCGTGGCCGATCACAACTACGGTGTCGAAATTATCAAATGGAATGGCAGCAGCTATCAGTCTGTCTTCCGACAGGCTTTTGACATGGGGACGTACCCGGGACTCGCTATCGCTGACACCGATGGAAACGGCATCCCAAACCTGATTGTTTCGTACTACTCAAACGGGTACATGTGGTCCTTTGAATATAATCCCGCCACCCAGCAGTACGAAAATGTCCTGGGGGGGAGTACGGGCATCATTGATTCTGGAGGCAACCCCTACAATGTGACTGTGGGAGATCTGGACGGAGACGGTGATGTCGAAATCATCGATCCGGGATACGGCGCAGATCGATCGTTTGTGTTTGGGTGGACGGGGTCGGCGTACGCGTTGGAATCCAATCTGGATGTCGCCGATCCGTCCTACTGGAATTCGGGGGTGGATTATACGTCTTACGAGCGCCAGATCGACAATCAGATGATGGCCTCGGTGGGAGATATCGATGGAGATGGAGCACTCGAATTTGTCTCACAGATGTATGCTTCCTCTGGTCGTCGCAACATCTGGCAGTACGGGGGCAATGGTACCTACGAGCATCAGGAGTATGAAGGGGGTGGAGGGTACAACTACTGGGGCTCAGCGATGCTGGATGTGGATATGGACGGATTACCCGAATTGATCAGTAGCAACGCTTCGACAGATGGGCCTCGGGTTTTTGAGTACGATGAGGAGACGGGAGTTTGGACGGCTACAGAAACCATCGACACGGGATATGACTACCAAAATGTCGGCGGGCTCGCTGACTGGGATGGGGATGGATATGAGGAATTTATTACTGGCAACTATGACGGTCGGGCACACATATTTCAGTACAATCCTACCACCGGCGCGTACGAGCGAGAATGGTACAGTCAGGACCATGGAAATTTTGGACTTACAGCAACGTTTGGAGATGTGGACGGGGATGGGACGATTGAGGCGATTTATCCGGATGTGGGGAATATTCACATCTATGATCCGAGCAGCGGTCCGACCGATGCCACTCCAGAGGCGACGATTACCCCGGGGAATAGTTACTACGGATACTCCTACACCGACAGTCTGCTGATCTCCGGGATGCCCGATCCCCAGGCGCACGGCGTGGGCGCGCCGGTGGTGACACGCGGTGAAGCCGAAGCCGGCATGGAAGTGTCTGTGATTGAAAACACCAGCAGTGAAACGATCGATGGGTACCTGGATATCGCGGTGCAAAAAGATACCGCCGGCTGGTCGACGATCGCGACGCCTGTTTCGGATTCCTCGCAGTCCATCACTGCCGGGGCGACGCTGGACGTTTCCTCAGTCTGGAGTACTGCCGGCAGCTGGAACACCGCAGCAAACACGGACGGAGATTATCGGATCAAAATGGACCTCAAGGATACGGCCGGGGGTTCCATTCTCATCAACCAAGACGATCTCACACCAATGACGGCCACGTATGAATTTACCATCGACACCACGGCGCCGACGATCTCCGCCAACACGCCCGCACTGGGAGCAGTCGTGGCGGATCCATCGCTTTCGGAAGAAAACACCTACGACTACACCTGGAAAATCGACACCAACGAACTGGCGAAGTGTCGTTTTGCGCCGATCGCGAGTGAGACCTGGGCGGACATGGTTCCGTTTGATGCGGACTTCACCACCACGCACATCCATCGTGTCCAATTGGTGGACGAATCTTCCTACGATTTGTACATCAAGTGTCGTGATCAAAATGACAATGAATCGAGCGAATTTCATCTGTATTTCACGACCGAATGGGATAACCGCCCCACCTCCGGTCCGGCCAACATTTCGACCACACTGTTTGACCAAACCGAAACGGTCACGCTGTCTGGCACCTGCTACGACATGGACACGACCAATGCCACGAATGACGGCATGAAAGAATGTCAGTTTCAGGGGACACAGAATGGAGTTGCGCAAAACCCTGCGGATTGGCAAGCGTGCACCGGGACGGAGTGTGCGTGTAGCTGTACCGTGACGGCTGCGGGGGTGGGGAGTGCGGGGTGCCCCGATCACGCAGAGAATGGTGACTGGAATTATCGACTCGTGTGTCGTGATCAAGCAAATAATTCAGACAGTAGTTCTTTTGACGACGATGCCATGCGGGCAAGTGTGAGCTGGGGAAGTAGCTCTCAGTCGGGCACCCCGACCGTGAGTGCGGGATCGTCCACCGATCTCTCGTACGCCAAAACGGTCGCCGTCGACAACACTGCCGGAAATGTGCGAGGGGCAGGATGGACGCGCAACTACACCGAAACCCTGGATGCGGGAGTCGACACCTGGTCTGTGTACGAGGGAACGACGTGCTCGGGGGATGTCGTCCAAAAAGAACCGTTTGTGGCGATTTTTGATCAGGATGGAACCGTGTGGACTGCAGACATGTATGGAGATGGCTCTTTTTCGACCCTGCAGGCGCGGGGTGTTCTCTTCATGGGAAGTAGCGATACCTTTGATGGGAAAATAGCGGATTTCAATAACGATGGTTACTACGACATTGTTTCCGGTGGAGACTCAGATCTCCGCATTTTTGGAGGAGCGGCGGATGGGAGCCTTACGAGTCAGTACATTACGTCCACAGATGTAATGCCGGGGGATGAAATCCGTGGTTTCACCGTGGCAGACTTCGACAATGACGGTGACTACGACATCTTTGGCCTATCGGAATCAGAGACAGAGGAATATTTCGAAAATACCGGCAGCTGGAACTTCACCCACTCCACGCTGAGTTTGTCTGGGCCTGCAGGGACACATCCATCGGGAGGAGATGCGGCGGACTTCGACCAAGACGGAAATATGGACGCGATCTTCGCGCAGTACGGGTACGGGACGATCATTTATTTCGGAAATGGGGATGATACATTCGACGCTCCGATTCAGATGGACACAGATGGATGGGAGTCGCATGGCATTGCGGCAGCCGACTTCACGGGCGATGGCAAGCCTGACTACATCAAATCCACCGGATCAGGGGGCGACTACTACCTGTACACCAATGACGGAACAGGAACCTCGTTTACGCGTTCGGGGCCAATTTTTGACTCGGGAGATTACGGAGGTGTCGGGAATGCAGACTTCGATGGAGATGGCGATCAGGACCTCTTCATCTCGCACGAAAACAACTGGGGCGTGACCGCACGCATCGCCTGGAATGACGGTGTAGGGGGCTTTACCCTCAAAAATTTCTGGGTGGATCGATTTTATGGTTTGTACCCGTCGGCCAACTACTCATACGCCGCGGCGGCACCGGAGTACGACCCCGACATCGACACGGCGGAGTACGGGTATGCAGACATGGCCGGCAACTCTGTCGACTTCGATGTCCACGCTCCCGAGGCATCATCTGCCAACCAGACCCTCTGCTACACGTGGGAGAACTCGATCACGGCGTCTGCCTGTACGCCCATTCAAGACACGAGTTCGACTTCCATTGCCAGTGGCGATGATTTCCAGAAGTGTACGGTGACGGTGACGAATAACGCCGACCAGTCTGCTTCGGTGACCCTCTCGGATGCCTGCGCCTCTGGGGCAGAGACGGCGTACACGGCGATTGCCTGTGGGGATCAGAGTTTGACCGTGGCTGGCAGTGGCGGGCAGCAGAGCTATACCTTCAAATGGAAAGAAAATGCCGTCGTCACCCAGACAGTGACGCAGGATGACACGCGCAGTGACTGGTGTGTGGCCCCGGGCGCAAGCCCGCAGGAGCGGTGGAGTGAGACCGTGCGTGTGACGGACACCGACGGGATTTCTTGGACGGATGTGCAGTACAGCTCGTCCATCGCGGGAGCGGGAGTGAGTGAAGTTTCGATCACGTCTGGCTGTGACGTGGTGGGGACCTTGCCCACGGCGGGAGGCGCATACACGGGGTTGGCGACCGTGTCTGCCTCTAGCTCCAAGGACTGTGTCCTGACCTGGGACCGCGACTGTACGGTCGAATCGGAAGGTTCTTCGTTGACCGATCCGTGTTGCTGTGCTTCCACCTGTAATGACACCGACACCGCGTACACCTCCAGCACGTTTGGATCCTGTACGGACAAATACTGTGACACCACGGGCGGTTGTCAGTCCGAGACGGCGCTGACCGACAGCTGTGCGGCGATCCGCTCGGGGGGGACTTTCACCAGCTACACCACCAGCGGGGGGACGTGTGGAGCAAACGCCATTCAGCTCGACTCCGATCAGACGGCGTGTACGCTGTGTACCAGTGCCTCGGCGTGGAATGACGGCGGCTGGAACCTGGGCGGAGAGGTCTCCGCCACGACCTGCTGTGGGGATGATGCGAGTGAGTACAGCCTGGATTCTGGGTACGATTCCACGGTGGACAACACCAGTCAAAACGCTTCTCCGGCAGCAACTGATGCCTGCTGTGACACTTCCTCCGACTGTGTAAATGGCAACTCGTGTTATGCTACGGGGACGGTTTCTGTGGATGTGAATGGCAACCAGGACAATGATTTCTGTAATTCCGGCACCTGGTATGATTGTTCGACTGTGGCGCAGTGTGATCCGGTGGGAGAGTACGCGTACACGGAAAGTACGAATGCCTGTGGGAGCACGTCCGAATGTACCAGTGCGTGTACGACCAATGATTGTATCTACAAACGCAATGACGGATGGGGGGACTGTGACAATAATTCCGGCTGTGTCTCGGGCAACTGTGTGCAGGACACCACGGGCGTACAGCCCACCAGCACCGCCTGTGACCAGGTGGATGGAGCCATCTGTGGAGAGGGATCGCCCACGTACGACATCTGTCTGTCGACGAGTGGCTGTATGTTTGATTCGGATTATGACGGGGACTTGTCAGACTGTGGCGGTGCCGAAGGCGGAAACTGTTCGGTTGCCAATGGCAGCACGAGTGCAGACGTCGACAACGACGGCGACAACGATCTCTGTGATGCGGGGACGTGGAAAGACTGCAGCTCGGATAGCCACTGTCAGTCCGGCGAGTACTGTGAGAGCAACGACTGTGTGAGTCTGTCCGCGCCGTCACTCGACAGCGTGACGGTGTCCACCGAAAAACCTTTGAACTCTGAACTGGGGAAAATCACGATCAGCTGGTCGGGCAATCCGCCGAGCGGATATTTTTACAATCTCGAAGAACTCAGCCCCACAAACCAGCAGATCTACTACGGATCGTCCACTTCGTACACGTACGACGACATCAGCGACGATCAGCGGTACTGCTTCCGCGTGCGACTCCAAAACGCGCAAACCTCACCCACCAACACGTCCGGCTGGAGCAGTACGGTGTGTGACATCACGTCCGATCGCACGGGACCGGATTCTCCCGACGTGACGGCCACGGCGGACAATGCAAATGATGAAGTGGATCTATCACTTTCCGCGGGAGACGACGACCTGCTGCTGTACATGCCATTTGAAGAAGGCTCGGGCAGTACGGCGTACGACTGGAGTGCCAATGATAATGACGGAACGGGAACGGGTGTTTCTTACACGACTGGCGCCACGGGAAATGGAGGTGCGGTGACCTTTGGGGGCGATGGGGACATCATCGAGAGCAATGCGTACACATACTCCTTTGGCACCGAAATGACCCTGTCTGGGTGGTTCAAGATGGCTGGATCGGGGACGGGATCCCCTCGCATTCTCGAAATTTCCAAACTTGGAGACGCAGACAGTCACTGTCTGGCAGTGGATTCCAACGGCTCACTCCGTGGATGGGCAGAGTGTGCCACCGGTACGCGAGTGGCAGAGGCTGACGATTCGACTACCTACAACGATGGTCAATGGCATCACATGGTGTATGTATACTCCAGTCCGAATGCCACGCTGTACGTGGACGGTGTGGCTACGGCGACGGCTTCTGGGAGCTGTGCAGACCTGGATGATGGACCGTATCTGACGGTGGGGGCGGTTTCAGATGTGAGTGGATATTATAATCATGGTGATCATGCGTTTCAGGGGGATGTAGATGAAATCCGTGTGTACGACCGCGCACTGACTGAGACAGAAGTGACCGATCTGATGCAGTCGGGGCTGGAGCGATTTGGGGTGTCGCAGGCGGCGAGCGCGAGTGGGACGTACGTGCCGCTCGGCGGGGTGTATGATGATTTCAGTGATGGAGATTACAGTGGTTGGACTTATCAAAATCCCGGGACTTCAACGTTCTCGGTTATTGGTGGTGTATTAACCCAATCAGATGTAACGGAATATGCCAACTTGGTTGAGGATTCACAAACCTTTACGGATTTCTTGTATGAGGGAAATCTCAGATGGAATTCTGCTACCACTCATATTCGCGTATTGTTTAGATATACAGATGAAAATAATTATTACTCATTTACATTAAGGCCAAATTATGCTGATGCGAGAATTGATAGGAGAGTATCTGGCAATTATTTGCAGATAGGTTCGTATGAGTCCTTATCTTCTTCGCAAGGAACTGATGATGTTTGGCATAGGGTTACAGTTGTTGTTCAAGGAAACAATATAAAGGCATATGTGGATGACATCTTGGTAATGGAAAGGACCGATGCATCTTTGTCCAGTGGAAAGTTTGGTTTATCGCCTTTTGATGGAATCGCAGAGTTTGACAATGTCAAAGTGACCCCCCTCCTCACCACCGACACCACCTCCGACACCACCGCCACTGATGACACCGCCCCCGCCGCTCCGACGGGCCTCGGGGGGGATGCCACCAGTACGTGGAGCACGGACACCACGCCGACCGTGACGTGGACCGACTCAGTCGATGCGGGGGATGATTATTTCTTCTTCGTCAATGCGTACGATCAGCTGGGGAATGTGAGTCCACTGCAAATGAGTTTTGACTCTACTTTTGCTCCCTTCACTCAAAGAAATTTGGGAGAGGACTCCTCTCCGAAAATTGTTACGAGTGAAAAATATGCCGGAGCAGGTTCGCTTTACTTTAAAGGGGTTTCTGACGGTGCAGAAGTATATACTCCATACATTCCCGTTACGGAAGGAAGTACCGTACAGGTGCGCGTTTGGAGCAAGGGATCCGGCATTGTTCTTGGTTCCAGTTCTTATCATAAAGCATATGCCGTTGGACGATGGTATAAGGATGGATTTGTTACTATGGCAAATGGCGAAGGAGGATTTTCTGGTTTCCCCGATATTAGCATTGGACTGGGGGTTGGAACCTGGGATTGGAGAGAAACAATTTATACATGGACGGTTCCAACTGGAGCAAAATGGTGGAGAGCTTATTTGGGAATTGTGAGTACGGGTACGGGTGAATTATGGATTGATGATATGAGAGTGAGCACTCTCGACTCTGCCACCGTCACCACGGGTCTGGATGGGTACGCCACCAGCTGGACGCAGGGAGAGACGGATATTTCCAGCCCAAGCAAGAATCTGGAAAATGCCGTACAGACGGCGACCTCCTCTTCCCTCGCGGATGCAAACAACTGGTACTTCAACATTCTCCCCGTGGACAACGCCGGCAACTGGCTGAGCTCCACCTCCACGGTGCACCGCGGGCCGTACCAGATCGATGCGACAGATCCGACCGTGGCCGTGGACGCTGTGGCCAGCTGGGTCGAGGGGACCGTGGCCCTGGGGGCGGCGCTGACCGATGCGACGTCTGGGCTGTCTGACGGCGCGTGTGAAATTTCCATCTACACCAGCACCCCGAGCTATTCCGGCACGGGCGTGACGGATGACTATTCCGCGGGGGCGACGTCTGGAAACTGTGATTACAGCTGGGATACGACCGGATCCTCCTCCGGCACGACGTACACCATAAACTTCCGCGCCTCCGACCAAGCGGGAAACACCGCCACAGATACTTCCCCCGCCACCACGGTCGTCTGTAATGACAAAGACTTCGCAAGCTGTGAAACCGCCTGTACCGACACGTACGGCGCGGGGACGTTCTTCGCGGGGAAATGTTGTGGCGATGATGCCATTGCGGACGATTGGGAAAACGCTGGCACGGACAATGCGGTCTGTGTCAACGGCGAAGTCGTCGCCGACGAGGCGACGGATTCCTCCGGACAGTACCTCAATGTCGACGGACATATCTACGGCTGTGGGGACAGTCTGGGCGGCGTGGCCGACAGTGATGCCTCCTGTGTGCGCCGACTGACGGTGTACTGTGATGGATTTGGGACAGGATCCGACACGTGGAAAGCGCAGGTAGCAAATGGACAGGTTCCGGATGATTGTAATGGTACTGCGGACACCGATCCCTACGGGGAGGGACACCCCACCCCATACGATGCAGCGACCTGTGAGTTTGACGAAGTGTACAACGACGGAAATGGAAGTGGAAACCAGGATGTCGGTTGGCGCTGTACACAGTATGCGGGACCGTACGCGGCAGATTGTTCGCTCAGCCAATCGGGGACAGACCTGACGCTGTACGTCGAGGTCGCGGACGAAGCGGATAATTATGATTCCGGAGGATACCTCGTTCGTGTGGGTGATTACGATGTCATTACAAACTCCAGTCACGTCGATGACACCAGTTATCCCGGGACGATGCTGTACAATCCGGAGGGACAAAGTTACTCCGGCGTCGATGCCAATGAAGGCACGTACGGAGACTTTTTCTCGGAAACCGTACCGTGGGCGAGTCTGGACAACCCCATTTCTGAGGAAAAAACGTACTACTTCGAGGTCGGACTGGAAGAAAGTACCAGTGCGGCAAACTTCCCCGTGGGCGAGGATCCCAATTCCAATGAAGGAAGCTGTACCACCTCCGCCACGCTCTGTGTGCCGACGGGGTACGTGGCGACGGCCGACAGTGACTGTTGTCCGCTGGGCGCCGTGACGGGGACGTATCCCGGAAAAGATGACGACGGGGGGGCGTGTGTGGCTTGTTCTGCGGAAGTGCAGACAGCGGGAGGTACGGGAGACGGACTCTGTGAAAGCAAATGTGGCGCCGCCACGCAGTGTGACGAGCAGACAGCGGGACAGTGTGCCGACATTGCCACCGAGTCCACCAGCTGGTCGCAGACCGCCGTGGCCGATGAAAAATGTGATGGCAGCTGTGGATATTCCTCCTGTGATCAGACCTGCTGTACCGCGGCGGTGGCGACGGCGACCGTGGAAAATCAGGCCTGCTCGGGTACCAGCTGTACGGGGACGTGTACTGCTGGCAACTGTGAAATCAAAATCGACACCGGGTACGGAGACTGTGATGCGGACGCGGTGTGTGCCAGCGGCAACTGTTGGGTCAATACCGTCACGCCGTCAATTTCCGCCTGTGACACGACCAATGGTACGATCTGTGGCACCAATGACTGGGACATGTGTGTGCCGTCGGGCGGATGTCAGGTCGACGGAAGCACGTACGTTTCCTCGGGCAACATCAGCACAGACCTCGACAGCGACGGGGACAATGATTTCTGTGACAGTGGTACGTGGAAAGATTGCTCCACGGATGCGCAGTGTCCGCTGGGATCGTACTGTGACGGGACGGGCGAGTGTACCGGCCTGACGGAGCCGACCGGTTTGACGGTGACCGTGCAGACGGATAAATCTTTGAATTCTGAGCTCGGGAAACTCTCGATCAGCTGGTCAGACAATGCCCCGGTAAATTACGAGTACAAACTGGAAGAAATCAGCCCCACCGCGCAGCAGATCTACTACGGCGATCCGGCTTTGTACACGTACGATGACATTTCCGCCGACCAGCGGTACTGTTTTCGTGTCCGAATCCAGGACACCGAGAGCTCCCCCGCGCACTACTCCTCGTGGAGTACGACCGCGTGTGCGATCACAGCCGACCGGATTGGTCCGGACAGCCCAGTTTTTACCACACCACTGCCGCGATCGTGTTCGGAGATTTTGGCCAAAGGAAATTCCACCGGCGACGGGCTGTACACAATCGATCCGCTCGGCACCGGCAGCGGTTTCCAGGCCTACTGTGACATGACCACCGACGGTGGGGGATGGACGCTGGTGTGGAGTAACACGCGAGATACCGCCGGGACGGCGTCTTCAGGTTTCACGTGGGATCAGTCGCTGTACACGACTTCCTCCGTCAATGGAACCCTCGGCACGGACCTGACGGCCTTTGACCAGTTCCTCGGGCTGGCACAGTGGGAGACCCTGGGGGATGAGCTCCGCATCGACTGGGCGCCGGAGACCAGTGCCACCGCCCAGCAGCGGATGTACGCGGATTTCTCCTTTGACGAAGCGAATAACTACACCCTGCAGCTGAGCAACCCTGATCAAAAATTGGATGTCGTGGGATCGGGATTGCCGGGGCTGTACAGCACGCACAATAATCGTCCGTTTACCACGATTGATGCCGACAACGATTCTCACAGCAGTGCCAACTGTGCCAGCAGTTATGGAAATCCCTGGTGGTACGTCGCGTGCTGGAGTGGAAATATTTCCGGATACAATGTTGACGACGGGGCGTACTGGACAGGAGCCAGCGGCTCCAGCACGGCGCAGGGAAATGGCTGGATCTACCTCCGCGGAGCGGAGCCGGATGCCGCGCGCATTGACTGGGCGGAGGGCGATGATGATCTGGTGTTGTACCTGCCCTTCGAGGAGGGCACCGGTTCGGTGGCGTACGATTGGTCGCAGGGGGACAACGACGGCACGATCTCCGGCGCGACGTACACCACGGGGGACACCGGAAATGGAGGGGCGATGAGTTTCAACGGGACAAGTGATTATATTGATTGTGGAAATGATTCGAGTTTGGACATTGGTACTTCTGATCTCACATTGTCCGCTTGGTTTAAAACTAGCGCTACAAGCACTTCAGGGATTATAGGAAGAACTTTTTCAGGATCTGGACATCGATATGCCCTTTTTTCCAATACAAGTCAAGGTGTTGGAGCCCTTATAGCAGAAACTGGCCACATCGGAGTGTGGGCTGGAAATTCTTATTTTGATAATAACTGGCACTTTGCAGCCGCTTCTTATGACAGAGATGGAGATCTATCACTTTACATCGACGGAATCTTTATCGACAGTGTCGATATTTCCTCTTTGAATGGAGTTGACCTTCAACCACAAGATAATTGTGCTATTGGTATTTATCCAGATGGTACTCATTCACCAGCTAATTATTTTCCAGGAGACATCGACGAAGTCCGCATCTACTCCCGTGCCCTCACGCAGCAGGAGATCATCGATGACATGCAGTCGGGGGTACCGGAGTTTTTGCCGTCTCACTCGACCAGTGCCAGCGGGACGTACGCGCACACGCGCAGTCGACTGAGCTGTAGTGAGATTGGGGATTTTGAAAATTCACAGGGTTCGGCAGAAGTCTGTGGAGAATCTGATGCTGCCAGTCTGGGCGGATCGTGTTCGGGGGCGGTGACGTACGCCGAAGCGGTGGATTTCTGTGAAGCCGCCGGGGCACGTCTTTGCACCCTGGAAGAAATGAGCAATCAAGAAACCGACAGTACGGGTTGTGGATACGACGCGGAGCAAATCTGGACGCTCTCTCCGTGTGACACCGACAGCTACTGGACACAGACTGGTGATAAAAATGGCTACGGCACAAACATTCAGTGTACGGCGGCGAGCACTTCCAGCGGATTTTATGCCCGCTGCTGTGCGGACGTGGACACATCCTCCTCGCACACGGCGCTGGTCGACACCTCGGCCGCGGATACTTCTGCCCCCGCCGCTCCGACGGGCCTGGGGGGCAGTGCCGTCAGTACCTGGAGCACGGATGACACACCGACCGTCACGTGGACCGACGCGGTCGATGCGGGTGACACGTACTACTTCTTCGTGAATGCCTACGATCAGCTGGGGAATATTTCAAATATGGTGGAGCACGGTGGATTTGAAGATGCAGTCGATCACTCTTCTGGGAGTTTCGGGACGTACAGTTTCGATAACACAGAATCTTATTCCGGAAGTTACTCCTTAAAAGTTATCGATAGCGTAGAGTATGAGATGCATCCCGATTACAACCAGTTTGAGCCAGGAGGAACATACCGACTCAGTGCCTGGATAAAAGAAGAAGCGACGGTCTCTGGCTGTGATCAGTATCTTCACTCGCGTTGGTATTTTGCGGATGCAACAAATGTGACAACAACGGGAGGGGATGTTCCAAGCGATGGAGAATGGCACCAGGCATCAGTTTCGATAACATTGCCGAGCAGTCGCGGAGCGATCACAAATTACAACCTCTATCTGGGCTACGATCAAAGTTGTATCGGAACGCGTTGGATCGATGATGTGCGAATTGAACGTGTCACCTCCGACACCGTCACCACCGGGCTCGACGGGTACGCGATCAGCTGGACGCAGGGCGCGACGGACATCACCAGTCCGACCAAAAACGTGGAGGATCAGATCGAAACACTGACGTCCTCCTCTCTGGCTGATGCAAACAACTGGTACCTCAACATTCTCCCCGTGGACAACGCCGGCAACTGGCTGTCTTCGGCCTCCACCGTGCACCGCGGGCCGTTCCAGATCGACACCACATCTCCGTCCGTGACCGTCGACGGTGTGGCCAGCTGGGTGTCGGGGACCGTGTCGCTCGGGGCGTCGGTAAGTGATGCCACGGCTGGATTTACCGATGGATCGTGCGAAGTCGCCGTGTACGAGAGCTCCGCCAGCTGGTCGGGGACCGGGGTGACGGATGATTTCTCTGCGGGAGCGACATCGGGAAACTGTGATTATAGCTGGGACACGACAACTGCCACGGATGGAACCACGTACAACATCAATTTCCGCGTCTCCGATCAGGCAAGCAACACCGCTGCGGATGTCACGCCGGAGACGACGATCGTCTGTAACGATCAGGACACCGGCTCCTGTCAGCCCGCCTGTGAGGCGACGTACGGTGCGAATGCGTACTTCGCCGGCCAGTGCTGTGGCGATGATGGAGTCGATGACGACTGGGGAAATGTCGGCGCGGGCAATCCCGTCTGTATCAACGGAAACGTGGTCGCCGACGAGGCCACCGATCCGACGGGACAATTCCTGAATATCGACGGAGCCATCTTTGGCTGCTCGGCCAGTCTGGGGGGCATCGCGACCAATGACAGCGGCTGTGTGCGACGGGTGGGACTGTACTGTGACAGCGACGGCAGCAGCAACATTTGGAAAACACAGATTGCCACCGGCCAGACTCCTGATGACTGTGACGGCGCCGCCAGCGAAGATCCGTACGGCGAGGGACATCCCACCCCAAATGACGGGGCGTCGTGTGAAAGTCAGGCGGTGTTTTTTGACGCGGGCAATGGCACGAGCAATCAGGATGTCGCCTGGAAATGTTTGACCTCACAGGGGCCGTACTTGGCGACGTGTTCGATGAGCCAGAGTGGCGCGACCATCACCGTCAATGTCGAGGTGGCCGATGAAGCGCAGGCCTCCACCGATGGGGGACACGCCATCCGCATCGGGGACTACGACACAGTGACGAACACATCGCACTTCACCGACGGCACGTATCCGGGTACGATTTACTACAATCCAGGCCGTCAGTCGTACAGCGGCATCGACACCAACGAAGGCACGTACGGGGATTACTTTGAAGACAGTGTCACTTGGGCCACGCTCGACACGGCCATTACCGAAGAAAAAACCTACTACCTGGAGGTCGGGGCGGAAGAATCGGCAGGAGCGGATTACACCGCCGGAGAGGATCCCAATGACAACGAGGGAAGTTGTAATGCGTCGGCGACATTCTGTGTGCCGACCGGGTACGTGGCGACCGCCGACTCAGACTGTTGTCCGCTGGGCGCTGTGACGGGGACGTATCCCGGAAAAGATGATGATGGGGGCGCGTGTGTTTCTTGTAATGCGGAGGTGCAGACCGCCGGCGGCACGGGAGACGGACTCTGTGAAAGCAAATGTGGAGCCGCCACGCAGTGTGACGAGCAGACGGCCGGACAGTGTGCCGATCTTACTGCTGAGACGACATCCTGGACCCAATCAGCTGTGGCCGATGAGAAGTGTGGCAGCGATTGTGGCTACTCCAGCTGTGATCAGACCTGCTGTACGGCGGCAGTGGGTGGCACGGTGCTGGAGGGCGGACCCACCTGTACCACATCGAGCTGTACGGGGACGTGTACCTCCGGCAATTGTGAAATCAAGCTCAGCAACGGGTACGGCGATTGTGATGCCAATGCGGTGTGTTCCAGCGGAAACTGTTTCCAAAATCCAGCCACGCCGAGCTGGTCGGCGTGTGACACCTCCACTGGAAATATCTGTGGCGCAGCCGGAACCGATCTCTGTATGCCGACAGGGGCCTGTCAGACAGACATTTCCGTCGGCTCGTACGTTTCCGATGGCGACACCAGCACCGATCTGGACAGCGATGGCGACAACGATTTCTGTGATGCGGGCGTGTGGAAAGACTGTGAGACCGATGCCCAGTGTCAGGGCGATCAGTACTGTGACGCGACGGGGGACTGTGCGGGACTCGCTGCGCCGACCAATCTGCAGGTGACAGCCCAGACGGATCAGTCGTTGAATTCCGAGACGGGCAAGATTTCTCTGAGTTGGGCGGGGGCGCTGACAGCGGGATACGAATATTTGCTGGAAACCACGGCACCCACGAGTGCTTCTGTGTACACGGGCAGCACGGCGTCGTACACGCACACGTCTCTTGCCGACAATCAGCGGTACTGTTACCGCGTGCGCAAGCAAGACGCCGGCGCCGCCCACACGTCTGCCTGGAGCAGCACGGTGTGTGACATCACGGAGGATCGGACGGGGCCGCCGACTTCCGACGTGACCGCCACGGCGGACAATGCCAATGACGAAGTGGATCTCTCACTTTCCGCCGGGGACAGTGATCTGGTGCTGTACCTGCCCTTCGAAGAAGGCTCGGGCAGTACGGCGTACGATTGGAGTTCTTCTGACAATGACGGCACGATCAGTGGCGCGACATTTGTTGACGGCAAAGCAGGGAATGGAGGAGCGATGAGCTTCAATGGGACAAGTGATTATATCAGTATTGCAGACGACACTTCTCAGGACATCACGGGAGATGTCACGATCTCCGCATGGGCCAAACCCGTTTCTGGAACGATGAATGGTTTTATTCTGGGAAAACATGTGGATGCTAACAACGATTACATTCTCGGATATCGTCAAGACCTCGGATTTTTCATACAAAAACGTGATGCCGGAATGGGGTATCAGGCAAAATCTGGTGCAGTGACAACCGATACTTGGCATCATGTTTCAGTAACGTACACAAGTACGACCAATGATGTTAAAGTATACGTCGATGGAATTGACGAAACTATTGCTAGTACTGGAATCGCTGGTTATAACACAGATGACGAATTGGTACTCGGAAGACGAGCGAGAGGGGGGAGTAGCGACATTTATTTCGACGGAGACATCGACGAAGTCCGCGTCTACTCTCGTGCTCTCACCCAGACCGAAATCATCGACGACATGCAGTCGGGGCGACTTGAGCATGAAATTTCTCGGGCAGATAGCGCAGGCGGAACGTACGAAAAACTGCCATTATACACGCCGGGGACTGGAGTGGATGGATCACTCACAGTCAGTACAGCGGACACAGTGGTGAATGATTCCACCTACCTCACGCAGGATGTCGCTGCCGGAAGTCTGACTCTCCCCGTGGCGAATGGATCGGCGTTTGATACTGGAGATGAAGTGTTGCTCATCCAGATGCAAGAAGGAGACAGCGATTGTACGGCGGGTATGTACGAATTCCGGCATGTGGCCAGCGTGGATGGAAACACCCTCACGCTCCGCGGTGGAACCCGCAATCAGTACTGCTACTTTGACCCAGAAATCACGAACCCTGTCACCGGTGAAAATCCACCGGCAGGAGATCACACGGCATCCGTGGCGCAGGTAGTGCGCGTGCCAAATTACACCGATGTCACGGTGCAGTCTGGGGCTTCCATCGTGGCGGATCATTGGAATGGAGCACAGGGTGGAATTGTGGCGTTCCGTGCCACCGGCGATGTGGATATCCAAGGGGAGGTCAGTGCGTACGGTCGCGGGTTCCGTGGTGGAGCCGTGTTTAATCCAGGAAATGTCGATGATGGTGGACAGGGTGAAGGGATTACTGGATGGGGGAAACAGGGAGAAACGGCAGTTTGTGATGATCGTTATCTGGCGAATGGAATTGGTGGTGGCGGATCCGCTACTCCTGTAAACGATGGAGGCGATGGAGCTGCTGGAGGAGGACATGCAACTTCCGGACAGGATTGCCAGACAGGAAACACCCAGTGCAGTAATCCTCTTGGCGGCGGAACGGTCGGGTCATCCAGTCTCGAAAAAATGTTCTTTGGTGGCGGTGGTGGTGGAGGTTCTGACTCAGATGATTCTGGTTGTGATCAAGGTCTTTTCGATGGGCTGGACAGCACCTACTATTGTCAGCGTGGTGGACACGGCGGCGGAATTGTCTTCATCGCGGCGGATACCATTTCGAATGCGAATGTGAATGCAAACGGACACTCGACCGATCCGGTCTATGATGGGGGGCCAGGAGGAGGAGCTGGTGGGACGGTATGGCTTCAGGCATCCAACATTACCGTCGATACCCTTTCGGCTGCGGGGGGCCCCAGTGTTTGTGACAATAAATCTTTGGGAGATGACTGTGGAGGAGCAGGAGGCGATGGTCGTGTTCGTCTAGATTACACATCGTTGGGAGGAAGTGTGTCGACTCCTGCGGTTGGGTACGAAGGAAAGCTCAATCAATTGGGCGTTTCGTACGCGGATGCGGGAGCCACTGATGACACCGCCCCCGCCGCTCCGACGGGCCTCGGGGGGGATGCCACCAGTACGTGGAGCACGGACACCACACCGACGGTTTCGTTTACCGACTCGGTGGATGCGGGCGATGATTATTTCTTCTTTGTCTCTGCGTACGATCAGCTGGGGAATGTTTCGAATATGCTAGCAAATGGAAGCTTTGAAAACGGAGAAAGTTCATGGAGTGTTCATTCTCCTTATGATCCCGCAACAGATGAAGTAAAACGCGGAGCATTCTCACTCAAGGGAATCCATGATGGAACTATTGAAAAACCATATGCTCTCCAAGATGTGACGGTAGAAGTGGGAAAGATGTACCGTGTGAGCGGTTGGATCAAGAGTGATCTGACAGCAGGGAATCACTACATCACCACCGAGGGAGCATTTGCTGGATTGGTGGAGACAAATATCACCGGCACGACCGATTGGACGTACGTGGAAAAAACGGGAACCGCCACCACGACAAACCTGCGAGTCCTTGTGTATCCTCACAATTATCCAAATGGATCGACCTGGACGGATGACATCCGTGTCGAAGAAGTCGATTCCACCACCGTCACCACGGGTCTCGACGGATACGCCACCAGCTGGACGCAGGGGGTGAGCGATATTTCCAGCCCAAGCAAGAATCTGGAAAATTCTCTTGAAACCATCACCTCCTCCGCGCTTGCAGATGGAAATAATTGGTACCTGAATATTCTCCCCGTGGACAACGCTGGCAACTGGGCCGCTGCCACGGCGACCGTGCACCGCGGGCCGTACCAGATCGACACCACCGGCCCGGCGGGCGGATCGGTGACCCACACGGATGGGTACCAGTCGACGGCAGACATTTCTGTGGTGGTCGATCCGGGCGCGGATGCGGGGGCGGGATTGTCTTCCACGGCCGGCGATTATCTCCTCGAATATCGTTCTGCCACCCTTTCTGCCGGCAGTTGTGGGAGCTTCGGGAGCTGGACCGACACTGCGGTTTCTGAAACGGCCGCGGCGACCGAGTACACCTTCACCGGCACGAGTGGCAATTGCTACCAGTTCCGCTACACCGTGGCCGACGCGCTGGGCACGACGAGTACCTTCACCAGCAGCGACACCACCAAACTCGACACCGGCGTGCCGGACATCGTGGCGCTGGATGCGGGGCCGGATTCCTCTGACCGCACGGAGCTGATCTCGGATGCCTGGTTCCGACGAAATGTAAGTGGAAGTTACCCCGACACGGGAGGGGATGACCAGATTTCCTTCAGCTGGACGGATCCTGCATCAGGATCAAATGACACTTTTTACTACGAGCTCAATGCTTCGGCTACGGCGGACAGCATCGATGGCACCGAGAGCTCGACATCCAATCCGTACGTGGACAACATCACGGTTGCAGAGGGCACGAGCTACTTCCATGTTCGTCCCAAAACAGGGGCTGGGGTGTGGGGGACCGAACGCGTCTTTATCCTCAAATACGACAAAACAAATCCGACCTACAATGCCGTTTCGCTCTCAGGCTGTACATACATAAATGGATCCGACTGCTGGGTGACGGCGGGGCAGACATTTTATGTGTCGCTCACACACACAGATGCTATTTCTGGGACGACTACTCAGTATCTTGAATTTACCAAAGACAATGCCAATGTGGGCGGTTGGGATGGCAGTGACAATATTAAATCGTCCGCAAATTCTTTGAATGTTGGCTACGGAAATGTCTTTACGAGTTACACCGAAAATCCTTCTGTCCAAGATGATGCGCATCTGGACATTCAGGAAGCGGTCTGTGACACCGTGGGAGGCTGTGGCGCTCCTGCCACTGCTGCCACCGGGAAATGGAAAGTCGTTACGGGTTCGGGGACAAGTGCAGAGTACGGTGTGACGGCCTACATGTACGATCGAGTCGCAAATGGCAGTGGATACAGCCAGACCGGTGAGTGGGTCAAGATTGATAACGATGACCCAACTGTCACGGATGACTACCTCCACGATGGCGTCTGGGTGGGGACCGAGCAGACGATCACGCTGACCCCGGGGGATGGTACCGGCAGCGGCGTGGCCTCGACCAAGTACTGCTGGGGCGCAGCCTGTGATCCGGCCAGTGGCACCGCAGGCACCACGATTTCTGTCACGACCAATACGGACGACACGCTCCGGTACAAAACCTGGGACAACGTCGGCAGAGTTTCCACGCTCGGCTCCATCGATGTCAAAGTCGATCTCGACGGCGCACCCGAAATCGTTGCCGTGGACGCAGGAGCGAGTTTGTCCGACCGGACGAGTCTCACTTCTGCCACGTGGTTCCAGTATCCCGCCACGGGACTGGACGACCAGATTTCGTTCAGCTGGACGGATCCGGAGTCGACCTCGGACGATACCTTCTTTTACGAGCTCAACACGACCTCCACGCCGACTATCACTGGCACGGAGAGCTCGGTCACCACGCCGTACGTCGATGGCATTTCGATCACTGATGGCGTGGCGTACTTCCACGTGCGACCCCAAAACGGTATGGGCACCTGGGGCACGGAGTACATCTTCACGATCAATTACAACCGCTGTGCGCCGCCGGCATCTGGAGACTGGACGCTGCCGCGCACCTGCGAAATCCTTGACCAAAACTACTCTGTGCCGGGAGACATCATCATCGATGACAGTGTGATCCTCAAACTCCAGGGCACCACAAAATTGCACTTCGATGGGACACCACCCCAGCGCATCCGTATCCGATCTGGTGGAAAAATCACCACCAGTGACACTGCCGGCTTCAAGCGGTAGTGAGACCCCAAAAAAGACCCACAGCAGAATCGGTACTTTTTAACCCCACAAACCAAAAGCCCGGAGGGCACCCCGGGCTTTTGGGATTGGAGATATTTTTTGCTGCATTCTCGATCAATCCTCAATCAAGGCTCGATCAAGATCTCCACTAAAACTTGGGCGCCAAATGCGTCGAAGTTTCAGTCCCTCGTATTCGTACGGTTTTTCTTCTACTCGGCGATCTTCGACCATGCGTTCTTTCCATCCCTGCATGTCTTTGTCCTCCATGCGCTCTCGTCGGTTGCGTTGCTCTACGGTCCACTTGGGACGGGCTTGGAGTTTTCCTTCTCGGACCGCACCAGCGCCGATAGCCAGGCGTGTGCGCCAGCGGGAAGTTGCCCGATTTTCGAGCTCATCCGGAGCATCCTGTTCTCGTCGGGGATCTTGCAGCGCAAAAGACTTGCTCGGTCCGTAGTATGATTGCGTTGTGGCACGACGAGGATTTCGATCTTCGACCGCTCCGCGTGGATCACGATCTCGGCCGGCACGACCGATGGAGGCGCGACCAAATTTTTTGTAGGAAGACAAATAGAGTCGGTCTTTTTCTTCCTCGGCTTTTTCCGCTTCAACGCGAGCCTTGTATTTGTCCCAATAATTCTGACTTGTTCGACGTGCCGTCACATCTTCAGGGCGGGATCCAAAGTTTCGATCCTGGACTTCTTCACAGGAGGGGACGAGTTTCCAGTCATCAGGGACCTGACAGCGAGTGTCAAACACATGACAGTTTCCTCGCGGACTGACAGCGGGTTGGAGAATGTCCTGGTGACAAGAAAAATCCTGTCCGGCAAAGGTCATTGCCGGCAGAAAAAGAAAGAGCGGAGACAGAAAGAGAAGTTTTTTCATGAGAAAAGGGGGATAAAAAAGAATTAGTTATTGAGAGTGCGACGGAGATTTTGCAGCCAATTATTTCCTCGTTTTGGCGTGCGTACCTCTCGTTGTTGCGGTGGACGAATCACCGGCGTCGCTGTTTGAATTTCTTCAGATCGAGTTTGGGTTTGCGTCTCTTCTCCGAGCTGCGCCTGGAGACGCGTGAGTTCGGTTTGCAGTGAACGGATTTCTGCCTGAATCTGTGCAATACGAGCTCGCAAAGAGGCCGCATCACTCGCAGGAGTTTCGGTTTCACTGTCTGAAGATCCGCCTGCATTTGTTTCCGGGGCAGTTTCGGTGGTGGTATCACTCACGGGAATTGCCCGAAGCGGTGTGTAGGTGGGGCGGGGAAGTCGATTGTATCGACTTTGAGACGAAGTCCTTCTTCGCGGTGTTGTCGTGGGAGGAGTGGCTTCGGTTTCTGTTTCTTCTGAAACATCGGGTTCTTCCGTTTCGGTTTCGTCCCCAATCGTTTTTCGAACTCCCAGATTTCCGCCCTGACTCCAGCGGCGGATGGTTCGCTCAAAACTCTGTTCCTGACGAGTGGAAAATTTTCCCACCGTCCGAAATTGCTCGGTGTCGCTTTTGCCAAAAAGCTGATCCTCGCCGGCTCGTCGTTTGTAAAAATATCCAGCGACAGAATACGTGGTCTCCGGATGCAGGCCTTCGACAAACATTTGTTTTGTGGCGTGTCCGGCTTTGAACTCTGCGACTGGATCCGAGAGGTCGGTATTTTCCGAAATCACGATCTTGAACCCATCGTATTCACTGCGAGAGAGATTGGGCAGGGACCACGTAAATTTCGCCCGCGTATCAAACTCGATCACGCCCAAATTTCCAAAGTCAATTGCTTCGCCGTCACTTCCAGTCGAATGCACGACGATGACAGGGTCGTTGGGTTCCAAATATTCTGTGTCGATGGTGCCATCGGAATTGTATCGCCATTTCAAAATCTGCGATCCGTTGCTGAGGAGATAGTCGCGTCCTTCTTGTACAAACGTGTATACCCGAAAAAAGTAGTCCGTGTTTCGCTCAAAATCAGTCGCACGAATGACATGAGAATTGCGGCTTTCTGGCAGTGTTGGAAACCGAATGGGTTTGTCGTTGCGAATATTATTCAGCACCTCACCCCACTGGAGTGCGTACCCGGAAGTCTCGTACAAATCTTCTTGCGGGGGGGCTTCCCACTGAAGAATCATCTGTGAGCCAGATTTGGTCATCGTTAGATTTTCAATCGGATCAGCCAATGCCAATGGAGTCGCCAAAAACGCGCCGAACACAAGGATGCCAGTACACCATTTTTTCATGGGAGGGAGGGGAAAGGAAGGAGTTTCTGAGGATAACCAGTGGGTCTCAAATTCGTGACACCCTTTTGGGGATTCTCAAAAAACGATTCGATTCTAGTTCGCTCCTGCTGCACTGTCAACGCTTTTGCCGGAATCGTCGATTTCCGTATCTTCTCCTGGAAAAATCTCATGCGAGAGGGAACGTACTTGATTGAGAGGCCAGACAACAAATTCAGCCCGACCACGAATATTTTCTCGCGGGACAAACGGCGTATTAAATTCATTGCATCCTGACGGTTCAAAACACATTCGAGCATCGAGACTTTCGTTGCGGTTGTCGCCGAAGAGGAGAAAATGTCCCTCCGGGACAGCAAATTTTTGTTGGGTGGTAGCGGTACGGTTCTGATTTTTTTGAGACAGATACGGTTCGGGGAGCTTGACCGAGTCAAAGCGTTCATTCGTCAAAAAAACGTTTCCGTTGTAGACCTCCACCGTGTCTCCTGGGATGCCGATGAGGCGCTTGATGTAGTTTCGTTCTCCCGTTGGTGGTCGAAACACAACAATTTCTCCTCGTTCTGGAGCCCGAACAAAAGAATACAAAAATTCATTCACAAAAATAAATTCGCAGTGATCCGATCCCTGTAGATTTTTGCCAGTCATTTTGTCCCAAAGAGTTCGGCACTGAGCGCGCTGACAGACGCCGTCAATGGTATTCAGCGTGCGGCACATCGATGGCCCCGACACCTGGAAGAACTGAAACACATAAAATCGAACAAAAAGCACCACGGCAATTAAGATGCCCAGCTCGAGCAAAAAACTGCTCCAGGACTGTTCGGGATTTTTGAAAAAGCTGAAGGGATTGATCATGATTCTCGCAAAGTGTACGCGCATTTTTCTGGAGCGACAACTTTTTGTGCTACAATTGCAATGATGCGCCCAGGACAGATTGGATTTCGTCGGTTACTGGACGAGGACGAAAAAATCGTTCGGAGTTTTCGCCGTCCGTTTCCTCTTGGAGCGTTTTTCTTTCACCTTCTCCTCTGGGGGGGACTCATGTACGCAGCGGGTTGGTGGTTTCTTTTTGATTTTACACAGTACGCCACCCTGGCGGTGATGGGAGTTCCTTTTATCATTGGCGTGTACAAACTCGGCACTCTTTTTTCCCGCTGGTATTTTAATGCCGTCCTGATGACGACCGAAACACTGGTCTTCGTTGACTGGCGACGCATGTTTGACATGCGCATGGTGCGACTGGATTATTGGGATCAAGATCAAATTGTGATCGAACGGACCGGCGCGATGCCGTTTCTTTTTAGCTACGGCGATCTTCATTTCACCAAAATTTCCGGCGGTGAGCCGTACATTTTTCGGAAAATAAACAAACCGCGAAAGGTCGCTCGCATTCTTACAAAGAATCGGGAAGTGATGCTGGACGAAAAGAATTTTATGGAAGAAGGTGCCCTCAAAAACCTGATCAGTCAGATGGTGCAGACGCAGGTCCGGCACGGGGGACAGCCCACGGGGCGACGCAACTTTCCGGCCGAAGAGTTTTTTTCTGATGACCAAAAGCCCCGTTCGAAACGAGAACAAAAAGCCGCAAAAAAAGAAGAAAAAAAACGGAAGAAACAGGGAGATCAGCATCTGGAAATTGAAAAACAAATGGACGACACCGGTGGGATTGAGATTGATCTGGATTGACTTTTTTTTTGAGAGTTTTAGACCAAAAGCGATGGTCAAAGATCCGGTCGAAGAACTTCAAAAGCTTTCCCGTTCTGCGCGTCTGCGAAAATACATCTCTCGGGAGACAATGAAAATCATTGACCAAACGGTTGATGAAATCGCTCGGCGGGCTCAGAGGACTCAATTGAAAAAAAGGGTCACGAATCTTTCAAAATGGGCACAACGATGTGTAGAACAGATTTTGGCGTATGTAAACGGGAAAGAAGTACAGGAAACAGATGGGATTTCTACGCCTCACGACTTCGATTGGGATGCAGAAGAAGCGCAGAGGCTTGAAAAAAATATTCGAGAAAACCCAGAGGCAGAAATTCCGCCACGAGGAAAGGAGGGCTGAGCGTTGCATTTTCCCCAAAATCTGCGACAATCAGCGCGATGACGATTGATGATTTTTCTGCGGATTCACCTTCTCCCTCACGGGCAAAGACGGCTTTTTCGGTTGTTTCTGCTGAGGGAAAACGGGATGAAAAATTTGAAAATACACTCCGGCCCAAAGATTTCAAAAACTACATCGGCCAGTCGGAGGTCAAGGAAAATATGAAGGTCTTTGTCGCCGCGGCCAAAAAACGGGGAGAATCGCTGGATCACGCCCTTTTTTATGGGCCGCCGGGTCTGGGCAAAACCACGCTGGCGACCATCCTCGCGACGGAAATGGGTGCCAATCTCCGGATTACCTCGGGTCCTGCCATGGAAAAACCGGGAGATCTGGCAGCAATTTTGACCAATCTCAAGCCACACGATTTCCTTTTTATCGACGAGATCCACCGCCTGCGATTGCCCGTGGAGGAGATTCTCTACACAGCGATGGAGGACTTTGCCATTGATCTTGTGGTTGGCAAAGGGCCCTCTGCTCGGACGATGCGCATTGATGTTCCGCCCTTTACCCTACTGGGGGCGACGACCCGAGCGAGTTTGCTTTCGAGCCCACTGCGAGACCGATTTGGCCATGTAGAAAAACTTCGTTTTTACGAACCGGATGAAATCCAAAAAATTATTGAGCGCTCGGCAAAAATTTTGAACGTAACCCTTGAACCGGAAGCAGCAAAGCTGCTCTCAGAGTGTGCTCGTCGGACGCCACGGATCGCCAATCGGCTCTTGCGTCGGATTCGAGATTTCGCGCAAATCCAGCATGCGGGGGTGATCACGCTGCCGGTGGCGGAGCAGAGCTTGGGGCATCTGTCCATCGATTCCATTGGGCTGGATCATGCCGATCAAGAATACCTGACAGTTCTCTGTGAAAAATTTCAGGGAGGCCCCGCGGGACTTTCCACGATTTCTGCTGCTATCGGTGAAGACGAGCAAACGTTGGAGGACATGATCGAGCCGTTTCTCATTCGCGAGGGACTCCTCCAAAAAACTCCACGCGGAAGAATGGTAACCTTGCAGGCGTGGAAACATCTTGGTTTGACACCTCCTGCCAAAAGCGCATCACTTTTTTGATCTTTTTTTTGCGCATTCAAAAAAATTTCGTACAATCAAATCCCGAGAGAGCACTCCTTTTTCTCGGGAAATGATTCGCACAAAGAAAGCTTCCAAATCTTCTCCCTCGGGACGCAAATCCCCATCTTCTCCCTCGGGACGCAAATCCCCGAAGTTTATTTTTGTTACGGGTGGGGTGTGCTCTAGTTTGGGGAAGGGGATTGTGGCTTCTTCGACCGCGGCCATTCTCAAATCCGCCGGCAAAAAAGTAGCGATCATGAAACTGGATCCCTATTTGAACGTGGATCCTGGAACGATGAGTCCTTTTCAGCATGGAGAAGTCTTTGTTCTTGATGATGGCGCGGAGACGGATTTGGATCTCGGACACTACGAGCGCTTTATCGACGAATCATTGACCGGCTACTCTTCCGTCACCACGGGAAAAATTTATTCTGAGGTTCTCGCCGAAGAGCGCGAGGGAAAACATTTGGGGGGGACCATCCAGGTCATCCCGCACATCACTGGGAAAATCACAGAAAAAATCGAACTCGCGGCGCAAAAATCTGAGGCCGAGATATTGGTGGTTGAAATTGGGGGTACTGTGGGGGATATCGAGGGCGAGCCCTTTCTCGAAGCGCTTCGCCAGATGCGCAACAAGCATGATGGAAACTGCATCTCCATGCATGTGACATTGCTTCCCTATCTCGCCGCCAGTGGAGAGCTCAAAACAAAGCCCACGCAACTTTCGGTTCGAGAGCTCCGTCGGCTGGGAGTGCATCCGGATGTTATTTTTGCCCGTGCGGATGTTCGGATCCCCAAAAAATTGCTTCGAAAAATAGCCTATTTTTGTGATGTACAAGAAGACGCGGTGATTCCGGCAGAAACCATTCGTTCCATCTACGAATGCCCTCTCCGCTTTGCCAAAATGGGACTGGGAGAAACGCTTGCGCGGAAGTTGAATCTGGGAAAACTCAAATTTAATCTCTCGGACTGGGAAAAAGGAGTGTCCAAAATTCTTCGCACCAAAAAGGAACTGCTGATCGGTATCGCGGGAAAATACAATGAGTTGGACGATGCATACCTCTCGGTGATCGAAGCGCTCAAAGCCGCAGGCTATCACCACAATCGAAAGGTCAGAATCGGCTGGATTGACACAGAAAAGATTGAAGAAAAAGATCCCGAAGCACTCCAAACACTGGAAAACGTCGATGGAGTCGTTGTTCCTGGAGGGTTTGGTGATCGCGGCATCGAGGGAAAAATTCAGGTTGCACAGTACTGTCGCGAACAAAAAAAGCCGTACTTGGGTCTCTGTCTCGGATCGCAGATCATGGCCATCGAATTTGCGCGAAATGTCCTTGGGTTGCGAGCAGCGACGTCAGAAGAATTTGATGAGGACGCAAAATCAAAGTATCACGTGATTCATTTCATTCCGGAGCAGCGTACCATCCGAAAAAAAGGAGCGACCATGCGACTGGGAGCCTATCCGGCGGTGCTCAAAAAAGGGACACGCGCTCGAAAAATTTACGGAACAGACACTATTTCAGAGCGACACCGACATCGATACGAATTCAACAATCAGTACCGAGAAGCCTTTGAAAAACACGGCTTTTTGATCTCCGGGCAGTCTCCGGACAAAGATTTGGTAGAACTCGTGGAAATCAAAGATCATCCCTTTATGATGGGGTCGCAATTTCATCCGGAGCTCAAATCTCGACCGTTTCGTCCGCATCCGCTTTTTCGAGAATTTATCGGATCGTTGACTTAGTCCCGAGAAGAAAAGGACGGAGGGGCTTGCAAACGGGTCCTTTTTTTGGTAGAATACACCGATAATTTCATCATGAACGACACCCCTCTCAAGCGATTTTATTTTCAAGGCATCAATCCCGAAGGGCAAAAGATCTCGGGGTCTCTCTTTGCTGAAAATCAAGAGGAAGCCCGAGCCAAACTTCGAAAAAAAGGATTGGCAATTTTGTCTTTGGATGAATACACCGCGGATCATGAAGAAAAAACAAATGATCGATTTCAAAAATTTGAGTTTGAGGGCACAGACAAAAATGGGAAACCGGCGCGAGGAAAAATAGAAGCAGTAAATGACTACGCAGCATTCAAAAAGCTTATTCGCGAGTATGGATTTACGCTGACGGCTCTTTTTCCCGAAAATATTTCCGAAAACGAAAAACAGGCGCATCGTCAGCAAGGAATTCCGCCCTATCTCAAAGAACAGTACCAGGAAGAGTTTGGCATGGCTCACAATGAGGAAATAAAACCTCCAAAAAATCTTTCGAGATCCAAAAAGAAATCCGTTTTATCGGAAAAAGATCAGCTGGAACTTCAATTTTTTCAGACAAAAATCGGGGAAATTATCGATGAGGTCAACCATCTGATCCAGGAAAACAAAAGCATTCTTCGTGCCGAACAGCGTCGTGAGATGGAAGACCGAATCAACCTACTTTCTCGTCTGCGTCGCTCCAATGCCATCGACCATCTCAAAACGCTGACCAAAAAAATATTTGACCAGTTGCGGGATGACAGCATTTTTCTTTCGGAGGAAAAACTCAATGAAGATCAGCAGTTGGAAATGGCTGCTCAAAAAAAAGCCTTTCTCATCCGTGCCAATGAAATCGGAAAAGAATTTCGAGCGGGACTCGCAGGGGTAGCGATCAATCTCACATCGCTCCATCCGGAAAAAATAAAACAAGAATTTCAAAAGGCAGATCCATTTGGAAAACTCGGACTGGTGCTCTACTGGATGGTCGTGAGTCTCTTTGGTCTCTGCACGGTGTTTTGGATTTTTAGCGCGCTTCAGCTGTGGAACGCAAGCCAGGTGCCGAGGGTGCTCTTTTCGCTGGAATCTACGGTTCTGTGGATTATTACGGGGGCAACCGCATTTCTTTCCGTCATATTTTTTCCGGCGGTATTTTCACCAAAACCCTTGTCCTGGCGGCAACGAAGTGTTTTTTTTCTCCTTGCTGTGGGGGGCGTAGCGGTTTTGGTGTTTGAGTCTCCGGCGCTTTTCCCTTGGACGCGCTGATCACGGGTGCTTGAAAAAAATATCTCTCCCGCTACACTCAGCGGCGATGAATTTATTTCAGTTGGGATTTGGGGTGTTTGCTCTCAAAATTTATGGATTGTTGGTGGCAATCTTTTTTTGCTTAGCGGCATGGCATTTTTATCGTTACCTTCAAAAAAACGGATTTCCGACAACTTTTTTTGTCCATCATTTCTGGCGATGGGTGTTGGGAGGGGTTCTTGTGGGCAGAGTCGTTTCGCTTTTTCTTGATCCCTCTCTTTTTGCAGAGCACGGGCTGTGGTCGTTCTTTCTTTTTTGGAGAGGGGAACTGTATTTTTATGCTTCGCTCTTGGGAGGACTGGCTTGTATGGCTTGGGATCTGCGACAACATCAAATGAAGTTTTGGCGCTGGTTGGATGCAGGAGTGGCGTCTTTTCTCATCGCTATTTTGGGCATAGATTTGGCGGGGTTTATCACGGGACATGTGTATGGAAAAGAAACCGCGCTTCCCTGGGGGGTTCAGTACGAAACCTTTGGGGTGGATATCCTTGAGCCGGTGCATCCAGTGACGCTGTATGCTTTTCTGCTGCACCTTCTTCTCCTTCGCTGGGTGGCGGGAAATCTCAAAACGTTTTCTCACACGCCGGGACGTTTGGCTAAACTTACGGCGCTCATGTTTTTTGCCTTCGATTTTTTTCTGCAATTTCTCCGCGCAGATGCCACCGTGATGCTGAGTGAACAGTTTCGTCTGGCGCAGGGAATTGATTTTGCACTTGTGGTGGCCTGTGTGGTAGCACTGCGTCGCCATCGGAAGCCGGTCGAATAAACTTGCCGTTTTTTTGTGCCTATGGTACAACCACCATCGAAATTTTTTTCTTTTTATGCAGTGGGATTTTTCTCGGCTTCTCAACTCACATTATTACTTTGACGCAACCCCTGGCGGCGACTTTTTGCCGGGATTTTTGCTCCTGGTCTTTTTCCTTCTCGTGATGTTTTTGGGATCGTTTGTCAAAAACTATGCTCGACGGGATAAATATTTAAAAAAATCAATCAAAAAGAAATTCTGGATGTTTCCTTTTTTGGGTGTTTTGGGAATTATTTTTGTATTTGCTCGATTTGCAGCGGTGCCGTTTTTTTCGATGCGCTTCTTTTTGTATGTGACGATTTTTCTGACGCTGGGGTGTGGAGTGTGGGCGTTTGTCCGTACCTCTCGTGAATATCGAAAGCGACTAAATTCCGTCACACGCGAATATCAAAAACGGGGAAAGTAATTTTGGCAGGGAGTCGAGTTTGCTCTACAATCACTCGGCATGCCGGCTCCGAAACAACGCCCGAAAAAAATCCTCATCCTCGGCTCTGGGCCGTACGCAATCGGGAGTTCAGTAGAATTTGACTGGTGCGGGGTACAGGTGTTGCGGACATTGCGCTCACTTGGCTGTGAGACCGTTTTTCTCAATTCCAATCCCGAAACGGTTTCAACGGATTTTGATGAATGTGATCGACTGTACTTCGAAGAGCTTACCGTCGAACGCGTTTTGGACATCTGTGATCGAGAAAATCCCGACGGGGTGATCCTTTCTACCGGCGGACAGATTGCACAAAACATGGGGACGGCTCTCGCCAAAGTGGGTATCCCCATCCTGGGGACCCCGGTCGAAGCGATCGACCAGTGTGAAGATCGCCAGAAATTTTCTTCGCTCTGTGATGCATTGAAAATCGACCAGCCGGTGTGGGCGAGTTTCTCTCAAATTGAAGATGCGTTGGCTTTTGCGGAGTCTGTGGGGTATCCGGTGCTCGTTCGCCCCTCTTTTGTCCTCTCCGGGGCAGCGATGGCGGTGGCGGTCAGTGGGGAGGAACTCGAGGATTTTTTGGCCAAAGCTGTCGGCGAGACAGAGGCTTCTGTAGTGATCACAAAATTTGAACAAGATGCGAAAGAAATTGAATTTGATGGAGTGGCGCAGGAGGGTCGCATCATTTGTTCCTCGATCGCGGAGCACGTCGAAAATGCCGGCGTGCATTCGGGGGACGCAACGATTGTTTTGCCTCCACAAAATCTGTACCTGGAAACGATTCGCCGTGTGCGGCACATTGCCCTTCGTCTGGCAGAAAAGTTGCAGATCTCTGGCCCGTTCAACATTCAGTTTCTCGCGCGTGAAAACCAGATCAAAGTCATCGAGTGCAATCTCCGGGCAAGCCGAACCTTTCCGTTTGTTTCGAAGGTGTTTCACCAAAATTTTATTGAGCTCGCGACCCGCGTATTTCTTGGAGAAAAACTGGAAACGCAGGAAAAGAGTTTGCTGGCGATCGAAAAAGTGGGCGTCAAAGCCCCGCAGTTTTCTTTCTCTCGCCTCAAGGGAGCCGATCCGACCCTGGGAGTGGAAATGAGTTCGACCGGGGAGGTGGCGTGTTTTGGCGATTCAATTGAGGAAGCCTTTCTCAAAAGCATGATTTCCACGGGATTTCGCTTGCCTCCAAAGGGTTCGGCGATACTGATTACGCTCGGGCGGCTCCGGGACAAAGTGGCTTTTCGCCCGGTGGCCAAACGGTTTCTCTCGCTGGGATACTCGCTGGTCGGCACCCGACATACGGCGGAACTCTTTCAGGATTCGAGCATTCCCTGTGAAACCGTGGCTAAAATTTCTTCGGGGAAGCACCCAAACGTGGCAGATCTCATTGCAGACAAAAAAGTGTCTCTTGTTATCAATACGCCCAATAA
This sequence comes from Candidatus Altimarinota bacterium, assembly GCA_021734785.1. GTDB lineage: Bacteria > Patescibacteriota > Gracilibacteria > UBA4473 > UBA4473 > JABGQW01. The sequence continues at coordinate 108,285 of JAIPIF010000003.1, read as the reverse complement.
ATTTAGTCACGAGGAGGAAACCGATGGCTACCACATTCGCCGGGCGGCGATCGATGCAAATATTCCGCTTCTCACCAATATTCAAGTGGCAAAGCTGCTGGCACGAAGTCTCGAAATGTTTCCCGATCTGGGCTCTCTGCCTAAATAAAAACCCCCACCGAAGCAGGGATTTTTGTTCTTTACTTTGAAAAACGAATTATTTTTTCCCAAAAAACGGGGAACGAAAACAGGCAAACCCCAGATACCAGAGAAAGCCACCGATCAGAAGAGAAAATACGGTTTCCATCGAAAACCCTTTGATCAGCGCAATGACTTGTAAAATGATCATCAGTGCCCACACAATCATGTGAAACAGTGTCACCCATTTTTGTCCTCGGTAAAACGCACAGGTGACAAAGAATTGGAGCACCCACAAACCAACGAAAAGAAGAAGGCCGACCACCACGCCTTGCATCATGAGGCTCATGGCATCCTGTCCCATCATGAGCAGCATTTGGGGAAAGAGTACAGATCCGGCGATTGCCTGCAGTAGAAAAACCAACAGCAAGAGAGAGAGGGCAATCAGATTAAAAAAATTGAGTACGTACAGTACCACTGCTTGCCACGGGCCGTTACGGGTGAGAAGTTGTTTTTTCATGGGAAAGGGGGGAAAGAAAGAATGAAAAACAAGAAAAGGATACAAAGGTCACGTCTCGCTGTCGAAAAAAAACGGTTGCTCCATTGATTTTGTTCTTTTTTTGTGGTACAATTTCCCGAATCCTTTCTCTCAAACATGCTTTTCTTTGAAACCGCTTCTGCGCAGGCCATTGGAATGGCTCAGACTGCGCAAGAAGAATCCACCTCCGGTGTTTGGCTGTTTTGGTCGGATTTTCTGCAGGCGATTCCGCTTTGGATCGCGGCAGCGATTGTGTTTATCGTCTCCTTTTTTGTGGCCGGATTTTTTCGCCGAGTGGTGAGTTTTCGTTTGGGAAACAAAGATCTCAATCGTGAAGTGATGATTCTCATTGAACGGACTGTGTATACAGGGATCGTGATTTTGGGACTGATCGTTTCTTTTCAAATTGTTGGCATCGACCTGGGGTCACTCCTGGCCTTCCTCGGGGTGGGTATTGGTTTTGCGCTCAAGGACCTCCTTTCCAACTTTTTTGCCGGTGTGATGATTCTCACGCAAAAGAAATTTAAGATCGGGGATGTGGTCAAAGTCAGCGATCAAACCGGAACGGTTACAGAGATTGATGCGCGTACGACACAAGTCAAAGCATTTGATGGCACCAACCTGATCATCCCAAATGCACAGATGATTACGAATGTCGTGCAGAATTTTACGGCGAATTCTTTTCGTCGGGTGGTAGTCAATGTCGGAGTCCACTATGCCACGCCGCTGGCAGAGGCCATCCAGATTGCTGTGGCTTCCGTCAAAAAGCATGAAAAAGTAGTTCCCGAGCCAAAACCCCAGGTGATTGCTACCGAGTTTGGTGATTCGGCGATTACCCTGGAAGTGAAGTTTTGGGTCGAATCTCGCAGTGGCTGGCTTGTGACTCGCTCCGAAGTGATCCAACAGCTCAAGAAAGACTTTGATGCGGCGGGGATTGAAATTCCATTCCCGATTCGCACACTCACCCTCGACGACAACGATCGAAACTTGATGCAGTCATTGCACCTGCCGGGGAAGACCCCTTCAACAGAAGAAAAACCTGCTTGATTTTTCCCGAAGAATTTCTACAATCCCGGAGCTCTTTTGAGTCTTTTTTGAGGTGGTTTTTGCCGGGGTGGCGGAATTGGTAGACGCGCACGACTCAAAATCGTGTGGAGCAATCCGTGTGGGTTCGATTCCCACCCTCGGCACCACGTCGGTGTTCGCCTGCGCACACTTCGTCCCGACAAGTCGGGACTCCGTTAGCTTGGCGACACCTCCTTTTTCCTCGCGAAGCACCCGCTTCGCTCGGAGAACACAAAATCTTTGATTTTGCTTGGAAAAAAGTTTTTTTACAAAAAGCCCAGGTGGCGGAATTGGTAGACGCGCTGCGTTCAGGTCGCAGTGGGATTTATCCCGTGAAGGTTCAAGTCCTTTCCTGGGCACCATCGTCGTCGCGGACTGCACTGTTCTCGTCCCGCCTTGGCGGGACTCAACTTGTTTCGTCCGCTCCTCCTCCCCCCACGAAATCTGTGATTTCGCGGGGACCCCCAAAAAGAGTCACTTCGATTTTGCTTGGGAAAAATTCCACAAGATTGCCGGCTCCTCCTCTCCTCATCCCGACACGTCGGGACGGGGCCCCGTTTTTCTTTTCACTCGTGGCTCTCCCGCCAAAGCGGGATCGCACTGAGTTTTATCGCGACTCCTCTCTCTGCGCAAAATCTTCGATTTTGCGAGGATCCCACCAAAATACCCTCTTTTGTTCTAAAAGGGGAGAGTGTTCTTTGTCTGTTCTTTTTGCTTCCAAAATTATTTCGGATGACCCGAAAGAAACTGGGATAAATAGGATCCATTTTCTTGCCGTATTTTTTCGAGTTGTTTTTTTTGAAGCGCAGACAGACCGCGTTCGAGTATTCGAAGCTGTTGCTCAGTATTTCCCGTCATTATTGTACCGGAAAACTGAGGATAGGCTCGAGCAAGCCATCGGAAAGAGATTTCTTGCGGCACATTGTACGTGTCGGTTCCGGTCATGAGTGTGAGCCGCTCGAGACGCACTTCTTCAGTGATTTGGTCAAGGATTTTTTGTTCGAGAGGATTGAGTTGCTTCACGCCAAAAAGTCGTCTGATTTGAGGAAGGACTTCTTTTGATTTTTCTGCAAAAGCTCCTTCAATTGAGATTTTGAAATAAGAAATCGCGTCTTCTCGTGTGAGACTCTTGAGAACATGTTTTTTCATTTCACCTTCGGGGATGCCGGAAAAATCTCCTTGTTCTACCTGTGCAAGTAATCGTTTCACTTTTTGAGCAAAAGATTCGGTTTGTTGGCGTGGCGGATTGGCATCCGTTATTTTGTCCAGTTGTTCTGCAGCGTCCTGAGAACAGAGAGCAGGAGACACCTCCTCTTCAGAAATATTGATGTGAATTTTGTTTTCTTCTGTCATAAGGTTATCCATACAGCACCATCCCACTGATCAGGACCAGGTGGACCATCACCCAGCCGATATTGACCAAAACAATCGGGCGCTCTCGATGAAAGGCACCGTAAAAAACCCAAAAGGTGGCGATGATCACAAACGCGATCTCTGACACCATCGACAGTCCGCCGGTGCTTTCGTGTTTGATCACGTTGAGAATCTGTGGCACGGCCATCAGTGGCCCCAGGGATCCAATCCAGAGAATCGTTCGGTCCAGGTTCCGTTTTGCTGCCGCTTCCTCTCGGTGAAAGAAGTTTCGCGTCCGTTCTCCCAGTCGCCGAAAAAAAGAGTGTTTATGCTTTTCTGTAAAATGATGATGTTGGCCGATTCCGTGCATCAATGACATGTGTTTTTGGGTGAGTGTTTGTATTTATTTGAGAAAAAATCCGCTGATTATTCCTGAACGATTTTCCATTTCACCTCTTTTTGGAGGTGTCCGCGGGGGATGGTAAACCCACTGGCTTTGACGTGGCCGCCGCCGCCAAACTTTTCCGCAAGCGCTCGCACATCTACATCCTCATTTCGAGTACGCAGAGAAGCTTTGACGTTGCCTTTTTCATCTTCCGAGAGCATCACGGTATATCGAGATTCCGGCATGGAATTGATCAGATCGACGACGCCATTGAGATCGGCGCGGGTGGCACCGACGGATTCGTAGTCTTTTTTGTACACGCCGACGATGGCAGCTCCGTCTTCGGTCACATGGAGATTGTTGAGCACTTTGCCCCAGAGCTTGAATTTTTTAAATTCATTCGAAAAAAAGACATGTTTGGCAATTTTGGAAATATTCCCGCCAGCTCGCACCAGTTTTGCCGCCGCAGCGTATGCAGACGGCGTGGTGTTTTGGTGCTGAAAACTCCCAGTGTCGGTGTACAGCCCCAGGAGCAATGCCGAGGAAATTTCGGGTGTGAGTGGGAGTTCCAACGCTTCCAACAGGCTGGTGACGATTTCCGCCGTGGAACTGGCTTTTGGCAATACAAAATTGATATCGCCAAACGAATCATTCGTCGGATGATGATCGAGATTGATGATCGTTCGTTTGGGATCAAACAGATCGGGTTTGCTGTCTTCAAACCGGGTCATGCGTTTTTCTCCGCAGTCAAGAAACACAAGTCCCTCACTGGACTCGAGATCAAAATCTGTCTGGAATTCTCCACTCCCTGCCAAAAACTGAAAGGCGGGTGAAATGGGATCGAGACAGGCAAGTGTGAGCTTGAACCCCAGTGGTTTCAGTGCCCAAAAAAGCCCGAGCGCACTGCCCACCGCATCGCCATCGGGATTGGCGTGGGTCAGGATCGTGAGTGACGGCTTGCCTCCCAAGAAATCTTTGAGTTTTTGGAGTTCGGCTTTTTCCAGCGAGAGAGTGGGGGAGGGATTCATGTTTGTACAAAAGAAAAATCAGAATCTGAGAGGGGATTGTACACCATTTGACACATGCGGTCAAACATTTTTCTGTATTTTTTATTCCGAATACAGTTTTCGATTGGGATTGATAAAATTCTGGAGCGATTCGTCCACCAGGTGCAACAGATCAGTGGCAAAAGGAGAAAGTTTCCCCGATTTTTCCGCCGCCCGTTGACTGTGGTTCGTCGCGAGAAAGAGGTGTTCGAGGGCGGACAGATTTTTTCCAAATTTAAAGGCGCGGACGCTTTCTGCGATATGTTTGATCGCCCGGGAGATCGCCTGGGCGGCAACAGAATCTTCATCATTTCGCAGCAGGACCAGCGAATCTGAGAGTTCGAAAATTCGAGGCAGGAGCGCCTGGGCTTCTTCTGTTTTTCCCGCACGCTGGAGGGTCACAAACTGCTGGACGTGTGCCTGGAGTTCCAAAAAGTTTTTGGTCACGGCATCGCCATGAAAAATACGGAGTTGGCGAAAGGTCATCAGCGCGACCTCCCGTCGCGAGAGCCATTTATACGGATTGTACTTGTTGTCCGCCGGTAAGTGGGCGATTTGATATTTTTTTGCATACGCAAAATGCGGGGCAAACCAGGCTTCTTCGGGAATATCATCGGCGATCCCCTTGGTTCGTCCAAAAAACGGTCGAAAATCCACGAGAGTTGCGCGAAACAGAAAGGCCAAGAATTCGGCTTTGGTCACAGCATCGTCGGGGCGAAACTTCCCCGATTCTGTCGCGAGAAATTCTAGTTCCACTCCTCGATCAACATGCGCGGCGTACCAGGCATTGGGATTGACATCCGAAAAAGGGGTCGTTCCATCAAATTCCGGAATGCCAATGCCTCCCGCTCGCAGAGAAATGACCAGGGCTTCGGCACGGGTGACGACCTTACTTGGCAAAAAATTGCCATCCGGGTACGCGCCCATGATGCCCACATCCCGCAGATGCTCAAACACCGGACGGTCGGGATCATCTGGTGCGACATCGTTGAATGCGACCGCATTTCCCCACAAGAAGATTGTGCACAAAAAGAGGAGCCAGCGTTTCATCGATTTTGATTGTACGAGATGAGGGACAAAATACCAGAAAAAGGCTGCAGAACACTTGAAAAAAAAGCATTTTTTTGGTAGAATGTCCTGAATTTTCGTCCCTATGACAGAATTTTGGAATCAGTTCGGCGGTAGTGAATTTCTCGTCGTGTGGAATACCTCGCTCGGGGGAGTACACGAGAATTTTTTAGATATTCAGAAATGAAAAAACTCTTCTTTCTGGCACTTCTCTCGTTCCTCTTTCTCCCACACATCCGGGCGGAGGCGGCGACAAACGTTGTTGGAGAAAAACGCATCTTTACCATCACTGGGTACTATTCTCCTCTGCCAAATCAGGAATTTTTTCTCACCGGCTCGTACGAATCAGAGATTCGTCTGAATGGTCGAGGGACCAACGGTGCAGATGGGACTCCTGTTTTCCCTGGTATGATTGCCGCACCCTCGACGTATCCTTTTGGTCTCAAAATCTGCGTGCCGGGCTTTGGCTGCGGTGCAGTCCACGACCGCGGAGGAGCGATTGTCACGCAAGGAGAGCGCGATCTGGCACGACACGATCGTCTCGATCTCTGGATGGGCTACGGCATGGAGGGGCTCCAGCGGGCTTTGTCTTGGGGGGTACAGCATGTGGAGTGTGAGGTGTTTGCTGCGGATGCTCCCGTGGAGATGACTGTCAATTTTTCGGTCCCGCCGGCGCTCGTGCAAATTCTCGATCTCCCAGGACGCCCCAAATTTCCAGGCAATCGCTCTCGTGGTGCCCGGGGAGGAGCCGTCGAAGCGCTCCAACGCGCCCTCAAGAAACTCGGATTTTATGCGGGATCCATAGATGGATTTTATGATTACGATACCGAAAATGCGGTTTTTCAGTTTCAAAAAAAACACTTTCTTGTCACCGATCCTGACGGGTACGGAGCGGGAGTGTTTGGTCCGCAGACGCGGGACAAGCTGACTGAGGTGCTGTACCATTTTGAAATTCAGGAAAAAATTTACGAGCTCTGGCAGCAATTTCATTTTGAAGACCAGCTGGTCCGTGGGGCACGCAATGCGGCGGTGTTGAAGCTCCAGCAGATTCTCGTTTCGGAAGAATTTATGGCAGTGGCACCGACTGGATTTTTTGGTCCGATCACGGAGAAATCTCTGACCAAATTTCAACTCGATCGCGGGATCATCAAGTCTCCTCATCAACTGGGTGCAGGACAGGTCGGGCCTGAGACGCGCACCGTGCTCAATGAACTTCTTGCGGCCAAACAGGAAGCCATTTCTTCTGAAAAGAAAGAAGTTCTCGCGTACCAGAAGTCACAACAGAAATTGGCACTTCTTGCACACCGAACCCAAAAAAACGCAGAATCATTTTCCCTGGGAGATCGGGGAGAGTCGGTCCAAAATTTGCAACTTGCCCTGCGGGAGCTTGGTTATTTTTTGCACAGTCCGAATGGATTTTATGGAGAATCTACACGAGATGCCGTGCAGCAATTTCAGCTGGATCACGGGGTGATCCAATGGAAAGGTCACGGTGGTGCGGGGATATTTGGTCCCTCGACCCGAACCAAGTTTCTCGAAGTGCTCCGCGGATAATTTTGTACAGCTTCCCCGGGAAAAGAGAGGAGTCGACTTGATTTTTTTCAGAAAACGGACAGAATTCGGGGGATGAAAAAGTTTTTCTGGACGTTTTTGGTGATAGCGGTGGTGCTGTCAGCCTGTGTGATCCCGGAGAGAGATGATCCTTTTCAGCGACTCCCCGAGGAGGAATATGAGACCCTGACGGGAGAGATTTTCCCCTTTGATGTTTCCGTTTCCACCCGGGCGACGCACCGACTGGAAAAGAACCAAAAGCTGGTCGCCCTTTTGGCGAGTGACATCGTGCGGCTGGACGATTTTGTGGGACGTGAAGTTGAATTGGACGGAGTGTTTCGTACCGAAAAAATGCGGGAAATTTTTTGGGTGGATGTTGTACGAGTACAGGATGTGCCCCAAGAAATCGATGAAGACGCGTTGACCCGATTTGAAACCCGCACTTTTTCCTTTGTGTATCCTTCCACCTGGGAAGCATCCACCGCGCCCAACGGCACCGTGCACTTCATCGACAAAACCGACGAGGCCCGTCGCGTGTTTCTCACGTTCAAAGTCGAAGACATCACCAAAGAAGACAAGCGTTCGGATCCCAATGTCCTGATTGCCAATCTCGCCGGCGTCAAAAAAACAACCAGCGACGAGCTCGGGCGTGAACGCCAGAATATTTCGCTTTTTTCCAACCTTTCTGACAGCAAGTATGTGTTTGAGTTCACGAGTTTGTTTGAAGAATTTGACCGAAAAAAAGCATTCTTTCGTTTGTTAAACTCATTCGTCGAGGGCGCGGAAAATGTGCAGAAAGCGAAGCAAGCGGATTTGAAACAGAAAGCCGAAGAAGAAGCGGAAAAACTGCAAGCACAAAAACAGGCAGTGCAGCCAGAAGAGACTTCTCAGTCCACAGAGACAGAAAAAGAGATCGAGGAAAAAACAGACGAAGGCGGATTTTTCTCGCGACTCTTTGGTTCAGAAAAAGGAGAGGAAGTCGAGACAGATGAATCAGAAGTCGAAGAGGTATTTCAATCCGAAGTCGTGGCGGAGGAACCCAAAAACTTTACCAATCTCATCGACGCGCGAGCCTTCCCGTACACGTCAGAGTACTACGGATTTACCATGAAATCACCGTGGGGATTTTGGTTCCGAAACTTCGGCGACAACGACACAAAATTGATGCGGATGGGATTTGCGAATCACGAAATTTCCACGGAGTCAGATGTGCAGTTTTGGCTCGAAATCGTGGGAGACAAACGCCCCACCTCGAAGTACATTGAAAAGCGTACCGGGCCCGAAAATAATATTGTCGAGATCAAATGGCCTCGAAGCGGGACGTCGTATTTTCAGCTGGTTGGGCCCGAAGAGTTCCGTGATGCGATGCTGTCGGTGCAGGGGACGGTGAAAGAAATTACCGATTAAAAATTACGGATGACGAAGGGCTGGACGGGAAAAAAGAAAACAGAAACTTTTATGATTCCGGTATTTCTTCAGAAAGAATTTCAGACTTGAGCAGTCGAGAGATTGATACCTCTTTTATTGTAGAATCAGGACTGAGTGAGGGGGTGGCGACTTTTTTTGTGGGGTCAAGGATGATTCCATACAAATCATTTCCCGCTGCGGTGCCCTCAGCCAGTCGATGAGCGGTAAGAAATTTCTCTACGGGACTTTTTGTTGTGTCTTCCTGGGCTTCCTGGGGGAGATTGAGGTGGTATCCTTTTCTTTCCAAGAGACCGAGTACTTTTTTGAGGTTGGCTCGCCCAAATGACACAAAAAGTTTTTGCTCTGCTGGGATTTTTTCAGCAGACGCTTTCTTTCTCGGGGGCTTTTTGAGGATATTCAAAATTTCATCTCGGAAGTTTTGAAGCCCATTCTTTCTTTCTGCTTCTTTTATTTTCGATTCTGGGAGAAAAAGACTCCCATCGGGGAGAATGTCAAAAGAGAGATCAAAAGCGTTTAGGCGGCGAATGAAGGTCCTTTCTGTATTTTTTTTGAATTTCCTTGGATTAATTTTAATGCCGTCTTCGGTGACGGTGTAGATTTCTTTGGCTTTTTCTCCGGTGGGTTCTTGTTCAAAGAGAAATCGGGCAGAGGAGTCGAATGGTTTCTGAAAATCAGAAAAAAGGTGTTTCATGAGCGCTCTTTTTAAATTATTTTTTACACAAAGTCAAGCTTTGTTTTTCCTAGGAAAAAGGGGGGAGAAAAAAAGCATCGTTTTGAGGAGTGGGGTTCTGTGGTAGACTGGAGAGGATGGAAAATCCAACAACAATCTCGTCTCCCCCTCAAAAAAAGAAGTGGAAAAAAAGACTGAAAATCGCGGGAGGAATTGTGTTGATTCTGGTAGTGAGTCTCGGTGTATTTTTTGTTTCCAACCGATCGGATGTACCGGCTGAAAGCATCCAAAATGAAAATCTGCAAGTGTCTCCGTTTCTCATTCCCAACAAAGAAAATGCTTTTTTTAAGTTGCGATACCTTTCTCGAAAAGTGAACGAAGATCTGGCACAAAAAGAAACGGCTTCTGGCGAAACGTTTTCAGAAGTGTTGAAAGCTTTTGATTCGACAACGCCTCTTTCTTTCGAAGAGCAGAAAATATTAAAAGCAATGGAATCCTATTTCCTGTTAATGGACGAAGTGTTTGCCATGCAAAAATATCAAAATCCCAACACGGCGTCTCCACAAGAAATGTCTTCGGAGGGGGAAATGTCTGAGGCTTTTGAGCAGCGAGCACCGTTTGACGTGGTACGTCTCCAAAAAATGAGGGTAGTGTCTTTAATTGAGCAGGGAAAAACGGTAGAAGCTGCTCGTATTTTGTCTGATCTGTTTTCGTTTTTTCGAATGACCTCTGAAGGGAATGCAGATCTTGCTGAGTTTATGATATTTCGTGTGGCACTGGTCGACATTCTTTTAAAAAACATTTCTCCGATTTTACGATCGGGAGATTTTTCTGCGTCAGCGTTGGCAAAAATTCAATCAGCGGTATCCGGACCGGCGGGGAGAAAAACCGCACTCGAAAAGGCGATCAAGATAGAATACTTGTGGCAAGATGCGATGTTTTTGGAGACACTATCTTCGATGCGAGCGGAAAATGCATATTTCAGTCATCCCAATCGCACCCGCCGATATTTGGCCGACTGGTTTCAATACATTTTAGATCCGAGGTTTGTTCCACGGGATCGCTTTGTTCGAAATATTGCCAGAAAGGGGCAGAAACCAAACTTTCTGCTCAAAAGTTTTTCTCCCAATGGAGCGGGAAAGGTTTTGGCAGGAGTGACAATGGCAACGTATGACAGCTATTTTCTGCGGCAATTTGAAGTGGAAACAAAAATGAGAATGTTTGTGGTGGATCTGGCACTTCAGCGGTATTTTCGAGAGAAGAAAACGCTGCCAGAGACATTAGAAAGGCTCTCTCCAGAGTATTTAAAGGTGGTTCCTGTCGATGCACGAGGGCAAAGATTTGAATATCTGCCGGAGCAGGGATTTTTGCGATCAACGGTCAAAACACTTGGTGGGGAGGTGCTCACTTGGGAGATCCAGCGAGCACAATGAGATTCCAGAGTTGAATTTTCCCGGGAAAATCGTACACTCAGCCACGATGAAATCGTACGACCATCAGCAGATTGAGCGGAAGTGGCAGGCGTTTTGGAAACAGCACAACACGTTTGCCGCGGATGATAATTCCCCAAAAGAAAAATTCTACGCGCTGGTGGAATTTCCATACCCCTCAGGGGCAGGGCTTCATGTGGGGCACGTGCGCTCGTACGCTGCGCTCGACACGCTCGCCCGCAAGAAACGTCACGATGGCAAAAACGTTTTGTACCCGATTGGCTGGGATGCTTTTGGACTGCCAACGGAAAACTACGCCATCAAAAATAAAATTCACCCCGCCGAAGCAACCGAAAAAAATATTGCCACGTTTAAATCCCAAATGCAGGCGCTGGGCCTGAGCTACGACTGGGATCGGGAGATAAATACCACGGATCCAAAATACTACAAATGGACGCAGTGGATTTTCTTGCAACTTTTGAAACACGGTCTCGCGTACAAAAAGTCGATGCCGATCAACTGGTGTACGAGTTGTAAAATTGGCCTGGCAAACGAGGAGGTCGTGGACGGGGCCTGTGAGCGCTGCAAAGGCGAAGTCGTCAAAAAAGAGAAAAATCAGTGGATGCTGGCGATCACCAAATACGCCGATCGACTGATTGAAGATCTGGACACCGTCGACTTCCTCGACAAAATCAAAGCCCAGCAGAAAAATTGGATCGGCAAAAGTCACGGGGCGGAGGTTTTGTTTGAAGTGACAGAAAAAAAAGAACGAGATATCCGGGAAGTATTTTTTCCAGATGGAGATGAATTTGAAAATGTCTTTTTCGTGACGTGGAACACAGTTTCCGAAAAAGAAAATTTAAAAAACGATGTTCAAGAAAAGGATTTCATCCCGGGAAAAAAGCTTCTGGACTCAGCGCAGAAACAAAAAGCAATTTTGCGGGGGCTGATTGAGGCTGAAGAAAATGCCAATGATTCGTTTTGTATCCTCGAGTCTGTGGTCACTCAAAATCACGTACACGCCGTGGTGTGGGTGGATGAAGCAGATCGACTGGAGCGAGTAGCAAATCGGATGAAAGGTGTTTCTTCCCGTCGGTATTTTCAACAGTTTTCTGAAGAATCGAATGCGGTTAATCCGCCCGTTTACGGGCGGAGCGCAGCCGTAAACGGCTGCGTTAACAATCCTTCTTCTGATGGGGAGATGGAGTCGCTCATTGACAAAAACGATCGTTCTCAATTCAACCATCTCTGGCGGAATGGGTACCACTTTGAACGGATCAAAACGCAGGCTGATTTTGAAAAGACGTTTGAGTACCTGCGTTCTCACGAAAAAAAAGAGTCGCACGCTCTGTTTCTCGGGGATCAGCCGGTACAGATTCCGGTCTTCACCACCCGTCCGGACACGCTGTTTGGGGCGACGTACTTCGTCCTGGCACCGGAGCATCCACTGGTAAACAAAATCGTCACGGATCAGCAGCGAGATGCGGTTGAAACATACCAAAAAAAAGCCGCCACGGAGTCAGATTTGACTCGGCAGGAAGCGAAAGAAAAGACCGGCGTCTTCACGGGAGCCCACGTGACCAATCCTGCCACTGGGAAACCGATCCCTGTCTGGATCGCTGACTACGTGATGATGGGGTACGGCACGGGGGCGATCATGTGTGTGCCCGCACACGACGAGCGCGATTTTGAATTTGCGAAGAAAATGAATGAAAAATTTGGAAAAAATACAATTGAAATAAAAAAAGTGGTTGAATCTGAGTGGATGAGTGATCAAGCAGTCAAAGATGGTTTTTTTGACCGAGAAACTTTTTTTGGAGACAAAGAGCTTTCGTTTTATGCGGGAGCAAAAAATGGTGTAAAAATCATGCATTCAGGAGGAGGATGGTCATTTTTAGGAACGGATTTAGAAAAAATTCAAAAAGCTATCAATAAATACTGCAAACTTGGAAAACCCACAGAATTTAACTTTCGACTTTATTCTCCTGAACTTCCTTTTTGTTCAGATGAAGGAGTGGTAGTTAATTCAAAATTCCTGAACAATCTACCTGTTCCAGAGGCAATTGAGAAAATAATTGCCCATCTTGAAAAAGAGGGGATTGGCAAAAAGCAGACAAACTACAAACTCCGTGACTGGGTTTTTTCTCGGCAGCGGTACTGGGGAGAGCCGATCCCGGTGGTGCACTGTGATAAATGCGGTGCTGTGCCACTGCCAGAATCTGAATTGCCACTGGAACTTCCCGATGTCAAAAGCTACGAACCCACCGATGACGGTGAGTCGCCGCTGGCGCGAATTTCAGACTGGGTACAGACCTCGTGTCCGACGTGTGGCGGAGTGGCACAAAGGGAAACAGACACCATGCCAAACTGGGCGGGGAGCTCGTGGTATTTTCTGCGCTACACCGATCCACACAACGACGAGCAGTTTGCCGCGCCGGAAAAACTCAACTACTGGACGCCAGTCGATCTGTACAACGGCGGCATGGAGCACACGACACTGCATCTGCTGTACTCGCGGTTTTGGCACAAATTCTTGTTTGACCAAAAACTCGTCCCCACGGCGGAACCGTACAAAAAACGGATCTCGCACGGGATGATCCTGGCCGAGGACGGACACAAAATGTCAAAATCATTTGGCAATGTGATCAATCCGAACGAAATCGTTGAAAAATACGGTGCCGACACCCTGCGCCTGTACGAGATGTTTTTGGGGCCCTTCGATCAGGCGATCGCCTGGGACAGCAGTGCGGTCAAAGGGATCAGAAGATTTTTAGACAAAATTTGGAAAGAATTTCAGTGGATAGCATCAGCATCAACTCCCGTAATTCAAAAAAGCCCTTCAGTTGAGCAACAAAAAGAAAAAGCACTGCATCAAACGATTAAAAAAGTAGGAGAAGATATCGACAAATTCAAATTCAACACGGCTGTTGCTCAGATGATGTCTTTTGTGGGGACAAGTGGTTTGCGTCGCGAAAAAAAAGAGGATAGCAGAAGAGTCGGAAAAATTTTCTGTGTGCTGCTCTCTCCATTTGCCCCGCATCTGGCGGAGGAGATTTGGCACGAAGTTCTTGGCGAAAAAGAGTCACTCGCGTACGAGAGCTGGCCGGCATTTGCCCCAAAATTTCTGGAGGAGGACACGGTCACGTACGCTGTGCAGGTCAATGGAAAAGTGCGAGGGGATTTTGAAATGAGCAAGAAGGCGGGGAAGGAAGAAGTTTTGAAGCAGGCACAGGCACTCGAAAATGTTGCTAAATATTTGGACGGCAAAGAAATCGTGAAAGAAATTTTTGTGCCCGGGCGGATTGTGGGGTTTGTGGTACGATAAAAAAAGAGCCCCGGAGGGCTCCTTTTTTCTTTCAGCAAATAGTTATTTGCCTTTTTTGCCGCCTTTCGGTTTCTTGACTGCCATTTTGTGGATGGGTTAGGAAATAGATTTTTTCAGGACAGGGAGAGACAAACCCGTTTTTTTCGATCGTTCGGCGAAGCAATTTTCCGTGTCCTGAGTGCCTGTGGGAGAGTGCCACATGCCGGAATTTTGCATGACCCAACTGTTTGAAAAAAACCACAAAATTTACTCTCGCTCGGATTGTGCGCGCACAAGAAAACAGTCGTCAATCTTTTTCCTTTTGATTTTTTGAAAGGAATATTTTTAAATGGAAGTCCATGGAAGATTTTTCTACTCGCGTGTTTGACTGGGTCAAGAAAATTCCTGCCGGAGCAGTCTCTACATACGGCGAAATCGCCGCACTGGCAGGCTCTCCGGGAGCCGCTCGGGTCGTGGGGAATTTGATGAAACAAAACCGCGATCCGTCCGTGCCCTGTCATCGAGTAATTTGTTCCGATGGAAAACTCGATGGGTACAACGGAAATCTGGGAAAAAAAGAAGAACTTTTGAAAGGAGAGGGAGTGAAAATTTTCGGGAGAAAGGTTATCCAAAAATGATTTTTCATTTTTGTAAAAAACGCTAGAGTGCAGAAGCCATGAAGAAATGGAATAAAAAAATTGCAAACATTTTTCACTTTTTCGGCGCCGTGGCGCTTGGGCTCATCGGCGTTATTTTCTTGGGGCTGATCGGCTGGACGTTTGCCGAGTTTGCTCTTTCAGTCTTTCAGGAGGGACCAGCGCACCGAGAGATGCTGGAAAAAATCTTTCGTATTTTGCTCTACGTGGAGCTGGTGGCTGCGATCAAGATTTATTTCCAAAAGCAGTACCATTTTCCGATTCGCTTTTTTATCTACATCGGCATCACAGACATGATGCGGGAAACGGTGATTGCATTTCACGATCCGGAGCGGGTCATGTGGTATTCGATTTCCACCCTGATTTTGGTGGGAGCACTGTTTGTCCTGGAATACAAAAACCAGTACTTGCTGCAAAAAAAATCCAAACAAAAAGATACCCAGGAATCTTTTCCCCTCTGATGCAAACCATTTCCATCATCATCCCGACGCTCGGACGCAAGACCCTTTTTCCGGTCCTGCGGCGGATCGTTGCCTGTGATGGGTACGATCGATTTCGGCCAGAGATTTTGGTTGTTTTCGATGGCGAGGTAGACCCAGAGAAGCGAAAGATGATCAAAAAAATTGATCAAAAAATAAAAATCCTTCGAACAAAAGAAAAGAAGTTTGCCTCCGGTGCCCGAAATTTGGGACTGGAAAAAGCCACTGGAGACATCATCGCTTTTCTCGGGGACGACACGCTGCCACGAGATCAATGGCTGGTGCGACTGGAGCGGTTTCACCGCATTCATCCGGAAAAAAAGTCAGCCCTCCTGGGGCGGATTTCCTGGACACCCGCGCTCGCTCGTGATGCGTTTCACCGCTGGCTCCAAAACAATGCCCAGTTTGCCTTTCGCTCCATCGAAAAACACGGAGCCAATTTTCGTCATTTTTACACATCGAATATTTCTCTCAAAAAAGCGCTGATCGAAGAGGATCGGTTTTCCGAAAAATTCAAAGGCTGGGGATTTGAGGATATCGAATTTGGGTATCGTATGGCCCAAAAAGGGATGCGTCTTTTTTTCGATCCGGAGTGGGAGGTGCTGCACGATCATGCGCAGACCCCTGAGCAGGTCTGGAATAACACCCGCAACGCCCGTAAAAATGCACACGTGTTTGAATCTCTCCATCCGGAGCTGGAGGTCCTGCCGCGGGGATTTCGTTTGTACGTGCTGCGGGCATTTCTCCCGATTGCGTGGTTTGTGGCGCCGTTTTATCCCCCGGCAGAATGGTGGTACGAGTGGAAGAAAAATTGGTTGACAAAAAAATAGAAAAGTTTTAGAGAGATTGTAGATGAAACCAGAAAATCATTCGGAAATCATCAATTTTGAAGAGTTTGGAGTGGGCTCACAAAAAGAGCTCAAATCGCTTTTGTTTGACTCCCTCCCGGAAGAAGAATTTTTACAACTGTGTCATGCCTTGTCCTGCGAAGAGAGCAAGATTCATCCACAGGTTTCGAAAGTTATTGACAAAGTTATATCGCACAAAAAACTGCCAGTCTCTCGGTTCTTTTCACCGAGAAAGGATTTCAAAATAGAAAATGCACTCGAGCGAAAAAAGAAAGCAGAGGGTGATTTTGAATTTGCGAATTATGAGGGGGACTTTTTTTTAAAACATTTTTCTCGGTATAGAGGCAGGGTACGAGAAATTTTGGCACAGCGTGCTCTCAAAAAAGCACAACTTCCTCCAAAACTCCGAGAGGGGGTTCGTTTTCTCAAAAAAGGAATAGCACGGTTTTCTCTCAATGACACAGAGTGTCCAGCGGAAAAACAAAAAATCATTCGGCGCATGTCAGCAGACGAACTGGCTTCACAGATTTATGCGTGGGCGGACCAGATAACTGCCGGAGATTTTTCTCCGGAAAAAGACGTGTTGGCGGAGATGCAATTTCTTCTCCAGCAGGTGGATCGCCGGGTCACAGAAGGGAAGTGGACCGCTGATCCTCTCGATCGTTTCAATAATTCATAAAAATTCATGACTCCAGAAAATATCGGTCGCGGGACCCCTCCAGAAGATTTTTCTTCTTCAGAGGAAAAACTCAAAACATTGATTCGGAACGCTGTCCAATTCGGGGGATTTGCAGTAGATGAAGCGAAACTGAAAAATTTAGATCTCTCAACATATAAAAAACAGGCCGGTGGTGTACTGCAGTCGTTGCCAGAAATTATCGAAGTGGTGCAGAAAAAAATTTCTGCGATTGAGAAAAATGATGCAGAAACCTCGGGTGGAATTTATTGATCAGTCAAACGCCCGCCGCTCCAGCATGGCGCGACTGAGGGTGCCCGCGTCGAGGTAGTCCAGATCGCCGCCCGAAGGAATGCCACGAGCAAGTCGTGAGATTTTTCCTGGAAAAATTTTCCCCAGTTCGTCGTGCAGGTAGAGTGCCGTAGCATCTGCTTCTGCGGTGCCCGAGAGCGCGAGAATGATTTCTTCTGGTACGTCTTTTTTTAGACGATCAAAAAGAGAGTCCATTCGCAAATCCTCAGGGCGCACTCGATCGAGAGGGCTGATCACACCGTGCAGAACGTGATATTTTCCTCGGTACTCATGGGTGCGCTCCAGTGCCAAAAGATCCAGCGGAGACGCAATCACACAGAGTTGTTTGTCACTGCGTCCGGAATCCTGACAGATGGGACACAGCGGCTCTTCGGCCAAATGACAGCACTGCTCACATTCATGAAGATTTTTCTTGAGTTCCTGGAGGGTAATGCCGATTTTTTGCTCCAGTCCATTTTCATTTTTGAGGAGCGCAAATACCAGTCGTTCTGCACTGCGAGTCCCGATTCCCGGGAGATCCGAGAGGGCTTCGATCGCATCAGAAATGGAGCGGGGGAGCAGGGGCATTCTTGACAAAAATTTAAATTTCCTCTAAAAAGTTCTGCGGAATTGTACCAGAAAAATGAATCGACCAAAAACGCTTCAGCAAAAATTGGAAGCAGTTGAAGACAAACACGAAGAGGGGCATCCCTTCAGCATGTTTTCAGAGGCCGCTGACAAACTCAAAGTTCGGTTTCAGCACGCATGGGGTTTGTCGTTTCCAAAAGAAGTTTTGCAAGATCGCACACAAGAAATCCGAGATCGTTTGGAACAAGAAGAAGGAACCCCGGGAGATGCGAATTATCCCGACAGAACGGATGTTTCGGACTGGATTTCGACTCGTATCAGTGACATCCGGTATGCGTTGTCCCAAAAAAGATTTCGTGAGATGTGTGAACAGACACTTTCCTCAATTCAAAAAATCCTTCCTGATCCCGTCAGAAAATTCCGGGACAACATGGCCCCGCGGGATGTCCGGTTTGACTCGGATCACACAAAGACAGAAGAAACAGAATAATTATTGCTTCTTCGGCAAAAAGTCATCAGTTGTGTCCAGGGCTTTTTGTCCACCGAGGAGTTTTTCCATGTGGGGGACAATGTCGTCGGCAGAGATGGTTTCGGATTTTCCGCTCTGCATGTTTCGCACGATAACTTCATTTTTCTTGATCTCCAGATCGCCCATCAAAATAGTGTAGGGGACGTGAAATTTTTGGGCGCGATTGAGTTGTTCTTCCATCGAGGTCTTGCCCAGCACTCCGACCGCATGAAATCCGTGCTCGCGCAGCTTCACCAAAATTGGCAGGGCGTGCTTTTTGGCCACGACTCCTGTGGCGGCGACGAAAATCTGCAAAATATCTTTTTGTGGAACCGCGATTCCTCCTTCTTTCATTAGCGCAATCGTGCGCTCCATTCCCGCAGCAAAACCACATCCGCCCAAAACCTTCTCGTGTCCCATTTTTTTGCCCAATCCGTCATACCGCCCTCCGACAAGAATTTTTTCCCGAGAGTCCGTCTTTCGAAATTCAAAGGTTGTCTGTGAATAATACTGGAGTGGTCGCACGAGCGTAGGGTCGATCGTATACGGGATGCCAAACGCATTGAGATACGAGAGCATCTGATCAAAAAATTCCTGACTCGGTGCCGAGAGGAAATCCGTGATTTTTGGGGCCATCTTTGCCAGCACCTCTTCGTCTTCTGTGCGGGGATTCAAGAGATCGAGATATTTTTTTTGTTCGAGTTTTTCGCGTCCGTGGGGGGAGAGACTGCGCTCTTTTCCGGCATAAAAATTGGCAAGGGCATCAATGTATTTTTCTCGATCCTCAACCGAACCAATCGTATTAATTTTGAGATCACAGCGATCCCGAATCCCCAGATCTGCTAGGATGCGATGTCCGAGGTAAATAATTTGAGCATCAATCGCCGGATCGGACTCGCCGATGATTTCCCCACCAAACTGCCAAAACTCTCGTTGGGTCCGAGACTTTGGCCGTTCAAATCGAAAACAGCGGCCGATGTAGTACAACTCTACCGGGAGCGGGCCTTCGTACATTTTGTGTTCCAAAAAGGCGCGCACCACGCCAGAGGTCATCTCTGGCCGCAGGGAAAAGTCGCGGCCGCGAGGATCGGTGAAGGAATAAACTTCTCGTTTGATGATTTCACTGTCGACACCGAGCGACCGCTCGAAGAGTTCTGTTTCCTCAAAAATCGGTACCTCAATCCGTCGAAATCCCGCTTGGCGAAATCGGTGACGGACGACTTTTTTGACAAACGTCACAAAATCATGTGCATCAGGCAGCATGTCTGCGGTGCCGGTGGGGGCTTTTATTTTTCGGGCCATGTTATTTCTGAGAATTCAAAATCCGTTCCACCGCCAGGACACAGTTTCCCGGATCGAGAATCGTTAAAACGGGTGTCTTGCTTGGCATCTGGAGCGTTGAGTTGATGTTGATGAAGAAGTCCATTTTGTCCTTGTGGGGAGGGCACGCGATCACGACAGAATTTGTGTGACCAGCGACAAATCCAGAGAGGGCGTTGGATCGTCCTGCGATCGTCACAAACACATTTTTTCCATCGTCGAATTCCCGGACGATTTCGAGTACTTTTTCTCCATTTTTGTGTGCAGAGGAGGCAAAGAGTTTTACAGAGACACCCTTTTCTTCCAGGGGAGCTTTGATTTTTTCCGCAAAGGGAAAATCTTTTTCAGAGCCGCAGAGGATGATGACGTGTGGCATTTTCAAATCGTAAAAAGAAAGAAAAAGTCAATGCGAAATGTGCGCGCGGAGTTTACAAAAAAAACGTCTCGGTGTAAAACAAAAGCGACTTAATTTCCTTTTTCCATGAAAAAACTTTTCAAAATCTGGAGCACGATCGCCGCAGGATACTTTTTGGGGCTCCTTTTTGCGCAGCGACCGGGCAGAGAATTGCGTTCACGCTTGAAACAATCCAAAACACCGCTCAAAGACCTAGGACATGATGTCGTCGACAGCAAAATGGAAATGTGGAATGAAGCGAGAGGTTGGGTCGAAAGCTCAGAGCATATCCAGCAGGCAGTCCGACAGTTGCGTGTCCATTTTGACGAGCTGGCAGAAAAAGCCGAATCCTTGGGAGAAGATGCCGGTGAAAGAGTGCAGGCAGAATTTGAACGGCTCTCTCAGGAAGCGAAAGAGGCGGCGGGGAAACTGAAAACTTCTGCTACCAAAAAAGCGGGGTCGCTTCGAAAATCAGCGACAAAGCGGGCAGGAAAAGCAAGCAAACGTGCCAAAAAAGAAGTCAAAACCGTTGCCCGGAAAATAAAGAAGTAAGAAACGAGAAGGCATTGCGCTTTTTGAAAAAATTTGTACGCTGAGCGCGTTCTTTTTTCCCGATGTATGGCTGGACAAACCCTCGAACAAATCCTTGAGCGAAACGGAGCCAAATATTTCTTGGCCCTCTCGATTTTTTTCTACATTTTGGGAACGGTCATTTTCAATATTTATCTGCGGACACTGGGGAGCTTTGAATTTGAGCTCTTACAACTGCGATACATGTTTGTGGGAATCATGTTTTTGGTCGTGACAGCGATTGGACCGCTTTTGGTATGGATATTTGTCCAGTTGGGGCGATCGGTCTTTGCCAAGCGTGAAAAAAAACGACGCCAAATGATGACCCCCCAGCAAAGGCGCAAGCAGACAGCGCTCAAAAACCAACGCCGTCATCGAATTTATCGCCGACTGGAACTGATTGGAATTGTGCTCCTGATCGTCTGGACACCGCTCTATGCCAAGTATGTGTTTCCAGAAATTCCCCCTGGATTTGGAGGGGCCAAACCGATTGTGGGGCGGTTGATTGGGGAGGCAGAGGAAATTGCCAAAATCAACGACATGATTGCCTTTGAAACGGGCGTGCCCGTGGGAAAGCTCCCGTACGAACTGGTCGAAGGGCGTGGGGACTTGGCCATTGGCCCCAATGTCAAAATTCTCGATCGCAATCAACAGCGTATTTTTCTTCTGCTGACCAAAGACCTGTATCTGAGCTCAACATCAAATTTTGCCAAAAGTCTGATTGAATCGGGAGCAGGCGAAGAGCTCCAAACAAAAGAAACGGTTCTCTTTCAAAACAAACCGCTGATCGTCTCTGCGGATAAAATTGAAAGTATCACACTCACACTGTATGAGCCCCCAAAGATCACCACGACGGACGACCTAAAGCTGGCGGCAAAATTGATCGCTGAAAATCCAGAGCGAGCACAGGCGGTCTCAGATCAAATTTCCAAAGACCTCCCCGGCGTGGGAGAAAAGCTAGTGGCTGCGGTCCAAAAACGGGTTCCGCAGACCAGTACTCCGACCGAGCCCCTCGCTCCAGATCCCGGAAATCCCCCAGAGCCGAGCACGCCGGATCCAGTCCCCAGCCAACCGGCTGAACCGATGGACATAGAAACTGTAGTGGAGGAAGCGGTCGAAGAAAGTGTCGAAGCAGGATTTCTGGACTTTCGGGCACAGATTTTCAATCACGCGAGCATCCTGATGATGCGCGAGCGAAAACAGGGAAGCCAAAATCGTGAACAGCGCAATTTTCTCATTCAGCAGATCACGGAGGGATTCAAAAATGATTTTCCCATCGCCTGGGCCCAGCTGGATGTGACCAAAAATTACCTGATCACTGGGCAGCGCGAGGAGGAATTTCCGCGCAAAATCCAGCGGGCGTTTCAGGGGGCGGAGAGTGCGGAGACGGTGATTCAGCGATTGAATGAAGAAACGGTCACCCAGATCGATATTTTCCCGGAAGTTCGTGACGCAGCGCTCGACATTTTGACTCCGCAGCAAGAGATCAACACTGAGGGCAACCGAAAGTTTGTCAGTCAGCTGCTCGTGGACCATTTCAACCAAAAAGCAAAACAGTACCGCGAGTACTGGTCGGCGCCGCTGTATCTCGAAAAAGGTGTGACCGACGAAGCGTACTTTTCACATCTCACCGAGGCACTTGCTGCCACCAGTTGGGAAGAATTTCGTCAAAAACTCATTGAGTTTCAGACAGCGCTTGAGGAATCCCAGACGCCAGAACCGACCTGCACGGACGGCATTCAAAATGGCGACGAAGAGGGAGTTGACTGCGGGGGGACTTGTCCAGATGCCTGCGAACCCGTTGAATCCACAGAGCTCGAGCCGACCTGCACCGATGAAATTCAAAATGGCGACGAAACCGGCGTGGATTGTGGCGGAAGCTGTGATCCGTGCCCTGTGCCAGAGACGTGTCAGGATGGCATTCAGAATCAAGACGAAACCGGGGTTGACTGCGGCGGTGTGTGTGATGCTTGTGCACCAGCCGAAACCTGCACCGATGGCATTCAAAATCAAGATGAAACGGATGTTGACTGTGGCGGTGTCTGTGAGGCGTGTCCCGTCGAACCGACCTGCACGGATGGCATTCAAAATGGCGATGAAGAGGGGGTCGATTGCGGCGGCTCTTGTCCCACTGCCTGCGAAGTTTCCTCTCCAGAGCCCACCTGTGCAGACGGGATCAAAAATGGCGACGAGGAGGGAATTGACTGTGGGGGAAGTTGTCCTGATGCATGTGAACCTGTTTGATCATGAAGAAAAAAATACTGGTGACCGGTGGCGCAGGATTTATCGGCTCGAATTTTTGCAACCTCAATCGCGAGAAGTTTGACGTGGTGGCGCTGGACAACCTTTTTCTCGGTGATCCGGATAATCTCGATCCCGCGGTAAAATTTATCAAAGGCGATGCCTGCCGTCTTGAGGATCTCCAAAAATGCGGGGATCAGTTTGACGCCGTACTTCATCTGGCGGGGACGAGCTCTGCGCCGATGTTTGGGGGAGACGGATTTGTCGACGGGTACCGAAACTCTGTCGAGAGTTTCACACAAACACTGCAGTTTGCACGACAGACGGGAGCCAAAAAATTTCTGTACGCCTCCACCTCTTCGCTCTACGCCAACAACCCCACCCCGCTGGTGGAATCCCAAGAAGTCACGCCGCCCAATCACTACGCCGTGACGAAATTTCTGTACGAGCACTGTGCGCGCTGCTACACACAACAGTTTCCAGAAATTGAAACGGTCGGGTTTCGATTTATGTCGGTGTACGGACCGCACGAGGAGGCAAAGGGGCAGTTTGCCAACATGATCTCGCAGTTTGTCTGGGACGTGGCACGGGGGGAGTCGCCGATCATTTTTGGTGATGGCGAGCAGTTTCGCGATTTCACCAATGTCGCCGATGTGGTGCAGGGGATCACGCGGGCGATCGAGTTTGACGCAACACTGGGGAGCGAAGTGTTTAACATCGGCACCGGGGAGTTTGCGAGTTTTAATGAAATTTTGTCTCTGATCAACGAAGCGTTTGGTACAAATGTTCCCGCCAAGTACATTCCCAATCCGGTCACCGAGACGTACGTCCAGGGGCAGCACGCGGACATTTCCAAAATTCAAAAGACGCTCGGGTACGCGCCGACGGTGGATCTGAAATCCGGCATTCGCGCGCAGGTCAAAGAGTTGGATCCGAAAAAAATTCGCGAGACGAGCTCGGATTTGTTGAAAAAGTCGGGGAAAGTTTGAGAGGGGATTGACAAAATCTATTTTTTGTGTACACTGTCGGTTGTGGTGTCTGATTTTCTGTGAAATCACAAAAAACAGATGCTCAATGTTCTTTTTCGTGTCGGTGAAAACTACGATTTTCAGATCTCCGTTTTGTTCGTGTCGCGCGGGCAGGAGGGAGATTTGAAAATAAATTATAAATTAAAAAACAAAGTTATGAAAAGAGAAGAAAATATTTGGAAATACCTCTTATTTGGAATGCTTTTTTTAGGAATCATTCTGATATTCCTGCCTCCGGTGGGAAAATATGACCGGGATGTAACTAAAAAAGTTTCTCCACAAGAAAGAGATGTTTTTCTTTCTGTGGTAGAGAACGAACGGTTCGGAGTTATCGGATCATCAGTACCTGACCCAGTGTTTGATTCACTGTGTGAGCAGGTGATCCTGGAATCACCCGCATCTGCAGAAGAAATGAACGGCCAATTCCAAAAAAAATTAAAAAAATGGTTTTATTCAAAAAAGGCACAAAAGTATTTGCCTACTGCCAAAGAATCAGACTCGATACATCGAGTTTGGGCAGATTCCGGAATGGTGGCACATCGTTTCGGAATAAAGAATTTGGTAAATGAAAAATATAAGTAGTTTTTCCGACCATTTGAAATCCCTGGCACAAATTGTTGTCAGGGATTTTTTCTTGTGCGAAAAAATTTGACCTTTTCAAAGGAATTCTTACAATCCTTCCGCGCTGCGAGAGCGTAGCTCAGCTGGTTAGAGCGCCGCCCTGTCACGGCGGAGGTCGCGGGTTCGAGTCCCGTCGTTCTCGCCACCTTCTCCAAGAACTGAGAGGGCATTTTGGTGTCTCAGGAATTTTTTAAAAACGAACCCGGGTTCTAGAACCCGGGTTTGAACTTTTTCAAAAATATTTCTTTAAGACTCCATCTTTAAGACTCCACCTCGACAGCTTTGTCTGCGGGGATGATGTTTTCAATCGCCGCCCAGCCAGCCAGGCCATCCTCCGGGAGAATGATCGTGACGGTGTCACCGACCTTGCCGTGAAAGAAGGTCACCGAGGCGTACAGGACATTGAAATCCTGAGTGTCGGTGAGGACTTTGTACTGATTGCCGTCCAGAATGAGTTTTCCCGTCAAGAGTTTTCGGGGGATCAGTTCGATCTGTTTGTACACAAAGGCGCCATTTGGCTGGATCATGAGTTTCATCTTGTCGCCCTCGACGAGTTTCGATTTCGACGCATAATTTGCCGGCACGGGGTACTTTTGATTGTCCGGGGTGATCATATTTTGCCCGTCAAAAATCCCTTCCAAAATGCGAACATCGCCGTCTTCTTCCATCTCTTCATTTTCAATCTCTTTGGCTCTGGCACGCACCGGATCGAGCTCCAGCCCCTGCGCGTCGGCGTATTGACGGGCCCATTTTTCCGCCGCAGCACACGAGGCCTTGGCGCTTTGGAGCGCGTCATGGATTTTTTTGAGCATGTCGGCGTCGTTCATTTGAGAGTTTGTTTTTGAGCGATTCAGGGAATTGTACCAAAAAAGAACAGCTTTTTCAACCCCAATCGCGCGGAAATTCGACATTTCCCGCAAATTTGGTACGATGCCGGCGATTTATTATTAAGGTGTCCCGGATGCAAAAATCCATGGAAAAAATCGTTGCCCTCTGCAAACGCCGCGGAATTATTTTTCCGAGTTCCGAAATTTATGGCGGATTTGCCAACTCGTACTCGTACGGACCGCTGGGCTCAGAAATCAAAAAAAATATCACGGATCTCTGGTGGAAACGATTTGTCCGTGATCGGCAGGACATGGTGGGAATTGACGGTCCCATTCTCTTGCATCCCAAAACCTGGCAGGCGAGTGGGCATCTCGATAATTTCAACGACCAGCTGGTGGACTGCAAACAGTGCAAAACACGTTTTCGTGCGGATCATCTGGTTGAGTCAGCGCTCGACATTGATTGCGAAGGCCTCTCGGACGCGGATGTGGGCAAACTGATCGCCGAAAACGAAATAAAATGTCCGCAGTGTGGCGCGCAGGACTGGACGGCGGTGCGAAAATTTAATCTGATGTTCTCCACCGAGATGGCCAAAACCGGAGAAGAGTCGACGGCCTACCTCCGTCCGGAGACCGCGCAGGCGATCTTTCTCGACTACAAAAACGTCACCGATTCCACGCGGGTAAAACTTCCCTTCGGGATCGGGCAGATCGGCAAGGCGTTTCGCAACGAAATCACGCCCGGAAACTTCATTTTCCGTGTGATTGAGTTTGAGCAGATGGAGATCGAGTACTTCATTCGCCCCGACGGCTGGGAAAAGCTCTTCGACGAGTGGTTTACTGCAATGAAACAGTGGTGTGCTGACATCGGTTTGTCGGCAAAACACCTGCACGACTACGAGCATCCAAAAGAAAAACTGTCGCACTACTCCAAACGCACGATCGACATCGAGTACGATTTCCCGTTTGGAAAAAAAGAGCTGTACGGGCTGGCGTACCGGACGGACTTCGATCTCTCGCAGCACGAAAAATTTTCGAACCAAAAGCTCCGCTGGCGCGACGAGGGCGAGGAGCCGTTTGTTCCCCACGTGCTGGAGCCGACGTTTGGGGTGGATCGGACGGTTTTGGCGATTCTTTGTGAAGGGTACACCGAGGAAACGCTGGAGGACGGCAGCGAGCGAACAGTCCTAAAACTTGCTTCTGCGATGGCTCCGGTCAAAGTCGCAATATTTCCGCTGATGAAAAAAGACGCTCTGCCCGAAAAAGCACAGGAAATTTTGAAATCTCTTCAACCGCTCGGGCTCATCCAGTACGACGATGGGGGCGCGATCGGCAAACGGTACCGCCGCCACGACGAGATCGGAACGCCGGTGTGTGTGACCGTCGACTACGATTCGCTCAAAGACGACACCGTCACCATCCGCGATCGTGACACGATGGAGCAGGAGCGGATCCAGATTTCCGAACTCAAAACAGTGTTGGAGGAAAAGTATTTTGCCTGAGCCAATAAAATTCTTTGCTGAGTGGGGAAGTGTTTTTTATTTCCCAAAAATTCTCTCCAAAAAACCTGACGAAAATTTTTCCTGCCGCTACAATGGGCGAGAACTTTTTCCCTTTCAACAATGAGTGACACCACCGGTTTTCCTGTCCACACCGAAATCATCCCCGAAAAGTTTCGCGTGGCGATTTTTGGCTCAGCGCGCATCCAGCCAGAGGACGAAATCTACAAACAAACTTTCAGTCTGGCCGAAGAAATCGGCAAGCGCGACATCGACATCGTGACCGGCGGGGGACCGGGACTGATGGAAGCCGCCAACTACGGACACCGCACCGGCTGTGCCGGGGAGGCTCATTCTATCGGACTGACCATCGAGCTCCCGCATGAGAGCAAAGGCAACAAACATCTCGACATCAAACGCCACTTCCAGAAATTTTCAAGCCGGCTCGAAACGTTCATGAAAATATCCAATGTCGTCGTGGTGATGCCGGGGGGGATTGGGACAGCGCTGGAGCTTTTTTATTCCTGGCAGCTGGTGCAGGTGCATCATGTGCCCAAGATGCCGATCATCCTGCACGGAGAGATGTGGCATCTGGTGCGGCGCTGGGTCCGCGAGGAAATGCTGCCGCGGGAATTGATCAGTCCCGAAGACCTGGACTTTGTCTACAATGTCAAATCCAACGATGAAGCACAGGAATTGATTTTTGATTTCTACAAACAGTTCCAAGACCATGGCGAAGGCAAAAAACTCGATTCGAAGAAGTACGAAATTTAGTTGTTTTAAAACAATTAATATCGTTTGTCAGCTCGGTTTTGCACATGGGGTTTAGCAGTCATACGGGGGGGAATGCTAACCCTTTGGCTTTGGATTGTCAGAAGCTCCTTGCTTTAAGTGTTTGCCTAACGCACAGTCGAGGCATGAGATACTCTTTTTACCGGTTTCGGCAAAAGCCCAAGCGGGGCTCAGTCGATAAACCAGCTGATTGTTGCAGAGCAAACAGAATGGTTTCGTCTGTTCTTTTTTCCCTTCTGACCTTGTTCTTTCTCTTGGCAGGAGTTTTTAGCACCAGCACCGTGCTGGCACAGGAGCCACAAGACGCAAGGGGAGAGACCCCCGGCGTTATGGTTGCTCAGTCTTCGTACTTCGAGACGCAGGATCAATACTTCAATAATCGGTATCAGTTCAATAATCGGTATCGATATGAGGGAAATTTGTTTACAGAGGATGATTTAAATTTCCGGTATGACGAAGTTCCTTCTAGTTTTGGACCTTCCCTGGAGGAAGCTATCCGGTTTGAGCCACCTCTGGAAAGATTTGCGACTTGGCTTCAGGCAACGAATCTTGATTTCCTCTTGTATACCGCAGAGGGGGCCACGGTTTTTGTCCCAACAAATGAAGCGTTTGATCGAATGGAAGACAAACTTCAGGATTACCAGAGCGGAAATGTGGTTCGTATGCAGGCGTTTCTGCTCAACCACATCGTCCCTCGAAAAATGATGTTTGAGGAGATTCCCTTTGGCAACACTGTCTTTTCGACGCTTGCCAATACCAACATTCGTATGGATAAAAGTGGACGAAATCGTCTCTCCATCGGAGATGCGGATCTCGTCGCAAAAAATCTTCACGTGGGGAATGCCTATTTTCACTTGATAGACAGCGTCATCATGCCGCCTCGTTTTTCTCTGTACCGAGGATCGGATGTCAATTTCGGAGATATCCAAAGGGTCTTGTCCTACCAACGAATGGGGAGAAGCTCCACTTCTCTGAAATCATTTTATGTCGAGCCTCTCAAGAATACAATCGACGTCGATTTTACAAATAAAACGGTGGCGCAGGTCTTGATTGATTCTGGCATGGCAACGAAGTTTACCGAATGGCTGAAGGATACCGGATGGCTGCAATACCTTCGAGATGCGGAGGATGTAACGATATTTGTCCCCGTGGATGAATATTTTGACAACATGGATCCCCGCGCGATGTCTCGAGTGGAGAAGAGTCCCGAACTCATGTCTCGCATTATACAGGCGCATATTTTGCCTCAGGAAATGTACAAACGAGACTTTCGGGAAGCCTGGGCAAGAGACAAAAATCTTGACGGATTTTTACAGATCAAAACGGCAGCAGGATCGGATCGATTTCTCTCCAAGACTTCTTTACTCAGCACTGATATTCAGGCCAATAATGGGGTACTGCATTTCGTCAGTGAGTTTGTTCGCAATGAAGGAAACCTCGGAGACGTCATAGAACTCGATGTTTATGACACACAAGTAGTGACAGACAGAGACGGAAAAATCGTTTTCCCTATGAACAGGCAATGGGAATGGACCCAGGATAATTTTGAACGAAATCTGCTTCCGAATATTTCTCGAGAACGAGAGAGATACAAAAATGAATCGGTCGTTTCCATTCTCGAGCAGAGCCCTGCGATGGATCGATTTGAAGAAGCGCTGGTCGTCGCTGGACTCAAGGATGATTTGGCGGGCATTCAGACAGATGTGACCCTTTTTGTTCCGTCCAATGAGGCCTTTGAGGCTTTGGGGGAGGTGCGCTTTCGAGAATTGCTCGATAATCGCGAGGCCCTTCGAGCTGTGCTGCGAAACCACATCGTGATGGGCCGTTTTGACACAAACCGTTTGCGCACGGAAAACGTGACCCAACTACAAAATTTCCGAGGCGGAAAGGTTTCGGTTGAAGCAGGAAACACGACAAGAATTGAAAACGGAGCAGTGCTGGCCCCAGATATTTCCGGCATCAATGGCGTGATCCATGTAATTGATCGCGTGATTGACTAGGACGGAAATCACCTTTTCTTTCCACAAAAAGATGCTCGTTCTCTCGAGAATGG
Organism: Candidatus Altimarinota bacterium; assembly: GCA_021734785.1. Lineage (GTDB taxonomy): Bacteria > Patescibacteriota > Gracilibacteria > UBA4473 > UBA4473 > JABGQW01. The sequence goes on along the minus strand of JAIPIF010000003.1, from coordinate 78,939 downwards.
GCATCTTTTCTTTTTGTCGGAAATCGGTACAATCAGCGCGATGACACGAATTTTGACCGGCATCCAGCCGAGTGGATCACTGCACTGGGGAAACTTCTTCGGTGCAATCCGCCCCATGATTTCCGCGCAGGAGCAGGGGAATGAAATGTTTTTTTTCATCGCGGATCTGCATGCCTTTACGACCGTCCGTGATCCCGAGACCTTTCGCAAAAATCAGAAAAATATTCTGCTCGACTACCTGGCGCTCGGGCTTGATCCTGAGAAATCGTTATTTTGGCGGCAGTCGGATGTGTCGGCCCATTCCGAACTTGCGTGGTTTCTCATGTGTCTGGCACCGCTGGGGATGCTGGAGCGGGCGCACAGCTTCAAAGACAAAAAGGCCAAAGGACTCGAAACAAACGCGGGACTGTTTACCTATCCGATGCTGATGGCAGCCGATATTCTCCTCTACGACGCCGATCAGGTGCCGGTGGGAAAAGATCAAAAACAGCACGTCGAGATGGCACGCGACATTGCGCAGAAATGGAACACGCAGTTTGGCGAAGTGTTTCATCTTCCCGAACCAAAAATTGCCAAAGAAGTCCAAACGATCCCCGGACTCGACGGCCAAAAAATGTCCAAATCGTACGGCAACACGATCGAGATTTTTGCGGACGAAAAAGTTTTACAGAAAAAAATCCTGTCGATCAAAACCGACTCCATTCCGCTCGGGGAGCCAATTGACCCAGAGAGCTGTCCCGTGTTTGCGTTTCATCGACTCTTTGAAAATCCCAATCTCAAAACACTTGAACGCCAATACAAATCTGGCGAAATTGGATTTGGAGCATCCAAAAAGCAGTTGTTTGCGCTGGTGTGGGAATACTTTTCCGAGGCCCGACAAAAACGGGCGAAACTGGAAAAAGATTTTGCCTCCGTGGAAAAAATTATGCAGGCGGGGGCGGAGAAAGCCGCCGCGATCGCAGAAAAAAAGTTGGAACAGGTCAAAAAATCGATTGGTATTTCGCAGTAAATCTTCTCTTTCGGCAACAGTAAACACTTGAAAGACCGCATGAAATCTGGTACAATGTCCGGATTTCTTTTGGGATTCATGAAACAACAGAAAATTCAATTCAATACATCTCGTCGGCCACAGGTCGAAGATAAAAGCGATCAGTTGAGCTTCGCAGATTACTGGGAGTTCCAACGCAAACCGCAGAAAATTCAGCCCAAAGAACAAAATCTCTTTGGAAAGAAAAGAACGCCTCCCCCCAGAGCCGTCTTTGATTTCAAGATCAAAAAGCGACGCCCGCTCTGGAAAGATCTCGCGATTTTTTGTCTGACGACCCTGGGCGCGTGGGGGATGACGCATGTGGGGATGAACATCTCCGCGTACTCACAGATCGTGGAGTACAAGGCAGAGCAGATGCAGGCTTCTGTGTTTTCTCCGAAAAAAGAGGAAACGCCAAAAGTGGAGAAAATCGAAAAACGCCGCACGCCCTTTCGCAACAAAAAAATCCAACCACAAAACCAAGCTCAAAAAGTTTTTTCCGACCTCACGGTGCATCCCTCAGACAACCGGATCGTCCTGCCACGAATCGGAAAAAATGTGCCGCTGGTGACCGTGCCCAGTCACAAAAACTGGAACAATCTGGAAAATAACATTCAAAAAGGACTCAAGGATGGCGCGGTCGTGCATCCGATTTCGCACATGCCGGGCAATGCCGGAAACCTCTTTGTGACAGGACATTCCTCGTACTACGCCTGGGATGATGGCCGGTACAAAGATGTCTTTGCGCTGCTGCACGAGCTCAAAACAGGCGATACAGTGGAAATCTACTGGGAAGGGAAAAAGTACGTGTATGAATTGACGGGATCAAAAGTCATTCCGCCCACGGAGACGTCGGTTCTCTCTCAACCCGTCGATCGCCGGATAATCACGCTGATGACCTGTACCCCCGTGGGGACCAATAAAAATCGTCTGATCTGGACGGGGGATCTCATCGCGGTGGAGTGAAATCAAATTTCAATTTTCAATTTTCAATTTTCAAAAAGGAGATCGGAGGCGTTTCAAAAAACATTTTTTGTCATGCTGGCTTGTCCAAAATCAGTGAAGAAAAAGAATTCAAACAGTTTTTTTTCGGCAGAGAATAACCTGAGAGGGTTCGTCGGTGATAAGAATCTTTGCTTTTTCTTCTGGTGTCAGGGAAACTCTTTCTGTAAACCCAAGTTTTTGGTAGTATGGTTCAAGACTCTCTCGGCAATCCAGAAAAATAATCGGCGGATCTTTGGTATCCAGATAAAATTGAATGAGTTTTTGTCCGAGTTTTTTCCCCCGCCAACCTTTTCGTACCCAAACATTAAAAATCCAGCGTTCTTTTTCTCCAAATTCTCCCCCTGGATAAAACTGTTCACGCAAGGTGGACACAATTTGTCCGTTTTCAGTAGCAATCCAACAATGAGAAAATGCATTCCAGTCGCCGATCCAGCTGTGTCGAGCTCGATGGATGCGCCAAGCGGCTTTTTGTTCCTCGTCAGTGGCTTTTTTGAAGGCAATCATTTTCCAAAATTCTGCCAAAACTCGAGGTCGGGATCATTTTCTGGATTTTCCACCAGCGGGAATTCCAGATTTTGAATTTTTTCGTGCGCGGTTTTGAGCTCGGTCGTTACCGTCTTTCGGTCTTCTCCTGAGACTTCCAAAACCCTGCTCCCAAGCTTGCCCGCACTGTCGGGGGTGAGAAATTCGAGTTCACAACTCTGCACCGTCCAAATTTGTTTCGACGCTCGTGCCAGCAGATCATAAAACACCAGCTGCCGCCACGCGCGTTCGCCTTCGCGGATGGGGCGCGGTTTTCCGGATTTGTAGTCCACGATTTTGACCTGTGTTTTTCCATCATCCAAAAAGACAATTTTGTCGGCCTTACCGGTGACGCGAATGCCCTGAATGTCCGGAGAAAACTGCCCAAACTGAAATTCGGTTTTGACATTTTCGGCTCGCCAGGTGTCCGATTTTTCCGTGAAATTTTGCTCGAGAATTTCCCCTCCGTGCTGGAGGAGTCGTGTGAAGTCTGAGTGGGAGAGGTTTTGTCCTCGGAGTGCGCGTTCAAAATTTCCCTGTAATTTTTTCAACGAAATCTCCTCTCGGAGGGTCCGCTCGAGCGCTTCGTGCAGGGCGATTCCCAGGGCGATCTGGGGTTCGGGGCGGGGATTGCGGGGCATGCGGTACAGATTTTGAAACAAAAACCGCCGCGGACACTCGAGATAATTCTGGAGCGCGGTGGCCGACCAGACAAACGCTCGTGCCCGCTCTTGCAGGAGCGTCTTTTCCCCGGAGGTCAGCAATAACTCTTTTCCCGCCCTGAGAAGTACCGGCAGGAGCGCTTGCGTTTTTTCCTCAATTTCTTCTGTTTCCAAATCCGTGGCGAGTCCCTCCGGAATCTCATACCAAAACATTGACGGAGCGGTGTCGCGACCCGCGGCATTTTGTGTGGCGTGGGAGAGGGCGATTTTTTTCCGGGCCCGTGTGAGCGCGACAAAGAAGAGGCGTCGTTCTTCCTCATTTGCCTCGTGCGTGTCGTGAAACAGTTGTGGCAGTGGCACATTTGAATGCCCGCCGCGTGGATTGCCCCAGGTGCGATCGCAGAGGCCGGGAATGAGGATCACATCAAACTCACGTCCTTTGGCCCCGTGAGCGGTCAACAAATGCACGCTCCGCTGGTCTGCGGGGAGGGGATCGGGGCGGACTTTTATCTGAAAGGTTTCGAGTAACGTCACTCGTTCCAAGATTTCTTCCAATTTCTCGCAACGCTGATCCGTGATCCAATCAAGAAGTTTGCGCACAGCCGCGAGCGAAGAGGTGTTTTGCTCCCGCACCAAGAAGTCCATCATCCCCGAATCGTACAGCAATTTTTCTGACAGCACCTCTGGCCGAGCATGCCAGAAATTTTTGCGTGCGTGTGCCAGGAAATCAAGAAATTCCCCCACATTTCCTTCGGGATTTTTCTCCAGTAATTTTTTGACCAGTGATCCCGGAGCGCCGTCGTGTGCGAGAGACAGTTTCAAAAGTTCCTCGGCGGGGATGTCCCACCACGGCGCGTGCAGCAGGTCAAACACCGTGTCGTCCAGCTCTGGGGAGAGAAAGACCTTTAGCAGCTGCACCGCGCGTCGGACATGCTCATCGTCAAAAATATTGCCCCGCAGACTCGCGGCCACGGGAATTCCAAACCGCGGGAGCATTTTTGCCAGTTCTTCGATCTCTCGGTTTTTGCGCACGAGTACGGCGATCTCGTTTGGCTCTGTTCCGGCTTTCATTGCCTCACGAATCTGCTCGACCAGATGTGTCTGCTCGGCGGCACGGGATCCGAGGGAGACCCGTTCGATTTTGCCTTCAAAAGTTCGATTCTCCCCAGCAGCCGTCAGGGTTCTGTCGGGATCGGCGCGATCAATGTTTTTCCGTACACTTGCAAACGCCGCATCCAGAATGTTTTGCCCAGAGCGGTAGTTTTCTTCCAGTGCGATTTCGACGCGGTCTGGGAATTTTTCTCGAAATTGGCGAATGTTTTCGGTGCTCGCTCCCTGAAATCGGTAGATCGACTGGTCGTCATCGCCCACGGCAAACACATTTGCCTGCTCGTAGTCGGTGAGGGCCCAGACGATTTCATTCTGCGCGGTGTTTGTGTCCTGGTACTCGTCCACCAGCACCCACTGAAATTGTTCCTGCAGATCCAGGCGCAGGGCTTCATCTTTGCCAAGTACCTCCGTCACCCAGTCGATCAGATCATCGAAATCGTAGCCACCACGTTTTTTCATCGCATCCTCGTACGCCTCCCAAAGACGGCTAAATTCCTCCATTTTTTCGACCTTTCGATCGATCTGTTCGCGTTTGTGCGGTTTCCAGTCGCCGGGAGCAAAGTCTTTGTATTTCCGCTGATACAGATTGTCCGGATCTGCTTCGAGGCGTTTTTTTTCCTCGGGAATGAGCTCCCGAAATTTCTCCGGCGAGACGTGTTCGCGTTTCAATTTCGAAATTGCCTGCAGGACATCATTTTGGTCTGCCAGCTCATCGTACACCGGACGGAAATATTTCCAGTGCTGTGACTTCACCGCCGTCTGAAACGCGAGAGCTTTGGCCAAATCATCCGCGAGCTCGCGGCCCTGCTTTTGTTCCAGAAATTTCTCTGGGTACCGCTCCATCACCCACTCGGCGAAGGAATGAAATGTCCCGATCCATACGCGGTACGCGGCGGGACCGATGGTTTTCCTCAGCCGCTCACGCATCTCGATGGCGGCGGCGTTGGTAAAAGTCAGACACAGGAGGTTCTGCGGATTGGCATCGGTTTGCTCCAAAATGTGCGCAATCCGCGCGGTCAGCAGGTGTGTTTTGCCCGTACCGGGACCGGCAAGAACCAGCACCGGGCCGTAGATCTGCTCGACAGCTTTTTTTTGCGCAGGATTCAAATTTTCCAGCAGGGACATCACGGGAAATGTAGCAGAAAATTTAGACTTCCTCGAATATTTTCCGCTCCAATTTCATTTCAGGAAGGCGCAATGTCCACACGTACGGATCTTCGTACAGGGAGCCGGGATTGATCACGGCGACGCCATTTTCTTCTCTCGCCTCAGCGCGATGGGTGTGCCCGTGGACAAAAATATCGATTGTTTTGCCCTGTTTTTTTGCTTCGTTTTCCGCCACGCTCTCAAAGTGCGAAATCGCAAACTGTTTTCCTCCCGCTTTGAAAAATACCACTTCCCCCAGCTCCACGTTCGCGAGTTTTTGTACCTCCCGCACCATCTCCTCATCGGTATCGGCATTGCCACGGGCGATTTTGAACTGCATTTCCGGAAACAGCTTCATCACCTCTGCTACACGCCCAAACGCAAAATCTCCCGCGTGGACGACGAGGTTTATTTCAGACTTTTCTGCCATTTTTAGAGCGACCTCAAACCGGTCGATCGCCCCGTGCGTGTCCGAAAGCAGGAGGAGTTTCATTTGATGGGTTCGGTGCCCGCACCCCAGTATCGCAGGATGATGTCGGGGTCTTTTTGGGCTTCTTTGAGATAGGTTTCAATGATCTGGTCTCGAACTTCTTCGATCTCGTCCATCGACACGATAAACCGTCCCTTCATCAACACGGCATTTTCATCGGGCTCAAAAAAGACGCGCAGCTGGGTCTCTGCCTCTGTAAACTGACAGTACCGTTGGAGTCGGGTGGCAACTTTTTGATGTTCTTCACTGTCGGGTTTGACGACTTTTTTGAGGACTCGGAAAAATAATTTCTTTGCCGCATCCAGATCGGTTTCGGGGAGCAAATAAAACGCCACCGTGTCTCGGATGCAGCGTTGGCAGCGGGAGTAGTTGAGAATTTTTTGTTCGAAAATAAATTTGTTGGGCACGGTGATGACCTTGCCAGATTTTTCTCCCCGGGTGAGGTCTGTGAGGTAGGTGACCATGGGGCTGATTTCTTTGACCTTGCCGTAGGTGATGTCGCCGATTTTGATGATGTCACCCACCTTGTAGCCCTTGTCCGTGCCAATCACTAGCCACCCGAGAAACGAAGAAATAGAGTCCCGCAGCGCAAAAGAAAGCCCCGTACCCAAGAGCAGCAGAAAGGGGATAAGATTGACAAACTGCGAAAACAAAATCGTCAAAATTGCAATCGCGATGATCACGTTAAACACCATCCGGTTGAGATTGAGCAGAATCTCACGGCGGCGTTTTGTTTTATCCGAATTGAGTTTGAGAATAATTTTGGCAAACACAAACCGCATCAAAAACAGTCCCACCAAAATCCCAAGAAAGAAAAGCACATTCCACCCGACACGCTCAAAGTACGTTTGGACCAGATTTTTTTGGCGCTGGATTTCTTCTTCAAGGGTGTCGATATTTTCCCGATAGGTTTCAATATTTTCTTCCTGTTCGGTGAGCCGTGTTTGGTACGCCGCGTAGAGTCGTTCGCTTTCTGTCTGCAGGACTTGCACTCGCTGTTGTTTTTCCTCCAGGGATTGCACAAGGGCATCGACCTGCGGATCCTGGGGGCTCAGGTCATTGAGTTGTGTTCGAAGGTTCTCGATTTCCTGCTGCAGGGTCTCGATCTGTGTCTGGTTTTGTTCCCACTTCTGGAGATTGGGAAAGTTAAAATTGCGTTCAAATTCCAGATTGGCGCGCTGGCGCGTGAGTTCTTCTCGCAGGTCTTGCCATCCGCTGATAGCGTTTAGCAAAATCCGAAACACCCCCCGGCCCTCGCTGGTGCCATTTTGCTGCTCTCCACTGATAAAACCAGAAATTCCCTGAGCAGAGGCGGGAAGGATTGCCGGAGCTCCCAGAAGCAAAAAGAGGGAACACAACGCCAGAATTTGTTTTTTCATGTGCATCTTCAGTATAAAATTCTCATCGAAAAAGCAAGGAAAAAAGCCCCACCGGGGAGGTGAGGCTTTTTGGGAGAATAAAAACAAAAAATATTACTTCACGACTACGCACTGAGGGAGTTGCAGTGTTCGGTATTTTTCGTGTTCAAACTTTTGGTAAATACCTCCGAGGGCGTTTATTTCAGATATTGTTCCCGAGGGAAGGGAGCTTTTTTCCTCTTTATCTAAAATATCATGAATTTGATCATCCATTTTTTCCCCAGTGGGATCATAAAAATAAATATCGTGTTTCTGAAAAGACTCTGCTAATTTTTGGACAAGGTCATTGTCTCCTTGTTTTCGCAGAGAGAAAAAAAGCTGTGCCAGCCGATGAAACATTTTCCCATATGCTCTCATGATGCTGTCTCTCCCTGCGTCCATTTTTGTTAAAAAATCACCAAATATTTTTTCTTCAAAATCGTCTTTGTATTCTTCAACAAAATCCGTAGTGAGCTATTCGTTTATTTTTTCTGAAATGTTTTGAGAATCTTTCATAATGGTTTCCACAAAGCTTCGAAGAAGAGAGACATAAGTAGAGTTGGCGGATTGCAACTCCGGTCCAATTTTCTCGGTAAGAGAAGGCAGATCGGACTGAAGGCTTTGCAGTGTTTTCTTCATAGTTCCCGCGATTTCTTTGTATTCTTCTTGCATTGCTTCTGGTGTTTTGCTTCTTTCGTTCAGGGCTTTCCGATTTGCAGGAGTCTCATTTGCAGAATGTCCGGCTTTCAATTTTTGTCTTTCGGCATCGGAGAGACCAAAAGGATTTTCTTGCTTTTCTTTTGCCTCAGACATCTCAGTGTCATTTTTCTCTTGATTTTGTTTGTAAGCTTCATTCAATGTCTCTCCTGACATTTTCCAAAGATCTTCCAATTGAGACTGAAGGGATTTTATTTTTTGTTCAGGAGATTTCGGAAATAATTTTTGGAAGTCTTCTTGATCCGATTCCCGGGAAGAATGTACCCAGTTATTGAGCATCAGTACCACGCGTCCCGCTTCTGGAATTTCTTGTTCACACCCACGCTTCAATATTCTTAAAAGAGTCGCGATTTGCATATGTGGCTCGCTTTTTTGGCGAAAGATCTCTGGATATTTTTCGTCGTAATCTTCTAATTTTAAATTTTCAAGAACCTGAAACAGGAGAGAGGAATTGAGATGTCCTTTTATCGTTTGATCTAAATTCGCTTCAAACGTTGCTTTATCAAGAATTATATTTTCTGGGGAAGTGTTTGTTTCGGGGCCAGTTTCGGAAGAAGAGAATGCCATTTTTTTGACGGTAAAGAAAAACACGTACGCGTACATTTTAAATTAAAAACAGAGAAATGTCAATCCACTTTCTTTTTCATATTTTCAAATTCTCAAAAAAAAAGCCCCACCGGGGAGGTGAGGCTTTTTGGGAAGCGAAAGTTTTTTCCGCGTTATTCCTGCATGGCGTTCCAGGTCTTGACGATCGCTTTGGCAATTTCGGCGCGCGTGATGGCGGTGCCCGGTGCAAATCGGGTTCCGACGATGGGATCGACGAGGCCTTTGCGTTGCGAGTACCGGACAAATGGCGCGTACCATTCATTCGCATCGACATCGTGGTACGGAATGCCCTCGGCACTGTCAGCTGCCTGATCGGCTGCGCGAACAATGATTTTCAATGCCTCTGCGCGCGAGACCGGCAGATTTGGTCGGAAGAGGCCATCGGGGTATCCCTGCACAATGCCGTGGGTTTGCGCGGCGGCAATGTAGGGCGCGTGCCAGCTGGCCATGTGCACATCCGGGAAGGGGTGCGCGGTGAGCGGCTCTTCTACCGGCATGCCAAAGGCTTTGACCACGATCTTGACCAGCTCTGCTCGAGAGAGATTGGCATCGGGGTCGTAGACTTTGTCTTCTTTTCCTTCGACCACCCCACGGACGCGGAGGTCTTTGATGTAGTCTTTTGCCCAGTGTTTCTGTGTGTCGACAAATGGGGGCGCCGGGGAGCGGAGGAATTCAGGAATCTGTCTGCTGAAGTCTCGGATTTCTCGTCGAGGCGTGATCAACGGAGATTGCGCCGTGCTGACCGCTGGTTGCTCGAGCGTCTCCAGATCTTCCCCGCGAGTATTGACCACGACGAAGGTGGACATGTGCCCGAGGGAGACAACAATCTGCAGCTGTCCTTCGTTTTCTACGGTGCCACCGTCTCCCGCCAAGACATATTTTCCCGCCGTTGAGTCGTACTCCATGACTTTGATGTTTTCCGACGGAACGGTTGTATTGTTGAGCGGAATGGTGAGCGTAAAGTTTTTATTAAACGTCAGGGGCATCCCGGTGGACGTGCCGACGCTGACGGCCTTGAGAAAGCCCACTTCCGAGGGGAGGGAGGCGGGGAGGTCTGTTTTTTCTACGACATCCGGCGTGAGGATGATTCCCTTGTACGGAGTACCGTCCGATTTGGAGACTCCCGTGTCTTTTGGCACGGTGACTTTGATGCCGTTGTACAGATCGCGGAAAGTCGTGGGTCGGAGGAATACGCCGCCTGAGAGTGCGAGGCTGACGGGTTTGATCGAATCAACTGTTCGAATCGAACTTGAAGTGGGCAGTGTGTACGCAGACACGTAGCTGCTCCCGCCTCCTCCACCACCGCCAGTGTAGATTGGTGCGCTGCCTCCGCCGCCCGGAGATCCGGACGAGACACAGCTGGTGCCCGAAGACGAATATCCACTGTCACAGGTGATGCTACAGTTTGCCGCAACGGTTCCGTTGCTCACGGTTTTATTCGAACACACCTGAATCGGCGTGGAGTAGGCAGACTCAATGTCGTCATCATCTCCGGCGGTAATTTTGTAATAATAACTGGTCCAGGCGCTGGTGCTGGTGTCGGTAAAGGCTTCCGTGCCGGCCAGAACGGCAGAAGCATTGACCTGAGAGTAGGTAGTGCCATCCGTCGATCGATACACGGCGTATCCGTACAAATCAGAGATGGCCGTGTCGTCAGCATTGAGCGTCACGGCATCCCAACTGAGGCCCACGCTGGTGCCACTCCCAGAGCTTTGGCTCAGTCCGGTGGGTGCTTTTGGCGCGACTCCATCGGGGGAAGTTCCGGGGGCAAAGACGGTCAAGTGGTTTGTCTTGGCAGTGAGGACCAGCTTGTAGTCGTCGTAATCGGTTCCCTCCACAAGGGTTGCGTTGGTGCCGAGCGTGTCATCGATAAAGGCGTCAAAACCACTTTTTGTATCCGTCCCTTTGTACAGAGTCCACTCGGTGTCGACGGTCATTTTGTGATAGGCTTTTCGCGTCGTGGAGAGCGAGACCCATTCGTTGGCGGTATCATCCCAGTAGCGGATATTGAGGGTTTTGAGTTTTGACAGATTTGTCATGCCGGCCTCTTCGATATCGGCCTTGTACAAGACGATCTCCATGTCGATGTAATCGTTTAAATTGGTAATTGGCTGACCAGAGTTATCTGTGGCGGTGATATTTTTTCCTTTGCCGCCAAAAGGATTCATCGATGAAGTTTGGGAGACAGCAGAAGTAAGTTTTGTCGTGATGTTTCCCGAGGAAGTCGAGGTTCCCAGTGCGTTGGGGGGCACGGTCAGTTTGACCCCCGTCCCGGAGGCCTTTCCGGTGCCAGAGTCTTGGGCCGTGTCATCGACACTTCCTCCCTGTGAGGGGGTAATGGGTTTTGCTTTTTGCTTATTACTCCACGAGGAATCCGTAGAAAGCGGAATATTTTTTCCCGTCAGATTGCTACTGGAGACCACCAGAATTTCCCCGTGTGTTCCGTCCTGGTATCCGTCTGCAGCTCCGAAGAGTTTCCAGCTGCCTGCTGTGACTCCCAGCGAGAAGTTTCCGGCGCCATCGACGGGCGTAAAGGACTTTTCTCCGTTTTCACTCTCGGCCCAAACCCACCCATTGGCGAGAGATTCGCCGCTGTCGTAGGCTCCATTGCTGTTGGCATCCTGATACAGGGCTCCTGTAATGGTTTTGTCATGCGCGGTGAGCGTACAGTTGACTGTGACGTCGGCGGTGCCGGTGATGGAGGTGGGTTCGGTGGAGTTAAATCCGGGTTTATCACATCCCACATGGTATTCGCCAGAGCTGAGTTTTGGAATCGTGAGCGAGTACGCGCCGGTGCTGGCATGTGAGTCTGATCCGATGTGAAATCCATTGGCGGGATTTCCGATCCAGACCCAGGCATCTTTTTCACCGGCTCCTGGTCCACTGACCGTTCCAGAGACGGTGATGGTTTCTCCCCCGGCGACGTTTGGCAGACTGAATTCTACGGTGCGGTTTCCACTGACAATGATATCTTTTTTGGTCGGATCCATGCCGTTGGTGCCGTCGTCCGCAATGGGGATAAATTCTCCGAGTCCCGGGACGTGTACAAAGAAGAAGTAGTCTCCGTCTTCGAGTTTGGCGGTGGTACCGGTGGAGAGATCACTGACATGAAACGATCGGGAGAATCCATTTGGTTTCGGATCATTCCCAGAGAAATCAACGCCTTCTATATTTACAAATCCTTCCTGTCCGGCCTGTGCATTGGTAAAGACCAGAGAAATATCTCGAAGATCACTGTTGACAATAATGATGTCCGCATTCGAGACGTTGGCAGTTGCATTCACGTTTGCCGGACTGTTTGGATACGGATCATCCGCCGCTTCATTGAGTGTGTTGTCGTTGTCAAGATTGTTGACCCCGCGTTCGCCATACTGGGGCGTCCAGGTGTCCACCCGGTAGATTCCCTCGGGCACCGAGAGCGAGTATGATCCCGAAGAATCCGTCATCCCGCCGTACTCTTGTCCCAGATAATTTCCACTTGCGTCGTACTTCACGGCGCGCAGCGGCATGTTGGCAAACGGCGTTTCAAGTGTGAGATAGTTTCCATCCGTGTCGATTCCCATTTTTCCTGAAATAGTTTTCCAGCTGACATCTGAGGCGGGTTTGAGATTGATATTTGATTTGGAGCTGGTACTCACGGTCACCGGCAATTCGTACTGGAGCCACCCGACGCCTGGCGCATCAGCTTCGACTCGCCAGGTACCAGAATCCACATACAGGATGTAGTTTCCAGTGGAATCGGTAGAGGTGGTGGCATGCCCAGCACCATTGGGTTGGTAGGCCCAGACGGGGGCATACGAAACGGGCTGGGATTGGGTGTTTAGCACCTTTCCTGAAATGGTGTAAGCGGGTTTTTTCATTTTGATGGTGAGCCCGGTTACATTTTCTTGCACATTGATGGTTTGTTCTCGTTCGTGCGGAAGTCCTGGTTTAAATGCTCCGATGGTGTAGGTTCCTTTGACGGGGACTTTCAGCGTAAACGATCCATCGGTTGCAGTTTTGGTATTGGCTCCCCCAAATCCACCCCCTGGCTGGTAGGCATACACTTCGGCATTGGAGATGCCTGCATCAGCACCATCCACGACGCGTCCCGAAACCGTGGTCGCGGTCTGGCCTGCAATTGAGATTGACAGGTTTCCCGGTGTCGCACCATCGCTCACGTATCGTGTGGGCATCGGTGCCATCCAGTCGGGCATGGGTGGGGGACCGGCCATGGGGCCTTTTGGCATGGCGGGGCCGATGCCGATCATCCATTCACCAGTAGGGAGATAGATGTCGTACGTGGTAATATTATTTCCGGCGGTTCCTTCTCCATCAGCATCCGTGGCATCGTCATTGTTTGGATTGACCGTTTTGACGCGGAAGCCATTGGGGGAACTGGCGAAAATGTCGATGTCGTCATTGCTGCCTCCGGTGGAGAAATCTCCTGTGAGAGTCACGGTGACAGCAGCGCCACTGGCCCCCTCTGCCTCCAGCGTGATGTTTTTGGTCGCGTCATTTCCCGACAACCAGATCGGATCGGGCATGGGGTTGCCCATGTAGTTGGTCCCACCGATGCTGACAAATGGATCGGTAAAAATATGGTAATCGCCGTCGGGAAGATTGCTAAAAGAGTACGTGGCACTTCCGCCAGCAAAGGTGGAAGTGGTCGCCTCCATCGGGCCAGTCATGGGGGAGCCGAGATAAACCGTGGTGGTTCCGGCATTTGCCCCTGCCGCCGTGACGGTTCCCGAAATCGTGTTTGTCCCAGCGTCGCTGAGAAAGAAGGGCATCGTGGTGATCGACTCCAGCAGCACGCCGTCGTCGGTGAAGGTTTTGATGTCCACGGTGTAGCCTTCGGTCTGGAAGTCTTTTGGAATGGAGGAGTTGACGATGCCTTTGATGTCCATGTGCAGGAAATCGTTGGTCTGTGTGGCCCCGCCATTGGTGACGATATCAATCGTACGAGAGGACTGGTTTCCGGTCACCGAAGCAATGCCGATGGTACCGGCATTCCATTCATTGATGTCGTTGTTGACAGGAGAGTATTGGTCCTTTGCCGCGCTGGCGACATTAAACCCCGCGGGAAAGGTCACTTTGATTTTTCCGCCAGAAGGAATCGCTTTATTTGTGGGGACATCGATGAAGTACATGCTGGTCTGACCCGCCATGCCATTCATGGGGAAGGCACCGGCCATCATCATCCCCATCGATCCCATGTCCATCATGGGGCCGCCCATGCCGCCGCCCATCATGCCGGGACCGCCACCGGGCCCGAGCATTCCAAAGGTTTCGGTACTGTTGAGCAGGGGACCCCGAGCGGCATTTCGGTGACTCCCATCGGAAGCACGGTTTCCGCTGTCACTGAGAAGATTACCGGATTTATCTTTCACATTATCCACAAACAGCTGAAAGGCCGGTGTTCCCGCTGAAAACGAAAACCCTTCGATGATTACCGTGGTATGTTCTTTGTCATAACTGAAGCTGAGTCCGCTCACAGTCGAAAGCGGCGTCCCGTCAGCGGTATCGTACGGCGAAACGAGCCCAGGACTGGTGGACCATCCGCCCTCCGCATCAAGGCCGTTGAGAAAGTAATTTGCGGGATTGAGCACGGAGGCCGCCCAGCGGTTTGTTTCTGTCTGTGGCGCCGAATTCATGGGTTCGGAGAAGGTGATCGCCAGCGAAAAATCGTCTCCGTTGGCGTACATGATTTCTGGGGAGGTCGTATCAGATGCCCCCGTAGTGAAGGTAATGGTGTACGCCGACGCCAGAGCATTCCCCGCGGCATCGGTGATACCGGTTCCCACGGTGAGGGTGTACTGCGTGTTGGGACTGAGCGCATTATTGGGAATAAATTTTGCCCGTTTTCCCATTGGATCGTATTCCACCGATCCGTTGATCGTGGTAGATCCCACACCAAGCGTGATATTTTTTGACGTCATTGTGCTCGAAGCCATTCCTTCGGAAAAACCAATTTCGATTGCCGAAAGGCTGACATCAACGCCCGTATCTCCGTCTTTTGGAAACGTCCCTTTGACGGTCGGAGCCGTACTGTCAGAGGTTGCGGTCACCTGAAAGTCAGACTCGTACATCAGCGTATTTGCCAGACAGGTGTCGGGGGCAACCTGTCCACAGTTGGATGGGTCGGCCATCCAGATTCCCGGAGCACTTTTGACAGCGCCCATCACCCGGACGATATACCGACCATTGTTGCTTGCGTTGGCATCGAGTGGATTGGTCGGGGTGATCGTGGCAATACGTTGTGTGGCTTGATCGAGCGTGATGCTTGCAGGCACAGCCGTCCCCACTGTCCAGTTTGCTTCGTTGGTGATGGGGAATAATTTGATATTGGTCGAATTGATCGAACTCGTCATCATGGGTTCAGAAAATTCCACAGAGATCGTGGTGTTGAGTGGAATACCAAAGGATCCGGGAGAGGGCGTGACCCCTTGGACGTATGGAGGCATCATCATGCCACCGCCACCGAAGCTGGAGAAATCATCTCCGCCAGCACCCCACATGTCGGTGTTGTCCATCATGGTGGTAAAACTCGTCATAAACGCACCACCAGAACCGTCCCCAGCAATGGGAGTCCCATTTTGGTCTGTGACACCCTGGGTCACGACGAGGTTATAAAACGTTCCCGGACTGAGCGAGTCATGCGTCGTGGCATAAAATCGAGCTTCATTCATGTTGCTGTCGTAGGCAACTTTTCCGGCGACACGGTCCTGGCCATTCGTCGTCAGGTAAATGTTGGAGCCGGCATTGGAAGCGTCTTGATCGTTGATGGTATTCGCATTCATCGGTCGATCGAAACCAATGATAATCGGCATTTCTCCGGGAGAAAGTGTTGTACAGTCTCCACTGCAGTAAATATCAATAGGCGCTCCCATCATTTCTGGGCCGGGGGCGGTCCAGGTGATAAAAGGACTGTCGCCTCCACCTCCCATCATGTTCATGGCTCCTTCATTCATGTAGATTTCAAGGCTATCGCCCTTAAAAACATTCATTCCCATGTCTTTGTACCCCTCTTTGACGGCGAGAATATTAAGCGATCCAGACAAAAGGGTGTCATCAGGAATAGTGAAAGCACCGGTGGTGTTTGCTGGCGTAAAGAATCCATGCGCCGTTCCTTCGACAAAAATCTTCGGCCATTGGTTGTCGGCGAAGGCTGTTCCATCCGGTCGGTACACGACGCCAGACAGATCCGCATCGCTTCCTCCGTCTTCGTAATTTCCAACACTCGCGAGAAGTTCAATCACAAACGGTGTCGTTTTTACTTCATTTTCATCTCCTGTCTGATCAGAAGTGGGGGAGGCAGAAAAATAGGCATAATTTGGGGTGGTAGCGGCATCTTTTGCCTTGAGGTAATAGCTCACTCGGACTCCCGCAAGTTGTGACGGGATTGGGCAGTTATAGAAATTTGATTCAACTAAAGTACAGTCGACCGCTGGCTGCCAGGCCCCTTCGTCAACTTTGTACAAAACCTGCAGAGGATGCGTGGCATCCAGCTCCCGGTCATCGACAGCTCGAGCAATGAGATTGAGCGCAGTCCCGGCTTCGGCATTCCAGACACCCATGTGCATGATAAACGGCGGCTGGGTGTCGCTGCCGGCATCGTAGGCCTCTCCCGTGAGAGTCGCCGCCGAAGACATAGCTGTCCCGGAGCGATTGCCGGAGAAGTCGACCGATACGATGTAGGCGACATAATCTCCGTCTGAGAGGGCGGTGTTGGCACTGTCTTTGGTAATAAAGGGAGCCCCCGCGTAAGAAAAGGTTGCCTGTCGAACGCCCTGGGCATCGTACTGGTACTGTCCCCCAAAAATCGTATCAATCGGCTGATGGACGGTGTCGTCAAATGGGGTGGTCGAGGGCAGCAGATAGATTTCATATCGGTCAAAACTCGGATCGCTTGTCGTAGGAGGCGTCCAGACGATCTGAACATCATTTCCATCCAGGCCACTATTTGCCGTGCTGTCTGTGTCTGAGAGTGTGACGCTTGTCACGGCTGTGGGCGCGGTGGAATCACCGCCCATGTTTGGGGCACCTTCACTGGGAGAGTTGTAGGTCTGCCAGTCACCACTGGAGTTGTAGTCGGGTTCATTTGTCCGACGGCCGATGGATTGTCCGTACAGCGGCGTCGGGACCTTGTCTCCCGCCATCCACTGTCCGGCACTACTGGCGGCAGCTTCATTGGTAAATCCGGTGCCCCCGTATTGGACATAATCGGCCATTTCTCCCGCGGCATTGCGCAGGACGACTTCACCGCCAAATTTTCCCATGTCGGAGCTGACAATCGTGGTATCGCTGTTGCCGGTATAAAAAGTGGTGGCAGTGTCCGTCCCTGCCCCATTCCAGTACACGACACCATACTGACCCGGATCAAGCGTTGATCCTGCCGGAAAGGTGTACGTCTCGCCAGCGCTGATCTGCCATTTTGAGCCGGTCGCGAGATCGACCGTGGCGTCGCCCTGGTTTCGGATTTCGATCCAGCCCTGTCCGGTATCGGTGTTGAAGAAAACTTCGTTCAACAAAATCGGGCTGCTCATCGCCATTGAATTTTGCATCTCGGCAGGAGAGGCCACGCCTTGTGGCCCAGCGGCAGCTCGCACGATGAAGTCCATGCTATTATTTTGAGAATCTTCTCCGTTTCCTTTTTCTGCATGAATGCCGGTAGTCATCTTGGTTGCGGTGGAGTCGGGAAAGGCTTTGCGTTCAATCGATCCGTTGGCACTCGGAGCGGGAGCGGGCTGACCACCTTCGGCCAAACTTGCTGTTGCATTTCCATAGGCCACGAGGTCCACAAGCTGAGGCGTTGTATCTCCCTGAAAAAGTCCGACAAATCCCCCGGCTTCTGGAAGTGAAAAGGTAGAATAGGTCGCGTCTTCTGTCGGAGATCCGTCGTAATCAGTATGAGCGAGTAAATAAAATCCGTTCCCCGGGACCGTTCCGGTTGTAATATCAAATGTGGCATCCCAATTTGCTTTGTCTTGGAGTTCTTCGGCCGTGTTTCCAGTCGCGGCCGCCTCGTAGGCAAGTGTAAACTCTGCTCCACTCATGTCGATTTCCATCATGTCTCGACTGTAGAGTTCTATAAATTCGTCCGTTGTGGTGCCTCCAGCGATTTGGATTTCAGAAAGAACCAGCGGCGATCCCATCATTCCGCCACCACTTCCCACGGGTCCAAGCCAGGTCGGCATGGTAAAAAAGTCCCAATCACTTGGCCAATTTCCCAAAGACCCACCAGTCATTTGGATGCCATTTTTTGGGATGATGACATTGAAACCGTTCACCGGATCCTGATTGATTCTCTCGGCGGAAGCCACCACAAAAAGAGTGAGTGACGAAGTATAATCTGTAGGAATAGATTCACTGATGTTGGTAAAGGAAGCCTGCGAAAAATAGTTTCCATCCATGTACTCATCAGCTACCTGTGTCCAGCTGGTTGGTTGCGTCCCCAGTTTTGTATCAGTGCTCGTGCTAAATAATCCGTCGCCATCGTCTTTCCAGAGGGACAGGCCAGCATTATTGCTGCCGTCGAGTGGATTGAGATCGTCGGCCACCGTAAAATCACCACCGCCCATCATCACTTCATCAACATTGATATTCATCCCAGTGAGGGTGCCTCCACTGCTGTCATAAATTTCTAACTTTACGACGGCTGTCGGTGTATCAAGGGTCGATAAATAAATATCCATGCCGCCGTCGTTCATGGGCATGACGTTGACGCCGCCGGCCGCGTGAGCCAGGGCAGAAAAGAAAAATGCGAGGAAGAAGCCGCCCAAAAGACAACTTCCCCAGCGGAGAAACCGGGTGATGGGATTTTCCATGGTGGTGGAAGAATGAGAAAGTAAAAAATTTTCTCCTTATTCTTTATTAATAGGTTGAACAAAAGTCAACCATTTTTGCTTTCTTTGCCATTCTCATCGTGTTTTCTTTACACAAATGAGGACGAGTCGCAAAAGAAAAAAAATGTTTTCAAAAGAGTGGCGGAGGAGGAGGGATTCGAACCCTCGGTGCCGTTGCCGGCACACTTGTTTTCGAGACAAGCCCGTTCGACCACTCCGGCACTCCTCCGTAGAGCGGACGGAGGGCAGTGTACTGATTTTTTTCTGAAGGAAAAGTCAAAATTTCCACAGACCTCGCTGGTCCTGTTCTTCCAGCAGTCGTTCAAGCTCGCGTTTCATTTCTCCTAATTTTTCGGCATCACCGCCACAGGAAAAGGTCACCGGCTGAAAATTTTCATCGAGAATCACCCACGAGGGAAGCCCTTCACATTCTTCGGCTGGGTCGCAGTTGCAGATTTCTTCAAAACTCAAGTTCGGATTGAATCCCTGGGGGAGTTTTTGCTGCTCAAATTTTTGTTGGTCGAGGGTGTTGATCCAAATATTGGCATCGCTTTTATTCGATTTCCAGATCTGTTCTTCGACATCGCTGACAACCATCTGACAGTCCGGGCAATTGGTTTCGGCAAACACCACGAGGGAGGGGCGTCCGCGAAAATCATCAATGGTAGACGTTTCCAAAAGTCTCGGAGCGTGGTCTTGTTGGGAGGTAAAAAGAAAAAATCCGCCCACGACCAGGACGATGACGAGGGCAAAAATCCAGAAGCGTTTGTCAGGAGTTTTCATGGGAAAAGAGAGAGAAAGAATGGTGAGCGGTACTGGGCTCGAACCAGTGACCTCCTGGGTGTAAACCAGATGCTCTAGCCAGCTGAGCTAACCGCTCGAAAAGCGACCGGATTGTATTTCTTTTTGATAAAATCGCAAACTTTCCTTGCGAAGTGGGGGAGTTTTCGTACAATTTCCGCGTCACGGAGAGGTGGCAGAGTGGTCGAATGCACCGGTCTTGAAAACCGGAGTGCCGGCAACGGTACCGCGGGTTCGAATCCCGCCCTCTCCGCCAGGAGAGGAAAACCGTGCACCCCTTGCGGGTGTGAGGTTTTTCTCTTTGGGAGTCGGGATGAGAACCCAGGGTTCGATGCGGAGCCACGACGAACGAAGTGAGGAGTAATCCCGCCCTCTCCGCCACGTCCTCGCACGCCTGCGCGCGTTTCGTTCTCCGCTTTCGCGTGGGGGGGGTTAAAAAACATTTGATTTGCTCGGATTTGTTTGAGAAGTGCTTTCGTTTTTTCTCTCAGATCAACTACAATCTCGTCAAATGGAGGAACACTTGAAACGGCGTCCGCCCAAAACCCCGTTTTCGGAAGAAAAAATACGTTCTCTGCGGGCAGAGGCGATTCAAAAAATAAAGTCGACGTTTTTGCCAGATGAAAAAATAATCAAGATTCTTTTGATCGGGTCCTCGATAAAAAATACGTTTGGAAAATATGAGCCGCCAGGATTTCGGGGGAGCTTGTTTTCGGATTTTGATTTTTTGTTTTTTGTGGAAGATGCTTTTGAGATCCCAGACTGGCTCACCCGCGAGAGAGACGGCAGGCCCTTCCCCGAGCAATTCTCAGACGCCAATTTGGCATTCCGGCAGAAGAATTTTGTACAAAATCAGTACGATGCGGAAATTTTTTTCATTCGGAAGTCCACCTGGAAAAATCCAGAAATTCAGGCACTCGGAGAACGAAAAAATACGGGCATCCCGATGACCCCTGATTCACAGCACAAGCACTGGATCATCTACTCTCGGGAAGATCAAATCCGTTGAATGTCACGTCAGCGGATTTTCCGGTTCGGGTTTGCGAAATCCAAAAATCAAAAACACCACCAGCCCCATCACCACCAGTCCTGCGGCATTGATACCGAAGAGCTTGAGTCCGTGCAAAAAAACTGCCTCGTGTCCCATCGCCAGGGCAATCCCAGACATTGCCAGTGGGGGAGCCAGTGCGATCGCGATGGCGGCACCGGAGATGAGGTTGTAAATTTTCTCCGAGGCAATGGCAATCGCCGCGACGAGTCCGGCAAAGATCGCCAATAAAATTTCCGGGAGACCGATCGCGAGAGAAGGAAAAATCTGCGGGACGGGTTGCCCGGGGAGGGTGAGCATTTTTCCCATCGCAAACGCAAGCCCCCAAAAAAACATCGTCCCCAAAACGGCCCGCACCAGCGACATCCGAAAGACTTTTCCTGACTGCACCACCATCCCCAGAGCAATCCCCACAAACGGATTGACCAGCGGCGTGATCAGCATCGCACCGATCAGGACGGCGACGTTGTTTTGCAAAATCCCCACACTCGCAATCCCGCTCGCCAGCAAAATAATGAGGAGAAATACTTCCAGATGAAACATCTCAGATTCAAAATCTGCCAGCACGCGACTCTGCTGTTTGCGGTCGCGGACACGTTTCCAGAGAGAAAAAGGACTCAGAGTCATCTCACAAATGATACGGATTTTTTAGCCGATCGCCAAATTTCCGTTTTTTACTTCCGCCGAAAATTTCTTTTTCTCCGGCGATTCGATCATCTGGAGTGCGAGAGGATTCAAAATTTCTCGTTCCAGCACCCGCCGCAGTGGGCGCGCCCCAAAATCCGGATCAAATCCGGCTTCGGCGAGCCACTCTTTGGCCTCGTCAGAGAGGGTTAAGGTAATGTGTTGCTCGCTCAAGCGCTTGGCAATTTTTCCCAGTTGCAAATCCAAAATCGCGCGAATCTCTGTTTTCCCCAGCGCATGAAAGCCGATGATCTCGTCCAGGCGGTTGAGAAATTCTGGGCGAAAATGTTTTCCCAGTTCCGTCCGGAGTTTTTTCTCCTCGGGCGCTTTGCCTTCGACAAAAAGATCGGTCAACAGATTGGAGGTAAAAATCACAATCGTGTTTTTGAAATTCACTTTTCGTCCCTTCGCATCGGTCACGTGCCCATCGTCCAGGATTTGCAGAAAAATATTAAAAATCTCCGGGTGGGCTTTTTCGATCTCGTCAAAGAGAACGACAGAATAGGGGCGTCGGCGAATCTTTTCCGTCAGCTGGCCCCCCTCATCGTGCCCGACGTACCCGGGGGGTGAGCCGATCAGCTTTGATACCGAATGACTTTCGAGAAACTCGGACATGTCAAACCGCACCATCGCTTCAGTGGTATCGAAGAGGTGCTCGGCGAGAATTTTTGCTAGCTCGGTTTTGCCCACCCCCGTCGATCCGAGGAAAAGAAAACTCCCGATCGGCCGCTCGGTGCCCGAGAGCCCGGCGCGGTTTCGGCGAATCGCGTTTGCCACAGCGGAGACAGCCACGTCTTGCCCCATTAAATTTTGGTGCAGTTCGGCTTCCAAATCTTTCAATTTCTCGGACTCGGACTCGGTCAGTCTTTTCACCGGAATGCCCGTCCAGCGGGCGATGATCTCGGCGATGTCTTCGGTTTCAATTTTTTCCCGCAGGAGTTTTTTGTCGCCTGATTTTTTTTGCAACGTCTGAAATTCTTTTTCGAGCTCGGGCAATTTTCCATGCCGAATCTCGGCGGCGCGGCCATAATCAGATTCTTTTTCGGCGCGTTCGGCCTCGACTTTGAGCTGATCAATTTGTTCGCGCAGGGTGGAAATTTTTTCCACGGCGGATTTTTCCAGATCCCACTGGGCCTGCAGGTTTTTGAGGGCTTCGTTTTTGTCAGAAATTTCTTTTTTGACCTCTTTCAACCGCTCTTTTTTTGTCTTTTCTTTTTCCAGCGCTGCCCGTTCAATCTCGAGAGTGAGGAGCTCTTTTTTGAGGTGAGAAATTTCCTCCGGTTCGGATTCAATCTCCAGTTTCAATTTACTCATCGCCTCATCGATCAGATCGATGGCTTTGTCGGGGAGCTTTCGATCCGGCAGGTACCGAATGGAAAGTTCTACCGCTGAAATTAACGCATCATCCGTGATCTGGACGCCGTGATGGATTTCGTATTTTTCGCGGATGCCGCGCAGGATGGCGAGTGCTTCCTCGCGACTGGGTTCTTCGACCGGCACTGGCTGAAATCGTCGCTCGAGAGCGGCGTCTTTTTCCACGTACTTGCGGTACTCGTTTAAAGTAGTAGCCCCCACGCAGTGCAGGGTCCCGCGGGCGAGGGCGGGCTTGAGGATGTTCCCCGCATCCATCGATCCTTCGGCAGAGCCGGCTCCCACGATGGTGTGGAGCTCGTCGATGAAGAGAATGATCTTGCCCTCGTTTTTTTCGATCGCTTTTAGCACGTTTTTGAGGCGATCTTCAAATTCTCCCCGATATTTCGCTCCGGCGATGAGCGCCGCCAGATCCAGCTGCAGTACTTTTTTGTCCCGCAGCGAGGCAGGGACTTCGTTTTTAAAAATTTTGTGCGCAAGGCCTTCGGCAATCGCTGTTTTTCCCACCCCCGGATCGCCGACCAGGACGGGATTATTTTTGGTCCGTCGGGCCAGGATCTGGATCGTCCGTCGGATCTCCTCATCGCGGCCGATGATCGGGTCGATTTTTCCCTGCTCGGCGAGTGCGGTGAAGTCGATCGTGTATTTTTCCAGTGCTTCGAGTTTTTGGTGCCCCTCAGCCGAGTCAATGTTTTCCCCGCCGCGGAGACTGTCGATGGCGGATTCCAAGTTTTCTCGATTCAAGCCCCGCTCTTCCAGCAGGCTTCGTGCGGTGGATTTGCCGTCAAAAATAGCGAGGAGAAAATGTTCCACCGACAAAAACTCGTCTTTCATTTTTTTCTGGTGTTTCTCGGCATTGCGCAGCATCTCCGCAAATTCGCGGCTAGGATTGCGAACGCCCCCTTCGGTGCGGGGGAAGTGTTGGACTTTTTCTTCCAGGGCCTTTTTTACCTCGGCAGGGGAGAGGCCGGTTTTTTTGAGAATCTTGTACACAAACGCCTCGGGGTCCACGAGCATCCCGAGCAAAAAGTGCTCGATCTCAATCGCGCCCGCGCGGTGCTCCTCCGCAATTTTTTGAGTTTCTGCGAGTGCCTCTGCGGCGGCGGTGGTCCATTTGTCGAAGTTCATGATTTGAGAGGGTCAGGAGTTAGCACTCGTATTTTATGACTGCTAAAGAAAATGTCAAAAAAAATTCCCCGATGCAGCCATGGCCACACCGGGGAGAGAGACATGAAACTCACTCAGGTTTTGGGGGTCATGTCGATGACTTTCCCAATTCGCTTTCTTCTCCACGTGGAAGTCGCAACTCCCACTACTATTCCCAGAAAACAAATCCATCCCAATTCTTTGGGAAGGGTCGCCGGTCCCCACCAATAAAAGGTGAGGGAACTCCAGATAAAAGCCACTCCAATGAGCAGCTTTACCCAAAAGGCAAACTCTCTAAACTCTTTTTCCGCAATGTCGGAAATAAAAAAACCGACACCCAGAAAGAGAAAGGCTGTAATTAGTGTGATAAAAATTGAAAGTTGATTCTCCATTTTAAGTTCCTCCTGATTTTTTTGATTAATTTTTTTAAATTTGAAACACGCCTCCTGTCTCGCGTCGGGACACGACGCGTGCTTCAAATCCAAACCGAGTGATGTTTCAAAGAACGTTTCCACCTCACACGAAAAACCGTGGAGCAGGAAAACAGTGTGTTTTTAAGTCTTTTTGTGATAAAAGTCAAGTCTTAGGCTGACTTTTTCTGGGCGATCAGCTCTTCGGGGTTGGTGGTGATGATCTTATTTTCCAGATACGAAGCGATGATCTGGATTGCGACGTGCTGGTTTCCGGCGAAGAAAAGCCCCTGTCCGACCTGTGAGTTGAGCAGCAAATATCGTTCTTGTTCCGTGAGATTGAAGACTTTTTGGAGTTTTTCCAGTGCCACCGGGGCCTGACGAAGTAAAATTTGCAGCGAGGAGTTGGTGATGATCGGCTTGCCCCAGGGCGAGTCGAGGAAGTCCTCCACATCCTGGGTAATCGTGGTAATCCCCAGGTAGTATTTTCGCGCGCGTTTGACCAGTCCATGGAGAAATCGTCCCGAATCCTCGTACTGCACGAGATTCCAGGCCTCATCGATCACGAGCATTCTCTTTTTCAGTTCCGAGCGCACCCGTCCCCAGATGAAGTTGAGCAAAATGTACATCGCGATCGGACGGAGTTCGTCCTGCAGGTCGCGGATACAAAAGGTCACCAGGCCAGATTTGAGATCGACATTTGTCTGATCGGAAAAGAGACCGGAAAACGTGCCTTTGGTAAATCGTTCCAGGCGGACAGCCAGTTCTTTTGCGCCCTCCATCGACGCCAAGACATTCTGCAGATCCACCATCGTGGGCATTTCGTACTCGTGTGGATTTTCGGTTTTTTCCGTGATGCCTTTGAGTTCGTACGCCTCCAAAATCGCTCGATCCATCAGCCCTTGCTCGGTGGGAGTGAGTTTCCCGAGCATCAAATTCATCAGCCCTGACAGGCTGATCGCGGCCTCGCGGATGAGCTCCTGGGCGGTCATTTCTTCATTGTCCAGGGGATCGGGGAGGTCAAACGGATTGATACGCTGGGGCGAGTTGAGCGAAACATTGATGTAGGTGCCACCGACGGTTCGCGTCAGGGTTTCGTATTCATTTTCTGGATCCAAAATAATGACGTTTGTGCCCAGCATCAGTGAACGCAGGACTTCCAGTTTGACCGTGTACGATTTTCCGGCACCGGATTTGGCGAAGACAACTTCATTGGCATTTTCCAATTGAAATCGGTCAAAAATAATTAGCGAATTATTGTGTCGATTGAGTCCGTACAGAATTCCGGCATTGGAAGTGAGCGAATTGGAGACAAACGGGAAGGTGGTGGAGAGGGGACCGGTGTTCATGTTGCGCACGACGTCCAGGAGATCGGTCGCCTGGGGGAGCGTGCTGTCAAACGCCCGTTCGACCTGAAAATCTGCCGCACGGATCATCACCATCTGCCCGCCCAGCAGCGTTTCCAGCTGTTTGGTCGCGGCCTGGAGTTTTTCTTCGTCCTCTCCGTACAGGGTGAAGTACATTCCCAGATGAAAAAATCGTTCGGTGCCTCTTTGTAAATCGATGCGGAGTTGTTCGGCATCTTCGAGCGCCGTGTCCAGGGAGGTGTCATTGACCAGACCTCGCTTGGCATTGAGCCGTTTGGTGGACATCATTTCTGCGACCTTGCGCCGGAGCATTTTGGTGATGTGCGTGGAATCTCCCGGATACACAAACATCGAAATGTCCATGGTGACATCAAAATTGATCAGCTGGTTGAGCCAGTTGGCTTCGAGAAACCGGGGATAGTTAAACACAAAAAATGATCGCACCAGCATGCCATTGAGCTTCATGCGGTTGGGGTTGATCTCCATCGACGTAGGGGCGATCAGGTCTTTGATCGACGCGGTGCCCTCTTGATACATTTTTTCCGCTTCTACAATGCGGTGACGCATTTCTTTGGTCAGTTTTTTGCGGTCGCGTTTGGGATCGTAGTTGTCAAAAAACTCTTCGAGTCGGCGTTTTTCTGCTTTTTCGTCAGTCGCAGATTTTCCCTCTCGTTTGGCAGCCTGGTCTTTGTTTTTCTGCACGTGGGATTCCCATTTTTCCTTCAGCCCTTCGACGAGGCCAAACCCCGGAGAGCCCTTTTCTTCGGTGTTGGTGATGGTGACTTTGCCTGTTTCTGGCGCAGAAGTTTTTGGATCACGCATGAGAAGTGTTTTTTTGAGAGACAAATGTTTCAGGGGATTGTACCAAAAAAAGAGACAAATTGCAAGACAGAGAGCGGCTTTTTTTCTTCCTGTCCCTGAAAAAATCGAGCAAGAAAAAAACGCGGATCATTTGCACGTGGTTTCGCAAGGAAATCAGAGGTGTGATCCGCGCTTTGATTGCTCCTTTTTGCATTCCACGCCACCGGTATTTTCGAGTTGGTGGCAAACTCGATTGTTTGTATTTTTGTTTGAAAAAATTTTTGTGGTGTTGAGAAAGGACGAGGATAATCGTTCTCTGTCTTTCTCTGGAGAGGAGGAAATCGAGAGATTTCACTCAGGAGAGGAAGGCAAGGAGCGGTCCTGATTTCGCAGTTCCCACAGGGGAGCACAAAATCAAGAGGTTCCTGGCCTTCTTTTTTGGTGGAATTGCAAAAGAACGGGGCATTGTACCAGAAGTTTTTCAAAAAATCAAGCGCCCCAGCCCTAGATTTTCTCAGCACGTTTTACCTCAAAAACTACTGTGCCATCTCGCGAGCGTTGGACACCAGTGCCCGGTTAAACCCGTACCGCATTCGCATCGGTCCCAGGATCCCCAAGTGACCGGAGATATTTTTTGCGTGAAACGGCGTCACAATCAGCGAGCAGCTGTTGACTTCGTTCAGGATATTTTCCTCGCCGATAAAAATCTTCGTTTGGTTTTTGGGGAGCTCCAAATTTTTGAGCAATTGGCGAAAGGGGATCCGTCCCTCCAAGATTTCGACGATTCGGACTGCCTGCTCAGGATTGCGGATAAATTCGGGGGCACGGAGGACATTGGACAGCCCGAGATAAAACGTCTCGTCCCGATCGATCGTGGCAAACGCCACATTTCCCGACAGCTGAGCCATCAGTCGCACCGCATCGAAGACTTTTTCCCGTGCGCGCTCAAACTTATATTTCTCCAAATGCTTTTCAAAAATAATCAAGGCCTGTTTTTCTTCGGCCTCAGCGTTTTGCATCAGTTCGTTCACAAAAAATCGGTATCCCTTTTCGGTCGGCATTTTGCCCGCGGACACGTGCGGGGACTGGATGTATCCGATCTCTTCCAGGAGCGCAAATTCGTTTCGGATGGTGGCAGAGGAAACCTTGAAATCGTGGGCTTCCAGCAGATGTTTGCTCGCCACGGGGCAGGCGGTTTCGACAAAATCTTCCACCAGAGCAGCCAGGACAGCGAGTGTGCGTTCTTTCATCGTTGGCAGTCTGCCACGATTTCTGCCAGAATGCAAGTCTTGTTCCTCCGAGCCCGGACTTGATCCGCAGCTCATTTCGCCAAGTCCGGGCTCAAATTTTCAAAAGCCGCAGAAAGAACTCCAGTTTGTCTGCAGGGTATCACCCCCATTCCCGCCAGGGCGGAAATCGCCCCCTCTGAGTCTCAGCGGGAGCTGGGGGGTGTTCCTTTTTGTTCGGGTTCAAATTTGGGAAAAGTTGAAAAACCCTCGCCTCATTTTTCATTTTTTATTTTCCCGCTACACTCGCACCGATGCCGTTTCATCAGATTTGGCTGCGTGGCGTGCGAGACCTTTTTACCTGGGAGGGGGAACAAACCCTGTCTCCGGGTGCCCGCGTGGTCGTGAAATTCCGCGGCAAAAAACGCGTCGGACTGGTCGTTTCGAGTTCTGCGAAGAAACCCACTTTTCGTACCCAGCCCGTCCTTGAAATCTGGGATGAGTCTTTTCTCCCGCCAAAATTTATCAGTCTCGCACAGGAAATTGCCACGGAATTTTTTACGCCTCTACCAAAAATACTGGGGCTGATGGTACCGGAGAAGTTTTTGATCCAAAAACATCCGGAAAAACGCGAGACATTTTATACCCTCACTGGCGAAGAGTTTGAATCGCTCCGCGGGGAAAAACAGAAATGGGTGGTCGAGCAGCTGTTGAAACAAGAAAAGGTTTCCGAAGAGACACTGCGAAAAAAAGTTTCTCTGCAGACGCTCCGCTCACTCGAGGAGAAAAAAATCATCACTTCTCTGTCGGGCAAAATAATTCCGGCGGTCCTGCCTCGGGAAAAAGTTCGACAAAATTTCACACTCAATGCTGCGCAGCAGGGGGCCTTCGAGCAGATTTCAAAATCGTCAAAACCCTCCGTTCTTTTCGGTGTCACCGGCAGCGGCAAAACCGAGATTTATAAAAAGCTCGCGAAGGCGGTTTCGGAATCGGATCCAACCGCGCAGGTACTCTTTCTCCTGCCGGAGATCGCGCTGACCCCGCAGCTGGTGGCCGAGTTTCGCGCGCAGGTCGGAGAGCAGGTCGCCGTGTGGCATTCCAATTTGTCGGCAGGAGAAAAAATTCAGGAGTGGGCCCGGTGTCGTTCGGGTGAGGCACGGATTCTGATCGGAGCGCGGAGTGCGGCCTGGGTGCCGCTTGTCAATCCAAAGCTGATCATCCTGGACGAGGAGCACGAGTGGACGTTTAAATCGGAATTTGCGCCGCGCATCTGGACCCATGAATTGGTGGAGCGGCTCGCCCAAAGATTTCAGGCCAAGCGGGTCTTTGGCTCGGCGACGCCGCGGCTGGAGAGCTTTTGGCGCTGTGAAAGTGGGGAGTGGGATTTGATTTCCTTGGTCGAACGTGTGCATGCAGTGGAGATGCCGGATATTCAGTTTGTCGACCTCCGCAACGAAGGCAAAAAAGGAAACTTCACTCCCATTTCTGAGTGGCTCGGAGAAGAAATTTCGGACATGCTGAAACAAAAGAAACAGGGAATTTTGTTTCTCAATCGACGGGGATTTAGCGGCTCGACGATGTGCCGAAAATGCGGACACAATTTTCACTGCCCCCACTGCTCCTCCCCGATGAAGTTGCACCGAAATTTTGACCGCGAAAAAATGCTGTGTCATGTCTGTGGGCATCTGGAAAAAGTTTCTGAACACTGTCCCGAGTGTGGCGAAAAAAACTTTGAATTTCGTGGCTGGGGCACCCAGCAAGTCGAGCAGATTTTGGGCGATCAGTTTCCGGGGATTCGTGTTCTTCGTGCAGACGCAGACTCTGTGGGGGGGCGATACGATTTTGAAAAAATTCTCGACACCTTTCACCGTGGGGAAGCGGATATTTTGCTCGGGACACAGATGATCGCAAAAGGGCTGGATTTTGAAAACGTCAATCTGGTGGGAGTGATTCTGGCAGACGTGGGGCTGGGATTGCCGGATTTTCGCGCGGACGAACGCGTGTTTCAGCTGCTCACTCAGGTAGCAGGGCGGGCTGGACGGCGCAAAAAACAAGGGAAAATTCTGATTCAGACCTTTCGTCCCGACGAAGAGATTTTTCAGTTTGTACGCAATCATGACACCCAGCATTTCGTTGCCAAGCAGCTTTGTGATCGAAAAGTTTCCCAGATGCCACCCTTTGTCTCTCTGGCAAAGGTGACCTTCAGCCACCCCGATAAAAAAAGAGGTTGGCAACTGTCGAAACACTTTTTTCAGCAGGCACGGGAAGCGTTTGGATCGCAGGCACAGTGGGCTCCGGCGTTTTTTCCAAAAGCCCACGGCAAGTATCATTTCCACGTGTTTCTTCGGGCAAGTTCTCGCCAAAAATTGCAGGAATTTTTTCAAAAAACCCCACTTCCACACGAAGCCAAAATCGATCTGGATCCGGTGAGTTTGTTGTGAGAAAAATTTGACAGGTGGTTTGAAAAGTTGAAAATGCGCGAGATGAAAAAAGCCCGTGTTTGTCCCGTGGATTTTTGTAATAAATTTCAAGAATTTGGAGGAGAAGAAGTTGACACCCCAGAAGGCGCAAAAAGAATTTTAAAGAAAATTCAGCAGGATCCAGCGCTGGTAGAATTGTCTCGAGACACAGTGCGCGAGCTTATTTTTGCAATCGTGTACGGCAATGGATATGAAAAAGTGAGAGATATTTGGCGATTGGTATTGGAATCAGAAGAGAAAGAAACAGAAGCTTCGATGGAAAACTGAGCGTTGATTTTTCCCCGAAACCGGGTACGATGCGCACGATGCTGCAGCATTTTTCCGTGGTGCCACAGACCGACATCAAATACTTTCTCTGTCTCGACTGCGAATCTCGCTGGGAGGAGGAAATTGTGGAAGATGCTGTGCAGCAACTTTTCTGCCTGAAGTGCGGCTCGGAAAACGTTTTCCCGTTTGCCAAATCTGCTCAAGGACAGGATGGCGGCTGTGATGCTGAATGCGCACGCCGCGTCAACGCTTCCTGCGGAAGTGGTTGCGCCGATTGTGGTGGCTGCGGTACGATAGAAAAAACACACCCATGAAAAAAATTCTGACAGTTTTCATTTTGCTCGCGCTGGTTGTCAGCTTTTCTGGCTGCAAAAAACGAGATCAGGGCATGGCCGGAATGCTCCCGGAAAACACAATTCTCAAGCTCCAAATCTGGACCGCGCAGGAGCCTGAGTTTGTAGAAGCACTTGCCCGTGAGTTTGTCTCGCGCTCGCGGACACCGGGCTTGCAGACGTACGTGATTTCCTTTGATTCCGACGAAGAACTCCAGCGATATGCTTTGGAAAAAATGGCCGAAGGCCTGGGCCCAGACATTCTTTTTACCGAGGGAGACTGGATCGCCAAAAATACCAAAAAACTCGTTCCCCTGGAGCAGGATGAAGCGTACTCGGTGGGAAATTTTCGCAAAACGTTTGTCCACGCGGCAGCCGAGTCGATGATTTCCGGCGGGAATATTTATGGTATGCCGATGGCTGTGGATACGCTGGGAATTTTTTACAACGAAGAACATCTCATTGACCGACTCAACAATCGTAATACACCGGCCCCCACCTGGTACGAATTCAAAGAAGACACCGCCGACCTGACCAAAACCGACAATTCTCTTGATCGATTTGCCGTCTCCGGAGCCGCCATGGGGCGTGCAGATAACATAAATTATGGGGTAGATATTTTGGAAAATCTCATGCTGCAGCTGGGCGTGACCTTTTTTGATGCCGAACAAGGGACGGCGCGTTTTGCGAGCAGCTCCGGTGTGATGTCCGATGGCAAAAAAACAAATTTGGGTGAGGAAGCGCTTCGGTACTACACAAGCTTTGCTGACCCACGATACAAGCATTTTTCTTGGAATGAAGATATTGTCGCTCCCACCGCGGAGGGGCGAGATTTCCTTCCCTTTCTCCGAGGAGAAACATCGATGGTGTTTGGCTACACCCGCGATTTGGATCGCATGAAATCCCTGGCCAAGGAAATGGGGAAAGGCGATCTCAATGCGCTGATTGCCGAGGAAAATATTCGCGTGGGTTTTTTGCCGCAGTTTGAAGATCCTGAAAAATCACATACTCGGAGTGTGATTGGAAAGGTTTGGGCCTTTGCCGTGCCGCGAGGCGCCCAGCAATCTGCAATCTCCTGGGCCTTTCTCAAGTTTGCGGGAAAAAAAGACAATGCCGTGAGTTTTCACGAAGTATCGCAGCTCCCCACCGCCCGGCTGGATCTGATTTCCGAACAAGCAGATGCGCCCGACATCGGGATTTTTGTTCGTCAGGCCAAATTTGCCAAACCCAACTTTCTTCCGCTTGATCGAGCGCAGTTTGAATCGGAATTTGCCGATCTCATTACCCAGATCAATGTCGGAAAAACGACGATCGAAAAAGGGCTCAGTACTCTGGAAACCGATCTGACACAACGCGTGCTGAAACAGCAGAATCGTGAGAAAAAAATCCAATCACTTCGTGCCCCTTCCTCATCAGCTTCGGATGCAGTGGAAGAATGAAGAGACGGTGGCTCTCGGAAAAATCTTGTCGTGGGTGGGGATCGGCATTTTTTTAGTAACCTTTTGGTGGCCGCTGGGAGTGCCTCTGGGAGGTGATCCGACGCAGCTGGGGTTCTTTTTGCCGCCTTTGCGAGTGATTTTCCCGATCTGTGGTGTGGGGATTTTGCTGATCTTTTTTGGACAATTTTTGGCACGAGCGCAGTCGCCGATAACGACATTTCAACGGGTGTATTGGCTGGGATGGTTGTTGCTTTCCGTTGTGGCGGCACTCTTTTCGTGGAATCCAGAAAAATCAATTCTTTTTCTCGTCCTTTGGGTCACCGGCATTTTGGCATCGAGTTTTGGGACGACTTTTTTTCTCCAAAAAACCTGGACGCGAGCGCTGCTGTTTGGCAGTTTGGTCCTCGGGATGCTGTTTGCCAAAATTCTCCCGGGCACGACAACGCTTTGGTTTGCAAACGGTCCTTTGCTGGGAGAAAATGCGTTTCTGTTTTTGACCACGCCGATTTCTTCGGCTGTCTTGGCGGTGGGCGCACTCTGGGCATTACTGCTGACCTTCGTTCCACAGCAGCGATGGTGGCGCATTCCAGAGCAGCTGGTGTATCTCTGGATTATTGCAGAGAGCGGAGAAGGGCTTTTTGTGGCGGCGGCTTTTCTCTGTTTATTTTTGGGACGTCGTCTCTTTTTTGCCCCCAAAGCTCGAGGACAGCAAAAAGATCATCCGCTGTGGATCCCGCTTTTTTTTCTAGCAGTCTTGATCGGATGGGGGATTGCGCAGGGGCTGTTCTCCCTTTCTTGGCGAGCGTTTTTGCCACCATTTTTTCTGTCCGGTCAGTGGATCACCGGCGTGGGCGAAGGGCAGTTTTTTCCAGCATTGCAGTGGGTTTCTAAATCTATTTTGTTGCCAGAAACCTTTGTGTTTCCGCCGACAGGCGTGGCACTGACATTGGTCGAGCGGGGCATGATGGGAGCACTCTTGATCAGCGGGTTGCTTTTTTCCCATAAAATTTTTCCCCAACGAAAGGCCAGCATTTTTGCCGGCATCGGCCTTCTTTTTTGGCTAGCGAGTCCGGCGAGTGTGGGGAGTGAAAATGGAATTCTCCTGCTCTGTGTGCTGGCACTGCTGCAGACGCCAACGTTTTCTTCCAGCCCCAAACTCCGTTTTCAGCGCTCGGAAAAAACATCCGGATAGCCCCGCTGAAATGCTTTTCCTGCCATCGGAGTCCGTCCCTCGGGCTGGAGCGTTTTGACGTACAGTGTTCCCGATTTGCACTGGAGGGGGAGTGCCTCGACAGACTGCTTCAGTGATACGTCGAGGAGTTTGACTCGTCCAATCTGTGTTTCGGTAAAAATCCCTGGCCAGACATCAAAGGCTCGAAATTTTCGCTCAATTTCTTCGGCCGTTTCTTGCATCAAAAAGACTTCACCATCTGCTTTTTCGATTTTGCCGCACAGGGTCACAGCATCTTCCTTTTGCGAACGAGGGATGATTTCTCCAGCAAACAATTTTTTCAAAAAGTCCGGCAGGGCTCGGGCGGTTTCTGTGGCAAAAAATTCCCAGACCGCAGACGTTCGTTTGCCGGCAGTGGAAAAAGACTTCTGCCAGAGGATGTCTCCAGCATCCAGGGCGGGGACCATTTTTTGGAAAGTAATGCCAGACTCTTTTTCTCCGGCCAAAATGGATGCCTGAACCGGACTGGCGCCTCTCCACTTGGGCAACAGAGAAAAGTGGACATTGAGCGTCCCAAGGTTTGGCAGATCGAGAATGTCTCCGGGAAATAAAATGCCAAACGCAATCACGAGCACGAGATCCGGTTTGAGCTCCCGAAAAATTGGCGGGAGATCGGCTTTTCGCTGTACTTCAAAAATCGGCAGGTTTTTTGCCGTGGCTGCTTGTTTGACCGGACAGGGCGTTCGGATCTGTTTGCGACCAATCGGCTTGTCGGGGGGCGTCACGACGCCGATGATTTCCACCGTTTCGATGTGGCTCAGTGCCTCCAGAGCGGGGACGGCAATGTGGGGGGTGCCACAGAAAAGAACTCGTTTTTTCATATGCAAACAGTACAATCAGTGTATGCAGATCGTGCCAGAAATCCTGGAAAAAGTCGAGCGCGCGGGGGCGCGGGTAGTGGCGGTGACCAAGTATTTTGATGCCGAAACGACGCAGCAGCTTTTGTCGCTGCTTCAAAAAAGCCCGGCATTTTGGGCGTTGGGGGAAAATCGCGCGGAAGTTTTGCGAGAGAAAAAACTCCCCCGAGCGTCGGTGCACTTCATCGGGCGGATCCAGTCCCGAAAAATCCCCGACATTGCAGCACACTGCTCGGTGGTGCATTCGCTGGAAAACATATCGCACGCCGAGAAATTTGCCGCGCAAAAAAATCCGCCCTCTGTATTTCTCCAGGTCAATATCTCTCGCGAACCGCAGAAAGGGGGCGTGTCCCCAGAGGAGTTTCCGGAATTTCTCAGAGAAGTTCGCTCGCTGGGGTTGGAGGTGCTCGGTCTCTCCGCGATGGGGGCGGGAGCGGTTTCTGTCGCCGAAAAAGAACAGGAATTTCAACAACTGGTGTCGTTGCGAAACACCGGGATTCCCGAGGGGAAAATCTCAGCGGGAACCTCACGGGATTTTGAATTGGCTTTGAAAAACGGCATTGAGGTTGTCCGCATTGGACAGGCGCTGCTCCCCAAAATTTGATAGACTTTTGCCTGAATTTCCAGTACAATGACACTGCCATGATCCGTGCGCAAAAACCCCAAATCAAGGCCGTCGCGATTTACACGCACAACAAACCCAGTAAAGAAAAGGAGGAAGCGGCGTTTTTGGAGTGGCTGCTGGTGTTTCTCAAAGAAAGAGGCGTCAAGCGAGTCAATGGAGATGTACGGACACTGTCTCTGCTCAAAAACAAAATCTCACTGATCAATGATGATGCCCCGTATGATCTCAAAATTGGGATCGGTGGAGACGGCACGATCCTCAAGATGATCCGAACGCTTCAGCGAAAAGATGGGTATATTTTGGGTATCAATTTTGGCACGCTTGGGTTTCTTTCAGAACTCCAGCCCGATACCGCAGAAAATGGACTCAAAAAAGTCTTTCAGGGAAAGTTTTATACGGATGAACGCATGCTCCTCAAGGCGTTTGTTTGGCGAAAAAATGTCCGTGGGGAAAAGGAAAAAATCTTCCGAGCCTACGCGCTCAACGACCTGGTTTTTGGTCACGGCGGACTGGCGCGTTTGACCAACTTCAAGGTTCGTGTCAACCGACGCAATCTCTCGACGTACCGCGCCGATGGCCTGATTTTTGCGACGCCTACGGGATCGACGGCATATTCGCTTTCGGCCGGAGGCCCCATCGTCAGCCATGCACTGGACTGTGTGGTGGTCACGCCGGTGTCTCCGCATCGACTGACCCATCGTCCGATTGTCCTGCCCGCCTCTCGTGCGCTCAACATGGAGTTTGACGCCCGAGCAGAGACCATTTCTTTGACGGTGGATGGGCAGCTCCATTTTTCGCTGAAAACAACCGATGAGATCACGATCCAGGCGGCCAACCGTCGTGCCAAGTTTATCCGCATGAAAGAACACCACTTCTTCCGCACGCTGCGAAACAAGATGGGATGGGGAGAGAAGAAATAGTAAATGGCAAAGAACAAAGAACAATTTTAAATTAAAAAGAACAGATGACAGAGAAGAGGGGATTTGACGCTTTCCTGATTTTTGTATAAAATAGACAGATTTTTCATGAAAAAAGAATCAAAAGAATCCGCTACGTTTTTTGAACCAGCAACCGTGCTGAAAAAGGGGAGGCAGTCCCTGACACTCCAATTGTCTGACGGACAGGTAAAACACTTTTCTTTTTTAACCCGAAAGGAAATCCAAGAAATTGTAGATTCTGCTGAGGTGGGAGGGTCAATTCCTCTTGAACGACGAAAATTCATTGTTCCAGGAAAAGGTTTTTCGATTGTTTGGGATGAAGAGGGAAAGGGAAAATAAAACAGATTGCTTCCAAAAAAGCCCCGCAGCGATGCAGGGCTTTTTTCTCTTCCCTCACCACAGTCCTCTCCCTGAGGGAGAGGAAGAGAAGGAGAGGGTGTTTTTTTATCCCAGCCAGCCAGTGGCCGTGAAGAGCCCCGCGAAGATCAGGGAGACCACGGTCATCAGTTTGATCAGAATGTTGATTGAGGGGCCGGAGGTGTCTTTGAACGGATCACCGACAGTGTCGCCCGTCACGGCGGCTTTGTGTGCGTCAGATCCTTTGCCTCCGTGCTGTCCACTTTCGATGTATTTTTTGGCGTTGTCCCAAGCACCCCCAGAGTTTGCCATGGAGATCGCCATCATCACGCCCGAAACAAGTGCTCCAGCGAGCAGTCCGCCGAGGGCGGCGCTTCCCAGCAGCAGACCCATAAAAACCGGAACAATGACTGCCATCAGTCCTGGAGCAATCATCTCCCGGATGGCGGCTTTGGTCGAAATATCGACACAGCGTTTGGTGTCGCCTTTGGCCTTGCCTTCCATCAGGCCTTTGATTTCTTTGAACTGTCGTCGGACTTCCTCGATCATGTCAAATGCCGCCCGTCCCACCGCCGACATCGTCATGGCGGAGAAGAGGAAGGGCAAGAGGCCGCCGATGAAGAGACCGATGATCACGCGTGGATCCATGATGTCGATCATCTGGAGTCCGGCCGCCACAGAATAGGAAGCAAAGAGTGCCAGCGCGGTCAGCGCTGCTGAGCCGATGGCAAATCCTTTTCCAATTGCCGCCGTGGTATTTCCGGCGCTGTCGAGCGCATCGGTTTTGGCGCGGACATCTTTGCCCAGCTCCGCCATCTCTGCGATCCCCCCGGCGTTATCTGCCACAGGACCGTACGCGTCCACGGCGAGGGAAATTCCAAGCGTTGACAACATCCCCACCGCTGCTACAGCGATCCCGTACAGCCCCGCGAAATGGTAGGCGATAAAAATTGCCACACAGATCAAAATTACCGGCAAAGCAGTCGATCGGTACCCCAGCGCCAGGCCTTCAATAATATTTGTCGCTGACCCGGTCTCAGAGGCAGTCGACACCTTTTTTACAGGAGAGAAATGATCCGAGGTAAAGTATTCGGTAATTTTTCCGATCGCCACGCCCACAGCGAGTCCTGCGACCATGGCAATGAAGACATCTTTTCCAGCGGACCCGAGGAAGAATTTTGCCAAAAAGAACCCGGCGATTACCACGAGAATCGAAGCAATCCAGAGGCCGTTGTGGAGAGCAGCTCCAATATTTTCATTCTTGCCCACACGCACAAAAAACGTGCCCAAAATAGAGCAGAGGATCCCCGCACCCGCCAGGGCGATGGGGAAGTAGATTCCCGCAAGACCGAATGCCACAAATCCGAGGACCATTGCCGAAACAAGTGAGCCGATGTAGCTTTCAAAGAGATCCGCTCCCATCCCCGCGACATCACCGACATTGTCTCCGACGTTGTCTGCGATTGTGGCAGGATTTCGAGGGTCGTCTTCGGGGATTCCTGCTTCGACTTTTCCCACCAGGTCAGCGCCCACGTCTGCGGCTTTGGTATAGATCCCGCCCCCCACACGCGCAAAGAGCGCAATCGAGCTCGCTCCCAACGCAAATCCGGTGATGACATTGAGCATGACAGGCGTCTCCAGTCCCATTTGGGTGAAAATCACCAGCAAAATCGTCAGCCCCAGCAGTCCCAGTCCCACCACGGAGAGTCCCATGACAGACCCCGATCGAAAGGCGATGGTCAGTCCTTTTCCGAGGCTTGTCCGAGCTGCTTCTGCGGTACGGACATTGGCCGCCGTCGCAATCCGCATCCCAAAAAATCCCGCCAGCACACTGCTGATCGCCCCGTACAAAAAGCTAATCGCGGTGTACATGCCTTCATTTATAGGCGTGAGTGCATTGTCCAAAAAGATCCATAAAATAATTCCCAGCACGAGGACAAAAATCGAAAGGACCTGGTATTCTCGCATCAAAAATGCCATGGCTCCTTCGGAAATCGAGTGAGCGATTTCTTTCATTTTGGCGTTGCCCATGGGAGCTCTGCGAATGAGCACCGAAAAAAGAAGGGCTGCCAGCAGCGAGACCACACTGGTCAAAATCACGACGAGAAAGTAGTTCATGGGATGGGGAAATTAAAAATTAAGAATGAAAAATGACAAATGATTCGGGAGAAATTGTACGGAAAAAGAAACTTTGCGCAAATAAAAGAAGTGGTCATTGTCTCTTGACGTTTCTCTTTGACTGATCTAAAAAAAGATCGTTTCGCGTTCTGTTCCTTTGGTTTGTTTTCCAAACCCAAAGTCGCTGCGCGAAAAACGATCTTTTTTTAACCGGAAACAATTAATTAATTTTAAAAAGGAGGTATCGTATGATGTTTATTCTTGTATTACTTGTACTTTTTGGAGTAATTCTTTTTGTGCTAGGTTTGTGGATAATTATTCTTTTCTTGAGAGCTCCCAAAAAATATTACGGTGGAACAGGTCTTTTTCTGTTCCTCATGGGATGCCTGTTCTTGGGAATGGGAATCTATGGGATGGTGATAGAGAACAAAAAAGAGTCTTCCGGTTCAACCAGAACCCTTGCTTGGCAGGGGTTCTTTTTCTATTTCAAAACCTCGATCCCCGGCAAGGCTTTTCCCTCGAGAAACTCCAGCATCGCGCCGCCGCCGGTGGAAATGTGCGTGAAGGCTGCTGCGGGGACATTGGCATGCGCAATCGCCGAAATCGTGTCACCGCCGCCGAGGATGGTTTGCACGTCTGAAAGTTTTGTCAGCGTGCGTGCCAGATCGGTGGTGCCGTTGTCAAAGGGCTGTTTTTCAAAAAATCCCATCGGGCCGTTCCAGATGACGGTTTGTGAATGGGTCAGCACTTCCCGGAAGCTCGCGATCGTCCGGGGGCCGATGTCAAAAATTTTCATGCTGCCCGTGACGTCTTCAATGGGAACGTACACGGACTCGCCATCAGGATCATCCGCACACTCGACATCGACGGGGAGATGGATGGCGGTCTGATTTTTTTTCGCAATTTCCAAAATCTCCCGCGCGGTCTCAAACTGTTCGGGTTCATACAAGCTCTCGCCCACATCAAATCCCTGCGCTGCGAGGAACGTGGTCCCCAGCGCGCCGCCGAGGAGGATATTTTCCGCCGTGGTCGCGAAATGCCGCAGGACGGCGACTTTCGTTTCCATTTTGACGCCGCCAGCCAGGATGCTGAGCCCGGGCATTTTCTGATCACTGCGAAAAGGCGAGAGAGCCTCGATTTCTTTTTGGACGAGCTTGCCCGCCAGGCACGGAACTTTTTTTGCAAATCCGACCACCGATGCATGCGCGCGGTGCGAGACACCAAATCCGTCATTCACAAACACTTCCGCTCCTGTATTTTCCAAAATTTCCTGAGCAAACGCTGGATCGTTTTTTTTCTCGCGGGGATCAAATCGGACATTTTCGTGCAGCTGGACCTCACCATTTCCGGCGGTGAAGTCCGGACGAAACTCAACGAGTTTTTTGAGCAGTTCTTCCAGTTTGGCTGCCACGGGACGGAGCGAAAACTCCGGCTTTGCTTCGCCCTTGGGACGTCCCAGATGTGCGAGCAGGTGGACTCGTTTTGCTCCATTTTTTAGCAGAAACTTGATCGTCGGCAGCGCTTCAAGAATTCGGGTGCTGTCCTGGACGACGCCATTTTTTATGGGCACATTGAAGTCCACGCGCACGAGGACGACTTTATTTTTTACCTGTTCCGGCGCCAGTGTTTTT
Source organism: Candidatus Altimarinota bacterium (assembly GCA_021734785.1). GTDB lineage: Bacteria > Patescibacteriota > Gracilibacteria > UBA4473 > UBA4473 > JABGQW01. The sequence goes on along the minus strand of JAIPIF010000003.1, from coordinate 39,301 downwards.
ATTTTCATCGGTGTCATTTTAGAGAATGGATATTTTTGGGCAAAGGGAAAAAGGGACAGAATTGCTTCCATCCCTTTCCTTTAAACACTTAGCCATCTTCTTTTACTCAGGCCTGTGTGTTTGTTAAACCGGAATAAAGACCAAAAGTAGAAACAAAAGTTGGCCACTTTTTGACACCGAGCGGTTCCTCCCTTTGAGTGAAGTCATCCAGTGAACAATTCACAGAACTGAAGTTGGGGATTTTCCACTGCTCGGTGGCCCCTCGGTTAGTAGCGATTTGTTCAGTCCTTGTCGCATCAACATTTTCTGATAAAACCTCTGCATCTTCGATTTGACTCAGTTTACCAGTAGAAATCATGATTGCTGGTTCCAGAGCGATAGGAACAGCGATCATGTCGGAAGAGTTTTCATTCGCAATCCAAACGATCTCGCTATCATCAGCTTTTTGCTGCGCGTCGTTTGTTGCTGTGGCACTTGTTTCGATACTTGTCAGGGCAAAGATAAAAATGATGGCGAATAACGCCGGCCCTGCTCTCATAAAAATTGAATTTTTCATAGTTTTCCTTTTTTTGTTTTTGAACTTTGAAAAATCGTGGTCTAAAAATTCCTCCTTTCTTTTTCGCGACAGATGACCAACCCGTCTTTGGTTTCTAAAAATCACAGGCATTTGCCTGCATGCAGGAGAGCTCGGGAAACTCTTTTGTATGCAGGCAATTTGAGAGATGGCGGTGTCAAAGATCTTTTGCGACCAGCCTTGAAAAAAGAATATCTCGCGATTTCATTTTTTACGACAGACAAGGTCTGAGCTGCATTTTGGCCAAAGACTTGATTTGTGTCAATAAAATTGTTTTTACAAAAAAAGAGGGGCGGTCCTTGGCCGCCCCATTTACCACTCTCGGTTTTTCAGACCTTTTTTTTTACCGACGAGTGTGCAGGAATGTCGCTCTGCTTGTGTTCATACTTTCTTTCAGCCATCCATAATTGTCAGGACTTTTGTTGTGTAACATCTGTACCTCCTTTTTGAGGATGAATAATCAAGGCCACTCTTCGTGAGTGACGATCAAATCTCCAAAAGACCTCATCGTCACCCGCGAAATTTCGGTAAAAATGTCAGAGAGCGAGTCTGCACGGGAGGGTCGTGCAAGGAAAAACCTTCACGCCATCCACACACAACGCAAAAACATACCGACTGGACCGAAGAAGACCAGACACTTTTTGAAGTGCGAATACAGGATCCGAAGTTTCGGGAGATGGTTCAGTTTTACGAAGATTTGAAGGAAATGTTTAAAAGAGAAGGGGAGATCGAATTGCGAAAAACCTTACAAAAAATACACCGGGAACGCACGCATCCAAGTTTTTGGAAACATCCTCTCCGGTGGCTCCGGATTCATTTGGATGTTCGAGACAAAGTCCAGCGTACACAGGGCGACGAGAAAATTATTCAAGAAAATCGAGAAGCGGCTGAAAATCTGGGAAAACTCGGACGAAAGTTTTTTCCTTTTCCTGCCGAGAAAAAGTAGACCAAAGATTTTTGGAAACGGCAGAGGATTTCCGCTACAATCGGCGCGATGAAATTGCAGCCGGTCATCGGCCTCGAAATTCACGCGCAGCTCTCGACCAAGTCGAAGCTCTGGTGCAGCTGTGACAACGATGCCCACGGCGCCGAGCCCAATTCACGTGTGTGCCCAGTCTGCATGGGATTTCCCGGGATGCTGCCGGTTTTGAATGAGGACGCACGGGACAAAGCCGCAAAAGGAGCTGCGGCACTCGGGTGTGAGATTCAGAAATTTTCGAAGTTTGACCGCAAAAATTATTTCTACCCCGATCTGCCGATGGGGTACCAGATCTCGCAGTACGATCAGCCGGTTGCTTTGAAAGGAAGTGTGCAATTTTTGCTCCCGGGCGAGCGGGATGCGCACGGAAATGCCGGAAAAATGCAGACAAAAAAAATTCGCATCACCCGCGTCCATCTGGAAAATGATTCCGGAAAAAACACCCACGTGGGAACCGAAACGCTGCTCGATTTCAACCGATCGGGGACCCCGCTGATTGAGATTGTCACCGAGCCAGAATTGCATTCGCCGGAGGAAGCTCGGGCATTTGCCACGGAGCTGCAGAAGATTTTGCGAGCGGTGGGAGCGTCGGATGCCGACATGGAAAAAGGGATGATGCGGTTTGATGCGTCGATCTCCCTGCGCCCAGAAAGCGAGGACAAAAAACTCTACGCCCGTGCCGAGGTCAAAAACCTCAATTCTTTTGCCGCGCTGGAAAAAGCCTTGGATTTTGAAATCAAACGTCAGACCAAACTCTGGGAGAAAAAAGAAGCTCCCACCGTCGAGTCCACCCGCGGCTGGGACGATGAAAAGGGGGAAACAAAGCTTTTGCGAAAAAAGGAAACCGCGGATGACTACCGGTACTTCCCTGAGCCGGATCTGCCGCCAGTGACATTTGACGACGATCAGATTGAGGAAATAAAAAAATCCCTCCCTGAGCTTCCAATCGAAAAATTCTTTCGGTACAAAAAAGAATGGAAGCTGGCCGAAACCGACGCACTGATTCTTTCCTCTGATCCGGTACTGGCGCAGTTTTTCGAGAAAACCGTTGACCTGTCTGATGAGCCAAAGGCTGTGGCAAAACTCCTGCTTTCGGTGGTGCTGGCGCACGAAGACTGGAAAAAAACTGAGCTCACGCCCAAACACGTGGCGGACACGGTGCGCTTTCTTCATAAAAAAAACATTTCTTCCTCGGGAGCCAAAAAGGTGCTGGGGGCGGCAATGAAAACCGGAACAAAAATCGAAACCCTGATGGTGGAGATGAGATTGGAGCAGGTGTCTGACAGTGGGGAAATTGAAACCTGGATTTCCGACGTGCTCAAAGAAAACCCAGACACCGTCGAACAGTTTCGTGCCGGCAAAGAAAAAGTGCTCGGATTTCTCGTGGGACAAGTGATGAAGCGTTCTCGCGGCAGTGCCAATCCGGAGAAAGTGCAGGAAATCCTGCGCGAGCGATTGAAAAAGTAAGAAAAATTTGATAGAATACGCGTGTTGGAGTACAACTCTTCTTGTCTCAACCCAAAACACAATGGACTACCTCCTCGCAAACGCTCTCGAAATTTTGTACCTCGCACTTGCGCTGGGGTTTCTCCTGCTGGTGTTTTTTACGATCCGTCTGCTGGTCAAAGTCACCTGGACAGTCAATCGTGTCAATGCTTGGATTGAGATTTTTGAAGAACTCGTGCAAAAGCCGGTCCAAATCCTCTGGAAAATTCACAAGACTCTTCAGCCGGTGCTGAAACTGTTTGGCAAAAACAAACGGTGAGTCGTGGGGGGACACTGCATTTTTGGCTGGGAGAATTTTTTCTCTGGCTTGTTTTTCTCGCGGGGGCGGGAAGTTTTTTTGTGCTGGAGGGGATTTTGAAGTGGGGGGTTTTTGTTTTCTGGATTGTGCTCTTGTGGGCACATTTTTTGGAGCCATTTTGGCTGCAGGTAGAGAAAAAAACGGTTTCTCTGTCAGAACTGCCCGCGCTCAAAATTGCTATTTTTTCCGATCTCCACCTGAGTCCGGGCAAAGGAGAACATTTTTTGCAATTAATCGTGACAGAAATTTCCAAACACAAAGTCGATGCCGTGCTGATTCCGGGGGATTTTTTTTGGGGACGGGCACTTCTTTTGGGAGAGAAATTGGCACCACTCAAAAAACTTTCGGTTCCCGTGTTTGCGACCCTGGGCAATCACGATCATTTCCCGGAGGGCAGGAGGGGGGTCGATCAGTCCCACATCGCCGAACGATTTTTGAAATCTGCAGGAGTACAGCTCCTGCGAAATGAGGCGTATTTTTGGCCGGAAAAAAAGATGTGGATTGCCGGCACCGATGACAACGACCGGGGATTTGATGATCTGGACAAAACAATGGGCAGTCTTTCCCTCAAACACCCCTTTCTCCTCCTTGCCCATTCGCCGGACATTGTGAAGAAATTTTCTGCAGAAACTTCTCCCGCGTTGACCGTGTCAGGACACACGCACGGCGGGCAGTGTCGGATTCCTTTTTTGGGCGCGGTGCCGGGAGTTATTCCCTGCGAAACCGGACGAAAATTTCAGCGTTGCTGGTATCCCTCTCGGCGCCTCTTCGTCAGCGGGGGAGTAGGAGAGTCCGCACTGCGCCTGCGTTTTTGGAATCGTCCGGTTCTCACTCTTCTCGAAAACAATCCAGACCAAAAGGCTTGACTCTGTCATGACGGAGTGCTACAAACGCGCTGTCTTTTTTTGTCATCATCATGTCACACATTCAGATCCGCATCGACGAGCAAGAAAAAAAAGCGGCCCAGGAAGTGCTCGAAAAAATGGGGCTTAATTTTTCTTCGGCGATTAAACTTTTTTTCAAAAAAACCGTGCAGGAGCAGCGCCTCCCGTTTGAGCTTTCGGCTGAAAGTTCGCCCGCTCCCAGTCGCACCCCTTCTTCTTCACCTGCAAACACATGGAGCGGTTTCTCGAAGCACAAAATTGGCTGAAAGAGCTTGCCAGTGAGGCGCAGTTTTTTCGAAACACAGCCCCACCGAGTTTGGCCGTGACGGAGAAAATATTGGACGCACTGGATCGCCCGGATCGTGATTTTTATCTGCGAATAATTGTCGGGGGCACGGCAGGAAAGGGGAGCGTTTGCCGTTTGGTAGAAGACGTCCTGCTTCGAGCAGGAAAAAAGGTTGCCACGCTCTCCTCGCCGCACATCCAGGTCATTACCGAACGCATTCGAATTGGGGGAAAGCTGATTTCGGCAGAAGACTTTGGAACAGCGATTTTAAAGATGAAAGAAGTGTCGGCTGATTTTGAGGAGAAGCCCACGTACTATGAGGCCATCGTCTGTGCGGGGATCTGGGCAGCGCGAGAGGCAGGGTGTCAAATCCTGATCGGAGAGATCGGGCTTGGGGGGCGGCTGGACTCGGTCAATGCGGTGCAGGGCAAGCGGATTGCTGCGGTGACTTTCATCGGCGATGACCATCTCGAACGATTTGGAGGAAAAGAGGAGCATCTGGCCAGAGAAAAGGCCGGAATTTTTACAGAAGATTCGATTTTAAACCTCAGTTACGAGCAAAAATATTGTTCAATTTTAAACTCTGTCATAAAATCAAAAGTTGAGCTTATAAAAGGTATTCCTCGGAAATTGAACAAAAAACTTGCACGAAAAATATGTGAAAATGTCTTGCAAACCTCTGCCTTCGAAATGCGAAAAGTGCCACTGCCATGCCGCTGGGAAAAAGTAGCGCCCGATGTAATTCTCGACGGAGCGCATTCTGCGCCTCGATTTCACTTCATCCTACCGAAGATCAAAAAGATTTCCGGCAAGAAGACTGGGGTGTTTGGCCTCGGGCGAAATCATGATCCGGAAATTTTCAAAATCATTTCGGACGAATTTGAAGAAATCTTTTGGGTCAAAATCCCAGAATCACGGGACAGCTGGGCGCCGGAGGAATTGAGAGAAAAAATGGGACGGGGGATTGTTTGTGCTGATTCAAAAACCGCCCTTGCAAAAGCCAGAGCCTTTGGCGGCACAGTCCTCGTCAACAGTTTTCTCCTCGGCGGAGAAGTACGTAATTTGTTTTTTGACCCGCAAAAGATCCTCGAACAGCAGACGGAGTGGCCAAAATAAAGCGTTCGTCATTCCAAATCAAACAATGCCGGGAAAGGAATCTCTCACTGGAAAAAAGATTGCTTCCTCCGCCAGAGCGGAGTCGCAATGACGGTTAGCTTTTTCGATCCATCGCTTGATTTGCCAGCCGGTCGGCACGGGTATTTTTCTCCCGAGGAATGTGGGCAAATTGGATTGCCTCAAACTGCTCCCGCAAAGCGCACGCACGCTCCCAGAGAGGGCGAAGGTTGGCATTTTTTATTTTCCAGTTTCCGGACATCTGCTCCACGATCAGGTTGGAGTCGAGGAACACCTCGAGCTCAGTAATTTTATTTTCAAGGGCCAATTCCAAGCCGCGGATCAAACCGGTGTATTCGGCAAAATTGTTCGTCTGAATGCCGCACCAGACGCTGTCCTGGGCGATCATTTTTTTGTCCTCGTCCAAAAGAATGCATCCCGCCCCCGCGGGACCGGGATTGCCACGGGCTCCGCCGTCGGCAAAAAGAACGGCTTTTTTGGGAGGAAGCGTAGATTTCTTTTTTGTGCCCGAGAAGAGATCGGTCATTGCGTGAGAAACGACACGAGTTTTTTCTGGGGCATGATGGTGGTTTTTCCGGTTTTTCGGTCGACGACCTCGACCTCCTTTTGGGCCAGCAATTTTTCGCTCAGCACCACGCGAAAAGGGAGACCCAGGAGCTCGTGATCGGCAAATTTTTGCCCGGGGCCTGTTTTTTTGTCCTGGCGATCGTCGTACAGGACTTCGATGCCGGCGCTTTGAAGCTCGTCGTACAGCTTGTCGGCCACAGAAAAGACTTTTGGATCCCGTCCAATCGGTGCCAGATACACCTGCGCGGGTGCGACGTTTTCGGGCCAGATGATGCCGTTTTCATCGTGAAAAATCTCGACCAGCGTCCCCATCAATCGAGAAATCCCAATGCCGTAGCAGCCCATGATAATGGGTTTTCCTTCCTGCGAGAATTTAAAGGCCCGACTGTATTTCTCTCCGAGTGGAAAAATATTTGCCACCTCGATTGCCTTTTCGACCGGGTAGGCTTTTTTGGTCTTGGGATTGATATCTCCAGGCTGGGGGACTTTGATGTCGTAAAATTCCTCTGGTTCGGACAGGTCTCGTCCAAAGTTGATGTTGATTGTGTGAAAGTCCGTTTTATTGGCGCCCATTTCAAAGTTTCTTCGCCCCTGACAGGAGTCGTCCCAAATTACCCGCACACTTTCTGGTAAATTGAGCACGCCCGCATACCCCAGCTCTGCGCCGGTGAGCTCTTTGATTTTCTCTGCGCTGGCGAGCTTGAGAGATTTTGCGCCGACAATCTTTTTGAGCTTGCGCTCGTCCACGTCATAGTTTCCCCGCAATGCCGCCGCAAGGATGTCCCCTGTGTCGGTCTCAAACAAAATTGTTTTGGTTGTCTTTGCCACGGGAATTTTGAGAAATTCTGCGAGCGGTTCCACGCCGATAAGCCCCTTGCCCTCGACATCTTCCATCGGGAGTTCTTCTGCATCGGAATATTTCACCGGAGGGGCAAGCGCAGGAGTGATTTCTTTGTTGAGCCACTGTTTTCCTGCCTCATCCCAAAAAATTTCATCCTCTCCAATCGGAGAAATCGTTTGAAACTCATGGGAAAAATCAGAAAACTCGCCCCCACTTGCCGCGACAAACTTGGTTAGTTCTCCCAATCCGAGGCGCTTGTAGATGCGGTGATATGCCTCTGTCATGACACCGTAATATTTCTCAAAGTCTTCTTGGTTTGTATGAAAAGAGTACGCATCTTTCATCTGAAATTCACGGCCGCGAAGGAGTCCCGATTTGGCTCGAGGCTCATTGCGAAATTTTGTCTGGATCTGGTACACGCATTTTGGGAAATCTTTTGGAGAAGCGCAAAATTGCTGCACAAGTGGCGTTACGGTTTCTTCGTGGGTGGGATGGAGAGCACATTCGCGTCCCCCGGACATTTCCATCCGGTACAAAATATCGTGCATCATTTCCCACCGCCCAGTTTTTTCCCAGTTTTCTTTCGCTGACAGTGCTGGCATCAATAATTCATTTGCTCCTACGGCGTTCATTTCTTCGCGGATGATGGCTTCTATTTTTCTGAGCACTTTCAGTCCCAGCGGCAGGTACGAGTAGACCCCCGCCATTTCTTTTTGGACAAACCCGCCACGGATCAGAAGCTCTGCGTTTTTGGCATCTTCGTCAGTGGGGGATTCCTTGGCGGTTTTGAGGAGAAGGTGAGTGTATTTCATGCGGAAGAAAAAATCGCTGAAATTGTAGCAGGTCACTTTACTTTTTCAAACCCGGCATCGAGCGCTTCGGCTTCGGTGGCAAAACATCGCTCGGGCTGGAGCCGCTGGTACCACCCACTTGCAGAGGTGTGAAAGGTCTTTTTGCCACGGGAAATATTGCCTTTGACTGGGCAGTCGCGATCGATGGGGCGAGAAATACCTTTGTTTTTCTCAGAAAAGAGCAGTGCCCCCACACACGATTGCCACGCACCGGCAGCCTCCTGGTACGCCCGCAGCTGTGCATCTTCAAATACTTCTTTTAATCGATGATCGTCTGTGATCCAAAAACTCCGCGCAAACCCATCTCGGATCATCTGTTCGTTTACAGAAACCCGTTCCTCCGGCAGAAACACATACCGCAGGAGTTCCCGACGTTCTCCAAAATCGGAGACATCTTTTTGCAACCACACGGTCTTTTCTTCGAGCAGGGAGGACAAATGCTTTTGTGCCGCCGTGCCAAAACAATCCAGTCCCGAAGGATTATTTCCGGGGGGTGGCGTTTGAATCCCCAGCAGACGGATTTGAAGCCCATTTTCAAGCTCGACCAAGTCCCCGGACAAAACACGCTGTACTTTTCCCACGGCAATGGGAGCAAAAAATGGGGCGTATTTTTTTCGAAATTCCTGTGATGCTCGACTCGCTTGAGCACGAATTTTGCGTCGGGCTTTTTGGACATCGGTGTCTCCCCAGCGTCCGCGAAAGTTTTCTCGTGCTTCTTTTTCCGCTTTTTCGTACGTGGAAAAAAATCGGATGTCTGGATCTTTCCGTTCCAGCAGAGTGAGGCCTTCGCGGAGGAGCACTTCTGCCAAATATTCTCCCTCTGAAAGCTTGAGGTGAACGGGGAGGGGGCCGGGGGAGTTTTCAAAACTTTCTTCTGGCAATATTTTTACCGACTCTCCTACGAGGAGTATTTTGAGAAGCCGAAATGTCTTTCGGCAAAGAGGGCGCTCGGCCAGTGTCGGTGCCAATAAATCCGGAGGAACGATACCCACCTGGCGGACCACACGATCGTCTGAGAGCTGGAAGTGGGAATTGTCGAGCACTTTGCGCACGGATACCTCCTCCCAGGGGAGGGCATGAGCGGAGGAGGCGTTTCCGAGAAGGAGGAAGAGGAGCAAAGCCCCAAATCCAAACCGTCGCCACATCAACCTCAAATAATCGCGTTTCGGACTCGTTTGTCAAAAAAAAATTTTCCAGTACACTCCGACCACTGTATTTTTTGAATTCAACTCTCCTCATGGCAGACACCAAATCGCTCTCGGACTCACGCATTGCTTTTTCGCTCACCCTTGAAAAAGACGATATCGCCAAAGCACAGAAAAAAGTACTCGATCGACACCGAGCAAAGGTAAACCTCTCGGGATTTCGCAAGGGTAAAGCGCCCGATGAAGCAGTTATTGGCGCGGTGGGGATAAACCAAATTTCAGCGGAAGCCCTCAATGAAGCGCTCAATCAGAAATATCATGACTTTGTCACTACGAATAAAATAATGCCCGTGAGCCCTCCAAAAGTTGACATGGATCCCGGAAAAGAATTGCCGCTGGAAGTAAAACTAGAGGTGGAGGTCTTTCCTGAAGTCAAATTGGGAGACTATAAAAAGATAAAAATTGATCCGATGAAAGTAGAAATTTCGGAGCAAGAAATTGATGACGTGATTGAGACGATCATGAGCGACATGAAGCTGGGAAAGCCTGTTGATCGTCCTGCCAAAAAGAAAGATGCTGTCGAGGTGGACTTCGCCGGAAAAGACAAAGAGGGGAATGTTGTTCCGGGGACAAAAGCAGAAAAACACGCACTGCGCCTTGGGTTTCAAAACTTTCTCCCAGACCTCGAAAAAGGAATCGAAGGCATGAAACCCGGCGAGGAAAAAACAATAAAAGTAAAATTTCCCAAAGACTATCGAGCCACTGAGCTCGCGGGAAAGACTCTTCCGTTTGAAGTCAAGCTCCACAATGTGACAGAAGTTTCCGCACAGAACCTGGAGGAAGCAATGGTCGAAAAAATGGTTGGACAAAAAAAATCCGTTTCCGACTTTCGAAATGATGTCAAAGAGCTCATAACGCGAAACAAGACCGATGCAGAAAAAAAGAAAAAGCGGGAAGAGTTTTACAAAAAACTCGACAAAGTTTTGAAAGCGGAGCTGCCAAAATCTTGGATCGAAAAAGAGGTGGAGGGCCGACTGCAGCACATCAAGAACGCCCCCCAGTACCAACACGACCCAGAGGCGTTTTGGAAACAAGTCGGCAAAACGGAAGAAGCACTCAAAAAAGAATTTCAATCTACGGCTGAGCGGGATCTTCGCATCATGTTGGGCATGGGAGAGGTTTTGAAACAAGAAAATATTGAACTCGACGCAGACGAAATCAAAAAAGCGCAGCTTCTGGCCGCGCAGCGTACCGGCGAAAAAGCCCCACAAGAAGAGCGAGAGCGTGCCCTCCAGCAGATTGCGCACGAGCTCAAAATTGACAAATATTTGTCGACCGTTATCCTTTGAGATGATGAAAAAAGCCTTTCTGATCATCTTCGGCCTTGCCACCCTGATTGCGCTCATTCTGGCTTTCCAGAATATCTCCACGACCGCACAGGTGGGCATTTTCTTTAGCAGTGGTTCTCGGTCACTGTTTTTCCCCATGGTGCTGATGTTTCTTCTCGGCCTTGTGAGCGGGGTTTTCCTGGGGTTCTTTTTTACCGCCGGAAAAAAGAAATCAGACTTTGGAAACGGAGGATTTTGAGCCACTCCCTCGGTACGAAACGAGCGAAACGGCCTTCGGGCCGTTTTTTTTGTGCACAAAATGCGTGCATGAACACCGCTTTTTTGAGAACAAAAAAAGTGTTATTTTTGAATACATTTTTTGATCTCTCTTGAGAAAAAATTCCGCACGCGTTCCAAAAAGTGAAACAGTTTTTTCCTTTCGTACTGCGAGTATTAGAGATTTTATAAAAAAAAGTTTTGACAAAATGTGGAAAATTGAATACGTTTCGAGAGCTGGGGTCTTCTGTTCACAAAATATGCTCAAAAAAATGTTCGGTTCCGGAGCACGGGTCAAATTGTTTCGGCAGTTTTTGCTGCACCCGGATGAAGAATTTTTTATCCGCGAGCTGACACGAGAGCTGGATGAACAAATTAACTCGCTTCGGCGGGAGCTTGAAAACCTGGAACGTATCGGTATGCTGAAGTCCTCCGAACGCAATCGACGGAAATATTACCGCATCAATCCTCATTTTCCCGTTTTGTTTGAGTTGACCTCCATCGTGCGCAAAACCGACAAAACAAATGATAAGTTTCTTCAAAAGGTCTCAAGGATCGGCAATGTTGATATTTTGATTTTGACCGGACAGTTTATCAATGAAGAGGCGGACGTCGATCTTTTTCTCGTGGGAGATGTCACCAAAGAAGATATCGAAAAATTTCTCAAAGAGAATTTTCCCGAAAAGACAATCAAGTACAGCTTGATGTCTCGCGATGATTTTTTGTACCGTGTCGCACTCAAGGATAAATTCGTTTCTCGTATCTTTGCAAAAAAGGAAAACCTGATCCTCAAGAACAAACTCAAAAAAGATACGGAAAAATTGGTCGCGATGTAATTTCGCAAAAAAACTTGCGCTCCCATATTTTTTGTTTACAATCCGCCCGAATTTGATCGGTATTTTCTATGTCTCACATTCTTCAATCGTTTTCAGAAAAACACGGAAAGGCCTCTGTCCCCAAACTGCGTTCTGGGTACATTGTAAAAGTCCATCAAAAGATCAAAGAAGGGGACAAGACACGCATCCAGGTGTTTCAGGGGACAATAATCGCGGTCAATCCCGGTCACGGAGTGGACGAGACGTTTACAGTGCGAAAAATCTCAGAGGGAATTGGTGTCGAAAAAGTATTTCCGATTCATTCGCCAAATGTGGTAAAAATTGAGGTCATGCGCGCCCAAAAGGTACGCCGAGCAAAACTGAACTTTCTGCGAAAACTGTCAGGAAAATCGCTCCGACTCAAGGAGGTGAGTTTTCGCCCAGAAGAAAAAACGTTTGCTGTAGAGGCAGAAGAGGAAGCGACCGAAGAAGTTGTGGAGGAATCTTCTGAAAAAGAAGAGAAGAACGAAAAGCCCGTTGCAGAAAAAACAGAGGAAGCAAGGGACGAAGCTTCGGAGAAAAAAGAGGAGCCCAAAAAAGAATCGGCAGCAAAAGAATCTTCAGAGCAAAATGATTCTGCTGAGGAGGAAAAAACAGACAGTCCTTCTGATTCAGAAGAAAAAAAGAAAGAAGAAGAGAAAAAATAGGGCTTTAGAAAACATCAGACATCGTTTTTCTCTCCCAGGTACGTCGTGTACAGGTAGTTTGTCTGGGCGGGAAATTCGGCAGCGAGTGTGTCAATCTGCTTGGTCACGGGGACGATGCCCGCTTTTTTTCGGACGGAACGAATTTCCTCGAAAGAGGTCTGCGTGCGGCGGGCAATTTCATTATCAGAAAATCCGAGCAGTTTTGCTCGCTTCAAAAGCTCGACCGGCAAGGATTTTGCCCCATCCAGCTCCCGCGCACAGTCGGTAATCCGCTGGAGCTGCTGGAGAAACCAGCGATCAATTTTGGTCCGTTCCCAGATGGCTTCGATATCAAACTCTCCGGAGTACAGAGCCTCTGCCACCGCAAAGAGCCGTCGGGGAGAGGCCGTTTTGAGATGACTTTCGAGCTCCTGCTTTTCAAATTTTATGGGCGAATCCAGCACCCCCTCTGACCCAAGCGCCAGCATTCGGACTGCTTTTTGGATGGCTTCGGGGAAATTGCGCCCGAGCGCCATCACTTCACCCACCGATTTCATTTCGGTCGAAATTTCACGGGAAACTTTTCGGAATTTCTGAAGATCCCAGCGGGGGATTTTGACCGCCATGTAGTCGAGCGAGGGTTCGAAGAAGGCGGTCGTTTTTTGCGTGATCGCATTTGGGATCTCGGGCAAAGTTTTATCCAGCATAATTTCTGCTGCTACGGCGGCGAGGGGGTATCCTGACGCCTTGGACGCGAGGGCAGAACTGCGTGACAAGCGGGCATTGACCTCAATCACGCGATAGTTTTGGTCATCGTCTGGATCCAGCGCGTACTGAATGTTGCATTCACCGACGATGCCCAGATGCCGAATGGTCTTCAAAGCCACCGTGCGCAACATCTGGTACTCGCGATTGGCCAGGGTCATCGAAGGAGAGATGACAATCGATTCGCCGGTGTGGATCCCGAGCGGATCAAAGTTTTCCATGTTGACCACGGTGATGCAGTTGTCCGCGCCATCGCGTACCACCTCGTATTCAATTTCTTTCCAGCCACGGAGATCTTCTTCGATCAGGAGTTGGGGAGAAAAGGAAAACGCTTCGCGTGCTTTTTTTTCAAACTGCTCCGGCGTCTCACAAAACCCTGATCCCTGTCCCCCCAGCGCAAATCCTGCACGCATGATCAGCGGAAATCCAATTTTTTGGGCCGCTTTCTGTGCCTCTTCCAAACTCCGTGTCGCGATCGAGCGGGGAGTGAGGACATCGATTTCTTTGAGTTTCTGGATAAAAATCTCCCGATCCTCCGTGGCGCGAATTGCATCGACAGAGGTGCCGAGCACTTTCACGTTGAATTTTTTCAAAATGCCCGACTCCTCCAGCTTCAATCCACAATTGAGGGCTGTCTGTCCGCCGAAAGAGAGCGCGAGCGCGTCTGGGTTTTCTTGCGCAATGATTTCCTCGACAAACTCCGGCGTCACCGGCAGAAAGAAGACTTTATCGGCTCCAGCGAAATTCTTTTGCCCTTCCCACTGGGGATCAGTCTGCACGGTGGCGATATTTGGATTGATCAGCAGCACCTCGTGCCCCGCGCGTTTGAATGTTTTGATCGCCTGGGAGCCCGAGTAGTCAAACTCGCCCGCCTCTCCAATTTTTAATGCCCCAGACCCAAGGAGGAGGATTTTCATTTCTCAAATTGTTTTATGAATTCATCAAACAAAAACTCCGCGTCCTCCGGGCCCGCGCAGGCCTCTGGGTGAAACTGGACGGCTGAGATCGGCAAACTCCGGTGCCGGATGCCCTCGACAGTGCCGTCATTGAGATTTTCAAACCAGAGCTCGAAATCTGGAGGCAGGGATTTTTCGTCCACCACAAATCCATGATTTTGGGTCGTGATCAGACATCTCCCAACCCCGGCTTTTCGGTTTTTCGAACCCGGGCGGGCCTCTGCCACCGGCTGATTGGCCCCGCGGTGTCCGTACTTCATTTTTTTGGTTTTCCCGCCTGCTGCCAGCGCCAGCAGCTGACATCCCAGACAAATCCCAAACGTCGGGATCTTTTTTTCCAAACATTTTTTGAAAATCTCAATCGTCTCGTGCACGGTCTCCGGGTCACCCGGCCCGTTGGAGAAAAACACACCGTCAATCTTTTCGCCCGTCGCAAACGGATCGGCATCGAAGGGGAGTCGAATCACCCGAACACCTCGTTTCAAAAAGTTTCGAAAAATGCCGTTTTTTGCCCCACAGTCCAGGAAGGCAATCGTTTTTATTTTATTATTCTGCACTCGATCCGGAACCTCCGGCTCCAGAATCTCCATTTTTTTCGGCGACACCTCCGGCACAAATCGTCCGCCAAGCGGGTCTTCAAATTTTTTTGGCTTCTCCTCTGCAATCGCCCCGAGCACCGTCCCGTGTTCCCGCAAAATTTGGGTCAGCGCGCGTGTGTCCACTCCGGCCAATGCCGGAACGTTGTTTTGCTCCAGCCACTGGGCAAAGGAGCTCGTTGCCAGCGCGTGAGAAAATTGCGTACTCACCTCCGCCACGATGACCCCCCGCACCCAGATTTTCTGTGATTCGTACACTGCGTCTATTTTTTTGCAAAAAACCTTTTCGTCGAACACACCGTAATTTCCAATCTGCGGAAAGGTGAAGACGACAATCTGTCCGAAGTAGCTGGGGTCGGTGAGAATTTCCAGATAGCCGGTCATCCCCGTACAAAACACCACCTCGCCCTCCGCCGAGACATCAGCTCCAAATTTAGTCCCGGAAAATGTCTCACCACTCGCGAGGAAAAGTTGTCCCGTCCCAGATGGGGCGGGGGAATTTGATTTTGAAGATGTGTGAAAATTCATGAGCTGGATTGCTGTTGCATCTGATGAGCGATTCGCAGAATTCGCGCTTCCTCAAACGCGGGCCCCACGATCTGCATGCCGATGGGGAGACCGGTCTTGGATTTTCCCGAGGGAACGGAGATGCCACAGATTCCCGCGAGAGAAGAAGGGGAGAGGAAAAAATCCTCGAGGTACATTTTGACGGGATCCTCCAGATTTTCGCCAATTTTAAATGCCGGGGTCGGACTCACGGGAGAGAGAATCGCATCGACGTCTTCCCACGCCGAGTCAAAATCCTGCCGGATCAGCGTCCGAACCTTTTGGGCCTGACGATAAAACTGATCGGAATATCCCGCAGACAGCACGTACGTCCCAATCAATATCCGGCGCTTGACTTCATCTCCAAATCCGTCGTGGCGCGTTTTGTGGTACATGTCCTGTAGGTCTTTTCCTTTTTTTCCCTCCCCAAAACGGAGGCCATCGTACCGAGCCATGTTGGCCGAAATTTCTCCTGGCGCAATGATGTAGTAGGCTGGCACGGCGTACTGTGCGTGGGGCAAATCAATGTCTACAATTTTGGCTCCCAGCGATCGGAGCTGCGCCTCGGCACTCTCCAAAATGCGAGAAACCTCGGGATCTATTTTTTCAGCAAAAGTATCGAGAAATTTTCGGGGAACACCGACTTTAAGATTTCCCAGGCTCTGCTCGAGTTTCTCTGAATATGTTGGCACATTCTCCGGCGGCGTGGTGGAATCTTTGGGATCGGCTCCCGCCATCTGCTCGAGAAGAAGAGCGCAGTCTTCGGCTGTCTGTGCGAGGGGACCAATCGTATCCAACGAGCTGGCCATGGGCATCACGCCCCAGCGAGAGACTCGTCCGTACGAAACCTTGAGGCCGGTGACCCCACAGAAATGCGCTGGATGGCGAATCGAACCATTGGTGTCAGTGCCCAGCGCTCCGGCACACATCCCCGCCGCAACGGCAGCGGCACTGCCCCCAGAGCTGCCACCAGCAACTCTTTTCAAATCATGCGGATTTTTGGTCGTCCCAAATGCTGATGTCTGGGTGCTTGATCCCATCGTAAATTCATCCGTGTTGGTTTTGCCCAACAGCACCGCTCCGGCTTTTTTTAGTTTTGACCAAACGGTCGCATCGTACGGGGATTGGAAATGTTTGAGCATATTTGAAGAAGCCGTCGTTTTGCACTCGCGTGTACAAATGACATCCTTGAGCGCGATCGGCATCCCGTCGATGGAGGAGGCGAGCGTGTCATTTTTTCGCCGGGCATCCGCCGCATCCGCCATCTCTCGAGCTTCGTCAAATGTCGTCGTAACAAAAGCATTGATCTTTTTGTCCTGCAACTCAATTTGAGCAATAAACGCGTCCGTGATCTCTCGCGACGAAACCTCTCCCGCTCGGAAAAGGTGAGCAAGCTGAGCCAACGGTTTCCTGTGGAGATTGTCCATCAGAGAATGCGGGGGATACGAATGGATTTTTGTTTTGTGGGATGAGGAGAGCATTCCAGAAGTTCGATTTCGGCATCAAACGGAAAAATTTCATCCCTTCGGGAAACATTTTGAAGTCCCGTCACCTGTGAGGTTTCTTCCACCTTTTTTGTTTTTACTTTTTGGAGCTCGCCGACAAACTTCAAAATCCCCGTCAGCTGCGGGGCAAAGGCCGCGGCTTCACTTGGAGTGAGGCGCAATTTCGCCAGATCAGCCAGATGAAGGATGTCGTCGGTTGAAATTTTCTTGGTCATTTCGGTTCGCCGAAAGTGTATCGATTTTTTGTCAATTCACAAAAACATTTGCATTTTTTCTGGCCCTCCCTACAATCCACCCGTCGTCAAGCCAAACTGACTCAAGTGCGGCGGGAAGCGACACCATCACTTCTTAAAATTTTCCCATCATGACCACCGACCTCAAAACTCTTTTTGAAAACGAACTGCACATCGGGCAGCGTACTTCGGGATGGAACCCAAAAATGAAACCGTACCTGTACAGTGACTTCAACGGAGTCCATGTTTTTGATCTCGAAAAAACCGCCGA
Source organism: Candidatus Altimarinota bacterium (assembly GCA_021734785.1). GTDB lineage: Bacteria > Patescibacteriota > Gracilibacteria > UBA4473 > UBA4473 > JABGQW01. Next base: position 22,259 of record JAIPIF010000003.1, on the reverse strand, counting down.
ACTGCTCAAAAAAGCGCAGCAGTTTCTCAAGGCTACAAAACTCCAGGGCAAAAAAATCCTTTTTGTCGGCACCAAACCACAGACTTCGCTTGTACTCAATGCGCTTCTTGCCGGAAAATCTCAGTACCTGGTGGACGAAAAATGGCAGCCAGGGCTTCTCACCAATTTCAAAGAAATCCGCAAACGAATCGATCACTATTTGAATCTGAAATCACAATTTGAATCTGGAGAAATTCAGAAGTACACCAAAAAAGAAATCTCCAAATACAAAAAGGAACTCGAAAAGCTGGAAATGCTGTATCACGGTGTGGGAGAAATGCGAAAAGCGCCTGGCGCGATCGTCGTACTGGATGCGGTGGTCAATCGTCTCGCGATCGAAGAAGCGACAAACTCAAAAATCCCTGTCGTGGCGGTGCTGGATTCAAATGCTGATCCAGACAACGTCAACTATCCGATTCCTGCCAACGATGATTCGGTGAAATCCATTCGATTTATTCTCCAGTCTCTGGTAGACTCACTGGTGTAGTTTTTCATATAAAAACACATGCCAGAAGAAAAAGATTCGGCTCCAGAAAAGGAGACTCCTCCCGCAAAAGCAAGCAAAAAAGAGGAGTCGGTTTCCCTCGATGAGGACTCAAAAGAAGCCCTCCCCGGGGGCGAGAAGCTCTTGGCAGTGCTGGGGTATTTTAGTTTTCTCTGTGTGCTTCCGCTCGCGATCAAGCCTCAGTCGAAATTTTGTCAGCATCACGGAAAACAAGCCCTTGTGCTAGCGATTGTGTTTTTACTTCTTTCGTGGCTCGGGTGGTTTTCGCTCGGGATGCGGGTGTTTCTCGGTCTGATCCATGTGATAATTGCCCTGGCGGCTATCTTGCATGCCTGGAAGGGGACCATGTGGAAGATTCCGATCATCGGCGACATGGCCAAAAAATTGAAGTGGTAAAAATCAATGAACAATTACGAATGACGAATGAAAAATTTGTTTTTCGTTTTTTGTTTTTTGAGCTATGAAAGTTTTTGTTTTGGGTTGCATTTCGAATCTGCGCATGTAAAATCCCGCCGAAAATTTTCCTCATTTTTCATTTTTAATTCTTCATTTTTCATTGAAATGGCCATTTCTGCTGCTGACGTCAAAACCCTTCGCGAACAAACCGGAGTCGGGATGCTCGCCTGCAAAAAAGCGCTCGAAGAATCGAATGGCGACAGGGAAAAAGCAGTCGAACTTCTCAGAAAACGCGGAGAAGCCAAAGCCGCTTCAAAAGCGGATCGATCCACCAGTGAGGGAGGCATCGGCATCGCCGGACGCGCGATGATCAAGCTGCTGTGCGAAACCGATTTCGTTGCGCGAAACGAGAAATTTGTCGCCCTGACTGAAGAGTTGGCGCAAAAAGCCGAAGCCGAGAGCGCGGATGCAGCCAAAAAACATTTTGAATCCATCAAAACCGATAAAATTCAGGAGATCGGCGAAAACATGTCGCTCGATGCTGTGGAAGTGGTAGAAGGGGGAGACACGGTCGGGAGCTATCTTCACACAAATCGAAAGGTTGGCACGATCGTGGTTTTGGATGGCGGGAACGAAGAGCAAGCCCGCGATGTGGCCATGCACGCCACTGCCATGAATCCACTCGTGGCAAATCCGGAAGATGTGCCGGAGGAAATTCTCGCCAAAGAGCGGGAGATTGCCCGGGAGCAGCTTTTGGGAGAAGGAAAACCCGAGCAGATTTTGGACAAAATCATTGAGGGAAAGATGAAAAAGTTCTGCGCTGAACGTGCCCTGGCCAGTCAGGCATTTGTCAAAGATCCCGAACAAACCGTCGCACAGTACCTGGGCGATGCCAAGATCGTGAAGTTTGTGCGGATGGCGGTGTAGTTTTTCCCGCGTCATTCCGGCTTATCCGGAATTGATTGATTCCCGAGGAAGACCGAACAACGAAATATTTTAAATTATTTTGACATTTTTTATTTTTTAATTAAGTTTTACCTTGCTTTTAAACTGTAAAAAATGGGAGGAGAAAAATGCAAAATTGATGGTGGTTGTCTTTGCGAGAATCCAAAAGAACAAAAAGACCGAATCATTCAGAAGGCACCGATAGAAATTCAGGAAGAATTGAAAAAAAACAGGCTCCCCTTGTCTGCGGTTACTGCATCAAATGAAGCTCTTGATTATGTTTCGAGTTGTAGTAAAAAATGTGAGAACTGCATTGCTTCAAAATGGGAACAAGAAACATTCCATTTGGGGTTATAATTTTTTGAATTTTCTGCGCAAGTGAGTACACTCGCCCGCGATGAAAACCAAAACGCTTTCGATCTCGACGGAGAAATTTTTTGACATTCACGACCTGACCCAGACGGTGCAGGATTTTCTTCAGGAAATCGGGGCAAAAGAGGGCCTCGTAAATGTGTTTACCCGACACACGACCTGCGCGGTGCGGATCAATGAGCTGGAGGACGGGCTGATGCAGGACATGAAAGATGTCTTCTTCACAGAAATCGCACGCCCAGATCGGAAGTGGAAACACAATGACCTCGATGGCCGTGCCCCCGAGACGATGTGTGCCAGCGGTGAATGCCAGAATGGCCACTCCCATGTGATCCAAATGCTGCTCGGGAGTGGGGAGACGGTGCCGGTACAGCAGGGAAAAATGCAGCTGGGGACCTGGCAGCATCTTCTGTTTTTTGAACTTGATCGTCCCCGAAACCGCGAAGTGGTGTTGAGTTTTGTGGGAGAGTGTGGTTAGATCGGCTTGATGAAGCGCATTTCGCCCGTCGTAAACATTGGAACGGTGCAAATCGGTGGTGGACTGCCGCCGGTCTTGCAGTCCATGACCTCCACCGACACCCGGGATGTAAAAAAAACCGTTGCGGAAATTCAGGCACTGCACACAGCTGGCGCGGAAATTGTGCGCCTCGCAATTCCCGATGAAGCCGCCGCCGAGGCAGCGGTAAAAATTTGTCAGCAAGTGGATCCCGTTCCGGTCGTGGGGGATTTTCATTTTGGGGGCGCCGAAATACTGAAAGCCGTCCCAAAATGTGCTGAGGCGCTGGCAAAATTCCGGATCAACCCGGGCAACTCTACGGATAAACATTTCACCGATTTCTTGAAACGGGCCAAAAAACTCAAAAAGCCTGTCCGCATCGGGGTCAATGCGGGGAGTGTGTCGCCCGAAATTTTGGCCGATTCCCGATCCCTCGTCCAAGCGGTTCTGCGCACCGTGGAGCTCTCGGTGCTGACGGCAAACAGTCTCAACTTCCCTGCAGATCAGCTGGTGCTGTCGGCCAAACTTTCCTCCGTTCCCGAAACCATTGCCGTGTATCGATCCCTGGCTCAAAATTTCCCGTACGCCCTGCATCTGGGGCTCACCGAGGCAGGCAGCGGGTTGTCTGGAGAAATTGCTTCTACGACCGCCATGGGGACACTTCTGGCTGAGGGAATCGGCGAGACATTTCGCATTTCTCTGACGCCGAAACCGGGGAAAAGTCGGACCCGAGAAGTCGACGTGGGAAAGCAAATTTTACAGGCACTGGAGCTGAGAAACTTTGCACCGCGCATCATCAGTTGTCCCGGATGTGGCCGCACTCAGAGTGATCAGTTTCAGCGTCTAGCAGACGAAATTTCCGGGCGAGTCGAGAAAGCATTTCCCCGCTGGCAGAAAAAATTTCCGGGCGTCGAAACACTCAAAATTGCCGTCATGGGGTGTGTGGTCAATGGTCCGGGAGAGGCAAGAAGTGCCGACATCGGCCTGAGTCTCCCCGGTGGAGGAGAGGCGAGTGCCATTGTGTTTGTACGAGGCAAAAAAGTAGCTGACCTCACGGGCGAAAATCTAACAGGCGAGTTTTGGGAGATTTTGGAAACATTCGTTGCAGAACATTTTTCAAAATGAAAAAAATCGTGCTGCTGGGTGCCACGGGGTCAATCGGCCAAACAACGCTGGAGCTCGTACGGAGAAACCCCGAGAAATTTCAAATCGTCGGAGCGAGCGCGCACGCACATTTTCCCGAATTGGAAAAAATTGCGAGCGAGTTTGGCATAAAATATCTCCTCGACACGCGAGAGCCGTTTTCTGCAAAAGAATTTCTCAAAAAAGGTGAACCCGATATCGTGCTGAATGCCGTCTCGGGATTTGCTGGATTGAAATTCTCTCTTGCCACGATCGAAGCGGACCTCCCGCTGGCGCTGGCAAACAAAGAGTCCCTTGTGGCCGGGGGAGAGCTGTTGATGCAGCTGGCTCGAGAAAAAGACATCGACATTCTCCCCGTCGACAGCGAGCACTCCGCGATTTTTCAGTGTCTGCAGGGGGAGGGGAATTTTGAAAAAATAATCCTGACCTGCTCGGGTGGACCGTTTTACGGGAGAAAAAAAGAGGAACTGAAAAACATTTCCGTGGACCAGGCGCTTGCCCATCCGCAGTGGTCCATGGGCGCCAAGATTTCCGTCGACAGCGCGACGCTGGCAAACAAGTGCCTGGAGGTGTTTGAGGCGATGCACCTTTTCCGTGCGAAAGGGGAGCAGATCGAAATTGTGATCCACCCCCAGGCCATCGTGCACTCGATGGTGCAGTTTCCGGACAGTTCGATCAAAGCCCAGCTCTCGCCGCCCACGATGGAGCTGCCGATTTCGTGCGCGCTCCAGTTTCCCCAGCGGACGAAAACAGGATGCCCGGTGCAGGACTTTTCGGATCTCAATCTAAGTTTCACCACTCCCGATCGGGAGACCTTTCGCACGCTGAAGCTATTGGACACCTGCACGCAGGAGATGGCCAACTTTCCAATTGTGTTCAACGCCGCAAACGAAGTGGCCGTGGCGGAGTTTTTGGCGGGAAATATTCCGTTTCTCGACATCTTTGATCTGCTGGAACGCGTGATCGGCGAAACGCAAAAAGAAGCCGTGGATTCGATCGAGAAAATTTTTGACATCGACGCCCGTGCGCGGAAAATGGCACAGAAATATTTCTCATGAAAACACTCGCGATTATTTTGGCCGCGGGGACAGGGGATCGGTGCGGTTTTGACAAGCTGCGTGACGACCGGTTTGGACGTCCTGTACTCCATCGCACGATGGAGAAATTTCAGCAGTGTGATGCCATCGATGAAATCCTGCTGGTGGGGCCAGATAAAGAGCTGCAAAAATCGTTTCCCAAAATTTCTGCGGTCATCTCGGGAGGAAAAACTCGATTTCAGTCATTGAAATGCGCGCTTGATTTTCTTCCCTCTCAAGAAAACTGTCGCGTCCTCGTGCACAACGGCGCCAATCCGGATGTGAAAATTTCGGAACTCAAAGCAGCACTCGCCCGACCGGAGAAAAATCTTATTTTTGGATTTTTCTCTCCCAATGCCGTCAAAAAAGTTGTAGACGGCAAAGTGATTGATTTTCTCAATCCAGCAGAAATTTTTGAAACCCAGACACCCCAGATTTCAGATCTCGAAATGCTAAAAAAAGCCGCCAAAAATTTTACGGGCGAGCCACGGGATGAGGCCGAAATCCTGACCGCAGCGGGGGAGGATGTTTTTGTGTTTGAATGCAGCCGAGTAAATGAAAAAGTGACCGATCTTTCGGACTTTGGCCCACGGTTTCGGATCGGGGTGGGGGAGGACAGTCATCGCTTTGCAGAGAAATTTTCGAGTGAAGAAACGCTCGTGCTGGGCGGAGTCAAACTAGATTTCCCCAAGAAGTTCGACGCCAACTCTGACGGCGATGTGATCCTGCACGCTCTGGCAAATGCAATTCTCTCTGCCGTGGGAGAGGGGCCGTTGTCCGATTTTGCCGACGAGATGTGCACGGGTGGAGAAACAAATTCTCAAAAATATGTCGAACGGGCGCTGGATATTGCTCGCGAAAAATTTGAAAATCTGGAGATCGAAAATATCGCCATCTCGCTCGAGCTTGAGGAGCCAAAGCTCAAACCGATGCACGAGAAAATAGTTGAAAATCTGGCGCAAATGCTCACAATACATCCGAACCAAATCGGCTTGTCGTACACTACGGGGGAAAAAATGCGTGCCGCTGGTGTCCGAGCTCGTACAGAAATACTGCTCCGTATCGCATGAAAAAAATCACAGGATCCGCTTCGGCAAAAGTCAATCTCACGCTCGACGTACAGAAAAAAAATCCCGAGGACGCCCGACACCCGGTGGACACGATTTTGCATCGAATCAGTCTTGCCGACACACTCGAGCTCACTCCCGCCGACCGATTTGAACTGTACGGAGACTTCGAATGTGACCCCGAGGAAAATCTCATCGTGCAGGCCTGGGGGCTGGTGCGAAAATTTTTTCCAGACGGTCCCGCGGTGATCGTGCGAGCAGAGAAAAATATCCCCATCGGTGCAGGCCTTGGCGGTGGCAGCACAAACTTTGCCACATTTGTAAAACTCTACACTGAGCTTTTTGGTCTGCAGATTCCGGAGAAACTGGTGATCGAATCGGGAAAGCTGGGGTCGGATATTCCGTTCTTTTTTTCGGGAGAAACGTGTGCCCGGGGGACACATTTTGGCGAGCAGGTGGAAAAAATGCCCTTTGATTTCAGCGGACAAAAAATATGGCTTCACATCCCTGAGTACAAAAATCTCACGGGAGAAATGTACGCCCAACTCACCAACTTTGGGACGAAACACACAGAGAAATTTCTGGCAGAACCGGATTTGAAGAAATGCGGCAATGCGTTTGACCAATTCCTCACCCTCGACCAAAAAGGGGCTCACCTCACGGGGAGTGGGAGTGCGTTTTTTACGTTTGAGCCAGCGGAGTTTGGCGGATGCCGGACGATCGAGACCCTTTTGGGATGATTATCGATGAAACTTCTGGTCCAGTTCCTCAAACGGCACAAACCAGTGGTTGGGACGACCGTGCGGACAGAGATTGCGCCACTGGGTTCGGGCGAAATCGTCGAGCAGTCGCTGCATTTCCTCACGCTCAAGTCTGTCTCCAAACATCACCGCCCCGCGACAGGATTTGTACTCCAGCATTTTTCGGAGGAGTTTTTCGGTAAAGTGCTCTCGCACTTTTTCTGTAGCAAAAAATTCAACAAAATCGGCAAACACTTCGTCCAGATTTTCCTCGGCCAGTAGCGAGGGGATTTCGGTCACCACCAATTTTTCCGACACAGAAAACCCGAGTGTTTCAAGCTCATTTAAATGTGCCGCAATCTGCTCGGCTTCCGTTTCGTCCAGTTTCAACTCGTGCGGGAGGAGTAGTTTTTGCCGGGATTGTAAAAGTTTTTCGCGTTCATTCCAAAACCGCTCAAACCGCTCCCGCTCGTGCAGGGCATGCTGATCAAAAAACCACACTCCACGCGCATCCTCCGCCACGACATACTTCTGTGCCACCTGCCCGATCAGTTTCAACTCACCGGCGATCTCACTCGTTGTTTCTTCTGGAGAAAAGGAAAGATCGCGTTCAAAATTTTGTCGGGAAAAATCAAAGGCTCGCGGAGCCGTGGGGGGACGCCAGTGCTTGGGAGAAGGGGAGGCCGTTTGAGAATGGTGCGATTTCAACCCGGGTTCTAGAGCCCGGGTTTGCGAAAAAGAAGCATTTGTTTTTGAGAGTGCAAACATCGTTGCATTTTTGACCGCGCGCCAGATCTCACCGGGCTCTGAAAATTTGACCTCCAATTTCCGCGGATGGACATTGACATCGACAAGAATTGGATCGAGCGTGAGCGAAAGGGTAAATTTCGGATGCAGGTGTTTTTCGATTCCCGCAGACTGCTGGTACGCCTCCCGCACCGCATGCGCAATCCGCCAGTCTTCAATCCGACGTCCATTGACAGATATCCACTGAAACTTTTTCTGCGAGACGCAGGCTCCTGGCTGACTGACAAATCCAGTGATCTGGACATCCCCAATTTTTTGCGAGACTTCCAACAGTTGTTCCACGGGTTCTTTCAAAATCTGCGCGGCTCGAGCTTTTGAGTCCTCCGGAGGAAAACTCCGAATTTCTTTTCTGTCTCGTTCGACGCGAAAGGAAATTTGAGGATACGAAAGCGCAAAACTCTCGACCTCCCGAACAATCGCCGCCGACTCAGTGGCGTCGGTTTTGAGATGCGCCAGCCGCGCGGGCGTGGGGGAGAAAAGATTTCGTACGGTCACGGTCGTCCCGATGTTTGCTGGGGCGGGGGAGATTTTCAAATTTTTCCCTGCCGAGAGCGAAAGTTTTGTTCCCGCATCAAATGATTTTTCTCGCGTGACGAGCGTAAAATCCGACACCGAACTGATCGCCGCGAGCGCTTCTCCCCGAAATCCAAAACTGCGAATGGAAAAAATATCGTCGATGGAAGCAATTTTACTGGTGGCATGCCGGAGGATGGATTTCTCCGCATCTTCCGGTGTCATCCCTGTACCATTGTCCGCGACTTCGAGCAGCGTTTTTCCGCCCTGCTCAAACCGCACAGAAATATCGGTCGCTCCGGCATCAATGGCATTTTCCACCAATTCTTTGACCACGCTGGAGGGACGCTCGACCACCTCTCCAGCCGCAATCTGATCAGAGACTTCCGACGGGAGAATGTGAATCTTCATTGTGGGGGCAGTGTACTTCCTCCTGCTATTTTTTCAAACCGGGGATGTGAAAGCCGTGTTTTTTGATCTGCTGAAATGTCAGTCGTCCAAAGATGATGGAAAGCACAATCACAACTCCCAATGGAACAAAACCCCATTTGATGATGTACTCCATCGGATAGCCGCCGTAGGTCTGGGACCATTCGGCGTACAGAGTCCCCCCCAGGAGGAAAGCCAACACCAACGGAATAATGTACAGCAACACGTTAAAAATCCTGGGGACTTTGAGTCCTTTTTCGGTGTGGTTCAGCCATTTTCGTATTTTTTCTGGACCGACCCAGTACGCGAGGAGTGCCGTCTCCAGCATCCCCACAATCAAGAGACCGTACGTCCCAATGTAGTGATCGGTGATGTCCAAGTAGTACAGTCCTGCGCCGGTTAGATATGGGAGAGAGCCGAGGGCCAAAATCAAACAGGCCCAGGCCATTACTTTGAGGTATCGAACCTTGTGCCAGAGATCATGAAGCGTCCCGACGACAACTTCCAAAACACCAAAGATTGAATCGATTGCGAGAGTGATTACCACAAGAAATAACAACACCGCAAAGAGAATCGCTCCCCAGGGCATAAGAGAAACCGCTGTCGGGAGCACGGAAAACACGAGCATTGGCCCGCCAGTCGCCGCTTCGCTAATCGGTACTCCTTGCTGAAGCGCCATAAATCCGAGCGTCGAAAAGACGGCCAAACCGCAAAAAATCGACACAATGAAATTTCCCACCAAAATCCAAAGGGATGTTTTCATCACCTCCTTCTTTTCTCCTCGATGACTGCCGGCAATGATAAAATATCCCATGGCCAGACTTGCAGAAAAGAAACTCTGCCCCGCAGCGGCTTGCCACAAGCGGACATCTCCGAGTGATCCCCAGTCAGGAATAAAAAGGGCTTCCAGTCCGGCTCCTGCTCCCGGGAGGGTGATCCCCCGGATGATTAAAATCAGAAGAAGGACAAACGGAGCTGTCGCCGTGATTTTGACCACGGGCCCCAAACTCAAGACATTTTTTCGCAAGGAATACAGCACAAAAAGATAGCCTGCCACCAGTGCCGCCAACAGTCCCCACTGAAACGTGCCGACTTCCTGAATGCCGGAGGAGAGGTGGATGATTTTTTCGGTAAAAAAGTTCCCCGGGTCCGTGAGAAACTCTCCAGAAAAAGACAGCACCAAATATTTGATTCCCCAGGCAAGAATCGGCATGTAGTAGAGCAAAATCCCCGCCACCAAAAACGCCGGAATCCACTGAATCCATCCGGTTCCCCGTTTTATTTTTTCAAACGCCTGTGGTCCTGCAAATTGAAATTTTTGCCCGACAATCGTCTCCATCATCAGGAGCGGAAACACGATAAAAATATTGCAGAGCAAAAGCGCAAAAATAAACGCCGCCCCGCCGTGTTCATACGCCAACATCGAGAATCGCCAGAGATTCCCCAGGCCCGCTGCACAGCCGACAGCCGCCAAAATGTACACAAAATTGCTCGCCCACTGCGGCCGAGAGGATCCGAGGATTTTCATGGAAAGGGGGGATAAATATTTCTGCTTCATTTTCGCAAAAATGAAAACTGTGTCAAAATGAAGTCAGTTTTTTAATTCTTGTCATCCTGAATTTATTTCAGGATCTCTCGATCCCGAAATCCTCTTCAATGCGTGTTCATCGATACTTCGTGTACATCCTCACAAGCCCCGGAGATTCCGTTTTGTACATCGGTGTGACGAATGATTTAGAACGCAGGATTTTGGAACACAAAGAAAAAAAGATCGACGGATTTACAAAAAAATATGATTGCACGAAACTCGTATTTTTTGAAGAAACTGACAGTGTCCACGCTGCGATTGAACGAGAAAAACAGCTGAAGAATTGGCACAGAGACTGGAAAGTAAATTTGATAAAAGAACAAAATCCTCACTGGGAAGATTTGAGCGACGGATGGTTTGATAGTTGCATTTTAGATCCTGAAATAAATTCAGGATGACTCTTTTTTCTTTCTGTCATTCCGAACTTGTTTCGGAATCTGAAAGGAATAGAAAAACGGAAACAACAACTTACTCCTGAAACCATGAAAACCCTCTACGTCATCGCGACCCCCATCGGAAATCTGGGAGACATCACGTTCCGTGCGGTGGAGACGCTCAAGCAAGTCGATCTCATCCTGGCCGAGGACACGCGGCACACGCGGATTCTCTGCGAAAAATTTGACATCAAAACGCCACTCCAATCCTGCCATGCACAGACCTCTCCGGCCAAAATTGCGGAGCAGCTCAAAAAACTCCCGGAGGGAAAATCCGTCGCGCTCGTCTCCGATGCCGGGACACCCGGGATTTCTGACCCGGGGTTTCGCGTGCTGCGAGAGGCGCTGGAGCAAAATTTTGAAATCGTCCCGATCCCCGGAGCCAGTGCGCTGACGACGCTTGTTTCCGTCGCGGGAGTGCCCGCCGATCAGTTTACTTTTCTCGGATTTCTGCCACACAAAAAAGGACGGCAGACACTTTTGAAATCTCTGGCTCGGGCCGAAACGGCAACTATTTTTTATGAATCGGTGCACCGATTTCCCCGACTTTTGGAGGAGCTAAAAACCTGTGTCGGAGAAAACCGAGTCCTGGTGGTGGGACGTGAATTGACGAAGATGCACGAAGAAGTTTTTCGGGGCACGGTAGCAGAAGCGATCGCTCATTTCACAGCCGAAAACACAAAAGGGGAGTTTGTCGTTCTCATCGCCCCCTACAATTTTTCGCTGAAAAAATCGTGAATTCTGCACTCACTGTGGTACGATTTCCGTGCATTTAAAATTACCCATGCAACAAAAAAATATTCTCTTTGTCGGTGTCGATCCGGATGATCGAAAAAAAGTCACGGGCACGTTTCGCAATGCCTCGATCGAAGAGGGGATTCCCTCGGCGCGGGAGCTTCGAAAAAAACATCCCGACACGGAAGTGCTCTGTGTGCCACACAATGCTCCGGTGGATCGGAAGCTGCTGGGGAAACTCAAATCGCTCAAGCTCGTCGTCACGCGCAGTGTGGGGTACAACCACATCGATGTCGAGACCGCCGTGCAAAAAAACGTGCAGGTCTGCAACGTCCCCGACTATGGCGCCCACGTGATCGCGGAGCATGTCTTTGCACTGCTGCTGTCGATGGCTCGAAATGTCCGTGAAGCAGACGAACACGTGGAACACTATAAATATTCCGACAAGGATTTTCGCGGGATGGCGCTGAAGGGAAAAACCCTCGGCATCGTAGGCGTCGGCACGATTGGAGAACATGTGGCGCGGATTGCCTCGATGGGATTTTTGATGCGAGTGATTGCGTTTGATCCGCACAAAGATGAAAGCACCGCTCTGGAAAATCACTTCACGTACGCCAAGAATCTGGAAGAAATTTGGGAAAAATCTGATGTGATTTCCCTTCATGTTCCACTGAATAAACACACCGAGCATCTGGTCGATGCCAAAGCGATGCAGCAGATGAAAAAAGGCGTCTTTTTGATCAACACTTCTCGTGGCGGAGTGATTGACTCAGCGGCACTGCTCAAAGCTCTCAAATCCGGGAAAATCGCCCACGCAGGACTGGATGTCCTGGAGGATGAAGACCATGTTAAAAAATACAAAGAACTGATCGACCTCTCACAGGTCGTCACCACGCCTCACATCGCATACTACGCCGACGACTCGATCCATCGCATGTACTCCGAGGCCATCGGCTCGATTCAGCGATTTCTCGAAGGAGAAAAACTCGAGCACGAGGTCACACCGCACTAGTTTTCTGCGTTCTGCTGTGCCTCAATCTGCTGACGCAATCCTTCGGCAATTTGGGGGTCGATTGCTTCAATTTTTTTGAGAATAGATTCGGGAGAGCCGGAGTTTGCTTCCACACGATTTTTCAAAATCTGTTTCAGTTTTTCCTGCGCGTATTGTTCGGTAATTTCTCCGCGGTCAAGTTGCTGCTGCAGTTTGGAAACCTCCGTCTGCACGTGCGGGTTGTGCGCGACATGGCGCAGCTGTTCCTCCGGGGTGGACTCGGAGGTCGAGCAAGCCGTGAGCAGAAGAATTGGAAGCAGGAGGAGGGCTTTTTTCATCAGGAGAAACTTATCCCAGGACTTCAACGTTTGCAATGTGTTTTTCCGCTATTTTTTTGAAATCCTGCAACTGCTCGGGCGTGCAGGGTTGGCACTGAGAAAATTCCGGATTAAGTGTTTTGGCGGGACGAAAGTTTTGGAGCGTGAATTTCTGAGCGCCGGCGACGGCTTTTGCGATCTGCTCAATTTCTGCTTTTCCGTGGTAATCCGACAGCACGGTCGTGCGAAACTCATGATCGAGTTCTGATTTTTTGATGAGGCGGATCGATTTTTTCAAGACCCGCGGATCGACCGAAACACTGACGAGCTCAGGGTATTTTTCCAGGGGATGTTTGATGTCCATCGCGATGAAGTCAACGAGTTTCTTTTCGATCAGTTTTTCCAATACTTCGGGGTTTGTCCCATTGGTGTCGAGTTTTACAAAAAATCCACGGTCCTTGATTTTCTGACAAAATGCCGGCAGATCCTCGTGCATCGTGGGTTCGCCGCCGGAAATTACGACCCCATCGAGAAATCCTTTTCGTGTGTCGAGAAAGTGAAAGAATTTTTCTTCCGGGATGAAGTTTGGAGCGAGCTTTTTGATCTGCTCGGGGAGCACAAACTGCGGATTGTGGCAGTACCCACAGCGAAAATTGCAGCCCGCGGTAAAAATCAAGGCGGCGACTTTGCCCGGAAAGTCCAGGAGGGTCAGGGTTTGGATTCCACCGATCAGCATGAGTCAATTACGAATTAAAAATTACAAATGACGAATGTTTTTTCATTGCTTCCTTTCTTTCATTCTTCAGAACTTCAAAACTTTTTACTGTTCTAAAAATTGTTCGATCTCCGCCACATCAGAGCCGCGGAAAATTTCTTCGCCGTCGTCGAAAACGATAAACTGTGGTGCGGCAGTGACCCCAAATTTTTTGGCTTCGTCCATGAAGTGGGGGACGGTCTCGTCCAGGATTTCTCCGTCAAAATCGACGTTGTCCTCGATGTAGCCTTTGACAGCAGGGCACTTGGGGCAGCGGGTGGTGGTGAAGAGGAGGTAGTTCATGATGAAACAGTAAAAAAGGGAGCTTCATTCTTCCAGTTTTGAGGGTTGAGTTCAATGTATTCTGTAATTTTTTCGAGTTCTTTTTCGTTTCGAATGATGTGATCATAAAAGGATCGTTGCCACCGGAAAGAAGAAAGGGGATTGGTTTGGTTTATGGTTTTGGAAGAAAAGGTTTTGAATCCTCGGATGATTTCCGACAGAGAATATTGTTTGTTTGATTTGCTAGGGGAAGATTTTTCGGATTTAAACACAGGGGTGGGGGAAAAAGGTTTTGCTAGGGGAGGGTTTGAAACCCTCCCCTCCTTTAAATTTGTCTTTTCAAAATTTTGGAGAAACACAATACCGTGGACATGATCGGGCATGATCACCCATTGCCCAAGCGAACAATTTGAATAATGTTTGGGCAGATCCAGCCATGTTTGCCGGGCAATTTTTCCATACGCATTCAGCCGCATTTTTCCCGTCTCAATTTTTCCAAAATACGGAATCCGATCCTGCACACAGATGGTCACAAAATACGCCCCCTCGTGTGTGTAATCGAAATTTTTCAGACGCATCTGTTTTCGTTCTCTCGATCGGGAAAAGGAAAGGGGCATTTTAAAAAAGAAAATCAAAAATTTGTTGTTTGATCGGCTCTGATATGATTGCAGAAACTGCCAGCGCACTCAAAGCAATCCCGATCGAAATGAGAGAAAAAACTTTTGCCCAAAACGCATTTGTTCGTGCCTGCTCGAGCTCGAGAAAATCAATGTACTTAAATTTTGCTTCGGTTGTGAGAGTGAATTTTGTGTCTTCCGGAAATTCACTGTGTCCTGCATTGTTTTGCGCAGAAGTATAAAAAATTGTTTCTTGATTCCAGTGTGCTGTGTATTCTGAATTTCGTAAGAAAGCCGTAGAAAGTTGTTTTTTTAAAGATAAACGACTGTTTTTTTGTTGATCATCTTCTGAATTTTCAGGATAAAGTTTCAATCCTTCCCATAGTTCAGCCTTCGTAAAAAAATCCTTTGAAAAACCCCATTCAATCGTACGAAAAACAATGTCTTTTTTGAAATCTTTTGATTGTCGACTCATTTCCTAAAATCAGTACGTCTCACAAAACTGTGAATTGGCGGTGGCGCACTCCTCGAAATGCTCACGAGAGTAGTGCTCCGACTTTTTGCCGGTGTTGAAATGGGACACAGGGCGATGATACCCCATCACACGCGTCCATATCTCGCACGGCTGGCGATGGGCGTTGTGATCCGATGCCGATACGGCTTTGATCATTTTGTATTGGGATGAAAAAGTATAAAGACTTTTGTGGGAAACGCAAGCTCAGGAGAGATGCGAGGACGAGAGTTCCTTTTTCTCCGGCTTGATGCTTTTTTGGCGACGAATGTCGTACTTGGCCCGTGTTTTTTCGTCGACCTTGCCGCCCGGTTTTTCGAGCCCCAGCTCCGCGTCACATTTCGGACAGAAATCGTGCTCGCCGGGAATGTACCCGTGTTTCGGGCAGATGGAGAAGGTCGGCGTGATCGTGATGTACGGGATGTGAAACTGCGTCAGGACCTTGCGCACCAGCTGTTTGCAGGCCTCGGGGCTGGAGATCCGCTCGCCCATGTAGAGGTGAAAGACCGTGCCGCCGGTGTACTTGCTCTGAAGTTTTTCCTGGAGCTTGAGCGCTTCAAAAGCGTCTTTGGTGTGCCCCACAGGCAGCTGAGAGGAATTGGAATAGTAGGGGGCATCCTCCGTGCCGGCATTGAGAATATCCGGGAACCGTTTGCGGTCCTCACGGGCAAATCGGTACGTCGTCCCCTCGGCGGGAGTGGCTTCCAGATTGTACAGATTGCCGGTTTCTTCTTGAAATTCCACGAGTTTTTCGCGCATGAAATCCAACACCTCCTCGGCAAATTTCTGTCCCCATTCATCCGTAAGATCGTGCTTGTCGTCGGTAAAATTGCGGATGGCTTCATTCAGCCCGTTTAAACCAATCGTGGAGAAATGGTTATTCAGGTGTCCGAGGTATCGTTTGGTGTATGGGAACAGTCCGCGATCGATCCATTTCTGGATTTCTTTGCGTTTGATTTCCAAAGAAGTACGCGCCAGGTACATCAGGTGCTCGACGCGTTTGAGAAATGCTTCTTTGTCTCCCTTGCATTGGTACCCGATCCGCGGCATCGACACCGTGGCCACGCCGATCGATCCGGTCATCTCCGCCGAGCCGAAGAGTCCTCCTCCGCGGGCGAGCAATTGATCCAGATCCAGCTGCAGCCGGCAGCACATCGAGCGGACGTGATTGGGCTCGAGATCGGAATTGAGGAAGTTTTGGAAATACGGCATCCCGTACTTGGCCGTCATTTCAAAGAGGGCTTCGGTGTTTGGATTGTCCCAGTCAAAATCTTTGGTGATGTTGTACGTGGGGATGGGAAACGTAAAAACACGCCCCTTGGCATCCCCGGTCGTCATCACTTCGATAAACGCCCGATTGACGACGTCCATTTCTTTTTGGAGCTGACCAAAAGTGTACTTGTACGGCGTGCCGCCCATCAGGAGTTTTTTGTCGCGCAAGTCCTGTGGGCAGACCCAGTCGAGTGTGATGTTGGTGAAGGGGGTTTGCGTGCCCCAGCGAGAGGGGACATTGAGGTTGAAGACAAACGACTGCATGTTTTGGAGGACGTACCCGTAGGTTTTTTTGTCGACCCATTGCTGCACTTCTTTGTCAGAAAGTTTCGGATTCATTTCCCGAATTTCTTTTTCAATGGTTTCCTCATATTTTTTGACAAACGGTGCCATGTACGTGTCAAAACTCGAAAACGCCTGCGCGCCGGCCCACTCGTTTTGGAGTGTCCCGAGGAAATTGACCATCTGCGAGACGGCGGTGGAGAGGTGTTTTGGAGGGAGGGATTCGGTTTTGTCCGCGACGCCGTTGAATCCTTCTTCTAGCAGTGCTCGGAGCGACCACCCCGCGCAGTACCCACTGAACATATCCAGATCGTGGATGTGCAGGTCGCCGTTTCGGTGGGCATCGCCAATCTCGCGGGGATAAATGTGGGAGAGCCAGTAGTTGGCGGTGACTTTTCCCGAGGTATTGAGGATCATGCCGCCCAGGCTGTACCCCTGATTTGAGTTGGCATTGACCCGCCAGTCGAGCTTGTTTAAATATTCGGTGATTGTGTTTTCGACGTTGACGACAACCTGTTTGTCCGCGCGGGCTTGTGCGCGTCGCTCGCGGTACAGGATGTACGATTTTGCGGTCTGCGCATGTCCTTCTTCGATCAAGACTTTTTCGACCGAATCCTGGATATCCTCGACAGAAGGAATTTGATCTTTGTACTTTTTATCCAAAAACTTCACGATCTTTTTCGTCAGCTCTTTCGACATTTTTTCATCCTTGCCGCCGATTTCTTGGGCGGCTGCCCAAATCGCTTTTTGAATTTTATCGGCGTTGAAGTCGACGATTTCACCGGTACGTTTTTGGACTTTGAAGATCATGAGATTTGAGGGGGAGATAAAAACAATATTTTTTTGAAAAAATGGGAGAAATGCCCTCACAAAGGCACAAACTCGGAATCGACCCGAAACACAATATCTTGTGTCGGACTCGAATTGTGAACCCTAAATATGGGGTCGTCAAGAAAAAGGGGATTGATTTTTGTAGGGGAATGTGTCGAAGAAAAAATGTGTTCAATGTCAATCAATTTTTCGGCTTTTTTCTCCAAAAATTTCTTGCATTTTTGACAGACCTGTGCTGGGGAATGGAGAAAGTATTGACTTTTGTTTAAATTAATTTTAAAAATACTTCAGTTGTGCTGCATCTATTTTTTCAGAAAAATATTTTGCACCACAATGTTGCTCTTTATCGGCGACAGAAAAAAAATTAAGTTGAACTAAAAATAGAAAATCATGAGTAACCAAAAATTAATTACCACAGCGAAGTTTGCAGAGAATCAAAAATCACTCAATGAGCTACTCACAATAATGATTGAAATAACCAATATTTTACATTGCCAAGAAATACCAATTTTAAAGTTTGAATTTGGTATCCATCAAAGCGATGTGAAAGTTGCAAAGACACCGAAGGATGTAAAACTCTGGGCAGGAAGCATTTCTTTCTCTGCTAAATCAATATTAGGGCCATGGAAACACACAGGTCCCTACACCCCAAAAAAATCTCAGGAGGATGAAAGGTACCTTATTAGTTCTGCGATTGGAAAAGCAAACACAGCAAAAGTTTTCATGAAACAGTAAGAGCAACACTCCCTCGCACGACATCGCGTCGTCGGGGGAGTTTTATTTTTACGCCAATTTTTCGCGCAGGGCCTCCAGGCTCGTGATCGGGATTTCAAATTTCTCGGACAATTCTTGCAGCTCGGGAAGTGTGGCCTTTTCGCCGTGCTCGTTCAAAATCTCACAGATCACCACGGCTGGGGTTTTGCCACATTTCCGGGCCAGCTCTACCGCGGCCTCTGTGTGCCCAAACCGTTTGTCCGGATCCTGAGCTCGGAGCGGAAACGTGTGCCCCGGGCGAACGAAATCATTTGGGGTTGAAGCAGGGGAGGCGAGCAGTCGGATCGTGCGTTCGCGATCAGATTTCGAAATGCCGGTGGTGATGCCCTCCGCCGCATCGACCGTGATGGCAAAATTGGTGGAAAAACTGTCCTCAGGGGTGTCCACCATCTGCGGGATTGCCAGCCGATCAAGAATCTCGCCACGGCACGCTACACAGATCATCCCGTGCGCATGCTGGTAGAGAAAATTGAGTTGCTCCTGCGTCACGGATTCAGCCAGCACAAAAAAATCACCCTCCACCTCGCGGTGCTCGTCCATCACCAGGACAAATTTCCCGGCAGCAAATGCTTCTTGGATTTGGGAAAAAGAGTCAGTGTTCATTGTTTGAGAAAGGCAATCATCTCCACCGCCGTCCGAGCGTACTCTGCGCCGCGGGGAATTCTTTCTTTCAAAATATCCTGATCGTGGCCCACCTGTACGCCGTGGATGATCGGCACACTTTCTTCAAGAGAAACACGAGTCAACCCTTCGTTGCAGGTTTTGGATACCCATTCGTAGTGATCTGTTTCGCCCTTCACAATCGCCCCCAGAGCAATGACGGCGTCCGCTTTTTTCTTCCGAATCACGTGCTGTGCCGCCAGCGGCAGCTCCACCGCACCGGGCACGGGGAAGATTTCAAAGTCCGCGCCGAGCTCTTTGAGTTTTAAAATTGTTGCATCTCGCAACCCCGAGGAAATTTCTTTGTTGAACTGGGACACAAGCACGGCAATCATTTCTTTTTCGGAGGAGGGGAGACTTGGACAAACTCAAACGGCACGGTTTTTTGGATTTCCTCATCCACCCAAATTTCGACGAGATACGGTCCGGGAGTTTCAAATTTGGTGTTGTTGAAGTCAGAGATAAATCCGGTCTCGCGAGGCGTTTTGGTGCCATCGGGCAGCTGCAGCGACACATCAAATTTGGCAATCACTTCTCGGGCTTCTTTTTTGAGAATCTGAATTTTGAGTTTTGTTTTGGAGGAAATAGTGATGTTGGTCACCACGGTGATCTTTGGCTGACGAAACGGAAACTTTTGTGCCCGCAGCGTCCGAAATACACCGATCATGTTGAGCTTTCCGTCTTGGGAGAGAAAAGCGTTTTCACACAAGTGCACAAAATTGAGAACGGGGGATTTTTCAGCCATAAAAAAAGCGCCGCGATGGTAACGACGCTCTTTGGTTTTTGCAAGTTTCGATGCGGCTTATTTTTTGTGTGCCGGATGGTATTTGTCCAAAATATCCTGCGGGATACGTTTGAGTTCCTCCAGCGGGAAGGGTTTGAGGAGTTCCCATCCCAGAGCGAGACTTTCTTCGAGTGTGCGCTCCACGTCAAATCCCTGTCCCAGGAATTCTTTTTCGTAGCGGTCAGCAAATTTCAGATAAATTTTGTCCGTATCCGAGAGCGAACTTTCTCCCAGCACCACGGCCAGCTCGCGAACCTCTGAGCCCCGAGCATAACACGCAAAGAGCTGATCTTTGAGCTTGGAATGATCCTCGCGAGACACCTTCATGGCCACGCCGATCAGACGCGAAAGTGATTTCAACACGTTCACCGGTGGAGTAATTTTTTTCTGGTGTAATCCGCGATCCAGCACAAACTGTCCTTCCGTGATGTATCCCGTCAAGTCTGGAATCGGGTGCGTGATGTCATCCTCTGGCATCGAGAGAATCGGCATCTGCGTGATGGATCCCTCAGATCCTTTGATGCGGCCGGCTCGCTCGTAAATGGTCGAAAGGTCCGTGTACAGGTACCCAGGATATCCGCGACGGCCGGGAACTTCTTTTCGCGAAGCGGACACCTCGCGGAGCGCCTCGGCGTAGTTGGTCATGTCGGTCAAAATCACGAGCACGTGCATGTTCTTTTCAAACGCCAAATACTCGGCAAACGACAGCGCCATGCGGGGAACCGAAATTCGTTCGACCACCGGATCGGCAGCAGTGTTGATGAAGAGGGTGGCTTTTTCGATTGCGCCGGTGCGCTCGAAGTCACGCTGAAAGAACATGGCTTCTTCAAACGTCACGCCCATCGCCCCAAACACCACGGCAAATTCTGAACCGTCTTTCACTTTTGCCTGACGGGCAATCTGTGCGGCAAGTTCGGCGTGGGGGAGACCCGAGCCGGAAAAAATCGGAAGTTTCTGCCCGCGCACGAGCGTGTTCATCACGTCGAGGGAGGAAACCCCCGTCTGAATATAGCTGGAAGGAAAGGTGCGGGAGTAGGGATTGATCGCCATCCCAGAGATGTCGACCGTTTTTTCGGCCAGCACTTCGGCACCACCGTCAATGGGTTTGCCCGCACCACTAAAAATGCGACCGAGCATGTCCATCGACACCCCTAGCTGCGCGACTTTTCCGGTAAATTTTGCCTTGAGTCCGGTCGTCGAAAGTCCTCGTGTGGATTCAAACATCTGGACCATTGCACGATCCCCGTTGACCTCCAAAACTTTTCCCATGCGGGTGTCTCCCTGCGCGGTCGTCACCTCGACGAGCTCTTCGTACTTGGCGCCCTCAACGCCGTCTACGACCAAAATAGGTCCGGCAATGGATTCGATGTTGTCGTACGTTTTTTGCATGATCTGAAAAGAGGTTAAAAGGGGATGAAAAGTGAATTCCCGCGAATTTTAAAAAGATTTCAAGGGTTGTCAAAAGAAATTCTGAGAAAAATAAATTTGCACCCGACCAAAATGTCGATAGACTGAGAGCTGGTTTTTATTTTCCTCTTTCCTTTCTTTTTCTTTATTTTTTCATCCACCACCAGATGTATTTTCTCAACAAAGCGCAAATCATCGGCAACGTGACTCGAACTCCAGAACTCCGACAGACAAAAGCCGGGCAGCCCGTCACCACCATCGGCGTCGCCACCAATCGCCGTTGGAAAGACAATGGTGGACAGGTCCACGAAGAAGCAGAGTTTCACAATATCGTCTGCTGGGGAAAGCTCGCCGAGCTGGCCACACAGCTGCTCGAAAAGGGCGCAAAAGTCTTTTTTGAGGGACGGCTGCAGACTCGAAATTGGGAGGACGAAGGCGGCACCAAACATTTCCGCACGGAAATCGTCGCCCAGGATATGATTGTTCTCTCGGACACAAGCAACAACAGCAACAGCAACGGGAATTCTTCCAGCAATGACGAATCTCCCGAAGACGAGGCTCCGCCCCCAGAAGAAGCCGGCGAAGATCTCCCATTTTAATGGAGAGACACTGTCACAAAATGAAAACGAAAGGGTTCTCTCTTGAGAGTCCTTTTGTCAACAAAGAAATCTGCTACAATCAGCCCACAAAAATACAATGAAAAAACTTCTCCTCCTGCCATTTCTTCTCGCGCCGACGCTCGCAAATGCCACGTTTGCTGATGTGGATGTCACCCATCCACATTTTCAAGCCGTCCAGCACTTTGAGGCGCAAGACATCCTCCAGGGATATGCGCAGGATGGCAAGCGCTTTTTTCGCGGAAGTCAGTATGTCACGCGTGCAGAAGCCGTAAAAGTGCTCTTGCTCGCGGCTGGATTTGAAAATTTTGATGCGGGGAATCCCTTTCCGGATGTTGGGGAAAACGCCTGGTTTCGCCCCTTTGTCGCGGCCGCCGCAGAGGCGGGGATTGTTCGTGGATTTGCCGATGGGCAGTTTCATCCTGAAGCGCAGGTCACACAAGCCGAGCTCCTCAAAATGGTCCTCGAAGCGCTCAACGCTCCGGTGGAAGAGCCGGGATCACAGCAGACCTGGTACCATCCGTATGAAGCAAAAGCGATTGAATGGCGTCTGATTGAATCCGATCCCACGCCGCATAAATCCGTTAGTCGCGGCGAGCTGGTAGAACTTATTTTTCGGGCACAACGAGTCGCCGAAAAGGGGTTTTCTGAACCCTACGTCTTTCACGGCAGGGGCACTGCCAGCTGGTACGGAGAGCGTTTTGCCGGCAGACAGACCGCCAACGGAGAAATCTATGATCCGATGGATCTCACCGCGGCACACCGGACGTTGCCCTTTGACACGAGATTGAAAGTCACACACGACGGGAAATCCGTCATTGTGCGGATCAATGACCGCGGTCCCTACAGCGGTACCCGAGTGCTGGATTTATCCG
>JAIPIF010000007.1 GCA_021734785.1 Candidatus Altimarinota bacterium | reverse complement strand
ACCTCAGAACCTTTTGCCACTTGCTGTTGTCCATCGGCGTAAATGTCCAGTCCTTCGCTAGGTTCTTCTCTGACAGCGGGGGGTGCTTTGTCGCCGAAGACTTTTTTGTATCGGTCCGGGTATTCTTCCCAGTATCGACGTCTCGCGATCGCAGCTTGTCGTTCAGCATCAGCCCGAGTGTATCGGATTTCTTTTAATTTGTCAATCAGGTCTTTTCTCGACGCTGCTGTAATCCTTCCCGACTTCAGTCCTGTTCTATCATAATCAAAGTTTCTCGCGAAAGAATTTCTATAAATCCTCCCTGCCTCGTCTGCCGCAAAAACGTTGAAGTTCTCAAAATCCTCCAAGTATTTTATGATGTTTTCTCTCGCACCGATGTGTCGCTTCACTAGCGCATCATCTGGAACCGGGGCACGCTTTTCAATGTTCGGATCAACTAGAGATTTATAGGCCCTGTCTGCGCATCGAAAAATGCGAGCTCTGTTTCGAATGTACAGAATGCACCAACTGTTACGAATCGCGATTTCTCCAGGACTGCAAAAACTGTTCTGACAGCTGGTTTCTCAAAAACTGCATCGGCTGCTCTCACTGCTTTGGCTGCGTTAATCTGCGCAATAAACGGTATTATTTTCTCAATCAAAAGTGCACGAAAGAGGAATACACCCAAAAAGTGCCGGATTGGCAGCTGGAAAAATTTTCCACACTCAAGACACTGCGCGGACACTTCGCGGAATTTTGCAAACAGTTCCCCCACAAATTTCAGCACAGCGTGCAGAGCGAGGATTCCACCGGCGATTATCTCTCCCACGTGCAGCGGTGTCGGGAGTGCTTCGCGACGCGCAACTCCCAGGACTGTGCGTACGTTTTCCACTGTTCCAATTTGCGCGAGTGTCGGGACATCACAGTGTTTGGTACAGGAGCCGGATGTAATTGGTGTCACGAGTGTCACGAGATCGGGCAGGGATGCGAAAATGTGTGTTTTAGCGATCAGGTGTGGATGAGCTGTTCGGATATTTTTTACAGCAAACTCTGTACCCAGAATTGTACAAATCTTTTTGGTTGCTGCGGACTGCGACACAAAAAAAATTGCATTTTCAACAAATCATACACGGTGGAGGAGTACGAAAAATTGCGCACAAAAATTGTTCAACACATGAAAGAAACCGGCGAGTGGGGCGAGTTTTTTCCGATTTCAGATTCTCCGTTTGCGTACAACGAGACCCTGGCACAGGAGTACTTTCCGCTTTCACGGGAAGAAGTTTTGGAACGGGGCTGGACCTGGCGGGAAAACCCCCCTCAGTCCCCCCTTGAAAAAGGGGGAAGCCCCCCAGACACCATTTCTGCAGTGGACGACTCGATCCTCGATCAGGTGCTGGCGTGCGAGGACTGTGGTAAGAATTTTAAAATCCAAAAACAGGAACTGGGGTTTCTCCGTACGGCAAACCTTCCGCCGCCGCAGCGCTGTTCCGATTGCCGTCATTTTCAGCGCATGGCGCTGCGAAATCCACGCCAGCTTTTTGACCGCACCTGTGACAACTGTTCGACGCCTTTTCAGACGACCTTCGCTCCGGATCGTCCGGAGCAGGTTTTCTGCGAGAAATGTTATCTCGACGCGGTGAATTGAGGGAGGGGAGTGTTCTTTTTTGGTCGACAAAAAAGAACCAAAAAATCGAGCCCTGATGCTCGTCACCGAACACCGACAGAGAAAAAAACACGGCTCCACCACAACTCGTCCCGAGGGGGCGGGACTCAGACACGTGGTTTCGCGACGCGTTTTTTTTCACGGTGAAACGGTTCCTGCGCAGGGGCAGGGAAAAATTCTTTGACAAAATCAACGAGCTTTTTGGTCAGAACTAATTTTTTGAAACTTCTTCGCGATCTCGATCCACTCTTCGATTTCCAGCGTTTCGGCTCTCCGATTTCCATCGATATTTCCCAGGAGTTTTTCCGCCGGAAGCCCAAAAAAGCGTTCGAGAGAGTTTTTGAGCATTTTTCGTCGTTCGGCAAATCCCGCCTGCACGACGGTAAAAAAATCTCTTTCCAGCTCCGGTTTCACCAGCGGCGCCTTCCTCGTCGTCAGCCGGATCACCGCCGAATCCACCTTCGGGGCGGGCTCGAAGCAGGTTCTGGGCACTGCAAAAAGATTTTCGGCGGTGGCAAACACTTCCACCGCGATTTGGAGGATCGTCCGGGGTTTGGTCACTTTTCCGCCACCGGGTCTGGTTCGGCACACTTTTTCCGCGACTTCTTTTTGCACCATCAGGATGCATTTCTCCGGCCGATTTTTTGTTTCGGCAAAGAGTTTTTTCACAATCGGGGCCGTGAGGTGGTAGGGGATGTTTGCGATCACTGAATATTTTTTGTGCTCAAAGATTTCATCCAGATCCGTGTGCAAAATTGACTGGTGCAGGAGCGTGAAGTTTTTTTTCTGCCCAAAATCTTTCGCTAAAATTTCCACCGCGCGCTCGTCCACTTCCACGGCGGTCAGAGTCGCTCCTGATTTCAAGAGTTTCGTCGTGAGAAATCCCAGCCCCGGTCCGATTTCGAGAATATTTTTTCCCTGCAGCTCTCCCGCGGCATTCAGGATTTGCTCCCGCACCTCTGTGGAGGTGAGAAAGTTTTGGCCCAGTGATTTTTTGGCGAAACGGGGTTTGCTCATGTTTGGAGCTGGATCAGTTTCAATCCCGTCGTGTGTCCCGAGACGATTTTTGCCCGGCAGTGAAAAATGTCTCCCAGAAAGTTTTCCACCGCTTGATTGGCCCGTCCTTTTTCTGCGGGGGCCGTGACTTTCATTTTCAAAATGGGTTCTTCTCCCTTCAAGACTTCGGACAGCTTCATCTCTGGAGCGCCAGGGGTCACCTTCACCCGTAGATGCACCGTCTTTTCGATCGACAGTGTTTGTTTCACGTCCTCGACAAACGTCTCAACGTCTCCCATGCGATTCCCAAAAATTTTGTTTCCCAGCCAGCCACGCAGCGGCGATCACCATCAAAATACAGAGGGCCTGCCCGGTGGTGAGCGGGCCGATCATGCCATCGGGGACTTTGAAAATTTCCACAATGAAACGAAACACACCGTACCCGGCGAGAAATGCAACGGTGGGGAGTCCTCGAAATCGAAAGAAGTTTTTTTGCCAGAGGAGCACGAGAATTCCCACCAAAATTGCGCCGTATCCGGCTTCGTACAACTGTGTCGGATGTCGCAGCCAGCCGTCCACGTGGGGAAAGATCACGCCCCAGTTTTGCCCCTCGACGGGGAGTCCGTACAGCTCGCCGTTCAAAAAATTGGCCACCCGTCCAAACACGAGCGTGATCGCGAGCGGGAGCATCAGGGCGTCAGAGAGTTTGAGCAGATCAACCCGATGTTTCTGCGTCCACCACCAGCCGTAGCCAAACGCTCCAATGAGTCCTCCGTGAATGCTCATGCCGCCTTTCCAGACTTTAAAAATTTCCAACGGATCCGTCCAAAACACGTGTGGGGCATAAAATATAAATTCCCCGAGCCGCCCGCCGAGGATTCCCGCAAAAAAGAGCGCAAACACAATATTTTCCCATTCTTTACTGTTCATGCGGAGATTGAGTTTTTTGCCAATTTTCCATCCCAGCCACAGCGAGAGTAAAAATCCGCCGATGTACACGAGCCCGTACCAGTGGACTTCTTGCCCGAGGATTGAGAATGCGACCGAATAATCGTGCCAGATCATGCTCGGAAGGGTTCAAAGGGACGAAAGCCAAACAGTTTCAACACGCCATTTAGATTGTGATTCCAGTCTTGGACGTGGATGTTGTACATTTTTTGGAGTGAGACGAGTTTTTGATCGATAAATTCCAGATCCTGGATCACCCGCTCAAATTTGGAGCCTTTTGTGATTTTTCCGGTCTTTTCGAGGGTAGAAAAATAGGCAAAAAGCAGCTGGGAAATTTTGAGTTCTTCCACCATTCGTTTTTCCGGACTCTGGCGCAGGGGAAGTGTTCGGCATTTCTGCCGGAGGGTAAGCAGGGTCCGTCGCTCAGATTTTTTGAACTCGCCCTGTCGGTCTCCCAGAGTCACTACCAGAGGGATCATCATCAATCGTTTGGACAGAAAAAAGAGCACAAAAAGCCACAACCGTTCGATTTCTTTTTGGCGTCGTCTCTTGCGATCCAGCCAAAACTTCAGCACCAAAACAATGAGCAGAATGGCCATGATCCAGAGGAGATGGGCTTCTCCCCAGGCAAGAATTGTCTGAATCCCACTCACCATCCAGTCAGGCAAAAGCACCTCCCACCACGTGGGTTCGGGAAGATTTGCGGGACGAGGATTGGTGGGGTTGGGCCACATCAACGGAGGGATTCGGTAAAGTTGAGCGACAGCTCGACGCTGGCCTTGCCCCACAGCTGTTCAGAATCATGACGGATCCGTTGCAACGGGGTGCGGGATTTTTGGCTCCGCGGAATTTCTACGCCAAAATTGGCCGATGGTGTCTTTTTTTTTGCAGACATTGCCTGGAAAAATTTCAGAAAAATCCTACCATCTTTCTGCCCATGCCACAACCTTCGTCCGACCAGCCGCTTGACGGCACCGAAATCCAATCCCAGCTTGATCAGGGTCTTGCTTCGTACGCGCAGAAAAATGCGACCTCGCAGGGTCGAGCGTTTGTCGAAACGGTCGATCCGCGCCGGGGACCGTTTCAGCGGGATCGAGATCGCATCCTGCATGCGACGGCATTTCGCCGATTGGCGGGAAAAATGCAGGTTGTTTCGCCCTCACACGGTGATCATTTTCGTACCCGCCTGACGCACACCCTCGAAGTTGCCCAACTCGCCCGAGATCTGGCACGCGAACTCTATTTAAACGAAGATCTGGCCGAGGCCATCGCGCTGGCCCATGACCTGGGACATCCGCCGTTTGGACATGCGGGCGAGCAAAGGTTGAATGAAAAAATGAAGACTTTTGGTCGCCGATTTGAACACAATGCGCAGTCTCTACGAGTGGTGACGCTCTTTGAAAACCGATACCAGGAGTTTCCCGGCTTAAACCTAACCCACGAAGTCCTGGAGGGGCTCAAAAAACACCATACCTTTTTTGATCACCCTCAGACGGGGGAGTCCCTGTTTTTTCCCCACCTCGAAGCACAGCTGGTGGATGTGGCTGACGAAATCGCGTATCTTTCTGCGGATCTGGAGGATGGTCTCCGGGGGGGATTCTTTTCCCGAGAGGATCTGCGGCAGGTGTCTTTGTCACAAAAA
This sequence comes from Candidatus Altimarinota bacterium, assembly GCA_021734785.1. Lineage (GTDB taxonomy): Bacteria > Patescibacteriota > Gracilibacteria > UBA4473 > UBA4473 > JABGQW01. Next base: position 41,743 of record JAIPIF010000007.1, on the reverse strand, counting down.
GTCTTTGCCACGCTCCAAGACTCTTCTCGTTCCGCCCTCATCCGAGGGGTGATCCGGCATCTTTTTGGCACACTGGTCACGGCGACGCGGGATTATTTGAAACAATTTGAAATTTCTACGCAAGAAGATGTCCAGCAGTGCGAGCAAAAAATAGTCGCCTTTCATTCGGAGGATTTTGGAGCATTTCGAGAACTCAAAGAATTTCTTACCCGTGAATTTTATTTTTCCCCCACGGTACAATCAGCAAACGATCAGGGACAAAAGATTGTATCGGATCTTTTTGATCTCCTGCACGCACAGCCTCAAAAATTACCGGAATATTTACAGGTGTCGACAGAACCACTGGAGGTACGTGTGTGTGATTATATCGCGGGGATGACCGATCGATTTGCGGAGCAATTTCTCAAAAAAAATTGACAAAACGGATAAAAATCGCTTTTTATGGAGAGAGAAAAAATGGCATATTTTCAAATCGAAGGAGGCAATCCGCTTCGCGGAGAAGTGGAGATTCCCGGGGCCAAAAATGCGGCGCTGCCGATGCTGTGCGCCTCGCTTTTGACACGGGAAAAATGTATTTTTCACAATGTCCCCGAGATTTCCGATGTCGTGACACTGCTCGATCTTTTCGATGAAATGGGGGCAGAGGTGGCGCATGATTTTGCTTCCAAAACGGTAGAAATTACCGCCAAAGATTTAGATCTCAGCAAACTCGTTTCCTCCGAGCTCGCCAAAAAAATGCGGGCTTCCATTCTCACTCTTGGCCCGCTTCTCGCCCGATTTGGTTCTGTGCAGATCCGTCAGCCGGGAGGCTGTGTGATTGGCGCGCGGTCCAATGCCACGCATCTTGATGCCTTTCAAAATTTAGGCGCGACCATCTCCGAAGTCGATGACTCAATTTCCGTTTCATTTGACCGAGAAAAATTTGCCCACAACTGGGTACTTTTTTCGGAGGCTTCGGTGACGGCCACTGAAAATCTGGCGCTCTTTGCAGCGGGGATCGAAGACGAAGTTGACCTCTTTTTTACCGCAGCAGAGCCGCATGTCCAAGCCACCTGCCGGATGCTCCAGCAGATGGGGGCGCAGGTCTCTGGCATCGGGACACACCATTTATCGATCCGCGGGACAAAGAATTTAACTGGCGGTGAGTTTACCCTGCCTCCCGACGGCATTTTGGTCGGCACCTACGCGGTGGCAGCGGCGCTGACGCGGGGCGACTTGCTTCTCAAAAATGTGGATCACACGGAGCTTCTCAGCTTTTACGGCGCGCTCAAACGCATTGGAGTGAATTTCCAAATCCAGCAGAACGCACTTCGTGTCTCTGGCGAACAAAAATTTCAGGCTATCCCAAAAATTCAAACGGCAATTTACCCCGGATTTCCGACGGATTTGCAATCGTTGGTCGGTGTCCTCCTCACGCAATGTGCAGGGAAATCGATGATTTTTGAGACCCTCTTTGAAAACCGGTTTACCTACCTGGTTGAGCTCGAGCGAATGGGGGCAAAAGTCAAAATTCTCAATCCCCACCAAGCCAAAATCTACGGCCCGACGCCGCTTCATGGAGCAGAAGTCCAGAGTTGGGACCTGCGAGCGGGGGCGGCGATGGTGATCGCGGGATTGGTCGGCGAAGGGACTACGCGTGTCTCTCACATCAATTACATCGAGCGGGGCTATGAGCGATTTGAAGAAAATTTACGGGCCCTGGGTGCAGACATCCGGCGAGTGGAAAAATAGTCGACAAAAGAGTTGACTTTTCCCCAAAAAACATTAAAAGGGGCGAAAGTTAAAAAGTATTTTTTATGAATAACGAGTCCCAACCCGAATTAGGAGGACCGCGTGAGAAAAAATATATGTTTTTTGTGGAAGTTTCAGAGGATGGCGAAGAGTTTGAACAGGAAGACGAGTTAGACATTTCCGAGTGGGCAGATTCAAATGCCGAGACGGTTCCTCTTCGGATCCAAAAAAAAGAGTGGGCCACTTTTCTGCAGGCGTTATTTAAACAGCCTCGCTACTGGAGTTGGAAGGAAGTTTTTGAAAATGGAAATCTTTTCTCACTAGCTTCTGGGCTCAATGATTATCGAGAAGACCCATCGACCCTTCGAAAAAAAGTGCGACAATTTTTGGCAGAAAAATTTGATTGGCGAGCTGACATTGCCTTTGACTACTTGGTCGCCTCTGAGCGCGAAGCTGCGGAAAAAAATGAAGAACGCATTCAAAGAGGAGAGCGGGTGATTCGGGGACAAAAGAATCGTGTGAAAGAGGCAATTTCTGAAGCGACAGAGAGACTTGCTCAAAAATACTTCAGCGAGACAGAGGCCCAAGAAAGGACAGAACAAAGAACGTCCTTTGTTTCTCAAGAACCCCCACAGAAAGAACAAGAGCGGCTTTCTCCTGAGCAGAAAAAACAGTTAAACGAAAAAAAAGGAACCCTTTGGCCCTTCTAAAAAAATTTGACAAACCAGCCGGTCTTCTTACAATCCTCGCGCACTCATTTTCCCCCATGGCACACAAGAAAGCCGGCGGCAGTTCACGAAACGGACGCGATTCAAATGCAAAGCGCCGCGGCGTTAAGCGTTTTGGCGGTCAGGTGGTTTTGTCCGGCGAAGTACTGATCCGGCAAAAAGGCACCAAATTTCGTGCAGGGGAAAACGTGGGACAGGGAAAAGATTTTACGCTGTTTGCGACCAAAGAAGGGAAAGTTGATTTCTCCGAAAAAGCCATTCGTCGGTTCGATGGGCGTCGCTACCCAAAGATTTTTGTGAACGTGAAATAAGTTTTCCCGTAAAAGTTGAAAAGTTTCCCGATCTCCGTCAAACTGGCGGCGGTATTTTTTCATGAGCAAAGAACAAGCGGGCAATCTCGAAGATCTCCTGATGGGCAATGTCTCAGAGGGGAGCGAAATCTCCGACGAGAAGATTTCGGAGCGGCTGGCAGCAGCACAGGCGCGGCTTTCGGCGGTGCAGCGCGATGAAAAAAAAGCCCGCGGATTTGATCGACATCTGGCGCAGGTGATCAAACACTTTTCACCAGCAGAAGTAGAATTTGTCGCGTTTCTGCTCGATCGAGATGTGCCAAGTTTGACCATTCTATCCATGTTTTCGTTGGGGTCGGATGCCGCCGGAAAAGCAGCATTTCCTGCTCTCGAAAAAACACTTCCCGCGTCCAAAAAAGATGAAAAACTTCCGGCAAAAGTGTCGGAAAAAATCTCCCTCTGGTGGCGGATGATCGTGGCGGCAGACGCAGTCTCCACCACGACAAAACTCTCGGATTTACACGAAGATAAAACATTCGCTTCCCGCACGAGTAAGGCATTTGCTGAGATGTTGCATCGCTTTTTGAACAAAAATAATGTTCAAGATTTTGATTCCGTGACTCTCAAGAAAATGTTGCAGGAGTACGAGAAAAAGATTTTTCGCTCTTCCGTCTCCACCAAGAATTAATCAATCGTGAGCTCTACCTGTCGGATCTTTTCCCCGTCTGTTTTTTGTATCCGAAAAGAAAACCGATGTTCGTCTTCCTCTTGTCTGAGGATTTCTCCTTCGCGAGGAAATCGCTCAAATTGTTCTAACAAAAAATAGGACAGGGTATTGTTTTCTTCCTGTACGGCCCAGGGCCAGCGGGTGGGACACTGTTTTTCGCCCAGTTCCTGTCTGACAGTCGTTTCGATTTGCTCGAGCTCGGTATCGGCAGCACACACAAAACTCCTTCGGCCGTTGCGTCGTATGGAGGGGACCTCCTGGTCGGCTTCATCTTCAAATTCCCCAAAAATTTCTTCCAGCACATCCTCCAGCGTGATCAATCCAATCAGCGCTCCGTGTTCATCCAAGACCAGTGCGAGATGGATTTTTTCCTGCTGAAATTTTCGAAGCAGCGTATCAATCTTCATCGTGAGCGGGACCTTCATGGGCGGGAGCAGCGAGAGATTTGCCAGATTTTTTTCTCGGAAATCTGGTTTCAAAAATTCTTCCACCAGCGACTGTACTTTGAGCACTCCGATAATGTTGTCTGCAGATCCGTGAAACACCGGAATACGCGAATAGGAGGCGTTGGCAATTTTTTGGAGTGCTTCGGGGGTGCTCAGGTTGTCCGGGAGCGCAAACATTTTACTGCGAGGGGTCATGATGGTTTCCACCGTGTGATCGTCAAATTCCAGTACGCGTTCAAACAGTTCTTTTTCTCGTCGCTTGATGCGTCCTTCTCGTTCAGACAGCTCGATGGCAGCTTTGAGTTCATCCTCATTCAGTCCATGTGCGCGCCGCGTTTTACCCGAAAACTTTCGCGACACAAGAGCGATTGGGGTGACGATGGGCCAGAGCACAATCCCCAAGAATTTCAGCACCGGGGCCGCAATCAATGAAAATCGAAGAGCAGACTGGTACGCGATAGCTTTTGGGGTAAATTCCCCAAAAATCAAAATGAGAAAGGTCATCACTCCGGTGACGATTCCGATAATGGAATTACTGCTGGCACTGAGTCCAAACTGTTCTCCCAACTGAAGAGCAATAATGGTTGCCATCGAAGAAGCCGCGACATTGACGATGGTGTTTCCCACCAGGATGATGATCAGCAGGCGATTGGCATCCGATTTCAAATGCTCCAGCCGGGCCACACGCAGTTTTTCTTTTTTGGTACGGGCCCGGTTTCGCAGGGCTTGTATTTTTTCCGGTCCCAGCGAAAAAAGGGCGGTCTCTGCGCCAGAAAAGAATCCGTACAGGAGCAGGAAAAGAAAGAGAAGGAAAAGTTTTTCCATGGAGAAAGGGTAGCGTCATTGTATTTTCTTGACTTGATTCGTCAAATCTCGACAATGTTTCCCCCCGAGAAGACGAAAAATTTTGACTTCTCTGGCCAAAAGCCTGAAAATTTAAACGATATATTTTTCCCATGAAAGTTACTATTTCCCAGGATTCGTTGCTCGAGAGTCTCAAAGTTGTTTCCCGTGCTGTGTCGGGGACCAATACCCTCCCCGTACTCGGGAACATTCTCATTCGAGCAGAAAACAAAAAAGTTCATTTTTTTGCGACCAATTTGGAGCTTTCGATCGCAACTTCTTGTGAAGCCACCGTCAAAAATGAAGGAGCGCTGACGGTGCCGGCCAAAATTCTCACGGCGTACGCCTCACTGCTTGACGCGGAGGAGTCTGTGGATCTGGTGGTTTCTGATGGGGCGACACTAGAGGTAAAAACCAAATCTTCTAAAACGAAAATCAAAGGGATTGCTGCCGATGAATTTCCTTCTATCGCCACCGTGGACAAAGGCACTACGCTGGATCTGAGCAGCAAGGATTTTCGTTCTGCGGTACACAAAGTCGGTTTTGCCGCTCAAGAAAACTCTTCCCGTCCGATTTTGGCGGGGGTGTATTTTGCCGCCGAAAAATCCGAACTTCGAATGGCAGCGACAGACTCATACCGTCTGTCTGAGAAAGTTTTGAAACTCGGGACTTCTGTGGAAAAAACGAGTTGCGTGATTCCGGTTCGTTCGGTTTTTGAGGCGGATCGTCTTTCTTCTGGAGAGAAGACCGTTTCTATCACGGTGGGAGAAAACCAGGTTCTCTTTCAGGTGGGGGACACACAGTTGGTATCTCGCTTGATTGATGGTCAGTTCCCGGATTACCAGCAGATCATCCCCAAAAATGCTTCCACCACCGCAGAAGTGCCGCGAGAAGCGTTTGAACTCGGTGTTCGCCGTGTTTCTATTTTTGCCAAACAGAATAATCAGCACATGAAACTGGAATTTTTGGGCGATGGGACCCTGACCGTGTCCACAGACAAAACCGAAATTGGAGAAGAACAGAGTACGATTGCGGCAAAGGTCGACGGAGGCTCAAACATTATCGCGCTGAACGCCGACTACGTTCTCGATGTTTTGGGAGCGCTGGCCAACGAAGAAACCATTCGCGTCGAATTGGATGGAAAAATGTCTCCTGCGGTGATCAAGCCGCTCAAGGGCGAAGATTTTGTCCATCTGATCATGCCGCTCAAAATGTAGCAGGAGTTTCGAGCTTCTTCTTTCCGAAGGAGACTGGAAATCTCGGTTCGTGCCCCCCCACGAGCCGAGTTTTTTGGTAAAAAAATTTGCTTTTTTCTTCTTCGCGTGTATTCTTTCCACGCAAATTTGATTGAGATTTTGGGCATACCGATACTGGTGCCGAACCTTTTTCGTGAGGCAGCTCACGATTTTGGAATGTGACACAGATGAAACTCTGCAACCTTCCGTTTTCTCTCTCGCTCGCTGAGCCCTTGTCCGTTCTCGAAAAAACGGGATCTTTGACGTTGGTCAATGTGGCCAATGCCGCAGCCAAAAGTTTTTTGATTACTGAGATTTTGCAGCAGACCCCTTTTCGGAATGTTGCCTGGGCGAGTACCGATGAGCGAGCAGATTCCATCGCGGCGGCGGCTGGGCAGTTTTTTGACGGTGAGATTTTTGTTATTCCGGCAGAAATTTCTCCGCGGCAGTTGTATCAGATTCATCACTCTTTTCGCAAAGACTCTCCCAGCCTCCTGTTGTTTGAAGACTTTGCGGCCACCCAGGGGCAGGCATTTCCCTCTCAGTCGATCTTGTCTGAGCACGCGATTTCGCTGCAAAAAGGCAAAAGCATTCAGATTTTTGATCTGTTTTCTGTACTGGAATCCGAGGGATATTCTCCCGCAGAGGAGCAACACTTATCTCCCGGGGAATTTGTTCGGCGGGGAGAGAATCTCTTTCTTTTTCCGGCCAATCACGAGCACTGTCTCCGAGTGGAGTTTTTTGGAGATGAGATTGAGCAACTCCATTTTATCGATCAGACAGACGGATCGGTCGTTGCTTCTACCAAAACCGTTTCGGTCCTTCCTTCGCGGTTTCCGGCGGGAAAGGCAGGTTTTTTTGAAACGTTTTCCGATTTTAATGGCGACACCTTTTTCCTCTCGGATGATCTGGATGCGGACATCGAACCAAATGTCCAGATGCCGCGAGTCAAATTTACCAGTTTCCCCCAAGAACAGGAGAATTTTTTTCACCTCAATTTTTTCTCGGTTCTGCCATTTTATACCATCCCGGATTTTGTTGTAGACATCAAAGAACGTTTTCGTCGCGAATTTGAAATTGTGATCGCGACCAAAAAATTTGCCGAACTGGAGAAAATTTTCCGCGAAAACGAAATCATGTTTACAGAGGATTTGCACGAAAAAACTCCCTCCACTGTCAAAATTGTTTCGCTCGAACAATCCGATTTTACGCCCCATTCATTTCAAAACAACGAACGCAAAATTGCCTTTCTCACGGATCGAGAGATCTTTCAATTTTACCGAACGTCTCGCCAAAAAAAAGCGGTCTCCGGGATGAATTTCGAATTGATGAACGCGCTCAAGCCGGGAGATGGGGTCGTGCATGCCGATCACGGACTGGCCATCTTCGAGGGCATCGTACGCCGCGATTTGGGGGAAGACTTTGGGACCCGTGAATATCTCAAGCTTGGCTACGCGGAAAATGACAAACTCTTCGTTCCCGTGGAATCGGCGGAAAAGATTACCAAATTCATCGGAGATGATTTGCCAAAACTCACCCGTCTGGGGGCGAGTGAATGGAAGCGCAGCCAGGAAAAACTCAAAAAAGAAGCCGAAAAAATTGCCAAGGATTTGCTCAAACTGTACGCCGCGCGAGAGCTCTCCGAAGGCAAAAAATTTGTCGAAAATGATGAAATGCTCGAGGACTTTTGTGCGGGATTTCCCTACGAACTCACGCCGGGGCAGGATTCGGCATGGCAAGATGTTTCGCGCGACATGGAGGACCATCGCCCAATGGATCGCCTGATCTGTGGGGATGTGGGATTTGGAAAAACCGAAATCGCGATGCGAGCTGCTTTTAAGGCATTTCGCTCCGGGATGCAGGCGGCAATTTTGGCGCCGATTACCATTCTCGCAGAACAGCATTTTCAGTCCTTCAAAAAACGCATCGCTGATAAAGAATACGGCGTGCGAGTGGAGCTGCTCTCCCGCTTTCAATCCGCATCTGAACAGAAAAAAATCCTTCGAGGACTCGAGACCGGGACGGTGGACATTGTCATTGGAACCCATCGCATTCTCTCCGAGGACATTGCGTTCAAAAATATCGGTTTGTTGGTCATCGATGAGGAGCAGCGATTTGGAGTAAAGCAAAAAGAAAAACTCAAAAAAATTCGCACAGGAGTCGATGTGCTGACGATGACGGCGACCCCGATCCCGCGCACGCTCAATTTTGCGCTTAATAAACTCAAAGATATTTCCACCATCACGACACCACCGCCGGGACGGCTCCCTGTGGTGACCGAGGTGCGAAAATATAATTTAAATCTTATCCGTGAACGGATTTTGCTGGAAAAAAAACGCGGAGGACAAGTGTATTTTCTCCACAATGAAGTCCGCACAATCGAAGGCCAAGCACAGCAGCTTCGTTCTCTGATCCCAGAGGCCGAATTTATCGTGGCGCACGGACAGCTCAAGCCCGAAGACCTGGAACAAAAAGTGCGCGCGTTTAAACAGGGAAAAGGAGATGTATTGATTGCCTCCACCATCATCGAAAATGGAATCGACCTGCCCAATGCCAACACGCTGATCGTCAACCGTGCCGAAAAATTTGGGCTCTCACAATTGTATCAGCTTCGTGGACGCGTGGGCCGATCGCGGACACAGGCATACGCTTTTTTTCTCTACCAGGGTCAGAAATTGGATCTCGAAGCCAAAAAACGGCTGCGGGCGATCGTCGAGGCCAGTGAGCTGGGTGCGGGATTTCAGATTGCGATGCGGGATCTCGAAATTCGCGGTGCAGGGGAAGTCCTTGGTGTTTCGCAATCCGGCACAATCAAAAATGTTGGCGTCTCCCACTTCATGCGAATGCTCGCCAAGACGGTCGAGGAAATGAAATCTGGCGAAACCTCTTCCGCTCTCGAAGAAGAAGAAAATATTACCGTGGAGATTCCCCTGTCGGCGTACATCCCGGTGGAATTTATCCCCCATGAAAATGAGAAAATTCAGGTGTACCAGGAGCTGGCGGCAGCTGACAGCTTTGAGCACTTAGAAGATCTCAAATATGAACTCCGCCAAGACTACGGGCATTTGCCCCATCCTGTCGAGAATTTGTGCAAAATAATCGCGCTCAAGATGCACCTGCGGGATGCCAATCTGGAGGGGGTCAAAATTCATCGCACGTCTCACAAATCCTACGAAGTTGTTTTGAGAATGGGCAAACACTTCTCCCCGACGCAGGTTTTTTCTCTTGTCAAAACGTCCCGTCGCCAGTGGGTGGTGACAGCCAATGCCTTGAAATTGAAACTCGAAAAACTATCGGTCAATTGGTATGAGCATTTACTCGATGAAGTGAAATTGCTTCGCGCTGAAAAAAAGTTCCGCCCAAAAAGGAGAAGAAACGTTCAAAACCCAAGAAAAAGAAGCAATAAAAAAGCCACCCAGTGAGGATGGCCCTTGAAAAGCAAAAAAAGATTTGAAGAAATTACTTTTCGATCACTTTTTCGGTGGCATCTTTGGTTGGGGTCGTTGCTTCTTCATCTTCAAAATCATCATCGGAAGCAGCTTCTCCGATATTTTCAAACTCTTGCTCAGACATGGCATCAAGTTCTTCTTGGGTAAAAGACATATTTTAAAAAATTAAGAAATATAAATCTGTTCCACTCTAAAAAGGTTTAGAAAAAAGTCAAGGGATTTGCTGTGGGCTTATTTTGCCCCCAGGTCCATCTTGAGCGCGTGGAGATGCCGAGCGGTGGGGGAGTCTTTGCGGGCGAGATCGCGCATTTTTCGTACCCCGTGCATGATGGTGGTGTGGTTTTTGCCGCCGAAATCTTCGCCAATGGCCTCGTAGCTCATTCGTAGGACATCTTTGCACAGCAGCCACGCGATCTGTCGTGGATACACGATTTCCTTCTTTCGCGAAGCGCCCAGCAAATCGGTCGCCGGCGTCTGAAAGTACTCTCCCACCGCCGTAATTACGTCATCGGTGCTGCGAGCAAGCGCGGACTTTCCGTCGCTCGTGATTTCGATTGCGCGCTCAGGATTGATTTTTCGGAGAATTTTTCCCACCGTCTGCACCGTGGGAGAGACCCCGCTGATGTCACATTCGGCGCCGATCTGATTCAGAATATTCTCCACCTCGCGCAGATTACTTCGGACATTCGTCGCAATAAATTCTTGCACATCGGGAGGAAGAATGAGTTGCTGTTCTTGGGCTTTGGACTGGACGATCGCGAGTCGCGTTTCAAAGTTTGGCATCTGCAGATCTGCCAGAAGCCCCCACCCCATCCGACTTCGCAGGCGATCAGAGATTCCGGTCAGTTCTGACGGAGGACGATCAGCAGAAAATACAATCTGTCGGTTAAATTCGTAGAGATCATTGAACGTGTTAAACAGCTCTTCCTGCGTTTTCTCTTTCCCCTCAAAAAACTGCACATCGTCGAGCAAAAACGCATCCACGCGGCGATATTTTTTGCGCATTTCATCGGCCTTTCGTGTTTTGATCGCGTCGACGATTTCGTTCATAAACCGCTCAGCCGTGATGTACAAAACTTTTGCGTTTGGATATTTTGCGCGCATCTCATTGGCGATGCCCTGGAGAAGGTGCGTTTTTCCCAAGCCCACGCCCCCGTACAAAAAAAGTGGGTTGTATTTTTTCTTTTCATTGAGTTTGGTTCCCACCACGGCTTCACAGGCTGCGTGGGCAAACTTGGTTTCTTCTCCCACGATAAAGTTTTTGAGGGTAAATTTTGCCTGAGTGATGCGCGTGTCGAGTCCCGGTTCGATCCGTGCATCCGGCTGGTTTGGAAGTTTGCGAGGGGCTCGTTGTTCGGCAAACGCTTTGGGTGCTTTTTTTTCATCTGGACGGTCAGCGAGACTGAGGTCGACCTTGAAGTACAGCCGTTCAATTTCGGGAAGGACGCTTTTGAGATTGGACAAAATCAATCCATGGTACTTTGACTCGAGCCAGTTTTTATTCATCTCGGTGGGACATCCCAGCACAAGCGCGGCTCCGGAGATTTCGACGATCTGGACTTTTTTAAACCATGTGTGAAATTCCATGCGCGAGATTTTTTCGCTCATGCGTTCGAGGACGGCATCCCACACTTTTGTTTTGTCCATTTTTTGGGAAAAGAAAAAAGAAAGAAAAAATCGATTTCAGGCCAGCTTTACTCCCGAAACAACAAATCGTTTCGATCGGGCCCCGTTCCGATCGCTCGGATAGGCACTCCGACGAGTTTCTCCAACGCCAGCACATACTGTTTGGCGTTTTCGGGGAGATCTTCGAAGCGATGGATTCCCGAGAGTGGTTCGTCCCAACCGGGAAACGTCTGCATTTCTTTTTCGAGTTTTTCATTTGCCTTTCGTGTGGTCGGCACGACAAAAAGTTCACGCCCATCAAGCGTGTATTTTGTCACCACCTTCAATTCTTTGAGACCGGACAATACATCGAGCTTCGTCAGATTGATCGCATCCACACCGGCGGTTTGCAGGGAAGTTCGGGTGGCGACGGCATCAAACCATCCGCATCTCCGTGGTCGACCAGTGGTCGCTCCAAATTCAGCGCCCTGTTTACGAATTTGCTCTCCCAACTCATTATCGAGTTCGCTTGGAAAAGGACCCGACCCCACGCGAGTGCAGTAGGCCTTGGCGATGCCAATCACGCCGGTAATTTTCTGCGGCGGAACGCCCAGCCCCGTACAGATTCCTCCGGTCGAAACAGGGGAGCTGGTGACAAACGGATAGGTTCCGTGATCGACATCCAGCTGATGTCCCTGAGCTCCTTCAAAGAGAATCTTCTTTCCGGCTTGCATCTGGTCGTACAAAAATTTGCGGCTGTCACACAGGAGCGGTTTGACCTGTTCGCGGACCGATTCCAGCGCCTCGATTTCCTCCTGTGGGTCCAGGGAAATGCCGAGATTTTTTCCGTGAAACGCACAATTGCGTTCGATCTTTTCTTTCAGAAGATCCCGATCCAATAAATCCTCGCAACGAATGCCCATCCGAGAAATTTTGTCTGTGTAGGCCGGGCCAATGCCCCGCCCCGTGGTCCCAATTTTTTGATCGCCTTTTCTCCGCTCGAGTTCGGCATCAATTTTTTTATGATAGCCCATCAGAATATGTGCCCGGAGGGAGATCTTGATTCGATTGCCGACATCCGTGAGGCCGGATTTGTTTAAATCCTCAATTTCTTTCATCAGTGCTGGGAGCTCCACGACCGTGCCATTTCCGACAACGCCGATTGTTTGGGGATGCAACATCCCAGAGGGAAGCAGATGAAAAATAAACTGGGTTCCGTCCACGACGATCGTATGTCCGGCATTGGCTCCTCCAGAAAAACGGCACACAACATCAAAATTACCGCTGATGGCATCAACCAACTTTCCCTTGCCCTCATCTCCCCATTGAGTCCCAATGATGGCGACGTTGGAGCCGAGGTCTGTGAGCAATTTGTGCATAATTTTTGGGGCAAAGAACCGGAAGGGAACCTACGGTTTTCCCCGAGGAAAGTCAACGAAAATTGTGGAAAAAATCAGAACGCTTTTTGGGAGGCTCTTTTGCAAAAATCTTTTAGAGGGGGTTGGCGAGAAACAGCGTGACTTTTTTGGAAAAGCGATCAAATTCATCGATCAATTGCAACAATTTTGGCAGGAAATAATTTCGGCTGCGGACCTCGATTCCCAAAAAAGTTTCTTGGACGAGGGTCCGATTTTTTCGGGCAATGTTTTCGGCCAGGACCGTCTGTGCCTTTTGCCGTTGCATCAGCAGGAGGAGGTCGGCATTGCTTCGGCATTTTTGAAACTGCTCGGTGGCTTCTCGTTGTGTCTTGACGGTTTTACAGGCGTCTTCGATTTTTTTACAGATTTCGGCCAGACAGCGTTCGTGCTGCCGGAGATCAAAAGTGAGATTCATCGACAAAAATTCGGCCGAACTGACCTCGTCAGCAAAGGCAGGCTGCAGGGAATGTTCGGTAAAAAAATCAGACTCCGCTACGAGCCACCCGGCAGAAAGTTCTGAAAAGTTTTGGACCCCACAGCTGAGGTCTCCAGATTCGTTTTGCAACCTTTTCGGGGGAATCAGTCGCTCTTCCGGACAAGAAAGGAGCGGTGGCGCGGCTTTTGCCTCCCTTCCAAGAGGCAGAATCAAAGTGCATAAAATCAGGATCGCAAGAATTTTCACGACAGTATTGTACAAAAGGATCGTGTCAGATGCGAACTTTTTCGATCACTCTCCGGAAATATGAAAAGAAAATGAATAAAATTTTTATCCATAAAAAATTGATCAAAAAAGTTGCCCAAGAGCAAAAAAATTGACTACACTGTTCCCGACCCCCTCATCTTTCTTGTTCCCATGAAATACCGACTTTCGGCCCTGGTGACTTTGTGCTTCTTTTTACCAAGTATTGCTTTTGCAATCGTGGATTTGCCGCAGCCGGTCGAAGAAGATCTCTATTTTTCTTCGGGAGGAGTGCGGTTGACAGATTTGACCTATCCGTCAGATTTGGGTGCGACCTCGGGAACGGTTTCCGGCACGATCGAAGGAAATGGGTCGGTGACCATTGGCGATGAGCGTGGGGGAGGATTTCCCCGCCTGATGATGTACGGAGGGACAAACATCAGTAGCCAACGAACCTTTGAGGCAAGCGAAACCAAAGACTGGTGGGATGGACTGCTCGAAACTCCCAAAAAGTCACGCGTTCCCGACACTGACAATATTTCTTGGCCGACCTCGATTGACTTTACCAAAAGTCAGTTTTCCGTGCTCGACTCCTACAGTTGGGGCGGGATGAATGAAGTGTTTACCTATTCCCCAGAGGCGCACGTGGTATTGCCGGTAAGCTACGCCAACTTTTCCAAAATCTGGCTCGCCCGATACAGCAGCGGCAACTGGACAGTGACGGCAGACGATTATTGTGTCGTGGTCGAGGGATACTGTGACTTTCCGGTGAGTTCGGCCAATGCGGTCGCGCTCATTCGTGAGACGTTTTCCCGCTGCCCGGAGCGATACGTGGCGCACGGACACTACGGGAATATCCCCGACTGTCGCCTGGAATGTGACTCCGGGTATGTCCCCAATGCCGATCTGAGTGGCTGTGTCAAAATTGACAGCGAAGAGGATATTTGGTCTCTCTGGATGCAGTCAGCGGACAAAGATTATGCTGCGCGTCCTGGATACTTTCGTTTTACGGACTCACGAGCGCAGATGAAAACCTTCGACACGGAGGGGATTTCTGGCGAGACGCGCAAACGACTCGACCGAATCAATGCGACGAGTAATTATCGTCAGGGCGAGGAAGAAGTGGTCGAAGAAGAAACACGACTCAGTTTTCTCACGGCGATGAAAGATCTTCGCGCGATGCTCTGGGAAGAAAAAAATGAACTCGCTCCTGCCCCCAATGTTTTTCCGGGAGAGGGAAATGCAGAAGGGGAGCTCACCCCTTCGGAAGAAGGGCAAACCGCAGAAGCACCAGAAACGCTTTCGGAAGAAGGCACGCACGCGTCGGCTCCCATCCTGCCTCGGACGGGACCGGCCGGTATTTTTGTCGGGCTGGCAGTGGTCGGCTTTGGCATCATGGCGCTTTCAGCGCGCAGACGATAGATCCATAGTTGTGGGGTTAAAAAATATCGGGAGAGAAGCGGAGAAATCCGCTTTTTTCCTTTCCAAAAAAATTTGACAACCCTCGCAAAAAAACTACACTTCGCCCGACTTTTCCCCCTCATGAAAAAAGATATCCATCCGCAGACCCACCCTGTAATTTTCCGAGACGCCGGAGCCGGTGTGGATTTTCGCGCCTGGTCTACGGTGACTTCTGAAGAAAAAGAAACCGTTGATGGGACCGAGTACTTCGTCATCCGTCTGGATGTCTCGAGTGCAAGCCATCCCTTTTTTACGGGCAAGCAAAAACTGGTGGATACCTCTGGTCGAGTGGAACGTTTCAAGAAACAGATGGAAAAAGCTTCCTCCAAGGAATAAGCCCCTTCTCTCATGTCCAAAAAACCCGTCCCCTCCAAAAAACAGTGTCCTTCCTCGACTGGCAGTCGTCACGGCGCATTTGTGCGTGCGAAACGAAAGAAAATTCAAAACCAGTTGGTGCTGGACGATTGCAAAAAATGCGGCGCCAAAAAACGCCGACACTTTGTCTGCAAGGAATGTGGGTGGTACGGAGACAAACGAGTGATGGACCCCTCCAAAAAATCCGCGCCACGTCAGGAAATTGAGGCGTAGAATTTGCCATTTTCCGTGGAAGTTCGTATTCTTTCCCCGTTCATGACCGATAAAAAAGAAGCTCGCCGACAGAGTCGCATGATGGCACTTGAGGCACTTTTTGCGTACCTGGCTCGAGACCAGAAGGTTTCGATCAAGGATTCGCTTCGACATGTTTTGCAGGAAGTGGCTGAAAAAAAGAAAGATGATTTTGCCAAAACCCTTTTGGAAACCGCGGCGGAAAATCTTCAAAAAGTACGATTGATTATTCGCGCCTATGCTCCCGAGTTTCCGTTTGAAAAAATTGCGCCGATCAATCGGGCGATTTTGATTCTCGGACTGACGGAAATGAAATTTCTCGACACGCCACCGATCGTGGTCATCAATGAGTACGTAGAACTTTCCAAAACGTTTGGAGAGGACAAGTCGGCCGGATTTGTCAATGCCGTGCTCGACTCTTTTCGCAAGAATGTGGGACTGGACTCCTCTCGCTCAAAAGAAGACGCATGAAACAGCTGTTTGCCGATCTCGGAATTCAGATGCGTCCAGCAGAGGAACCGATTTTTCAAGAAGCGTTTACCCATCGTTCTGCGGTCAATGAAGACACTGGACTCAAGCGGCACAATGAGCGACTAGAGTTTCTCGGCGATGCGGTCTTGGAGATGGTGACGACTGAATTTCTGTACAAAAAATTTGATCAAGAGCCCGAGGGCGTTCTTACTGACTACCGTTCAGCGTTGGTTTGTGGCGATCATCTGGCACAGGTATCCCGACGATTGGGGTTTGGAAAACACCTGATTCTCTCGCACGGAGAAGCGCGTTCGGGCGGGGCGGAAAAAACCTATTTGCTTGCCAATTTGACCGAGGCGGTGATTGGCGCGATTTTTCTCACCAATGGATTGAAAAAAGCAACCGAATTTATTGAGGCACACGTCCTGCAAGATCTCGACGAAATTGTTGCTTCTGGGTCCTTCCGAGATGCGAAGTCTGAGTTTCAAGAGCTTGCACAGGGCGAGCGCGGTATTACTCCTGAGTACCGGGTTTTATCAGAAACGGGAAAAGATCACGAAAAAAGTTTTGTGATGGGGGCGTTTCTGGACAATGAACCGGTGGGACAGGGCACTGGCGGCTCCAAAAAAGAAGCCCAAACCGCCGCCGCGGCCGACGCGTTGAAGCAGAAAAAGAAGTGGCTTCTTGGGTGAATTCTCTCTGAGACAGAGGAGGCGTTGCCTTTTCCGCAAAAATCAGTACCGTGCACGCGATGAATGAGCTTCTTTTTGTCGGTTTATTTTTCACGCTCGCGTCGCTGAGCCTGGGGGCATTTCGTCTGGGGAAGTCGTACCAGTACGCTCTGATTGCGGCGCTGGCGATTTTGATGAATATTTTTGTGCTCAAACCCTTTGAAATTTTTGGCCTGACGACGTACGGTGGGAATGTGCTGTATGGCTGCATCTTCCTCACGACAGATTTGCTCGCGGAGCACTACGGAAAAAAAGCTGCGCTCCGGGGGGTGGGCGTGGGGTTTCTGGCGCTCGCGCTCTACCTGATTGTTTCGCAGTTTTATCTCGCGATTGCTCCGGCGACCGCTCTTTCAGGAGCGACAGAAATACAGGCGGCACTCGCGACTATTTTTACTCCGGCGTGGGGGATCGTGGTGGCGAGTTTGTCCGCATTTCTCCTCTCAAATACACTGGATGTGCACGTGTACGATCGGATTCACCGCTTGACGGGCAAAAAGCTGCTCTGGCTGCGCAACAACGCCTCGACCTGGCTCTCACAGCTGGTGGATACGATTGTGTTTAGCTCCATCGCGGCAGCGTTTGGCATTTTCGCCTGGGAGGTGGTGCCCGAAGTGATTCTCTTCGCGTACATTTTCAAGCTCGCAGTGGCGGCATTTGATACACCATTTTTGTACCTGTCGCAGCTTTTCAAAAAAAATGCCTGATTTTTTCTCGATTCAAAAAAAAGATTCGCACTCCCGTGCCCGAGCGGGGACGATCCACACGGCACACGGCGATCTGCAGACCCCCTGTCTGATGACTGTGGGGACCAAAGCGACGGTCAAGACCCTGACTCCTTTTGATCTCAAAAAAATTGGGGTTGGATGCGTGCTCGCCAACACGTACCATTTGCATCTGAGTCCCGGGGAGGATCTGATTGCCAAGCTCGGAGGATTGCACGCATTCATGCAGTGGGATGGACCGATGTTTACGGATTCCGGGGGATTTCAAGTTTTTTCAATGGGACACGGGACGGTGGCTGATGAAATCAAAGGGCGCGAGCGACGGCATGCCAAAAAACGTGTTTTGGACATCACCGAAGAAGGGGTTCGATTTCACTCGTACCTCAATGGCGACGAGCGATTTCTCTCGCCGGAATCTTCGATTCAAATCCAACACAAACTGGGAGCAGACATGATCGCAGCATTTGACGAGTGCACGCCGTCTCATGTGGACAAACACTACACCCGTCAGTCGATGGAGCGCACGCATCGGTGGCTGGATCGGTGTATCGCCGAGCACCGCACATTAAAATCCGACCAGGCGCTTTTTGGGATCATTCAGGGTGGCGTGTATCCAGATCTGCGGGACATTTCCCTCGACTTCGTCCAGCGCTCAGGAACGCCGGGCATCTGCATCGGCGGCAGTTTGGGCAAGAATAAAACAGAAATGTTTGACGTTATTTCCCACGCGATGGACCGACTTTCCTCAGAAAAACCTGTACATCTCCTGGGGATCGGCGATCTAGACGATCTGATTCTCGGCGTGGAGCAGGGGATCGACACGTTCGATTGCGTGACGCCCACGCGGAATGCACGACACGGTCTTTTGTTTTGCTCCAACAGTCCGGACCACAGGCTCCGCATCACCAATGCCGAATTTCGTGAAGACACGGCTCCCATCGACCCGGATTGTGATTGCGAGGTCTGCCAAAATTTCACCCGGGCGTACGTCCACTATCTCTTCCGGGCGGGAGAATATTTGGCGATCCGACTGGCGACACACCACAATGTCCACTTTATCCAGCGATTTGTGCGACAGATGCGCGAGTCGATTGTGGAGGAGAAATTTCAAATGTTCAAAGAGCAGTGGCTCGGCTAAAAAAGATTTTTCTTTTCCTAAAAAATCGTACAATCGAGCGGTTCTGTTTTTCTCCCAGAATGAACGAACGCGCCAAAGCCATCATCTTCGTCGGATTCAAGTTTAAAAAGGAAGCCATCCTGGCCGCACGAGAGCTCGGGTTTGCCCCCCTGCTTGTCACGGAAAATTCTCCGACAGTGCCCGAAGGACTTTTCGCGGAAATTTTTCATCTCCCCCTGCACGACACAGAAAAAGTGGATACATTTTGTACTCAAGTGAGGAAGCGATTTCTCATCAAATCGGTCGTGACCAACTACGATGACTTCGTGGTGCAGCGCTCGTTTTTGGCGACCAAACTGGGAATTCCAGCACCCTCGTTGTACAGTGCTTGCTGTGCCCGCAACAAAGTCATGCAGCGGCATGCCTTCAACTTCCTCCGTGAAAATATCCCGAACCGGATTGTCAAAAGTGAAAAGGCCACCCTGCGGGCGTTTCGTGCTCTGGGTGGTGATGTGTATCTCAAGGCCATCTCTGGGGTCAAAAGTCAGTTTGTCACGCGCGTGCGCTCTGAATCAGAACTGCATGCCGCATTTGCGCAGCTGGATCGAAAAAACTTAGATCTCGATCCGGGACTGTACGATGCGTTTTCGTTTTTCAATCTGCAGTTTCATTATCCCGATCCCCACAAAACATTTCTCGTGGAAAAAACGGTTACTGGCCAGCAGCTGGCGGTTCTTTCTCTCATGGGATCACACGACATCTGGCATGCGCCGTCAGTGGCAGACATTTATTCGGCGCAGGACTTGGGGCGAGACGATACCTTTCTTGCGTTTCGCATTTTGCCGTCCAAACATCCGGCGACACTGGTCCGCAAAATTCACGATGTCACTTCCACGGCGATTCATGTCTTGGGGATGAAAAATGCCGCGTTTCATTCTGAATTTTTGCTCACAGAGACCGGCGATCTCAAAATTGTGGAAATCAATGGTCGAGTGGGTGGGTACCGACCCACGATGTACCGTGAGGCATACGGCATTGACGTGTCCAAGCTTTTTATCCAGGCCACGCTCAATCGCAAAATTTCCGCGCGAGGACGTCGACGAAAGTTTGTCTCGCTGATGGAAATTTTCCCCGATCGCGATGGCATTTTTCACTCGGTCAGTGGGTGGGACACCGTTCAGCACGACCCAGACATCTCGTACATCCGGGCACAGGCAAAGCCGGGAGAGAGCGTTGGCCAGGCAAAATCCGGGCATCGACCGGTGCTGGTTTTTTTAATTTCTGGAAAAACGTACGAGCAGGTGTACGCGCGGAGTGTGGAGCTGCAGGGGAAGCTGAAAGTACAATTACACGAAAAAAAAGCTGAACTTCCGCAGAAGTCCAGCTTGGGATGATTGTTGTTTCTTAAAAATTTTCTTGTAATTCCTTTGGCCACCATCTTGGGGCTCGGATTTTTTTCCAAAGAACAACCCCGGATCGAATCTCCCAAAGAATGAAAAACCGATCTTCTTTTTGCAAAGTAGCAAGCAGAAGAATGAGGCCCCAGAGGAGCAGAGACACTCCAAGCAGTATTGCCAAAGCTTTTCCCAGGTACCACAGTTCGGCTAAGAACTAAGATTCTGGTATGAGCCAGGACCCAATTCCCGCAGCGGTTAAAATTACGGGAATCACAAGAAACAACATGAATTTTCGTTTCATAAAAACCTCTCTTTCTTTAATTTAAATTTGTAAAATGTAAAACAACAATACCTTTCTCCAGAAAGGGAAAACCGGAATTTTCCTTTTTGGAACGGAGGTTTTGTAAATTATTTTTGTGGATTTGTCAACTTAAGCCCGTGACGGGAATACTCCTTCGCTTCGCTCAGTCGTGATTTCGTCGCACGAAAAGAAAATGATCAAAGATCGCTTTCTTTTCTTTGCTCCTCATATCGAACCCGGAGCATGCTCTCGGGTTCTCTTCACATTTTCAAAGAAAAAACACGACTGCCACAAGGGCACTCGCGTTTTTTCTGGAGCACGTGACGGGAATCGAACCCGTATCACCAGCTTGGAAGGCTGGGGTAATAGCCATTATACGACACGTGCGAAGAGCGGGTAGATTGTAGGAAAAAGACTGGGCAGGTCAAATTTTTTTGCTACGCTGATCTCGATGTTTGCTCCCGGTAAAATCACCGCGTACCCCACGGACACCAGTTTTGGACTCGGCGTTCGGGCCGATGATGCTGCGACACTTCCGGTACTTTCTGATCTCAAACGGAGAACGCCTGAGCAGAAATTTTCTCTGATGGTGCGGGATTTTGAGATGTTGCGATTATTTGCCGAGATTCCAGCAGATTTTCCAGCAGATTTCTTTACCAAAAAACCGCGTACGGCGATCTTTCGCCCCACGACCAAACTGCCTCGTTCTGATTTTTGGCCGGAGGATGCGGTGGCGTTTCGTGTGTGCACGGTGCCGGAAGTCGCCCGAGCAATTGAATTTCCGATCACGGCCACCAGCGCCAATCGGACAGGGCAGCCGCCGATATTTTCTCTCGAGGAGTTGCAAAATTTTTTTGGCAACGCCGTCGAATATTTCCCAGGCATTCAAGAATTGCCTAAGACCTCCGCCTCTGAAATCTGGAATTTTACGGTGTCACCACCTGTTCGACTTCGCTGAAGAGATTCAAAATCCCGTCCACCCCCACGGTCAGCCCTGCCACGACGATTCCGCCGATCACGAGTCCCAGGGCGATGAGTCTCATGGCCTGCCAGTACGGGACGCCAAAGAGCCACGCCACCAGACTGCCACTCCAGCCGCCACTGCCCGGCAGGGGGACGGCTACAAAAAAGATCAAAAAAATTGCCCCCCAAATTTTCATCTTTCGAGAATTTTTTGCTCTTGTGCGGGCAAAAATTTTCTGAAGAATGCGATCAAAGAAAGGCAAATGTCGAGCGCAGAGCGCTGCAATTTTGGGCCAGAGCCAGAGGACGATTGCCACGGAGACCGTGTTAAACAAAATCGCCACGCCGGTCGCGGTCCAGATGGAGAGGCCAAACGCAAAATACCCCATCGGAATGGCGAGACGCTGCTCTACCAGTGGCAGTGTTGCCAAAAGACCGGTTTTCAAAAGGGCCATCCACATCGAGCGGCATACTAGCAGCTTTCCCAAAAAACAAAATGAAATCTGATAGATACGGTCTCGCTTTTGAGGAAAAATGTGAAAAAGATTTGGAAAAACTGTTGAAAACAATTTGCACTCAAGGCCTGAACAAAAAAACAAAACACAAACTTTGAGAGGTCAATGAAAAAACGAGTTAATTGCTTGTCAGAATAAAATTTTTGTTCTACGATTTTTTTGTTTTGCGTCTGTGCAATATTTTTGCACATTTCCTCAAAAATTACTCGAGCATGAAATCCGAACTTTTTCACGAACCGGTGCTCAAAGAGGAAGTGCTGGCATTGCTTTTTTTTGACGAAGTGCACACGGTTTTTGATGGGACGTTGGGACTCGGGGGCCACGCCGAATCTATTCTCGAACACGTTCCCCAAATTACTCGATACGTTGCCTGCGATCTGGATTCACAGCATTTGGCGTTTGCACGCAAACGTTTGCAAAAATGGGATAAAAAAATCGAACTCCACCACAGCAGTTTTTTGCAGGTGCGAGAACTCCTTGAAAAAATGCGGATTGATCGACCGCTTGTGATTTTACTCGATTTGGGGCTCTGCTCCAATCAGGTGGATGATCCAACCAAGGGATTTTCATTTGAATCCGAAGGCCCACTGTCGCTTTCTTTCGATGACTCACAGGAGGGAGCGGCTGCACATTTGCTCAATACAGCTTCCCAAAAACGGTTGGGGGAAATTTTCAAACTCTACGGCGAAGAACGCCGTGCCCATGCCATTGCTCGCAAAATTATTCAGACCCGAAAAGAAACCCCCTTTCAGACCACGTCCGATCTGCGAAAACTCCTGGAGGACATCACTCCTCCCCATCAGCGCAAAAAAACGCTGGTGCGTGTCTTCCAGGCGTTGCGGATCGTGGTCAATGATGAGCTGACCGTGCTTCAAAATACACTGACCAAAGCGCTTGAAGTTTTGAAGTCTGGAGACCGGATTGGGGTCATCGCGTATCACTCGCTGGAGGATCGTATCGTCAAACGGTGCTTTGCCGCGATGGGTACCCCCGTGACCGAGCCGACGGAGCGATCCCTGCACACCGTGGTGCGAGATCCAGATTTCCGTTTGCTCACCAGCAAGCCCATCAAGCCCACTTCGGCAGAAATTCTTCGCAATCCTCGGAGCCGCAGTGCGCGGTTTCGCATTCTCGAAAAAATATGAACAGTGTGTCTTTTGCGTCTCCTGCCTCCACAGCCGCCGCGCGATCCGGCGAAAATACGCGTGCGCTCAAACGTTCTTTTGGATGGATTTTGCGGGCGGGACTGTTGCTCGTGGTGATTTTGGGATTCTGGTATTTGATGCTGCTCAACTCTCTGGCGACGCGTGGTTTTGTCCTGGAAGAACTCAAAAATGACCGACAGCAGATCCAGAAGGAACTCGAAAAATGGGACATCGCGCTGACGATCCCGACCAGTCTGTACGCGCTGGAGAGTTCCGAACAAGTGCAGGAAATGACCGTGGTGGAGGACCCAGTATTTGTCGAGGTGCGGGATGGAAAGCTCGCGATGGCGGAGAGCAAATAAAAATTACAAATGACAAACAGGAGAAGTTTAAAAGTCAAAAAGTGAAAAAGCTCAAAAGTTGAGGAGCAGGGAAGCATTGAAGTGAGAAGAAGAGAAGCAGGGGACGCAGATCTGCGTCCCGTACTCTTGTCATTCCAAACTTGATTTGGAATCTCATTTTTTGAACCCGGATTCTAGAACCCGGGTTCGGATTTCAAAGGAGAGAAGTTGAAATTTTTCCATGGCGGACTACACTGCTGCCGTCTGCCGGTGGCAGCCCCTTCTCCTGATGGCAGAAAAAAACACTTTCGAACTCAAATCCGGTCTGGCGCAGATGCTCAAGGGCGGCGTGATCATGGATGTCATGAATGCCGAGCAGGCGCAGATTGCCGAAGATGCTGGAGCTGTCGCTGTGATGGCTTTGGAGCGGATTCCGTCCCTGATTCGTCAGGACGGGGGCGTGGCACGGGCGTCGGATCCGGCAATGATTCAGGCAATCAAAAAGAAAGTTTCCATCCCAGTCATGGCCAAGGTGCGCGTGGGACATTTCGTCGAAGCGCAGATCCTGGAAGCGCTCGACATTGATTTTATCGACGAATCCGAAGTGCTCACTCCCGCGGACGAAGAATTTCACATTGAGAAAAAAGCATTCAAACTCCCGTTTGTCTGTGGGGCGCGCAATCTGGGTGAGGCACTGCGAAGAATTTCAGAAGGAGCCGCGATGATCCGAACCAAAGGCGAAGCGGGTACCGGCAACATCGTTGAGGCTGTGCGCCACTGGAAACAAATTCAGCGGGAAATCGCGGAGCTGTCTGATAAAAATTTGAAAGAAAAAGCAAAAGAATATCGCGTGCCCGACTCCCTCGTTCAAGAGATCAAAAAAGACCGCCGACTCCCCGTCGTCACGTTTGTCGCCGGAGGCATCGCTACGCCGGCTGATGCCGCGATGATGATGCAGCTGGGGGCGGAGGGCGTTTTTGTCGGCTCAGGCATTTTCTCCTCCGAGCATCCGGAAAAAAGGGCCAGTGCGATCGTGCAGGCGACGATGAATTTTGACAAACCCGACATTTTGGCCAAAGTTTCCGCCGGCCTGGGGACCCCGATGCGCGGCGATGAAATCTCGGAACTTTCCCAGAAATTTGCGGAACGATGAAGGTCGGAATCCTGGCACTGCAGGGGAGTGTGACAGAGCACGCGAAGATTTTACACAACCTTCGAACACAATTTGTACTCGTTCGATCGCGGGAAGATTTCCAAGACTTGACGCACCTGATCCTCCCCGGTGGGGAGTCGACCACGATGGAAAAACTGCTCAAGAAATTTGAAATGTGGGACGAGATTCTCCGACAGATTCAGAATGACAATTTAAAAGTATTTGGCACGTGTGCCGGGGCGATTTTGCTCGCCAAGTTTGGGGCCGGATGGTCGGTGCAGCGGAACGGATTTGGGGCGCAGCAGGCCTCCTTTTCCACCGTTTTGAAATCAAAAACATTTCCCGATCTGCGGGGCGTTTTTATCCGGGCACCGCGATTGAAACCACCCTCAAAACCCCCCTCCAACTCTCCCCTTGAAAAAGGGGGAGAGACTGAAGTGTTGGCCACATTTGAAAATGAGCCGGTGCTCGTGCGGGATGGGAATTTTCTCGGCGCGAGTTTTCATCCGGAGATAGCGGGGGAGACGCGGGTGCACGAGTTTTTCTTGCAAAAATTTTAAAATACGGGCAAACTTCAAGTGATGACGTTTGTCTTCTCGTCATTCGTGTGTTGCGCACCTGCTTGTCGGGTGTAGTTTTTTGAAATTCAATCACGAAATTCCACCCGGCAGTGATCCGGGATTTTTTTAATTTTTTCAAAAAATGAACACGCTTCTTAACAATATCGGAAATACTCCCATCATTTCACTGAAAAGACTTTTTCCTCATCGACGTGTTTTTCTCAAACTCGAGGGGCAAAACCCGAGTGGCTCAGTCAAAGATCGTGTCGCGGAGTTTCTCGTGACTCGTGCAATCGAGCGAAGGACATTGCGTCCGGGGATGCGTATTCTTGAGGCGACGAGCGGAAACATGGGAATTGCTCTGGCAATGATCGGGGCAGTGCGCGGGATCGGTGTGACCATCGTGATGTCTGCAGGAATGAGTCGTGAGCGTCAGCAGATGATCCGAGCGTTGGGTGCTGACTTGATTTTGACGCCTGCGGCGCAGGGAACAACCGGAGCGCGTCAAAAAGTTCGAGCATTGCAAAAAATGCATCCTGATAAGTTTTGGTTCGCGGATCAATTTGGCAATCCAGACAACGTGAAAGCCCATGCGCAGAGTCTTGCGCCAGAAATTTTACAGCAAGTGCCAGCGGTACAGACAATTGTCGCTGGAGTGGGGACTTCCGGGACGGTAGGAGGTCTGGTTTATTTCTTTCAGAAACATGCACCAGGGGTACAAATAGTCGGTGTGTTGCCTCCAGAAGGATTTGGACTGCAGGGTTTACAGCACCCGGATCGGGATTTTCGACCGGCAATCTGGGATCCGAAGTCAGTGGAGATTTTTGAGACGACACAAAAAGCTGCTTTTTCTGCTGTGAAACAGGTAGCTCAAAAAGAGGGATTACTTCTGGGACCATCATCGGGAGCGATGCTTTCG
This sequence comes from Candidatus Altimarinota bacterium, assembly GCA_021734785.1. Lineage (GTDB taxonomy): Bacteria > Patescibacteriota > Gracilibacteria > UBA4473 > UBA4473 > JABGQW01. The sequence continues at coordinate 16,190 of JAIPIF010000007.1, read as the reverse complement.
GCAATTCTTTCTCGAAAATTTCTTGAACCAATCGTTGGTATTAGTGCCGACCGCGTAGAAAAATATTTGAGCACAGATTTTTTGGAGTAAAATTCCCCTGTGAAGATTTTTGTCCTCTGTCTCTCGCTCCTCCTCACCGCCTGCACGCCGTCACTGCCGGACCAGGAGCGGGAGATTTCGGCGTTTATTCCTGAGTCCGCAGTGGAAAAACCCACAGAGATTCTCGACTTTTCTCTGCACTTTCCCGACGACTGCGAATGGGTTTCACTGGAGCGGGTGGTGGATGGAGACACCATCAAGATTGCCGGCGACGTGAGTGTCCGGTTTCTGGGGATCGACACGCCCGAGACCGTACACCCGACCAAACCCATTCAGCCCTGGGGTCCCGAGGCTTCGGCTGCGGTCACAGAAATTTTACAAGACGATGAGCGGGTATGTTTGTTGCCCGACCCTCTCAGCGATACGCTGGATGAGTACGGTCGGCGATTGGCGTACGTGTTTGATTCTGACGGAACCGATTTGTCTGCAGCGCTCCTTCGCCAAGGGCTCGCGCGGGGATTTTTTCGGTTTCCTCTGGAGCGTCAGGCAGAATTCAAAATGCTTCAATCGCAGGCAAAGGAAGCGAAGGTGGGAATTTGGTCAGATTGAATCTCAGCCCAGGTGTGGCGGGGACTCAAAGGGTTGAAGGGCATCCTCTGGATCCCGTTTCTCCGGGCGGGGAGTCGTCTCGATTTTTTCACCGGACTCGGAATGGAGGGGCTCTTCTTCTGTGATCTGATTTTCCTGAAAATTCTGGTACTTTTTCCGCAGTGATCGAAAGAGCAAAACAAACACGATGATTGCCACGACAGCGATGCCAAGCGGAAACCAAAAACTGGCCGTCCACCAAGGAGTCGTATTTTCTTCCGGGGTATCCTCCTGGGCGAGTTCCTCCCAGATTTCCGGGAGATCATTTGCCAGAGGGGACTGGGTGTAGGTTTCATCGTGCAGCGGCACAGGGGCAGAGAGTTTCACTTCCCCCTCGGCGGTTACACCCGACAGCTCCATTCGCGTTTTCATCGGGCGCTCAAATTTTCCGACAATCGTGATGGGCTTTTCTCCGGTGAAGTAGTGTTTTTCTACCAGTACGTCTGAGATGTTTCCCCCAAAGGTTGCTTCCAAATCTTGTAAAAAGATAGGCGGCAACTCCTGCGCAGAAAAAATCTCAAATGCAGCAAAAATATCGTCCTCCGCTTCCACCTGGAATGTTCGCTCGACCCCTTCGATCGGGTCGCCCAGTGCGGTGACACGTGTGTCTGGCGGCAGAGATATTTCTTCAAATTCTTCTCGGGACAGATTTTGGATCCCGACATCCGGAAGGATGGCCAGGAGCGGTTCGTACCGGCGTGCTTCTTCTTCGTCAAAATTTTGCACAAAAATGTCGTATGTGGGGATGGGGCGTGCGTGTGGATCAGCAAATACGGTCACGAGAAAAAACCCCGGGACTTCCGGTGTGCGCACCGTCTCAAACTCAAACTGCTGGGCTGACGCCACACTTCCTGAGAGCAAAAATAACGCCAGAAGAGAAAAAATCCACTTTTTCATCAGCTCGCTTTTACATGAAATTGTCCCAAGTGTCAATTTATTTTCTTGACACAGTTTTGAAAAAAAGATAGAAAAGAAAAGAATTCAATTTAAAACATGGCGGAACTTGATCGAAAAACGCGAAAAAATATTTTAGAGAATCTGATCTCTTCTGTCGAAAAGCCTCGGGAAGAGGGAGGAATGGGGATTGAAAAAGTAAATGGAATAAAGGCAATCATACGAAAGAAGGTAAAAGAATTAGGCAAAGAGGGGAAAATTGCTCTCGTGGAGGGATACAATTCTTTGGAATTGCGACTCAGAGCGGAATTGCAAAAATTACAGGAACAGGGAAAAATAACAGGAGATCCAGAAGAACTACTTTTAGAGTTTCTTGAGCGAATAAAAACAGCTTTGGCTGAAAAGGGTGTTTCAATAAAAGAAACAGAAGAAACGTTTTCTCATTTGGATGTTCGATATCCAAAACACACGCACAAATACTGGGAGCGATCTGGAGAGTAATTTTTACCGCTGTGTCAGCAGCAGGTTGTACAGAATCTCTGCGGCTTCGGCGCGGGTGATTGGTCGCGCGGGGGCGGCGATGTTTTTGGATCCAGTGTCAAAGAGTTCTTTTCGTTTGGCCACATCAAAGTACGGGGTAAACCACTGCCCCAGCGGCGTGTCGGCGTACGGTGCGGCGACCGGATGATCGAGCGGGATGTTTGCCGCTTCAATGGCAATTTTGAGAAACTCAGCGCGGGAGATTGTTTTTCCGGGACGGAACGTGTTGTCTGCGTATCCTCGGACCAGGTCTCGTGCCAGGGCGGTTTTGACATACGGGGTGTACCAGCTGTTTTGTGGCACATCAGAGAAAAGCACTTCTGCCGGCAGGAGCCGGAGTTCATTGGCTTCGATCAGTAATTTTACTGCCTCGGCGCGGTTGAGTGTGGTTTTTGGGCGAAAGGTCCCATCGGCGTAGCCGGTTATGATGCCGTTGTTTTTGAGAAATTCGATGGCTTCGTACGCGGGATGAGTTTCTTCAAGATCAGAATACATCCGGGCACGGAGTGTGTTCGATTTTACTTCTCCAAAATCTCCCTGCACGATCAGACGGAAATTGGCTTGCGAATCCGAGATGACGGAGATTTCTGCCTCCCCATTGACAAAGTCATCGGCATCCAGTCGAGCGGGGGAAATCGAAGCAAAATTTTCGAGAGTAGAGGTCAGGAGCATTCCTGCGCTTGCGACAAGGGTCGGGTCATTCACGCGGATGATGACTTTCTTTTCCACTCCTGGAACAAAAATACCATCGGCTTCAATTTCAATCGGCTCGGCATACTGTTTGACCGGTGCCGTTTCTCGCTGGGCGCTGCCGCGACGGATGGGCGTGGTGCGGGCAACGGTGGTGATGCGATTCTTGTACACAGGTTTTCGGAGAATTCGTGGCTTGCGTTCAAAAGTGGTCTCGGTATTTCTTTCGGAGGTGACAACCGTTTCTTCGACTTCGTCTGTCCATTCTTCAGTGACGGATTCAGCAGGTGTCTCGGTTTCGGTTTTTTCTTCAAGCGTTTCCTCGATCGGCTGATCCGGCGTCCCGGCGGAGGCAACCATGCGATTGGGATTTTCATACCGGGTGAAGGTCGAGGCCAAAAGCATGGGATGAAAGGTGTATTCTTTGGCACGGGTGAGACCGATGCCCTGTTTGACCGCCTCAAAGTACGAGCTAATATTGTACGCTTGCAGGTCTTTCCACGTAAAAGGCCAATATGGATGAAAGGGAGCGCCTTTTCGATCCACCTGGAAGTGAAGATGTGGTGCGGTCGCCATCCCCGACATGCCGGTTTTGGCAATGATCTGTCCTTTGGTGACCTTGTTCCCGACACTTACCAGTCTTTGGGAGAGGTGTGCATACGCTGAGTACAGGGTTGTTTTTTCCGCCGGATTTCCCGGGTCGGGGATATCCACGTGGGCAATAACGATGTGTTGTCCAAATCCAGTGGGTTGATTTTCTGCTTTGATCACTACTCCACTGGCGATGGCGTGGACGGGGGTGCCGACGGGTGTTTTGATATCGACACCAGTGTGTGAGCCGGATTCTTCTGTAGCATCAAGTTCGTAGTTTCCCAGATTTGGGACGGGATAGGTCAGATACACGTTGCGTTCATATTTATTGTCTCGACGCCAGACCTGTCCTGCTTTCATCAATGAGAGATTGTACGGCGGGAGCGGGATGAATTTTTCTGTAGGAATCTGATCGTAGGTCATTCGTCGCTCGGCGTCGGAGAGATCGACCCAATTGGGGACTTTTTTGATTGGCATTGTGGTCCCGGTAAATTCCACCGGCACCTCCAGCTCGAGCATACTGGTGCGAAAAAATTGTCCGTATTTTTCCAGCGTACTCTGAAACAATAACGAGGCGAGAACCAACCCCAGAACGATTAAAATAGGCTTGCTGCGCTTCTGCCAGAAACTCATCCAGAAATCTCGTTCACGAGGCTGGTGAATCGGACGTGAGACAAAGCGAACCGGTTTGATCGGCGCTCCATTTTTTGCCACCAGTTGCCCCGATCCTTTGGGCTTTTGATTCAGTTTTTTGGCGACAGCTGCTCCCGCCAGGGCAGCAACTGCAAACGCAATCAGTTCAAACCGTTTTTTCATGGTGATTTTTTGAAAAATCAAGAAAATTCAGGACAGTGTACCAAAATTTCTTCGAAAAATCAAGCCCCGTGCCCCTTTCCCGTCAAAAAACTTGCTCCCAAAATTTTCTGCGCTACAATCGCGCCGCTGTTTTAGCCATTTCCCAACCCGCAGGCGTAGCTCAGTGGATTAGAGCACCGGTCTTCGGAACCGGGTGTCGGGGGTTCGAATCCCTCCGCCTGTACCACTCAGAACTTTTAGAAGATTGTGCTATGACATCGAACGGTTTGTTCAGGTCATAGTGCAGTCTTTCTCCATCTAAGGAAAGGTTTGAAAGTACAAAGTTAATCAATTGGCGTTTCTGCTCTGGTTTAGAACTTATAAAAAGTTCGTGGGCTTTTGAACATATATCAAGTAAGTACTGAACTGTAATAGCAAACTTTTCATCGGCATCATCAAACTGCTTTATTTCAAGCTCTAAATCTTTTTTCTCTTGGTTTAGTTCAGTCGCTTTTTTGTTATACTCTTTCTGAGTAATACTATCGTCAATTCGCAAATTAAGCAGGTTTGAAAGTTTTTTATCAATACCGTTGTATTTTTTCTTTATTCGGGCGATTGATTGCTCTTTAAAGTAATTCTTTGATTCGTGGATATTTTTAAGTCGTTCTTTTAGTTCTGTGCGAATTTCATAAGGTATAACAATGCTTTTAAAAACTTCTTCTATCTGAGCCAATATGATTTCTTCTTTCACATTCTTAGAGGCTGGGCTATCGCCATACTTAGGACTGTAATAGTAGATATTTCCTTTTGTGGTCGAGCCTGACATCAACCTTCCTGTGGTTCTATTTTTCAGGATACCTTTCAGGGCGTAAGAATGCTTGGTATCTTCTTTTTTGTGCTTTTGAGTTTTACTGTGCATTACTTTTTGGCATTTCTGGAATGTGAAATCATCAATAAGTGTTGGATAATTATGTGGATATTCTTTGCCTTTAACCGTCATTGTACCGATATAGAATTTATCTTGAAGCATTCGGGCAACGCTGGCTCGACCAATAAGTGGTCGTTCGGCTTTTTTGATGACCGTAAGCTTTTTTTCTTTTAAATACTTCCAAAGCGAACTAACAGAGTGATTACCAGTTGAATAAAGTTCAAAAGCCTCTTTTACTAAATAGGCTCTATTTTCATCAACTCTGATTTGGTTTCTTCCACTATCATCTCGATAATTGCGATAACCAACTGGTGCTTGGCGAATGTATTCACCATTATTGAGCTTTCTTTGGTTAGAACGCTTAATATTATAACCAGAGCTTAAAACGAAATTCTGAGCACACATTACGGCAAAGTTCCACATCATCACCTGCATCGGGTTTGCGTCTTCACCCAAAATCAGGTTCTCTTTAAGAAAATGTAGTTCAAGCTTTTTGGCTTTCATCATATCGGTAAGAATGATGGTTTCCTTAAAGCTTCTTTGGAGTCTATCAACAGCATCAACCACTAAATAAACCAGCTCGCCTTGCTGATTTATCCATTTAATCATTTCATTAAATTTCTTTCGTTCTCCTTGTGTAGAAGATTCAACAATTCTAAATACTTCTGGCTTTTCAAAGCCTTTCTGTTCGCAATAAGCGGTGAGTTTCTCCTGTTGAGCATCGAGAGAATGATTATCTTCCTGCTCTTTACTGGAAACACGGACAAGAATTACAGCCTTCATTTTACAGTTTGTATTTAGAAAGAAGTTTAAGTGTAGGCTTACTTATACTATTATAACTATAAGCTCCTTTATCTTGCCAAGAAGTTGTGTTTTTGAAATTCAGAGATTCTTTAAGTTCATTTGTTAAATCATCGTGAGGGTATAAATACCAGTCTTCTTTATAAGGAAAGGCGACCCAAATTTCTTTGTTTAAGTACTTTTTGTCAAAAGTGAGACGACCTTTGAGCTGAACCTTTATAAATGTTTCACCGTCTATATGAGAGGCTATAAAATCTGCTCCTTGCCAATCATCAGTAAGGCGAATACTTGTAAATCCATAATTAGCTAAAACTGCTGATACTTTATGAAAATTATAATTTTCTTTTTGTCTTGAGTTAAGGTTTTTGTAGCTAATATGCGAAAATATCATTTATCAAAAATTAAAAGTTTGCTCTTTATTAAGTTCCTTAGGAGTCTCTTCTATAAATTTAGTATCATCTAATGTTCCATCAAGCATAGAAATAAGAGCTTCTCCAATATGAAAACCTAAATTAACAGGAACAGCATTTCCTACTTGCTTATATTGAGCTCCTACAGAACCTTGAAACGCCCAATTGTCCGGGAAGGTCTGCATACGAGCAGATTCTCTTATAGTGAGAGGACGAGTCTCTTTAGGATGACATCTTTCTGTTTGTTTTTGAGCAGGACTACAAACAATAGTTAAACTTGGTTCATCCCAACTAAGTCTTCGTGCCATCCCTGTCTTTCCTCCTCCGTGATAAAAGCTCTTTCCCATATATTCCTTTTGGATATCAATTGGCAAATCTCTCCAATAACCACCTGCTGGGACAAGCTTTAATACTTCTTTCTTCTTATCATTGTATTTTTGTCCTTCTGATTTTGGTACATTTTCAAAGGCTTCTTTTACTGATATTGTGTAATTTTTTTCTTTTGGAAACAGCATTGGCATATCTAAATCCTTTCTTACTGCCATAATTATTAAACGCTCTCTCTTTTGAGGAACATCTAAATATTGTGCTCTTAAAAGCTTAAATGTAGCCCTATATCCAATTTCATCCAAAACATTTAACATTGTTTCTAAAGTTCGACCTCCATCGTGATTTAATAATCCTCTAACATTCTCACCAACTGCAATCTTAGGCTTTACCTCGTTAACACACCGTGCAAATTCAAAAAATAATGTTCCACGAGTATCTTTAAACCCAAGTTTTTTACCTGCAGAGGAAAAAGCTTGGCAAGGAAATCCTGCCTCAACTATATCAATTTTATCTTTATACTTCTTAAAACAGACATTAGAAATATCTTCATTTAAAATTTCTGCACCAGTAAAATTTTTCTTTAGTGTTGCCGAAGCCTGCTTATCTATTTCAACTAACAGTTTGTGATTCAATCCAGCATTATGAAAACCTAAAGCTGTTCCTCCTGCACCAGAAAACAAATCAATAACATTATACTTTGTTGTTTTATTATTTTTCAAAATCTTAAAGCGACTTTTTTCTGTGTCTCCACCATTAACTTTTGAAAATAATCGACTTACTTCTTCCCTATTAAAAACTCTATAATTCTGAGAATTTCTCTTAGATTTAATAAGTCCTTTTTTATCCCATCTTCGGACAGTATCAGAGCTAATACTCAAAAATTCTGCTACTTCGTGAACTGTTAGATAAGAGTTCTTTGTTTGAGATGTTTGCATATTACATTTAGTTATTTCCTCAATCTTATAGTAACCAATGCATAATGCAAGGGGTATTTACCTGAAATTGTAACTTGAATTTAATATTTCTAAATATTTTGAAACATCCTTTTCTGATAAAGGCTTCCCTGTTAATTCGGAAACAATCTTAGGAATAACTAAATACAAATCTTTTAATGCATTCTCATATCCACCAACCATAGAATAGAAGCTTTTTCCATCAATTTGTCGGATTTTTTCATTCATTGGTCTGTTCTTTTTTTCCTTATCTTTAATTTTATTATCAGGTGGTTGAAATGGTTTATTGTAGACATTCTTATTTGCAGGGATTACCTCAACATAATAACCAGTATAATCTTTATACTCTGGCATATTCAAAATAATCTCTAAGTCATCATAAACATTTATTTTATGATTTCCTTTAGTTGTATTATGCTTATTTTTAATTTCAGCCAGAATTTTTTTTGAATCACATTTCAAATCAATAACTTTTCCAATTCCTAAATCACTCCAACCAATTGAATTTCCAACTATACCTTGATGAAAATTTCCAATTTGATTCTGCATTGATTTTTGAGCTTGCCTAACTTCTTCTTGCTCAAACCATTCTTCGACAGTTAAGCCATTTGCTGTTACATCAAAAATAAAACTAAATGGGTCAAGTGCGTTGCTATAAATATCGTTAGATTTAGCTTTCTCAATTACAGCTAATATTTTTTTAACTTCTTCAATTAACTTTTCATCAGTTATATATTTTAGATACATTTTTATGGGTTTTTAATTTTAATTTCACAAACACTTTCACATTCATAATCAATAGAAAACTCTTTCAGGATTCCTCCTTCTGAATTAACAAATCCTATAAAATGATGCCATTTGTTGTCATTTAGAATGTCGAGAACAGGAATTTTAATATTTCCCTGAGGTTTGTTTGATACATTTAACGACTTAAGGTCAAAGGATTTTTCATAATCTTCCTGATATTTAAAACCACCAGAAACAATTCTTGATTCGTTCTCATTGCGAGTTGCATCAATAAGACCGCCCTTTGAACCTGCGTCAATATAGAAGTAAACAGCCGAATGCCTGTTGGCACTTGCTGAAATATTTAGTGTTGCAGATTTTAATTTACCATCTACTTTCAGTAGCTTTGATTCTTTAGCCACTCCTTGAGCAGTTATAGGAAAGTTGGGAAAAGAATAATCTTGAGGCATCAAAATGATATTTTGGTCTGTTTCATCTGGAAATTCATTTTCAAATTCTGACAAATCCAGTTTTGGGGGTTGGTTTATTTCTTCGGTCTTTTCAACTACTTCTTTTGCTATTTTTTGGATATTCTCTTCAGATATATTTTCACCAAAATAATTCTTTGATATAAAAAGGTATAATACCCCTATAGCAAGCACAAATAAGAAGCGTGAGAAGGTATTTTTCATCGAAGATATTTTAAGATTATTTTCTTACCAAAAATAGAATAAGAAGCAACTAAAGTCAAAAGGGTGATAAAAATTATTCTTAAAGCCTTGATACTATATGTACGAACATCTCCCCATTCATTAAAGACCAATAGTAAAAAAGCCAAAAAATAAGAATCATTTCCCATAACATCTTTAAACATACCAATTAAAAAAACCCCCATTAGACCAATATTGATATTTCTGAGCGACTTTTTACTATTCCAAATCTTTTTTACATTTTTAACCATACTAAATCAGTTTATTCGTTTATATTAAAATTGCATAACTTTGTAGGCTCATAATTTACCAAGCTACTTCCTACTTCATCTAACGCCTGATAATTGCCCCTGCGGTCATATTTGAGCGATTTAATAGCTTTTTTAACAGCATACCACTTACGATTAGCATTTGATGAGCCTTCATAGCCTAAGAAGCTCCTAAGGCGTTTTGTGCTTTCTTCTTTACCCAAAACAAGAAAACCAATGTATTCAAGTATTTTCTGTGCTTTTAAGTTTGGGTTATTGGCTTTGAGGCTTTCTGCCATTTCAAACACGCCTTCTGTCTTAAAGTTAAGAATTTGGCTTGATTCCTGAATTTGTTCCCAGAAGTGCTTAAGCACCTTCTGTGAAATATGTTTTTTGAAGAGTAAATTGAACCTTAAATCGGTTTCTATTCCTACTTTTGAGAAAGTTCGTTTTATTTCTTGAGGGTTTCCAAGTCGTAGCTCCATCCGAAGGACTTGAAGAGCTTTCGGATTTGGAAACTCATCAAAGAGTGCCATTTGAATTAGATTATCTTTTTCTATAGCACGCTTTTCACTTACTTTAGCCTGCTCCAAGTCTTTTATTTTATCGTAAAACACAAGGTCTCTGGTATTGGTATGAAAATGTAAAGCGTGTCCACCGTTTCGGAATTTTTCAGAACCAACATCTATTCTTTGAGAAAGGTCTATTTTCTGCAGTTCACTCAAGACCATAGAACACGAAGTATAATTCTTTAGATGAATGTTTTTTGAATAGTGAATAGCTGAAACTGAAGCATTTTCTAAATCTTCAAAAGCAACTTCTACTTCCATACTATATAAAGCACGGCTAAGCAGGCGTATAATTCGTAGAAAATTATTATTTTCCAATTCATCAAAATTATTACCAAAAAAAAGTTTGGGAAGTGATAACTCTATTTTTAATTCAATAACATAGCCACTATTACGAATAGCCTTAATAACGGTTAGTCTTGGTAAATAGACTCCATTTTTAAATGCTGATTTTGGAGGATTCTGCACTGATTTTATAAAAGGTTTCCCACCCATTACGGTATATGGAGGCACGAAAAGACCTTCAGTAGATGGGTTGAACCGTCTATGATTAAGAATTTTGAATTTATCTTGTGGTATCGAAAGGACTATTGTATCTATCATTATTAAGTTTCATTACATTTTTAAATTTAGAAATAACCGCTTTTTCTATAGTTTTTGATGTTTCACGATTTATAGGATGAAAAAGGTCAAACTGATTCTTTTTTGGATAGGTTATGCGATAACCTGAGCCATCAATTTTAGTGTGTATGGCAACCGAGCTTACAAATAGTTTTTCATCAAGCACAAAGTTAGCAAAAGCTAACAATCCTTTTTGTGGCTTAATAGGTATGATTTGAATTTCAGAAATTTTAGTCATTACTTTTTCTGGTTAAGAGATTTGTCAATTTCAATCAGAACATTTAAAAAGCCTGTCAGATTTGCGACCGCCTCATTTTTCTCTTCTTGAGAAAGAGGATGGTCATACAATCCTTCAATAGCTTTCTGAAAACTTTGCTCTGATGAAATCATCAAGAACAATTATGGGAATCTTGTGTTTTAAGATTCTGTAAGATAAATCTGAAAAATCTTAAATGTATTCAGGATTTATCTGAACAGCACTTGTTGTAGTTATTAAAAAGTCTTTCACCTCACCATTTGTTTCTATTGCAACCTTCTTTTTTATAGCGTCTGCAACATTATACCATTTTTTCCATTGTCCTTCTCTATCTATTATTTCTGCAACCTCTGAAAATTCCCAATTTTTATAGACATCTTTATTTAAAACACTCAATAAGTGATATTGATTACTCATCTTTCGTATTGGGATTTTGTATTTTTTAACAGACAAAGTACTTGTGCTGAGATTTATGATAGGTTGGAACTCTTTCTTTTTGATAACACTTTTTTCACCAGATATCAGTTGCTTAAAATCAAAGTTAGCAATGTTTTCAATTGATTCAAATGTATCAAAAAAATCATCCAAGATATTGATTTTTATAAATAGGAATATCGTTTCGTATGTCCCTACACGAGTTCGATAAATCCTAATTTCTGAAATTTCAATCAACTTAATTTTCTCTAAAAAAAGACAAGACAAGAACCATTCTTCCTTATTATCTTCATAAAATTTTTCATCAAATTCATATTCAATTATTAAACCTTCTCTTGGATAAGAGTTTAGTTGCTTAAATAATTCTTCTACAAAGCCTTTTAGTTGTACTTCGGATTTTCTTATATTTTTTGAGTCTGTATAGAATTTAGATTCTTCCCATAGTTTAAGGTTTTCTTTTACGAACTTTTCTAACTTTGAGCTATTAACCTTGATTTCATACTCCCAGTATTCATCATTTTCTTCGGCTTCTTCAAATTCTTTAGATTCAATAAAAGGAGTTGGAATATCTAATGGTGTGAGCTTTTTAATATCTGATTTTTCCACCTCTCTAACCTCAACAAGCTCCCTATCTATTGAGTTGAGAGCCTTATATTTAGTTGCTATTATTTTTTCTAAAAGCTCATCAAGTAGAAAATAAGTAAGAATATTTATGATTCTTTCTTCCTTATACCCAATATACATAAATGAATAATGAAAGATGCCTTCCTCTTTTTTAGCTTCGTGCTTTCTACCATTTAAGATTTCTTGCTTTTCTTTTTCATTTAAGCCTTCAATTGATATTTCTGAGTATCGTGAGAGCTTTCCTTCCTCGTATCGTTTTTGAATTTTCTTCTGAGATTTTTCTTGTTTTCTATGTTCTATCAACAAGAACATAGCAATTACCAAGTTAGGGATATCAAACTCTAAATTTAATTTTTGTTTCTTCATGACATCTTTAGTGGAATGTTTACATTGTAGCCTTTTGCTTAATTATTTCTATTGGGAATAGTTCTTTGTGTATTCTGAATTGTTTGTAAAGTGCCAAAATTTCTTGATAGTAATCGGTTTGAAACCTGTTTATGAGCGTGTACCAGGCGAAATGCACTTGCCCTCGAAGAGGGCGTGTGTATTTCGCCGTGCTTGCACGGTGAGGGATGAGAACCCGGGGTTCGAGAATTTGCACCGACCCTGAGCTTGCCGAAGGGGAGGATGTCAAATTCCTCGATTTCCCGCGGAGCGGGATGAGAGAATCCCTCCGCCTGTACCATCGTCGTCGCGGACTTCGTTGTCCTCGCGGCTGGCTTTGCCAGCAGCTCTGCATACTTCATCCGCTCCTCCTCTCCCCACAGAATCTTCGATTCTGCGGGGGCCCCAGTTTTCCCGTACCTGCGGCATTCGCACTGCGCTTCGTCACCGCTCCTCACTCCGCGCAAAATCTTCGATTTTGCTTGGGGTTTTTGTAGCGAAGCACTCGCTTCGCTCGGAGGTTTTTAGACGAGGGGATTTTTTTCTTGCACTGTCGGCATACTTCATCCGCTCTTCCTCTCCCCATCCCGACACGTCGGGACGGGCCCCCCCAGTTTTCCCGTACCTGCGACACTCGCACTGCGCTTCGTCACCGCTCCTCACTCCGCGCAAAATCTTCGATTTTGCTTGGGATGTTGCCTCGCGAAGCATCCGCTTCGCTCGGAGGCTTGAGTTTTTGGTAAAATCAAAAAAATATTCAAGCGGGGATATTTCGTTTATGATGGAAGCACTTCATATTTTTGTGAATGGATTATATTTTGTCCTGCTTTTGGAAAAGAAAGAGACTTTTTGTGTGTGTATTTTTTCTGATTCCGCTCTTCCCCGTCTCTGCGGAAGCTCGATGTTTTGGTCCGAGTTTTCACTGCCAGACACAAGAAGACCCTATTCCCACTCCTTCTGTTTTTCGTCCATCTCAGCAGTCCTCTTCGACAAATTCACACACGCTTTCCGCCTTTCCTGATTTGAAAGCTGGCACACGAGAAGCGCAAGCAGCAGAAGAACTGCAGCGAAGGAATATTATCCAAGGACGTCCGGATGGACGATTTGATGGAACGGCACCAGTCAATCGAGCAGAGCTTTCAAAATTTTTGTTGCTTTCTCAGAACATTTCTCCCAGAAATCTTCGCAATCAAGGAACTTTTTCGGATGTACCGCAGGGAGCATGGTACGAAAAATATGTTATGGAAGCCGCTGACAGAGGTATCCTCAGCGGCTATCCTGATGGTCGATTTTTGCCGGCACAAACAGTCAATACGGCGGAATTTTTGAAAATGTTTGTCAAAACGTTTTCTCTCGAAGAAGATTTGCCGCATGAATTCTGGGATGTGCCAGAAGGGGCGTGGTTTGCGTCGTATGCAGGGGTCGTACCTCGATACCAACTTTTCCCCCGGAGAAATTCTCGTTCACTCGAGCCAGCACGGGACATGACACGCAATGAAGTTGCCGTGGCGATTTATCAATATTTAACCGCACAGGAGGTACTGGGAAATGAGCCACCAGATCCTATTGAAAATCCTGAAAATGAAGTCGTTCCCAATTCCTCCACCTGCAAAGATTTTGATGCGGGCAAAGATTATTTCCGAGCAGCAAAAACCTTTACTCAGGAAGAAAATTTCTTTGTTCAAGATGTGTGTGTAACATTGCTCGGGGAGCAGACGGGAAGCTTTGCTTATCTCGTTCAAAAAGGAGAACAGTTTTACGGTCGTACCCCAGAAGGAGTTTGTCGAGAGGACGATTGTTATCTTATGGAAGCTTTTTGTAGCTCGAAGGGAATGGACAAAGAGGTAGTTCTTTGTAAATTTGGCTGTGAGTTTGGGGCCTGTCTCGAAGAAAATCAACAATCGGCACTCCGGCCTATTTCTTCTCCTCCGCTTCTTTTTAGCATTGAACGGCCGACCCCAGAAGAACGACAGGCGATAGAGGCAGAAAGAGCACAATTTATTGCGGAAATGGAGGCAAATGGCTGCTCAGATCCAGATAAAGGAAAGGCTGTGTATATGCGAACAGGGATTTATGGAGATATTCCTCTCTCTGGCATTTCGAGTGACTTTTTTTCAGATTATTGCCTTGAGGAAGAAGGAATGCCGCCAGGGAGTGGAAAAAAACTCGTCGAGTGGTACTGTGAAGATGGAGAGGTAAAAATGTTTTTATTCTCTTGTGACTGTGAGAATGGGGCGTGCAGGGACGAGTAATTTTCCCCACTAAAACCCCGCCTGCTGCTCACGATCCAGGTCATCAAATTTCATTCGGGTACGATCAAAAAGAAGATTTACCCGCCCAATAGCTCCATTTCTGTGTTTGACGACGTTGACCTCCAGCTGATTTTCGAGCTCGGATTCTTCGTTGTAATAATCGTCACGGTACAGCATCATCACGATGTCCGCGTCCTGCTCGATCGATCCCGAATCACGCAGGTCGGACATGATCGGTCGTTTGTCCGGTCGGGCTTCCACGCCGCGGGAGAGCTGAGAGATCGCTATCACCGGGATGTGGAGCTCGCGGGCGAGCTCTTTCAAGTTCCTTGAAATCTCAGAAATTTCCTGTACGCGGTTGATCGAATTGTGCACGGACATCAGCTGCAAATAATCTACGAGCAAAAGGTCCAGTCCGTATTCCATCTGAAGTCGCCGTGCCTTTGCCCGGAGCTCGACTAGCGATCCGCCCATCGAATCATCCACAAAAATCGGAGCCGACGAGAGCTTGTCCATCACTGAACCCATTTTTTCAAAATCACGCTCCTCGAGTTTGCCCTTGTGGAGTTTCCACGAATCCACCTCCAGCTGCGAACAGAGCATGCGTTCGACGATCTGTTCTTTGGACATTTCCAGAGAAATAATGCCGACGTGTTTTTTCTTTTCAATGGCGACGGTCTGTGCCATCTCCAGCGCGAGCGCGGTTTTTCCCATCGAGGGACGCGCGGCAATCACCACCAGATCAGACGGACTGAAGCCGCCGTTGAGCTTGTTGTCCAGATCACGAAATCCGGTGGGCGTTCTGTTTTTATCAGCGAGCTCGGGATGCTCTGCCACTTCACAGAATTTTTCGTACGAAGCGGTCAGGACTTCTTTGATCGGGATAAATCGATTGCGGATAAATTTCTGAGAAATTGCAAAAATTCGCCGCTCGGCTGATTCCAAAAGTTCCTCCACCGATCGCTCGGTGTCATATCCCAGCGCCATGACTTCTTGCCCGGCGGAAATCAGCTTTCGCAGGGTGGCGTGATGTTTGACGATCTGTGCATACTGAAAAATATGCGTCGGGAGGGGGACTTCATTTTGCAGCTCTGCCAGAAACTCTGGGCCGCCAATAATTTCGAGTTTTCCCTGCGACTGTAGCTTGGTCGAAACGGTCACCAGGTCAATGGGTTCCGAATGATGAAACAGATCGATCACCGCCTCAAAGACAAACCGGTGATGATCGTGATAGAAATCCACCGACTCGATAAGATCGGCAATTTTTATAATGGCATCTTTGTCCAGGAGCAAGCATCCCAGCACGGACCGCTCCGCTTCTGGAGCGGAGGGGACGACTTTCTTTTGTAAATCGAGCTCGTTCATTTTTTTTGAACTTGAGCTCTTTTTTTGTTCAGTCATTGAGTTTCTTCACCGTAAAAATGCCCCTGCTTTGTGCCGGAATTCTGAGCAAAAGTCAACCGACTTCTGCCCCTCTTTTTGTCCTCACCCGTAAAAATCAATGCCGACGACAAACTTGACGATCGCAAATGCCAGCACCGAGATCACCGTGCCGATCAGCGCCCAGATGATGATGTCTTTGGCTTTTTTGACGGTTTCTTGATCGCCGCCGCTGACGAGGTACGTGATGCCACCGATGATGATCATAAAGGTGGAAAGTCCAAACAACAGCACGATCGATCCATTCACAAATTTGGGAATGAGTTTTTCCTGGATGAACCGTGTCCCGGATTCCGTTCGTCCAGG
>JAIPIF010000006.1 GCA_021734785.1 Candidatus Altimarinota bacterium | reverse complement strand
CTTCCAGTTCTTCCGATCCGGGAAACTGGCAAATACATAATACATCAAAGAGGGAAAGAAAGGCTCTTGGGAATAGACTGAAGGACCCAAAAGACCCATTGAAATTAGTGATCGTGCGTGACATGTGGCTGACCGGATTTGATGCTCCGTGTTTGAAAACCATGTACGTGGACAAACCCATGAGGGGACACAACCTCATGCAGGCCATAGCCAGGGTAAATCGTGTTTATGGGGATGTAGAAGGAGGATTGATTGTAGATTACATTGGAATTGCCTCAGACCTGAAGAGTGCCCTTGCAACCTACACAGAAAGCGGAGGAAAAGGAAAACCGACCTTCAACCAGGAAGATGCCGTGGCAACCATGCTGGAAAAATACGAAGTGGTTTGTCAGCTTTTAGATGGATTCGATTACAAAAGGTATTTTTCAGCAGATACACGGGAAAAATTGACTATCATATTAGAAGCTCAGGAACATATATTAAGCCTTGAAGATGGAAAGAACAGGTTCACGAAACAAGTGAGTTTGCTTTCAAAGGCCTTTGCTTTGTCTATTCCGCACCTCAGGGCCATGGAAATCAAAGATGATGTAGGATTTTTCCAGACGATCAAAGCCCGGCTGACGAAATTTGAACCCACCGGAAGCGGAAAAAGTGACGAAGAAATTGAATCGGCAATTCGGAACATTGTGGATCGGGCAGTAATTGCAGAAGAAGTAGTTGATATTTTTGATGCGGCAGGAATAAAAAAACCAGACATTTCCATTCTTTCCGATGAATTTATGGAAGAAATCCGGGGAATGAAAAGAAAGAACATTGCCCTGGAACTTCTCAAAAAACTTCTCAATGATGAGATCAAAGGAAGGATGAAGCGGAACTACATTCAAAGCCGGAAGCTGTCTGAAATGCTTGAAAATGCCATTAAGCGATACCAGAATAATTTACTTACAGCCTCCCAGGTCATTGAAGAGTTGATAAATCTTGCAAAGGAAATCAAAAAGGATGATGACAGGGCTAAAGATTTGGGCCTTTCCGATTATGAAGTAGCTTTTTATGATGCTTTGGCAAACAATGAGAGTGCAAGAGATGTAATGGGAGACGACATTCTTAAAGAACTGGCCCATGTACTTGTCGAAAAAGTCCGGGCCAACACTTCCATTGATTGGACTATCAAAGAAAGTGTGCAGGCAAAATTGAGAAGCATTGTGAAGAGGACATTGAGGAAGTACGGTTATCCGCCTGATATGCAAAAATTAGCAACTGAGAATATTTTGAAACAGGCGAAGTTGTTGGCTGATGAGTGGAGTGGGAAAGTAAACGGGGTTATCAAATAACAACTCAATCACTTCAAGTTTTGAAAACTAAAAGATTAACATATGAGCCAAAACGAAAAAAGCGAATTTATAGCAAGAAACTATGAGATTTCTATAGATAGAGTGTTTAATGAAACTGAACCAGACGGATACAAGGTTACTTA
The DNA here is from genome assembly GCA_021734785.1 of Candidatus Altimarinota bacterium. GTDB lineage: Bacteria > Patescibacteriota > Gracilibacteria > UBA4473 > UBA4473 > JABGQW01. The sequence continues at coordinate 62,956 of JAIPIF010000006.1, read as the reverse complement.
TGAATTATTTATTTTTTTTGAAAAAATTAATACATTCTACACTTTAGATGAAAAGGAAAATTTTGATCTTTTTGTAAAATATATTCTAGATACCTACCAGGATTGTGAATACAGCTTTCAGGATGATTTTATTCAAGGACAATGGCTTGAATTTATAAACGGTTATTTTGAAAAATTTAAAATATCAGCAATAAAGGAATTGGTTTTTTATGCTTCTCAAGCGATCAATTACTGGGAGCACTTATCTTTACTGAAATTTTCTATTGACCACTTATCTATTGACGAAAAACTAGTTAAATCACTCATTGAAAAGGTTGTTACTATTATTTTAAAAGATTGGAGTAAAAAAGATGAAAACTGGAAAAGGTATGCAGAGGAATATTTGGAAACCGTAAATTCTAAAGGCTTTGATGATACCATTATAAAATCCAAGTTAGTACTTAATGCATTAGAAAGTTTTAATTCTGAGAAATAATCAAAACCGAAAGCAAAATTACCCGATTTTCAAAAGACAAGCCCGCTGGGTTTCCAAAAGACTACGGCATAAACCGTTCATTCCGAATTTGCACAAGTTGATTTTTGCCATCCCTGCAGGCAAATTTCAAAAAGATATTGTCTCCGTAATTTCCGACAACAACTTTTTGAAATCCCACATCAACCTATGCAATTTCTCCACTTCCTATTTATTCCGTTTCCTTTTGGAAATCTTTTCAAAATCCTGTTTGGGTGGCTTACGGATTTGATTTAAGCTAGATTCTATTGTTCCTCCCTGCCTGGGATTTTGTCTACAACAAAACAGGGTTGTTAATGCTTCGCATTAATCAGATTTTTCCTTCGCCCTGCTCAGGAATGCAAAGAAAACTGCGTAATCTTTGCACCAGCAAAAAAACTTCGTAATTTTGCCGGGCAAGTACGCATTTGTACCGGTAAACTATCGTAAGCCCGGATACAAATGCGACTTGTCAAAGGGGGAAAATCCCCTTTGAGAACCCCTGGGCAAACCTACCGGTTTGGATCGTAGATCAGGAAGCGGAAAAGCCCCCGGAGTAGTTTTAAGGATGTTTGAATTATCCACAAAAGAAGCAATCCGGTTTGTTGAATGATCCATTTGAGAAGTTGGAAGACTCCTTTCACCAATCCCTTTAGAAGTGAAAGTATTCCAGAAAACACTTCCTGAATTAACCCAGACATTTTTCCAGATCCTCTTTGTCCAAAAAGCCACCGGAAGATCATTCGATAAAACAAATAAAGCAGTATGAGAGCAATGATCGTTTTCATAACTTAACGGATTTTGGTTCGACGTTTCAGTTTCCTGTTTTTGTACCAGGGAAGGGTTCTGAGCATCACCGGAAATTGATTGCCATGAATGAATATTGCCCGGTTGATCCTGAGCGTTCTGATTTCATCAGGCGTAAGCAACTCCCTTCCCAACTCGGATTCTCTTGAGGGAATGAAACCCGATCTTGCATCCCGGTATCCAGCCTCCCGGAAGGAAAGAGTGCGCTTTCCAAGCATCCGGGAAACTTCTTCACAAAGCTGGTGCGACATACCAGGCATGAAGAGCTTGGAAGAGAAGCCTCCGTTGTAAATGGTGCTGGCATTGGCTTTCCCATACACATTTACAAGCTGTTCGTAGTCCTGGAGAACCACCAATACACCGGCCTTTCGTTTTCTGAGCGTTGTAATCATTGTGCTAAACCCAGGAAGCTTGCCACTGTTGCCAAACTCATCAAGAAGAAATAAAACCGGCAAATAGGATCGACCAGGAAGTGGCGTATCCATACAAAAGGAGAAAACCTGGGTGTAAAGGATGGTCAGGATGAAACTGAAATATTCTACTTCGTGTTCCGGGACCACAATGAAAATTGCAGTTTTCCTTTCGCGGATTGATTCAAAGAGCAAGGTTTCTTCACAGGTAATTTCATCCAGGTTTGGATCGGAAAATTTATTCAGAGCGGTTTTAGCCGTAGAAAGGATTGAATTCATCACTTTGTCATCCTGGCTCAGAAAAGCTTTGAATTCTTCAAAACTTCTGTCATCCAGTTTTTCTGCCATGATCCGGTTTATTTCCTCCTGTTTATGCCCGAACATGTTCAGCAGGCGATAGAGTTCCCCCAGGTTCTGACGATGTCCTGGGAATTGTTTCACAGCCCGGAGCAGTATGCCAATGATCCCTTTGGCCGATTCATCCCAAAAAGCTTCTCCCTTGCTTTCCTGGTAAGCCGTATCCACAAGGATTGTCGCCAGCTTCTGGATTTCCGTATGCGTATTGCAGCGAAAGAGTGGATTGTACTTGAGAGAACCGGAAGCATCATTCAGATTCAGGAGTTTTACAGCATATCCTTTGGACCGGAGATACCCTTTGCTGAGATTGTAGATTTCCCCGGAAGGGTCAGTGATTATTGCACTTGTGTCTTCCAGGTTTAAAACGTTTGGAAGTACGACTCTGGTAGTTTTGCCGGTGCCCGTAGGCGCAATAACGCATATGTGACTATAACTTTTATTCAGGGAAATCCGGCTTTTGCCATTTATGACGAATCCCCGGTGAAACCACCGGTTTAGCAGGAGCCATTTTTTGAACCCTGTCAAAAAACGGGATGATCCGTACATGGTCCGATTGCCGGACAATGAGAAAAGCCATTTTATAAGTCTGTAGAGCATTGTTTTTCATTTTTAAGGTTTAAAAATTATCGGTCTAATCCCTGCACTTTGTCCTTTCCCTCTTTCTTTTGCTTCATGATCTTTTTAAGTTCTTCAATGCGTGGAGCATTTTTCTCAAGCAGGGCCATTTGGTTATCGGTGATATTGAGCGTCCGAAACCGGAACTTCCTTCCCTTGAAAAGGATTCCATTCACTTTGTTTCGGTAGGTGTAGAGTTCAAATCCGGCTTCCAGGATGCGACGGAAAAAGTCATCACGGCTTGTGGAATCCAGATAACAATCCTGAAGTTTTTGGCTGACCACTTCCTTTTGAGAAGGCTTTCCGGTTCTCTTTTTGACCTGGTATTCCTTGTCGGAAACCTTTGCCTGATCCACCTCCAGGAGGCGGTTCTTTTGCCACCGGTTCAAATACACAATGGATTGAGAGAGTTCCGGGTAATGATCGTTTTGGTACTGCTCCATATCCATTCTGATTTGCCGGAACTCTTTGTTGCCAAGACGAAGGCCTTTCGACGAATGAAACTCATTGGCAGAAAACATGAAGTGCATATGTACGTTTTCATTGTGGATATGCGGCTTTACCAGGCACAGGGCATCTTTTCCTCGCAATTCGATTAACTTGTGGGCAATGTCTTCCAGGGTTTCTAAACGGAGATGCTGTTTGTTTTCCTTTGAAAAGCTCAGAATTTCGTGAAACAAAACCACACCGTTTTTTCGTTTCCTTCGATACTGATCGTTTTCCTCAAACTGCTGGACGACTCCATTCAAATCGGATTTGTATAGATTGTGGTAGATCGTGAAGGTTTCATTTTCATCGGATCTTCCTTTGTCGGAAAGGATATAGTTCGCCAGATACCGGAACTTCCTTCGCCTGTGCTTTGAGGATTTGATGATCATTGATCGCCCCCCTGTACTTTGGAAGGATTTCTCAAAGCATTGGAAACCTTGTTGTCTATTTTTTTCAAGAGAACCAAAAGAACTTGGACATGTTCTTCTTTCACTTCACTCTTTTGATTCACATGTTTTGTGACCTGGTTTATATTATTCCCAATTCGCCGGAGTTCTAATTCCAAATTCCTCACGTGTGTGTCATCTGGAACAATGAACAACTGTTTGAGGTAGGCAAAGGCAATCTTTTTGATAAACCGGCTCAGTTTCATTTGGTGCTTTTCTGCAGCACCTTTCAGGTAGCCGAACTCCCGCTTAGTCAGATAGATTTCCTTCCTGATATGCGTTTCCCGGAATTCCTTCTGCTTTTGCCTCATATACTGATCCCGATATTCATTCTTTGCCTTTACGACCTCTTCGGGGGAAGAGTCTTGATGTAAACCTTTCCGAGCTAAAAATTGTGCAAGCGATTCCATATAAAAAGTTATTAAAAATGGGGGCGGAGAACCTTAACAGAAGACGCGTTCCCGCCGAAATAATTATTCTCTTTCCCGGTACTGATCTCGGTTTTGATTTTTGCGTTCCTCGATTTCTCTTGCTTCCCGTCGCCTTTCGATGGATTCCTTTAGTTCAGGACGAGCCTCTGAGATAGGTTTCTCAGAGAAATACAAGTCCCGTTCAATGGGAAGGTTCAGGGGAGGGCATTTAACAGATTCAAGTTCTTCGATACTAAAGCTGCCCCATTCATCAAATCCCAAACCAGTGACGTAACCGAAGCAGATATTTCTTTCTTTGTCGTATTCTGTAGCATACCAGGTCCCGGAACCACAGGGATTAAAGAACTTCGCCACCACTATTGGGCCCAGTTCGTTTCCCTGGAAACCGATTTTTTTAAATCGATTTTCCAATGTTTTTGTAATAAGCTTCATGAGAAAAAGTATTAAAAGGTTAAAAAAATGGGAGCGGGAACGTAGCACACCACCCCCATTTCGACGAAATCAAAATTTAACGTTCCAAATCCTTGTCCTGGGATTTGTTCTTTGAGATATTCTTCAGATCATCCAGACGTTGTTCCTGAGATTTTGACTTTTTACGCTCCGCATCATGGAATCCCTTGAATAAGGCTAAGCAAAATGACTCGTAGGGATTCTTTTCTTTCATGTTTTTGAAAGCTTTTTCTATTCTTTGGGCCTTTGATAGTTCCCCGAAAGCAAATCCAGAATTATAACCTGATCTGTAGGCAGCAAGGTTCACGATTTTTTCTTCATTTTTTTCCATCAGAAAGGTTTTTTAAGGTTATTCTGCAAATAGTGATCTATCGAATTTCTGTCATAGAGTATCATTTTGGGGTGTTCTTCATCCTGGACGTAGGCTATTTTGCCATTGGTACGCAGATGATAAAGCTGGGTTTTTCCACAGTTCAGAAGCTTTCTGGCTTCATCTTCCGTAATAAATCTAACCGGCTGATTTGGTCTTATTTTATCAATCAGTTCTTCGAAGACTGCTTCCAAATCTGCCCGTTCAAGAATTATAAATTGATCATTTTTCATTTCTGAGAGTATTTAGAGTTAGAAATAATTGATGTTCATTACACCGAATCCGCTAAAGATGATGTTCCAGTATTCTGGGATTAAGGAATAGGCCAGGTTCGTATCCATTTCTTTTGAGGGAAATATCACTGTCACATTGTGCAATCTGTTCAGGCAGCCCCGTTGAAGCTGATAATGAGACTGAATCCTTTCAAAATCGGATTTACCAAGATTAATTGCACTTTGATAGGAGTTGATTTTTCCAAAATCGTTTCCGAACCGTAGCTTCCTGAAATCAGAAAACTCAATCATATCCGAAAAGTAATATGCAGATACCACGCAGTTTGTGGGCCTTTCATTCAAAAGATCAGAGAGCTTTTTGAGACTTCCAATAATATCAGTACTGTTTCTGTCAGGTTCATTGAGAAACGCCTTTTCGACAATGGAATTAGCGAAATGCTTATCGTAGGATCGCTGTCGCTTCTTGTATTTAATATCAGCTAACCTGGCTTCATGACTGCTTTTTTTCGAATCGTCCCTTTGCGGAGGCTGATATTTGAACACTATTTGATTCGCCCGATTGGAGGTCTGTTCGTAAATGAACGAAAGGACAATTTCATCCCCTTCAATCAGGGTGTTTTCTGCAACAATGGATAATAAAGTTTCCCTGTTTTTCTGAGAAATTTCAGGATCGCTATTCACAGAAAGGGTTTTGTCAACGAATATTACCGTAGTCCGGTTTGTAATTTCCTCTTTGTCCTTTTCGAACAAGGAACAAGAGAATAGGAAGAACAACAAAAGCAGGAGAATTAAAACTTTGATGATATTTCCCTGCAACGAATGTAATTTTGAATGTTTCATAAGTTTAAGTATTTGATTAATGAATTCACTTTTGATTTGAAAACTTGAGGCTCTCATCTTGATCTTTACTCATGAGCCTTTCTAAAAAATGCTTTTGCCCCTGAAGATGGATAATATCTCTTTGGAGCATTAAGAGTCTGTCGTAAGTGGTTTGGATGTATTGGAAATTGGACCTGGTTCTGGCCAGCTTTTCGTTCAGATTCTCAAGTTTTTTTTTCAGTTTCAGGGTGTCCCAGTAGAGATCACCAACAGACCAAAGAACTGACCCGCATCCGATTGCCAATATTCCGAGAAATGCAATGGCAAGGAATTTAATTATCTGAAAGAAACCGCTTTCTTTTGAGTAGTCCTCCTGGAGAGTTTTAAACTCGTTTTGCAGTTCCTCTGTGTCGCCACCTGATTCCTCTGTCATTTCAATTTGTGAGGAAACATATTCCAACCGTTCCAGCTTTTTTTGCTGGTTTACGTTGTGGATATTGCTTATCCCGGCCACAAAGGCATTTACAAAAATGAGAACAACCAGAGCAATAAGGAGTTTTGTAAAAACTTTTCGGGCCTTTAAACTGTTTTCTGAAATCCAGGTCTTAACATATTTATTGATAAAAACCTGGACAAGTTTGGTGAAGACTATGGCGAATGACCCAACAATGCTGGCTTCAAACCGGGGCATACCGAGAGCATTTTCCGCAATGTTCCTGAAAACAAGATATTCAGCCGCCATGCTTAAAATAGCAGCAAACAGTAATATCCTTACTTTGACGATATTGGTGTATTGTAAAGGATTGTGTTTTACCTGGAGGTTTGATTTGAGCAGTTTCTTTTCGGAAAACTGTTTCTCCTCAGCCGTTTCAGGACTAAGAGAATAGTCCTTTTTTATCGGCAAAGCATCCTGGGAATAGAGCTGATGAAAGTCTCCAATCCAACCAAACCACCTTTGCCTATCCAATTCATCCTTAACAGGATCAACAACCCTACCTTCATATGAGGTATTGTTATTGAAGCTGTCTGATCCAGAATTTTCATTTTTTGTGTTTTTTTTCTGTCTTTTCATAATTATTCATTTTTGGTTTCTTGTTCACTCGAATTATTGTTTCCTGCACTTAAAAAGGATTTCATCCGGCTCAACATGCTTTTTGCCCCAGGGTGATTTAATCCGTTCCCATTTCTAAAATTCATAATGGCACTCACATCCTTTTGGCAATCCTTCATGTAGCTTTTTGTGAGCGTAGGATGTTCATCAGATTTTTTCTGATAGTATTCTTTAACCTGATGAATCACACTTTCTTGAAACTTTTTACTTTTCAGGTCTGAGAGTTCCCTTTTCTGGATTAAATCCTGCTTTCTGAGTTCGTGAAGTTGTTTATCAGCATCCAAAAGGGATTTTTCTGCATTTAATCCAGACTTAAGAGTGTCTATTGATTCTGATTTGATTTTGGCCAACGCAGTTTCTTTAAACTGCTCCTCAAATTCCAGAAGAATCCGCCTTTGATTTTCAGTTAGATCAAGTGTCGTAAGTTCTTCAAGTTGATTTGAAGTTGATACAATATCCAGCCTGATTTTTTTCTCAGAAGAAATTGCATCCTCGATTAGCAGTTCAAGCGAATTAATTGCTGATATTTTATAGCTGTGCGTTTGATAAGCGTCATGAATATTTCCCAGGTACATTTCCTTAAATTCCTGCCGAACTTCAGGTAATGATAGAAATTTGAATACCGTCTGCTTGAAATCTTCGCTTCTGTTATTTATCTCATCTAGAGTATTTATGTACTTCTTCTCGATGTCAGCCAATCGTTTTGCAGGAACATAGGTGACAGTTCCCGAGCCCTTGCGGGGCCTGAATGCATTTCTTATGGAATTAAAAATGTTCATAGAAATAAGATTTAAGTTCAATAAAAATTTTTATTTCGATCAAGTTTACAAATCGCAAGATACTGACGATAAGCCCTTTGGAAAGAGTTTAAAGAATGTTTATAAGCGTTAATTTCACTTTATAGCGCTAAGAAAAAGCTTATAGATTCAAATAAGCTCTTTTAGGTTTAAATAAGTTTTGTCAGGTTTATTTTTGAAGTTTTTTTATGACATCCATAGCCTCATTTGTAAAAAAAACCAGATAATTATCCAAAGAATTAATCCTTCCTTTCAAACTAAAGTCTGAAAACCTATCATTAGCGAGTTGTTGATGCTCTATAATTGTTCCGCTTAAACATGTAAATTTATTTTGTGGCTTAGATTTATGAACAAACTCTAGAATGTTTGTTCTAAACGGGACTTTGTTTGATAAACAACCATAAACCGCCTTTCTATACTCAATTATTTCTTTTATCAAATTGTCAATTTTTGAAATCTCTGCAAGGCCAACACTTTGAATAACATTTATATCTGGAAGAGGTAGTCCGGAAAAAGTATGATATTGTTCTGAGTTTTCCTTTTCAGTATTGGTTCGGAGCAAGTACTCCGATCCAGGATGTGAAGAAAGGCTATTGTGACGATTTTTAAAACTTGCCATTTTATAAGGAAGGACGATCGCATTTTACAGAATAATAGTATCTTGTCAAGCGTAAAAAAGCGATGTTTAATCTAAAATGGGTGACATAAAACTTACTAAAAAACAGGTTGTTACGTTTTTTGAGTTACTGCAAAGTAACTTGAATAGATCAAAGGTTACGAATCAAGAAGTCTATCGACTATATGGTGAGGATAAAGGGACGGTAGAGGTTATAACTAAAACGGTAATAACAAGAATCAAGTTGCTAAAAAAGGTTGACCCCGACAAGAAATTAGAAAAGAACAAAGCACTAAAGGGATTGTGGAATTATAATATACAAAATGGTAAAACTATTTCTGAAGAATTAGAAAAGTTAATTGAGTTAATTAATTTTGATACGGTTAATGAATATCTAAAATATCTTGATAACCCAAAAGAAGTTGTAATTCAAAACAAGAATTATCGTACATATAATGTTTTGGCAATTTATATTGGATTTTGGGGAATTAGAGATTTCATTTCGGAAAACCCCGAAACCCTTTTTAGATATTTGAGTAACTACTATGAAGAAGAAGAATTAAAAAGTCTGTTAGTCGAAAGAATTGATCCATATTTTGGAGGTTCTGACAGTAAGGGTGCCCCAAAAAAAATATTCCTCTTGAAAAGGTTGCTGCTTAGTAAAGTAGTTTTAACAACCTTAATTATAATTCTTCTGATATTAACGCTTCACTTAATTAATTTAAACAAAGAAAGAGGCAAAGAAAATAGCAAAGAGCCATTTTCTTTGAATTATATCAGAGAATTTTCCAAAGACGCATATGGTATACTTGTATTGAGATTTGAAGGAGATAATAATAACATTCTTCAAAAGCACATAAAAACAACTCTTGAAGAAAACATACCGCAGAAAAGTAATATAAAAGTTGTTTTAAGTGACAAAAACATAGAATTGTCTGGTACTAATGACGCAACACACGATAAAGCAAGAATAATTGGTAAGAATCATGGAGCACAGTTAGTTATTTGGGGCTACAGTGTTCATCTACCTGAATCCAACTTATTTCATCCGCGAGTTACATTTGTTAATCAAAAAGTTAACAATTATTTTGGAGATAAAACATTACAATTTTTTGATTGGACATCATCGAAAGATTTTAACAGACTTATCCAACAGCCAATACTTTTTACGAACTTCATAGTTGGCTTAGAGCAAATGTCACAAGAAAATTTTAGTAAGGCTTTTGAAAGTTTCAATTATTGTGTTCGAATGGATTCTTCAGGAGTATTATCCTTGATGGGGATTTTTTATAGGGGGTGTGTTGCTAATATCTTGTACAATCGCAATAGATCTGATAGTGTCATGCACAAACACTCAATAGACGATTTAAGATATGTAGTTCGAAACGATTCAACTAAAAAACTCAAGCCATATGCTCTTTATAAACTAATGAGAACTGTCAATGCTACAAATTATGAAGAAAGTGTTATGTTTTTCGATCTAATTTTAGGTCTTGATGATGTTTCTGAAATACTTACATTGGATGATACTTCTTTTTTAAGTTTGGTTAAGAACGCGCGCTTTGATTATTATATAAAGACAGGAGTTTTTTTTATGAAAAACCCTGATGACCTTGACATTGCCATCAAATATTTCAACAAATGTATTTTTGAAAATAGAAATAGCAATGATTGCTACTATCATTTGGCTCAAGCATTAATGAAAAAAGGAAATTTCAATGAGGCAATAAATGCTATTAATGAAGCTATACTCATTGATTCTACTTTTAAAGAGTATTATTTACTTCGAGGGAAATTATTTGTAAAGGTTCGTAAGTATAATGAAGCTCAAAATGAATTTAATCGCGCACTGTCATTAGGTATGGACAAGATTAAATATTATAAAGAGGCTGCCTATCTTGATTATTTACTAGACAATTTACTTAATGCAATAAAAGCATATGAAAGATTGGAGCTTATATTACCAGCAGATGACAGTGTAAAGAAAATGAAAGGAATGTGTCTTCTGTTATCAGGAAACATTAACAATGCTTATGAAACATTTTCTACAATTGATACAGATACTTCAACATCTGACAGGGTGTTTTATTTAAAAGGTATTTGTGAGATGCTGCTTCACAAACCAAGACAAGCAAAAAAATCCTTTTATAAATATTTGAATATTCCAGATACAACTCCGCAAACGGCTATTTTTAGAGCATTAGCGAAACATCCAGATTTTTTTTCAGAAGATTTAGAGCCATTTTCATCATTAATTTTCCTTATCCATATCACAACAGAGTTAGGTGAAATTGAAGAATCAAGACAATTTTCAAAATTATTAATACCAGCCTCTATAGTCTATGATCTCAGAAATCCAATTAGTCAGGAATTTAGACTATGGGAACTGGTGGATTACTATTCTTTTCCTGATAGAATAATAGAAAAGGACTATCGCATTATTTTCCATTTCCCTCCATGGAAAAGTAAAAAGCTATTTATCAATGCAAACCTGTTTTATGGATTATATTTTTTTAATTCTGGAAAAATAGAAGAGGCAAAAAGACATTTACATAATTGTGAGTTGGTAAACAATGTGAATTCACTGAATTTAGTTATTGCGAAGGAGTTTCAAAAGAACATTAATGCACCACACTACCGTCACTATCAGAACGAATACAGATAAATTGAGTTTTTTTTTACTTTTTAGGACAATCCAATGATTGAAGTGAAGAGAAAAACATAATATGGGGATTAATCAACAAGTTATCTATTATTGAGTTATTTCTGCATTGAAATCATCAATGATTTTTCTATCAAAACTATCCAAATAAGTCTCCGTGGTTTTCACATCCTCATGCCCCATACCCTCACTAATAGCAGCAATTGGAACTCCTTTGTGTTTGGCAATTGTAGCCCAGGAATGCCGGGCAACATAACTGGTCAGATTCGTTTCGATTTCCAGCTTTTCTGCAATATCTTTTAGCTTTTGATTATATATCCTTCGTTTTTCACGAAGGTCCCGGAATGCAAGTTCCGGGGAGTCTTTCCGGTTAATGATAGGGAAAATATATTCATTTGGTTGTTTTCCTTTCGTGTAGAGATTCAGAATTTCTTTCATTTGCGGAGTAATCTTGATGGAGTAGTCCTTTTTTGTTTTTTGCCTTTTATATTCAAGCCTTCCTTCAACGATGTTACTCATTTTTAAATGAGCAATGTCAGCAAAGTTAATCCCCATTGTGTAAAAGCTAAAAAGAAAATAATTCCTGGCATGCCAGATTCTGGAACTGGGTTTCAGTTCCAGTCCTTCAATAAGCGCAATAATATTTCTGGGGACAGCCCTTTTCCTTGTTTTAGTAGTTCTGATGGTATAGTTAACGAAAGGATAGTATTCCCGGCCAACAACCCCGGCCTTTATCGCCCGATTGTAAATCATTTTGATAGTTTTCATGTACACAGCAATAGTATTGATCGTATTCTTTCTGCCCAGGCAATGATTCTCAAACCGGGAAAGGAATGAATAATTGAGTTCCTCAAAAGTGAAATCCCGGTCATTTCGGAACTTCTTTACCAAATGTAAGATGGAATAAACTGACTGAGCATATCCAATGCGACCGGCTGATTTCAGTTCTTCGATCAGGTTTTCAGTAAACCGGAAGAAAGTTTCTTCACTTCGTTTGTTAACGATCCGGTTTTTCAAATCAACCACACTCATTTTTCCAATTTCACCACTATCCTGAAGCTTATTGATAATATCCATCGCCTGGATTTTCTGTTTGTGGATCCATTTGTTTAGACGGGAAACATTGGTTACACCGGTGTAGGATTTTTTTACTTCTGATTTAGACTCATCCCAATCAGTTTCTTTCAGGGAATATCCCAAATGAATGGAAGTACTCTTTCTGAAATGAATTATCCGTAGAACCAAAGGATACGTTTTGTCGGATTTTTCGTGTCTTGTATCCAGAATTATTTTTACATTGGTACTCATAATCTTAAAAATTCGTTTGCAAATCCGAAAATTTGCAAGCAGTTTGCAAGCAAAGATACAAATAATCTGAATTCATCTGAACTTATAAAGCGCTTTTAATGCTTATTTACAGACGATTAAAATCAGAAGGGTTTGAACAAATTCAAAAAATTGGTGACTGGGGGTCAAGAGGTCGGGAGTTCAAATCTCCCCACTCCGACAAAGGATACAGAGAATCTATAGAAGGGTTTGCAAGCTATTTGCAAGCCCTTTTTTTATTATCAATTTATTGTTTACAAGCAATCATGATTCTTGAAGATACCTAGGTCTTTCATTTGAATACGAAAATCTATGGCACGAATAATTTCTTTAATAAATTGAGCCTGTTCAGTATTCCCTTTTTTTGTTTTTAGTACCATTTTTCGATGCAGGTACTTTTTAATAATATTTACAAAGTACAATGAGTTCTCTTTTGGCATAAACCTTCCACAAATTGAACCAAAAAATAGAGTTGCAACAACAATTAATAGACCCCAATACCACACTGTTATTTTTAAGCTAAGAATAAAAACCGTGATGATAAGTAACGGCAGCAAAACATTTCTATGAGATTGCAGTGGTGGGGTAATAATATCCTGTACTCCTCTTTTTGAGAGAGAGGAAAGTTTGAGATTAGTGACGAAATTAGTTTTACCTTTTCGCTTTATAGCTTCTGCTTGGATATTCTCTTTTGTTTTATCAACATCTAAAATCAATTCACCAACATTTTTTCCCAAATTTAATGTTGTTGCTTGTAATCTTGTAGTATACGGAATTAAAAGCCCTGTAAAAATTATAAGGACAATAAGAGCTATCACCATTAGATATGTATAATAAATGAACTCTTCAATAGTAGATTAACTCCCATACAATAGTCAAAACCAAACCAACGGGAGTTTATGAAGAAAGCTGATAACCTCAACAAACGATTATGTATTAGAAATAATAAGGGGGGAGGGGATTAATCCTCCCCCTTTTTGCAGTTAAATCAAAACCTTCTCAAATAATCTTTCTCACTCAATCCGCTTCCCTCAAATAAAAATAAAAAATCAATGTCTCCTTCCAGACAATCTGGATCATCGAGATACCGAAGCCGAAGAAATCCGATAATGGGTGGTGTTGCTTTTTCCAATAGTACAATTGCGCCTTTGCCAATGTCGATATCATCACCTGTCAGTTGCTTTTTCAGAACAACCTGTCTCATGGTGAGTTGGCTAAGAAATAAGAACCCCGGAAAAACAGTGAAATATTTGGGTTAAGAAAAGTAATCAGGGATAGTCAGGCCCTGTCCAGGGGAAGTAAGGGGTCTGCATATAGCAGAGGGCTTACAACCGGCAAAACAATTTCTGTGGAAAATTATTCTCCTTTAATGAAAAGTAATATTCTGAAGTCTTCTTTTCTGGTAGTATCAAAATGAATTACCAATACTCACATGAATAAGACACACAAAAATATTGACGATTACAACAACGTTATTGATTTCTTTTTAACGGAAGAATCTATTCCGAAGGAAGAAAAACCAAGGTGTGCTATTCTCACTGGTGGTCCTGGTTCAGGGAAAACAACTTATAGAAAAGAAAACCTCCCCAAAGAGTATGCTGTGATTGATGCAAATGAGATTTTTATGAAAATCCGGCCAAACAAAGAAGCAAAATATGAAGATTTTAAGGAAGTCGTAAATGAAATTGGCTTAGCAATGACAGAGCGAGCGATTAAAGAAAAAAGAAACTTTGTAATAGAGATTTCTGGTGGTACTGATGAAACCGATCTTTTACACTTAGCCCTAAGTCGATTAGATCATTATCAAATTGAGGTTCATCCAATATTTTGTGACATCAAAGATGCTTATGTTCGGCATCATAAAGCTACAGTAGAGGACCCAGACTATCTTTCCAGCTATTACACAGAAAACACGCACATCATTTGGGTTGTAAGTGCTATCCTAAAATTGTTTCTTTAGTCGAAAAATTAAGGTTTGACATCGCCAGAATTTCCCATTAGCATTTCCGGTGCCCGAAGGTCACACATTTCTGGGCAAAATAAAAATCGCAATTCCTCTTATCCCTTTGGTAGAACGGACTTAACAGGGTTTTGGATCGGATTCCCGGCCTCATAACCCGAAGGTCGGAGGTTCAAATCCTCCCCCCGCAACCAATTTTTAAGAGACGTTTGAATCACCCGATCCTCAGTTGGGATTTTGAATTTAAAAAAAATCACGTCAGCGATACCTGGTTGAGAATCCAGGCAATTAAAATGATCTGCGGCAGGGTGACCAGCGGCAAAAAGAGTGCGATTTTCCAGCGTTTGGTGGTTTCTTTGAGCGCAGCAATTTCGGTGTAGTCCGTGGAGACACCCGCCATCAGAAATCCAAAGGCATTTCCAGGGGCTTTTGCTCGCGTCAGGATATCTGCCGCAATCGGGGTGGATCCTTCACTGCAGACCTCCAAAATCGTGGCGACCAGTACGGTCAATCCCAGTCCCGCCATCGTGGGACCAAAAACCGTCTGAAAGGCCTCGGGGCTCAAAAAGGTTCGCAAGAGTCCGGCCAGCACGATTCCCAAAAAAATCCACCGCAAAATCATGCGCGATTCGCGCCAGGCAGTGTGGAGCAGATCAGCGCCAAAACCTTTTGAAAAAGAAAACTGACGCCAGGCGGCTCGGGCTTCTGCCCAGAAATGAAAATTTTCGGGCAGTTCTCGCGCATTCGGATTGGGGGGCAGGACCTTTTGTTTCACCAGCCTGTCAAAGAAAAACCCAGAAAGAATTGCCATGACCAATGACAGCAGGAGAAACGTGATCATCCACTGAAATCCCACCAGTGCCCAGAGAATCAGCGTGAGCGAAAGGGAATTCCAGGGACTGGCAATCAAAAAGGCCATCACCTGCCCCAGACTCGCACCGCGTTTGTAGAGCTGCATCCCGACGACGAGAATTCCATGGGAACAGAGATCGAGGAGCACGCCACTAGTAGCCGCCCGAAAAATTCCCGTTTTGGTTCCGGGTTTTCCGAGGACGGCCATGACAAATTCCTGCGGAATTTTTGCCAAAAAACCTACAAACAAAAGCCCCAACAGCAGTCCCCACCACATTTTATTGAGCAGCGAAGCTGTTGCGTCGGCAAAGGTTTCTAGCAGAGGAGAAAGGGCCACCAAGGATTCCCCAAAAAAAGAAGCGCCATATCCCAGTGCCACAATCGTCAACGAGCCCCACAGCAGCCAGTCAAACCGTCGTTTGACCTGGCAGCTGGGACAGGGGGCCTCGGCATCGTTTTGCTCTTGCGAGTGATGGTGTGAATGATTAGGCATTTTTTGGCTGGGGAATGACATTTGTGAGTGGCATTTCTTGGAGTGCTTTTTGACGATATCGTTCGAGCGCTGAAATGTAAAATTGGGGCTTGGCAATATTTTTGAGGGTCACATTTGTTTTGAGCAAGGGGTTTTCTACCTGAAGGGTTCCATAATTAAAAAGCCTCCCTACGAGGCTCTGAGACACTTCTGCCGACTGAATCCCGCGGATATCGTAGCGAGAGGTTTTCTTGGAAAAAATGCCCCGAAAGATGAGAATTTCTTTGGGCGTAATAAAGTACTGTGTCGTGTGCCATCGTACAAAAAGAATAAAAATGCCGGCCGTGTTGAGCAGGTGAAAAAAAGCAAGTTCAAAAATCCCCCAGGAACTATGTTCCATAAATTGCTGATGTACTTCCGGGAGACGCGTGATGTTTTGTACCAGCAAATGCAGGAGCACGATGCAGATTTCCAGCAAAAGAATCTTGAGTAGCAGGCGGAGGGTGCTTTGCTTTATTTCAAAGCACTGGGTGTTTGGGTAGTCTGTTTTCATGAGAAAAAAATTAGTGAGCGTGATGACCCTGCGATACTGTTTGGACAAACTGTGGAAAAGCTTGCTGTCCGATCATCCCAAAACCATACAATGCCAGAGCCGCAATGATCCCCGTCACCATCTGTCGTTTCCGGGGAACCAGTGCCAGGAGCGCAAAGATTTCGAGCCCAAAAAGAATTCCTCCGATCAGGGAAATGGGTTCTGCAGCGCTGACAAAAGGTGGAAGAAAAAAACGAGTGATCAGCCACAGAAATGCCAAGCCGCCGTTGACTGTGGCCAGGAGTGACGGTTTTGGTGCCCCTTGCCACCAGCGCCACCCCAAGAAAATCTGTACCCCGCCACCAACTCCAAAAAGGAGGACATGCGGGAGGAGGGAAGCATGACTGGGGACTTCCACCCCCAGATGCAGTGCTCCCGCAACCATGGTTGCGAGAGCACCGAGTGCCGAAATTGAGAACAATTTTTTCATGAGATGTTTTTAAAAGAAAGATTATGACAAGATTCGCCGGCTCCGGATCCAGTCAAAAAGGATCGGAATGACCAAGAGGGTTGCCGTTATTGAGGTTATTAGCCCGCCGACGACCACGACAGCCAGTGGTTTTTGGAGTTCCGCACCGGTACCGGTGGTGATCAGCATCGGCAGGAGCCCGAGAATGGACGTAAATCCCGTCATCAGTATCGGGCGGAGTCGTCGGGTAGCGCCTTCCAAAATGGCTTCGTGTACGAGTGATTTTGTCAGAATGTGCGCGGTTTTGAGCTTTTCTTTGAGAGCATTTTCCAAATACAAAACAATCACGACGCCCGTTTCGACGGCGTTGCCAAAGAGCGCAATAAAGCCCACCCACACCGCGACAGAAAAATTGTACTGGGCCAGCCACAGGGCAGCAATGCCCCCGATCAGACTCAGCGGAATCGCGAGCATCACGATGGAGACGAGTCCCAGGTCTTTGTAGGCCAGGTACAGAATAAGAAAAATCACCGCAATCACCGCGGGGACGACCCAGCTGAGTTTTTGACTGGCACGGATCTGATTTTTGTACTGTCCATCAAATTCCAGTACGTATCCTTCTGGGAGTTCCAGATTTGTCTTCAAATGCCGTCGGGCCTCGCCAATAAATCCTCCCAGATCGCGTCCCGAGACATCCATCTGCACTGTTCCCCGGAGACGACCATCTTCACTGTGGAGGACCGCGGGGCCATCGTGGACGGTGACATCTGCCACGGCGGACAGAGGAACCATCGTCCCTGCGGCGGTCTGAATGGGAAAAGAAGAAATGTCGGCAATATCTTCTCGAAACGGTCGTTGAAATCGCACGGCGATGTCGTACTGCTCTCGTCCCTGGATCGTTTCACCAATGGTTTTTCCGCCAATCCCTACGTCGATCACGTGCAGGAGTTCGTGTTTTGGGATTCCATGGAGCGCGAGCGCTTCTTCGTCCAGTTCAATATCAAGATACTTCAGTCCGGAGGTTCGAATCGCCACCACGCCCGTAGCACCGGGAATGGACAGCATGAGACGTTCCACCTCGATGGCCAGAGACTCCAGTTGCGCGGAATCCTCTCCGAAAATTTTGATTCCCACTTCCGATCGGATCCCCGTTGACACCATGTCGATGCGGCCGATGATGGGCTGGGTAAATCCGTTCCAGAGGTTAGGGAATTGGGCTTTGCGACTCATCTCCTGGATCAGTTTTTCCTTGGTCATACCGGGTCGCCATTCGGATTTCGGTTTGAGTGTGATGAAGGTTTCGATCATCGCCAGAGGCGCCGGGTCTGTCGCCGTGTCGGCTCGACCGGCTTTGCCGACGACGCTTTCGACTTCCGGCATTTGAGCAAAAATTTTGTTCGTCTCGATCAATAAATCGCGAGCCTGTCGTTCCGAAACATCGGGGACAGTCATCGGCATGTACATGATCGTGCCCTCGTCCAGCGGTGGCATAAATTCATTGCCGATCTGACTGGCGCCAACCGCCGTGAGTGCGACGAGTCCGCCCAAAATGAGAAAGACGCGTTTGGGTTTTTGCAGACATTGTCGCAAGAGTGGACGATAGTGACGCTGAAAAAAACGCACCAGCGGAATCTGTTTATCGCTTTTGAAAGGACCTTTCAAAAAATGCACACAAAAGGCCGGAATAAAAAATATTGCGGCGATCAGCGCGCTCAGCATGGCAAAAATATTGGTAAACGCGAGTGGACGAAAGAGCTTTCCTTCCATGCCCTCGAGCGCAAAAATCGGCAGAAAAGAAAAGCAGATAATGAGAATCGCAAACACCAGCGGTGGGCCGACTTCCAGGGTGGCGGCTTTTACCGCCTGAAATCGTGCGGCAATGGTGTGTTCGGTTGTTTTCCGCAGGCGCTGATAGGCATTTTCTGTCACGACAATCGCCGAATCTACCATCGTCCCGATGGCAATCGCGATGCCTCCCAGGCTCATGATGTTGGAAGGAATTTTGAACACCCACATCCAGAGAAAGGTCAACAAGACTCCAAAAATCAGAGCCCCCACGGTCAGAAATGTCGCGCGTCCGTTGAGCAAGAAAAACCAGAGCACCACCGCCGTAATTGCCAGCATTTGGAGCAGGACATCGCGGAGCGTGCGAATGGAGTTTTGGATCAGTTCTGTACGATCATAAAACGGAACAATTTTTACGTCGTCAGGGAGCGGCAGTTTTTGAATAGAAGCTTTGACAGACTCAATCACCGCAAGGGGATTTTGTCCGTACCGCATCACCACGATGCCGCCGACCTTTTCCCCTTCGGCATCCGCCAGAATCCCACGTCGAGGAGCGCCACCAGTGCGTACGGTTCCCAGATCAGAAACCAGCAGCGGCATGCCGTCGGCTTGTTTGCCCAGCACCAGATACTCGATCTCCTGCGGGGATTCAAAAAACCCGAGTCCCTGCACGGCGATTTCTCGCTGGCCATACTCCAGGACATTCCCGGAGACATTGTTATTGGCCATTTTTATTTTTTCTACCACCGTCGAAACAGAAATCTGATGTTGATCGAGTTTCAGGGGATCAAGGACGATCTGGTACGTGCGGAGGTATCCCCCCACAGAGGCGACTTCTGCCACGCCGGGCAATCCTTGCAGGGCATACCGTACTTGAAAATCCTGAATCGATCGGAGCTCTGTCAGCGATTTTTCCTCTGATTCGAGGGTGTACATAAAAATATGCCCAATTCCTGTGGCATCTGGCCCGAGCATCGGCATCACGCCTGGGGGAAGCTGGTTTCGAATAATTGCCAGCCGTTCAGCGACTCGATCTCGAGCAAAATAGAGATCGGTCGAGTCTTTGAAAATAACCGTCACCATCGATACCCCCAGCATCGAACTGCTGCGGACCGCCCGGACATCAGGCAGTCCTTGCATTCCGACGGTGATGGGGTAGGTAATTTGATTTTCGATGTTTTGCGGCGACTGTCCGGGCCAGGAGGTCATCACGATGACCTGGTTTTCCGAGAGATCGGGAATCGCATCGACGGGCGTTTGCCGCAGCGCCAAAAAACTTCCTCCTACCAGCGCTCCGCAGAGAAGAAAGGTCAAAAATCGGTTCTGAATCGCAGCCGAAATCCATTGCTTGATCATGGTATTTCGGGGTTATCGAGTGGGGTGCTTTCCCGCCAGAGCCGCACAGAGGGATTGGCAATTATTTGGGAATGGAGGGTCAGCAGGGGAGACCGCACATCACTGAGCTCTCCATCCTCTGCGAGGATCGTCACGGCCAGATGCCGAGGATTTCCTTTTTCATCCACCACCCAGAGGAAATTCTCATTTCCTTTGCGTTTGAGACTGGTGGAAGGAACCGACAGGATGGGAGTGGTTTCTTTCTGCACCAGGACCAACACACGGGTATTGTGTGGAAGGGGTTGTACCGTGGCGTCTTGCCAGGTTGCATGGACAGCGGCAGTGTTGGTGTTGGGGTCTAGCGCGTTGCTTTTTCGGGTGATGATGGCCGAGAAAGGGACATTTGCTTGCGGCAGCCGTACCGAAACAACCGTGCCAATTTCCAAAGAAGAGAGTGTTTCGGAATCGACTTCAAATCGGATTTCTTCTTTGGATTTTTTTCCGAGTGACGTCTGCGCTCCCGTCATTTCAAATACCGGATTTGTCGGCATCACTTGGTGTCCCACGTCTGCAAGTCGCCGAACAATGGTTCCAGAAAAAGGGGCAGAAATTTTTTGATGTCCCTGACTGGCTAGCACGGCCTGATATGCCGCTTCCGCGATTTCAAGACGATTGTGTGCTTGCTCCAGTGCTTCGACGGATTTGGACTGCGTCAAGACGAGACTTTGTTCGGTTGTCTCAATCGCAAGACGTACATTGTCGAGTTTTTCTTGCGTGGCAAGAATCCGTGACTGTGCCATCTGGATCGTCTGCATGTCGGATTCTGCGTCAGGGCTTCGAGCGGTCTGATACAGAGATTCAGCGTTTTGTAGGAGTGAGAGAAGGTTTCGAAATACTTGCGGCAAGTCGTTTGGTGAAATTCCTAACTCTTTTTTTCGCCAGAGATCGTGAAAGTCATTGAAGACCTGCTGTTTTTTTCGAGTATTTGCAAAAAATCCCGGCAGATTGGACACATGCTGGGGCTGTGTCTGTGGCCCCAAAAAGATCCTCCGCAGACGCTCCAACTCTTGGCCAATCACGGTCTGTGCCTGGTCGATTTCTTGGTGAAGTTTGGGGCGCTCTCCTCCCTGGGAAGCGGTTAGAATTCGCTGATTTTCTTCTGCCATGGCGACGGACTCTGTGGCGACAGATCGTGTGTTTTGGAGTGCCTGTCGAGCGCTTTCGACTTCTGCCTGTGCGCGGAGAATGTCCGCAGAGCTTTGGCCTTCGACGCCGCGGGGAAGTAGCGTGGCGACGGTTTGTCCCGCGGAGACGCGGTCCCCGACATCGACAAAAATATCTTTGATCACTCCTTCTCGTCGAGGATGAATCATCGCAAAAGAATTGGAGAGGACTCGTCCGACAAAATGTTGGGAACCAAAACTCAGAGAAATGTGAGGCGTGATCGTTTCAAAGCGCGCTTCTGTGTCAGCAGAAGCGGATTTTGCAGGAGGCGGCGGCATGTCCGTATTTTCCGCAGCCAGCGAGAGTCTCCACCAGGAGAGCCCGCCCAGGACAACAAGAAGAATTCCGTACGTGCCCAGTTCCCAACGAGAAAATGGTATTCGATGAAAAAAGTTTTGCATAAGAAAAAGGGTCAAGATTAGTGATCCATGGGCATATCCATGGAGTCGACGTGCCCGTTTTTGAGATGCGTTTCAATGGACATGTTCATGCGGGCAGCGGCTTCTTTTTGTTCCTGAAATTCTTCTAGGGTGAGCCCGTATTTTTGGGCGAGCTCGGCGTCGGTCGTGGGTGCGGATCCGCAGCCAGTCAGGACAAGAGCAAAAAAGAAAAGGGAACCGAAAACGAGAAATGATTTTTTCATGAGAGAAATACAAAAAAAGAAATACAAAAGTCCCCCCCAAAAAATGGAGTTGTATTTCTCTCTAAATCACCAGGACGATCGTCTGTTTTGCCAGTCGTTCGGCCTGTGTTGCCTGAAGTGACGGCGGTGGATCGGGTTCTTTTTGGGTATTCTCTGTGGCCAAAGCCCTCTCTGTGAGCAGAAATTCAGGAACAAGAGCTGTTTCCGTTACGGGAGAAAATAGCAAAATATTTCCGGCAGAAATCAGGGGCTGATCCCAGGCTTTTTCTGACTCGAGACAGGCATCACAGGGGAGAGCCTCTGTCTCAGAAACAGCTTCGTGCTGCGTCATTTCGTGGCAGGGGCTGGGAGCGACAGCCTGCACCGGTGCGAGGTTCATCAGACTCAAACACACGAGAAACGTGAGTTTGAATGTGAGAGTCGCCAGAGCAGAAAAATGAGTCATCGGGGGTCGAGTCTAGGGAAGGGAAAAGAATTGTCCAACACTTTTTTTGCAAAGTGCTTTTCCTTCGACAAAAAAATTGTATGATCTCTCCCCATGATTCCACGCGTTTCCACGGCTGTTTTTCTTTTTCATCGCGATCTCCGTTTGGTCGATAACACGGCGCTGAATGCGGCATTTTCTCAGGCAAAAACGGTGCTGCCGGTGATGATTTTTGATCCGCGGCAGTGTGAGAAGCATGATTTTTTTTCGTCCAATGCCCTGCAGTTTTTTCTCGAAAGCTTAGAAGAAGTTGTCTCTGAAATTGAACAGCAAGGCGGGACACTTTTTTGTTTTCACGGCGATCCAGAAAAAATCCTGACCGATCTTTTTTCTACTCAAAATATTGACGCGATTTTTTTCAATGAAGACGTGACGCCGTTTGCGCGGGCACGCGATCGAAAGATTGAAACGCTCGCCGCCAAAAAGAATGTTGCCTCGCACCGTTTTTCGGACACACTGCTCCATCATCCCGAATCCATCAGGACCAAAGAAGGGAAACCGTTTCAGGTGTTTACCCCGTACTTTCACGCAGCAGAAAAAGAACCCATTCGTCCCCTCGAAACGAAAACAGGGAAGTGGTGGAGTGGGCCGCTTGCCGGAGCTCAGCCCTTTTCCGCTCTCTCCAAAAAACTCCTCTCGACACAGAATCCGGATCTTTTTGTGCGTGGCGGACGGAAAAAAGCGCTCGAGATTTTCGGGAAAATTTCCAATTTCTCGCGGTACGAAGCCGAACGCGATTTCCCGGCCGCGGATGCGACCACACATCTCTCCGCGCATCTCAAATTTGGCACGGTCTCACCGCGCGAAGTGTACCATCGGATTGTCTCAGAATTTTCTCCTCATCATCCGCTGCTGCGACAGCTTTTTTGGCGTGACTTTTTTTCGCAGGTGGCGTTTCACTTTCCGCAGGTGTTTGGCCAGGCGTTTCGCGAGCCCTTTCGGTCCCTCAAATGGGACAACGATCCTGACAAGTTTGAAGCCTGGAAAAAGGGCCAGACGGGATTTCCCCTGGTCGACGCGGGCATGCGACAGCTGGTGCGTACCGGCTGGATGCATAATCGCGTCCGGATGGTGGCGGCGAGTTTTCTCGTCAAAAACCTCGGTGTGGACTGGCGATGGGGCGAGCAATTTTTTGCGCAGCACTTGGTGGACTACGATCCGGCGGTCAATAATGGCAACTGGCAGTGGGTCGCCTCCACCGGGTGCGATGCGCAGCCGTACTTTCGGATTTTTAATCCCTGGCGACAGCAGGAAAAATTTGATCCCGAAGCCGAATTTATCAAAACATGGCTCCCGGAGCTTCGTTCTCTTTCAGCCAAAGAAATCCATCACTGGAGTCGCGAGGCAGAGACACTTTCTTCCAAACTCAAATATCCTCGGCCCATCGTCGATCCGCAGGACTCGGCAGGCCGGGCCAAACAGCGATTTCTCCGGGCACGACAGAGTGCTTAATTTTCCTCCTCCTCGTAGTCTCCGAATTGAATTTTCAACGATCCTGACTGAAGGGCTCCAGATTCTTTTGGTTCCCGTTCTTCCCCACCTTTGTCCATTCCGGTGATCGGTCCCTCTTGGTCACACTTTCCGGGCTGAATATTTTCCGCTTCGGCGGCCTCGGCATGACAGCGATTGGAAAACGTCTGTTTCATCGGGGGGCAGGGAGTGGTGAAGCAGTTGGGCTGAATCTCGGCACACACAGGCGCGTACTCCATCGTGCACATGATTTCTGGGGGATCGAGGGGGCGTGGTGAGGTAGGAAATAGTTCTTTTGGGCCACAGCAGACCTCTGCCGGGCGCGTGCCAGCGATGCGTCCGCGAAAGGTTTCTTCTGCTTCACAGGCGGGTTCATTGAGCACCAAAACACGAGAAGTTCCCCTGGTTCCTTCACAATCCTGCTGACTGATCCAGCGATCCTGTGCGGGAGGATCAAATTTGAGCTCGCCGACTTTTCCCGAGACAATCGGGACTTCGGCGTACACGACGTCAATAATTTCGGCATTGTCTCCCTGCCGTCGAAACTGAAAAAAGACTTCCCAGCAGCCTGGACAGCGGAGAGGGTCGGCTTTTATTGTCTCCAAATGATAGCCACCCCACTGGTACTCGAGCGAGTTTTTGACGGCTTCCGAGGCCATTTCGATGGCTTCAGCGGTGCTGTTGGGGTGTTTTGTGTCCTGGGTGGCGTCTGCCGGTGGTGTTTGGTCTGGATCGACTTCTTCCACAAATAGATCCCCTGATGGCGTGCTGCACTGTCGGGGAAAGGATTCTTTTATCGGATACCCCGCCTGCACGCAGTCGGTGAAGCTGTCAATTTCTGCTGCCGGAGTCGGTACCATACCAAAGAGAGTTGCGAAAAAGGAAATGATACCGAGCAAGAAGTGTTCCATGGATTTTTTTTACACATCAAAGCATACGATCGAGGAGAGAAATCGCAACAAAATTTAGAGAATCAGATAAAAAAAAGCTCCAGTCTGTGATGTTCAGGTCTCACGGATGAAGGTGAGCGAAGACCACGAGCTGGAGCTTGGGGGGAACGACCCCAAAACTTTCGCCTTGCTTGGGACATCTTTTTGGCCGCGGATCCATTCGGCGCTCATGGGTGTATTTTCTGTTGACAAAAATGTCAAAGAGCAGAGAATACGAGCAGTTTTGTGTGTGAAACGGGATCCCAGTGATTCCGTTTTTTTTCAAGAACGTGATCAGAAGAACAGGCAATTGAAAAGAATCAAAGGATCGGGTTTCGACCGTGACAGCTTTTGAGAAAGGCGGCAAAATGTCGTCTTTGGGAAAAGTCGTCACAGGCCAGTCTCTCTGTCAGCGGTGCATCCTGGTGAACGGAGTTACCATTCGAGGACGACATCGCAAAGCAGAAAGCCGAGAATTTGCGTCAGCCGCAGACTCGCGGCTTTCTACTTTTGGGGCGGTGGTGTCAAAGATCGGAGGAACACTCGGGAGCGGAGGGATTTTCATAGGGAGATATGTACCTGCTCCCGAAGTGTTCAGGACATCTTATTCCAGCTATAAAAAAATGTCAATAAAGTTCTATTGCGAGAAGCGATAGATCATTTCAGAATAAAACTTTTGTTCAAGCGCTTTCTTTCAGGTTTTGCCAGAGCAGGACTGGAAAAACCCCCAGTGTCAGCACGGCGGAGAGAGACAGTCCAAAAACAATAGCCCACGCCAGCCCGGACCAAACTGGATCCGCGGCAATGGTGAGATTGCCCAGGATTGTTGTCAGTGAGGTAAGCAAAATAGGACGCAGCCGGATTTCTCCAGCACGTACGAGTGCATCGTGAAGTGATTTTCCTTCTTTTCGCTGAAAGGAAAAATACTCCAAAAAGAGAATGGCATTGTTTACCACCAGCCCCATCAGCGCGATAAACCCGATCAAGGAAGTGGCTGTCAAGAAAATCCCAGCTCCCCGGTCCAGCAGAAAAAAACCAAACAAAATGCCAATGAGGCTCAGCGGGATGGTGGTCATGATCAGTCGTGGAGTCGTAAAATTTCGGAACTGAGCCACCAGTACAAAGTAAATGGCAAAAAAGGCAATCAGCATTGCTATTCCCAAATCACGAAAATTTTCGAGTGTCATTTTCCATTCTCCGTCCCACTCCAGCGTGAGCGGGTGGCCGGTGTCTGTTTGAAACTGGAGCCCAAAGAGATTCCAGCCGGCAAGGGAAAGCCCTTGGGGTGGATTCTTTTTCAGCGATCGCAGGAGGTCCAGCACGGCGTAGACGACACTACGTCCTTGCATTTCTCCCGAGACATACACGGTGGGTTCGTGCTGATCCGCATGACGGACGGGGACTGTTCGCGAAGAAAGGATGTCCACCACGGAGAGCAGCGGAACGGTATTCCCTGCTGCATTTGTCAGGGAGAGCTGTTGGAGATCGTCGGGGGCGTTTCTTTTTTCGGGAGCAACCTGGAGTTCGATCATGGCGATTTCTTTCGCTGCTGGATTGTGAAATTGGCTGACTCCAAAAGACGCAGAGGTCGCCTGGAGGAGCGCAAAGATTTGTCCAGAATCAATGCCGGACTGAGCGGCTTTTTCGTGGTCGATTTTTAGGAGTAATCGTTCCCCGGCTTCTTCGACAGAGGTTTGGATGTCGACGACGCCCTCCGTGCCTTCAAATCGCTTTTCCAGTGCAGCTGCTGCGAGATTCATCTCTTCCCAGGTGCGGCCTTTTATTTTTGCCAGCAGTGTCGCCCGGACGGGAGGCCCAGGGGGATCCTCTACAAAACGAACGTCCCACCGCGGTGGAATCTTTCCCGTCGAGGAGATCTCGTTTCGGAGCGTGTGGATAATTTCTGTCGAAGGGGTCGATCGATCATTGGGATGGCTCAAATTTACTCGGAGGGTTGCCAGATGGGCGGCTTCTCGCTGATGGACACCGCGAAACAGGCCATTGAAATCCACCACCGGCGCTGTTCCGACAAAACTCTGGACGGACTGGACTTCAGGATGCTGGAGGAGCAGAGCAATGATTTTTTCGCTCACAGACTGTGTTTGGGGGACATCTGTCCCTCGGGGTGCATCGACCCAGACAAAAAACTGTTCTCGATCCGCAGTGGGAAGCATTTTGAAATGCACCAGCCGGGTGAGCGGGAGCGCAAGAGCGAGTAAAAAGAGAAAGAAAACGGTCCACAAAAATCGCTTTTGCTTTTTTGAGGATCCCAGCATTCGCTCCAAAAAAGAACGATACCAGCGGGTGAGTCTTCCAAAAACATCAATGTTTTTTGAGGGAGGACGAGCGGTTTTTTGCATCACCAGATCCGCCAAAAAGGGGGTAAAAACATAGGCCACCAAAAGTGACATCAGGAGTGCCATCGGGACAAAAAAGGAGAGGGGACCCATGTAGTCGCCCATCATTCCTGAGATCTGGCTGGTCGGCAAAAAGACAATGACGCTCGTCAGCGTTGATAAAAAAAGGCCGATGCCCACTTCGTTGACGGCCCGAACGATGGCCTCCTTTCGAGGGACTTGTTTTTTTAAATGCCGATGAATATTTTCGGCCACCACCGTGGCACTGTCTACGAGAAGTCCCAGAGAGAGAATGAGTGCAAAAAGGGACACGCGATTTATGTTGTGTCCTCCCAAGAATCCCAGCACAAACACCAGTGCGAGTGTGAGAGGGATGGCGATAGCGACGAGTGTCGCACTTCTCCAGCCGAGAAAAACAAAGAGCACTCCCGACACAATTACCACTGCGAGAAAAAGATTTTGCATCAGTCCCCCGATAGCGTCTTGGGCGGTTTCTCCTTCATTGCGAAAAATGGTGTACTGCAGGGAATCAAATCGGGGCTGAGATAGGAGCCCCTCAAATTTCTGGAGAATTTCTTCAGCGACAAGCGTCGAATTGGAGCCTTTTCGTTTGGCGACCGAGAGAAAGACGGCATTGATGGGGGTCTTGTCTTTTGTATGGATCTGCGTGAAGGCGGTTTTTTCTTGGAATCCCTCTCGTATCTCGGCAACATCTCGGAGCTGAATGCCCGGCTTGATCATCAGCTTTTCAAGATCGGAAGCCCGGTGAAACTGTCCCGTTGCTTCGACAACAATTGTCCGTGTTCCAGTGCGTAGCAGACCGGTCTTTGCGCTCTGATTTCCCTGCCGAATCTGAAAAAGAATATCCGAGACAGTTACCGCACGCTGTTTGAGGCGTGCTGGATCCAGGAGGACCTTGAGCGCCGGGCGCTCTCCGCCGTGGACTTCCAGATTGGCAAAATTTTCGCCAACTTTGAGCTGGTGCACCAGTTCGGTCACCCGTGCGCGCACTTCATTTTGTGACCGCCCAGGATCCCAGAGTCCAATGGTAAGGATGGGCACATCCTCGGGATCAATATTTTTAATGACCGGGGGCTGCATTTTGCCCGTCAGCAGATCCAGATGGTTGGCAATTTTACTCCGCACTCGTACCTGGGCATCTTCCAGGTCTTCTCCCACCTCAAACTGCACATTCAAGATGGCCGTTCCGCCATCGATCGATTGGCTGTAGATTTTGTCCACGCCGGGAATGTCGGAAATTTTTTCCTCCAGCTCTCGTGTCACAAATTGTTCGACCTCTTCGACACTGGCGCCGGGATAATCGATTCGGATCTGAAATGCCGGCAAAGAGATGGTGGGGTTGTACTGTTTTGGCATTTGCGTGTAGGCAAATACCCCTCCCAAAACCGTTGCCACCAGCAAAAGAATGGTGAGCGGTCGATTGGTCAAAAAGAATTCGGTAATGCGACCGGCCAGATTTTTTTTCATGGCAAAAGAAGGGTCAGGCCGGACTTCAACTGCGGATGTTTGATCTGTCGCTTCCCGTCCCTTGTCTCTCCCAGGGAAACCGGCAGGGATGTTTTAGAGGTCAAGACGATTTCAGCGCCGGTCGTTGTATGACGGAGAAATTGTTCCGGAACAAAGAAAGCCGGCTCGGGGCTCCCCACGAGTCGCACCCGAGCAAAGAGCCCGAGCTTGAGTCGTTTCTCCGGTTTTGTGAGCGTGATTTCGCCGCCGATTTTTCGCGTCTGGGGATCGACCGCTGGATCGATTCGCGTGAGAATTCCTTCAAAAACCTCCCCTTCGAATCCATCGATCTTTATTTCGGCGGGCATTCCCAGCGCCAGCCTTCCGATCTGCTTATCGGGGAAATCCACTTCTACCTCCAGCCCCGACCGGTCTGCCAGAGAAAAGAGAGGACTGCCCGCCTGTACGAGTTGTCCGATTTCTGCCATTCGGTCCGTGATGACGCCCGAAAAAGGGGCGAGGATTTGCATTTCATTTTGTGCAGTGTCAGTGAGCGCGGTTTGGCTTGCGGCGGTTTGCCTTTGTTCCATTGCCTGTGCTTGTGTCGATTCCAAATGGGATTCGGCTTGGGCGATAGCGTTTTGGGCCTGGACCAGCGCGAGTCGACGGCCCTCCACCTGTGTCTGAGCAATTTTTTGGCTTTGATCGAGCTGGGTGAGGGATTGTTCCGCTTCCAGCAGGAAATTTGCCGCTTGTTCAAAAAAACGGTCTCGTGTCTCGAGTGACAATTTTTGTGTGACAGTGGATGCCTGAATCATGTCTCGCAGTCGCTGGAGGAGCTGGCGAACATCTTGCCCGTGGGTAGCTGTTTTTTTACTCACCGCCAGGAGCGAGTTGAGAGACAAAAACTCCGTTGGCTCCTCGAGACGGGATTCTTCTCGCAGGAGTTCTTGGACGAGATTTTGGAGCTGTTGTTTTTCGCGTGCATTCTGGTTTCCCACCTGTGATCGCACGGGTGCCACTTCAAATCGGAACTGATCCGATGCTCCCAGGAGCTGATCACTCCAGGTGAGTGCATTTTCGAGGGTTGTTTGGGTGAGGCGTGTTTGATTTTTTAGAGCACGAAAGACAAGCAAGAGCTGCTGATCCTGCTCCTTTTGGAGCTGATCTCGCTGCAGAAGCGTATTGGCGAGGGCCGTTTCTTGTGCCTGAACCTGCTGTCGGCTCGACTGTTGGACGGCCTGCTCCTGAAGGAGCGCATTTTGATGTGCGACAGCGGCAGTTTCATTTTCCGCAGAAAATTGAGCCAGCAGGGCTCCTTTTTTTACAAAATCGCCTCTATCCACAAAAACATTGGCAATGCGTCCGGGAATTTTGGAACGAAGAGCAATGGTGTTTTTTGCCTGCAGTGTGCCCGTGATTTCTGTCACAGGCGTGAAGGATTCAGCCTGAAGTCGAAAGGTTTCCTCCGGCGGAGCTTGGTCTGGGGGAGGTGTGGGATGGGTACAAGCCGTGAGGAGCCACGGCACGAGGAGTGAGAGGAGCCAAAAGCGTTTCATTGTTGGGTAAGCGAATGAAGAATTTCATCGAGCTTTTGGGTTTGTTTTTGTTTGAGGCATTCCTGCAGGTTTCTTTGTAGGTAATTTGCAAAGCATTTGTCAAGGGCCGCTTGCGCGGCTTGAAATTGTATAATGGTTTTTTTGCAATCGGACGCTTGTGTCAGGGTTTGCAGGGCGCGGATTTGCCCTTCCAGTCTCCGGAGACGGTTTTGAAAGTCTTGCTGCATCAGCCCAAGCATACCCCCCAGGGGTATTTTGTCAACCCTTTTTTCTCTTAAAAGGAAAAATACATTCCCTGGAAAATTATTTTCCACCATCTTTTCTTTTTGCCGGCAATGGAAAATCCTCTAAATCGGTTGAAATCCCAAAATGTGGTGTGTAGAGTCTGCAGCCCATACAATATCTTGTATTTTCTTTTCCCTTTTTTCGCATGAAAAATCCACAGATCTATAAACGCACCGGCCAGCTGGTTTCCTTTGACGCGTCTCGCATTTCCTCGGCTGTGCAAAAATCAGTTGAGGCGACCGAAAAGCACCAGATTGCCTCGCCTGAAAATTTTGCCCGAGAACTTGCCGCTGAAGTGACATTGGAACTGGAGGCCCAGTTTTTTTCTCGCGAAAAAGTCCCTTCGGTCGAGGATATTCAGGATTTAGTCGAGCGCGAGTTGGTCGAGTCTGGCAATTTGTCCGTCGCGCGATCGTACATCCTCTACCGCGCTGAGCACGCCCAAAAACGGGCGGAAAAGCGCATTGCCGAACTGGAAAAACTCGAAAAAAACTTACTCCGGGTGACCAAGCGGAATGGCAAAAAAGAAAAATTTTCCACCGAAAAGCTTCAGCGCACCTGGGCACTCGCGGCAAAAGGACTTGAGAAGGAATGTCCGTTTGAGGACCTCTTTGACATCTTCAAGATCACGCTGAGTGACGGGATCAAAACACAAAATATTCTGCGTCAGCTGCGCAAGGCGGCCGTGGATCTGGTTTCTGTGGACAACATCCACTGGCAGACGGTGGCGGGGCGGCTGTATGCGCTTGAATTTTATGGCGAGGCGACCCGAAATCGGCAGCTTGATTTCTCCGATTTATACAGCCCAGAAGCCTGGCTGCAGCATTTCAAACACTACCGAAAGCGGGATCTGTACTCCGAAAAATTTGACGAAGCCTACACCGAGGAGGATTTGCTCGCTGCTGGAAAATGGCTGGATCGTGAGCGTGATTTTACGTACATCTATTCCACGATGCTGGCGTTTGACCGGCGGTATCTTTTGAATCCGAATAACGTGGTGCACGAGCTCCCACAGGAAATGTATCTGGCGGTGGCGCTCTTCCTCGCGATCCCCGAAAAAAAGAAAGACCGATTGAAAGTCGCTCAGCAGATTTATGAGGTCACCAGCACCCAAAAACTCTCCCTCCCCACGCCGACACTTTTAAACGCCCGCACAAAATTTCATCAGCTCTCGAGCTGCTTCAAACTCAACGTCGATGACGATCTGCGGGGGATTTATCACTCCATCGAAAACATGGCGCAGATCTCCAAATTTGGCGGGGGCGTTGGAGTGTATTTAGGACATATTCGTGCCAAGGGGGCCTCGATCCGCCAGACAAAAGGGGCTTCTGGGGGCGTGCTCCCCTGGACACGGGTGATCAATGACACCGCGTGCGCGGTCAATCAGTTGGGCGCTCGTCTGGGGGCGATTTCCCCAACGCTGGACGTCTGGCATCGCGATATCCACGACTTTCTCCATCTCCAGACCGAATCGGGAGACATCCGACGCAAAGCGTTTGACGTGTTTCCCGCAATCTCGGTGCCGGATATTTTCATGAAACGCGTTGAGCAGGACGGGGAGTGGACGCTGTTTGATCCACATGAAATTTTTCGTGTCACGGGCAAGCGATTGGAGGACTATTTCGACACAGACTTTGAAACATTTTACACCGCCTGCGAGCAAGATGATCGTCTGGAAATGAAGGAAACGGTGAAAGCAAAAGATCTGATGAAACTCTTCCTCAAAACGGCCGTGGAGACCGGGATGCCGTACGTATTTTTCCGTGACACGGTGTACCGGACCAATCCAAATAAACATGTGGGAAACATTTACTCCACGCAGCTGTGTACCGAGATCTGCCAAAACACGTCGCCCTCCAAATTCATCGAAGAAAGTCTTGAGTCGGGTTCTAAAAATACAGAAGAAGTTCATCTCAAGTATCAGCCCGGCGACACCGTGGTCTGCAACCTGGCTTCTATCAATGTCGCAGCCGTGCACACCGATGCCGAGATCAAAAAAGTTTTTCCGATCGCCATGCGCGTGCTGGACAACGTGATTTCCCTCAACTTTTACCCGCTCCGCGAGGCCGAGCGTACCGCTAAAAAATATAGACCCGTGGGGCTGGGGTTCATGGGGTTGGCAGAGCACCTGGCCTGCAGTGGCCTGTCGTATGATTCCGAAGCGGCCCGTGAGCACACGGATGCGCTTTTCGAAAAATACGCGTACGCCACGTTGGACGCCTCGGTCAGGCTTTCGGAAGAGCGGGGACAGTACGAACTGTTTCCCGACAGCGAGTGGTCAAAAGGAAAACTCTTTGGTCGTCCGGCGAGTTGGTTTGCCACAAACGCCAAAACCGATCGCGACTGGAAGGATCTGATTACCCGCATCAAAAAAAACGGACTTCGATTTGGCTATCACCTCGCTCCCGCGCCAAACACCTCCACGGCGGGTGTCGTCGGCACCACGGCCGGACTGCTGCCGGTGTACAAAAAATTCTTCGTCGAGACAAACGTGATTGCTCCCACGGTGACCGTGGCCCCGAAGCTGTCCCAAGAAAATTTCTGGCACTACAAAGAATATCCCAATCTCGACATGAAAGATGTCATTGATCTGATCGCGCGCGTGTACAAGTGGGTCGACCAGTCAGTGTCCTTCGAATGGATGATGAATCCCGCTCGGACTTCCCCATCGGAACTCTATGACTGGTACTTTCGTGCGTGGAAGGCCGATATCAAGACCGTCTACTACCTGCGCTCGATGTCGGGCGATGCGCACGAGGTGTGCGACAGTTGCAGCGGCTAATCTTCCTTTTTTCTCACAATAATTTTCTCATCTCTCTCAAAAATGGTACAACTGACACCGGACTCCGGCAGCGAAAAAGCAGCCAAAAAACTCAATGCTTCTACCATGCAGCGCAATAAAATCTTCAATCCCACGGGCGACGATTCCCTCGAGAATCGCACGATTATCAAGGGGAACATGACGGGACTTTTTAATCTCAACGCCGTCAAATATCCCTGGGCCAAAAACATGTACCAGCTGATGGTGGGCAATTTTTGGGTGCCAGAAAAAGTTTCGGGGCTCGGGGACGATGCCAGCATGTACAAAAAGTTGGATGCTCCTGAGCAGCGAGCGTACCGCGGCATCATTTCTTTTCTGACCTTCCTCGACAGTCTGCAGACCGTGAATCTGCCAAACTTTGCCGACTACATCACGTCGTCGGAGGTCAATCTGCTGCTGGCCATTCAGTCATTCCAAGAAGCCATCCACTCCCAGTCGTACACGACGATCCTTGAAACCGTCGTGGATGCCAAAGAGCGCGACAAAATTTATTATTTCTGGCGGGACGACAAAGTCCTCCTCGAGCGAAACCGGTACATCGGGGAGCTGTACCAGGCCTTCATCGACGACGACAGCGACGAAAACTTTTTCCAGGCACTGGTGGCAAATTATCTCCTCGAGGGGCTGTATTTTTATAACGGCTTCGCGTTTTTTGACACGCTGGTGTACAACCAAAAGATGATCGCCACTGGGCGCATGATCAACTACATCCGGCGGGACGAGCTCTCGCACGTGGTGCTTTTTGCCAACATCATGAAAGAAATTCGCAAAGAATTCCCCGACATGTGGGACGAAGCCAAACTGCGCGAAATGTTTCGCACGGCCGTGGAGCAAGAAATCAAATGGTCTGATCACATTCTGGGAAATGAAATTTCGGGGATCTCAAAGGAATCCACCGAGCAGTACACCAAGTTTCTGGCGAACGAACGATTAAGTTACCTGAAACTCGACCCCGAGTACCCGGAGGTCAAGAAAAATCCGTACAAACATCTGGAAGCCATGGCCGACAACAATTCCGAAAAGACCAACTTTTTCGAGTCCACTGTGGTCAATTACACCCAGTCGAGTTCGCTCAAGGGGACGTGGGATTTTTAGGGTTTTGTTTCTGCAGGAAAAAGAAAAAGCGGGCCGAAGCCCGCTTTTCTAAAAATTACTGTGTATGACAAAGTCTAGAGCAGTAATAGCAACCATTTACCTGTGTGAAGTGTTCTCTTGCTGCTCGTACAGCAGGGCCACAAGTAGTAAAATCCCCGAGGAAAATTCGATTTTCCACATTAGGAAGCCACTCGCAACTTTGCGTATGGACTTCATGATCGCCGTTGGATTGGGCGTTTGCATTAACGTAGTATCTCATTTGTTGAAAATTAAAAAATATAGAGTTATTTTCGTTTTTTTCCGGCATCTGAACGCCTTTTGCGCCAGGAACCATCTTTGTTTCGAGAGCGTGGTTGTCTTCCACCTCCTTCATCCGTGACATACGGACCTTTTCCGAGTCTTCGATCTGCCATTTTTTAAAATGGGTTAAAAAATATCTTGCCAGACTTTCGAAACCCAGGTAACTTGGGAGCAAGAAACAGAAAACTCCTCAAAAAGTTTGTGTTTCTGCGAAACCGACCCGTCTGGCGTCGGTTTTGTTTTTTACGAAGATTTTGTTTGGAGGTCGAATGAACCTTTTTAAAAAATCCATACTTGGAAATTTAGCACTCAGGTTGCCTGAGTGCAAGAGAAATATATTTGACTTTTCTTGAGTAATATTCTCAAAACCCACACACCGGCACACACACCATGATGCACATCTCTGCATCCGGGTCGTGCCGACACGCGGAGGCGCATTCGTTCCAGCGGCCCATTTCCTGCTCGCACCAGCTTTGTCCGATGCCCTCACACTCGCGGTACGCCGAGAGCCAGTTTCCGCCGGCGGCTTCACAGCTTTCTTTGTGCTGGAGCA
Organism: Candidatus Altimarinota bacterium; assembly: GCA_021734785.1. GTDB lineage: Bacteria > Patescibacteriota > Gracilibacteria > UBA4473 > UBA4473 > JABGQW01. The sequence continues at coordinate 27,935 of JAIPIF010000006.1, read as the reverse complement.
TCGGCTTCATTCTTTGCTCCGGCAGGTTTTCCATATTCAAAAAGGGCGGCTGGAGAAGTGCTTCCAGAGTTTTGAGTGGAATCCGTACCTGCTGCGGGCCGGCGGCGTACGGGGCGACCTGGTACGGCTCGAAGTTTACCACAAGCGTGTCGCCGTCCAGGACGAAATCTTCATACTTTTCAAATTCTGTTTTTCCCGTTCCCTCCGTCACCCACTCCTCTGTGATGCCAGGAGTTTTTTCCATCAGCTGGGTCTTCACGATCGGAAAAATGGTTTCGAGTGGATTGTGTTCAGGCTGAAAGAGCGAATGAAATTTCAAAATTTCCCCCGTGTCGGCGCGGTACGTCCAGGTTTCCAGTGCGGTGTTTGGGTGGGCGCCGCCCCAGTACGTGGAGATTGTCAGCATCGTGCTGTGCACATCCTCGACGGATTCAAACATTTCTTGCGTGACATACAGACCCGCCTTGGCCTGTGTTTCCACTTCTAGGAGCTCGATCCCGGCGGCTTCGGTTTTGTCCCGCAGGTGGGAGAGCAGGGCGTCCATTTCCTGATTGACCGCCTCGGATTCGGTGTGACAGTACTCGATGTGAAACTCGGTGTTTTCATAGCTTTCATCCACGAGAAAACAGTCCGGGCGGACGATTTCTTGCGGTTGCTTTTCTCGCTCGAGCACAAACGTGATGATCGTGGTGATCACCGCCAGCGCGATCAGGATCCAGATGACTTTTTTCATGAGAAATGTTCCAAAAGAGAGGGACCTTTTCTTGATACGAAATTTGGACAAGTTTGCAACAACAATCGGGCTTTCTCCGACAAAAAACGTTGTTTCGAAGTGGGTTTTTCGCTAGGATTTGCGCGTATGAAATCAAAACGGCAGGAATTTCTCTCGCCCAAAACGCCACCCCAGTGGCCCTTCCGGGCGGTGATTTTTGATCTGGATGGGGTGATCACCCAGACGGCAGAGACGCACTTTGAGGCATGGAAAGAAACCTTCGATACGTTTCTCAAAACCCAGGGAAAGCCGTTTGTGCCCTTTACCCAAAAAGACTACCTGTTGTACGTCGACGGCAAGCCCCGGTACAAAGGGGTCAAGGTGTTTCTCGAATCTCGGGGCATCGATCTGCCGTACGGCGATGCGGCCAAGCCGGCTAACCTGACCACCGTGTGTGGTTTGGGCAACAACAAAAATGAGGCATTTCGCCGGGTGCTGTCGCGGGCGGGTAGTGTGGCATTTCCGAGTTCGGTCGCCCTGCTTCGTGAAGCAAAAAAACAGTGGCTCAAAGTCGGTCTCGTCACTTCCTCCAAAAACGGACACTTTCTCCTGGAAAAAGAGGGGCTGACGGATCTTTTTGATGCCATCGTCACGGGAGTCGAGATCCGCGAAGAATCCTGGCGGGGCAAACCCGAACCCGATTCTTTTTTGGCCTGTGCACGGGAGCTGGGGATCTCACCCGAAGACAGTGTCATCATCGAAGACGCTACCTCGGGCGTGGCCGCCGGGCGCAACGGCGCGTTTGGGCAGGTGATCGGGGTGGCCCGGCAGGACAATCACAAAAAACTACTCGCCGAAGGGGCCGACATCGTCGTCTCCGATCTGTCCGAAATCTCTCTCTCCGAAATGGCGGCGCGATTTCGCCCTGTCCCACGAGACTTTTTTGAGCCCAAACCGTTGCCCGAGGCCAAAGCCGATCAAAAAATGTTTCTTCCCGAGACGGCCCCTGATCCGCAGAAATGGTTCACGCACAGCAAACGCAAGCCGGCACTGTTTTTTGACTATGATGGGACCCTCTCGCCGATTGTCTCTCGGCCACAGGATGCGGTCCTTCCTCCGGAGACGCGGAAACTTTTGAAACAGCTCTCCCAAAAATATTTCCTCGCCATCGTGAGTGGGCGGCCGATCGACGAAGTCCGGAAGTTTGTCCAGCTGGATTCTCTTTTTTACGCTGGCAATCACGGATTTGAAATCCAGGGGCCAAAATTTTCGTACACCAATCCGCGGTTGGACTCCTTTCATGCTTCGCTGAAAAAAATAAAAAAGGCGCTCCATGCTGTGGCGGACTCCATCCCCGGGGCACTGGTGGAGGACAAGAAATTTAGCGTGGCGGTGCACTTCCGTTTGGTTTCAGATCCGGCGCTGGAGGCGGAGCTCAAAAAATTGGTCGTGGAACAACAGACAGCCCATCCAGAATTTCAGATCATGGCCGGAAAAAAAGTCTTTGAACTCTTGCCCGATATCTCCTGGCACAAAGGCGAAGCCATCCGCTCGCTGATGGAGGCCGAAAAACTCGACTGGAAAAAACATCTGGTCTGCTATCTGGGCGATGATGTGACGGACGAATTTGCCTTTCGCACGGTGCGTGGTCGCGGAGTGGGGGTGGTGATTTCTGAAGACGAGGCGCGGGAATCGTTTGCGACCTTTCGACTGCGTTCCGTGGAAGAAGGACAGAAGTTTTTGCAATTTCTGACACAGCTTTGATCCATGAAACAAGGAGAACCCGATTTTCGATTTGATCTCTGGAATCTCTGGTATGACACGTTTTCCCCGCCGGAGGAGCCCCTGCGTGAGGTCCTCTGCGGGCTTGGAAATGGAATGCTGGGGGTGCGGACAGCGCAGCTTTTTGCTTCTCAGCGGGACACACCGTTTGGCCCCGGGACGTACCAGGCGGGGCTCTACAATACTTTAGGCACGAAGATTTTGGATCACACCGTCTGGAACGAGGATTTCGTCAACTGCCCAGACGCACTTCAGCTCCGGTTTCGTACCGAAGAGGGGGGCTGGTTTCACCCACCCGACGGCACAGTGGAGGCGTTTCACCAAAAACTGTCGCTCCAGGAGGGGATTGTTTTTCAGCGTCTTCAGCTTCAAAACAAAAAAGGCCAAACACTTTCCCTCGCTCTCGAGCGGCTGGTGCACATGGGGGATGCGTCGGTGGCAGCGGTGCGGGTGACCGCTTCTCCGGTCAATTTTTCTGCGCCACTGGAGATTCATACCGGCATCGATGGGACAGTCAAAAATGACGGCGTCGAGCGCTACCGATCGTTGGGATCCCAGCACTGGATTGCTCCACAGTATGAGGCGGTTGATGCCCAAACAGATTTTTTCTCCGCCGAAACCTCTCAGTCACGGGTTGCGCTCGGGATCGGGACGCGGATGCAATTTTTCCAAGACGACACGCCTCTCTCGATTTCTCCGAAAGACAGGGCAGAGACGGCTCGGGGAGCACGCGTTTTTGTTTTGCCCGTCACACAGGAGAGCTCATACACGATCGAAAAAATGATCGTACTTCAGACGCGTCATCCGCGGGAGATTCTTCACAAAATTATCCTTGAAAAATTGGCCGCTCTGCCGCGATTTTCCCTCCTCCACGACACACACACATTTGCCTGGAAATCCCTGTGGGAGCAGTTTGACTGTACGGTGGAGGGGGACGACTTCGTGCAGTTTGCACTGCGGTTTCACCTCTTTCACCTCCTGCAGACAGCGTCGCCAAACACGATCGATCAGGATGTGGGCTTGCCGGCTCGGGGACTCACCGGCGAGGCGTACCGTGGGCATATTTTTTGGGACGAAGTGTATGCGATGCATTTTTTTGACCGGCACGATCCGGCGATTGCGCGCTCACTCCTGCACTACCGATTTCACCGGCTGCCGGCCGCGCGAAAGCTGGCATCAGAAGCGGGATTTGAGGGCGCGATGTTTCCCTGGCAGAGCGCGTCCACGGGGGAGGAAACCTCTCAACAGCTTCATCTCAATCCGATCTCCAAAACCTGGGGTCCCGATCTGAGTGCCCACCAGCGGCACGTGTCGTTTGCCATTGCTTTCAACACTCTGCGCCACTGGCAGCGGACGGGGGATGATGATTTTTGGCGCGCGGAAGGCGAGGAACTTTTTTTCTCGATTCTGCCGTTTGCCGCGAGTTTGGTCCACTTCGACAAATCCGGCCGTGCCCACACGCGGGGACTGATGGGGCCAGACGAGTTTCACGAAGCACTCCCGGACTCCGACGAGCCGGGACTGCCCGACAATGCGTACTCCAACCTCTTCATCGTGTGGCTCTTGCGCGAGGGGCTCCAAATTATTGACACCTTTTCCCCGCAAAAAAAGAAGGACTTTCTTCGTCGCCGCAATCTTTCCTCTGACGAGCTTTTGCGCTGGGAGAAGATCACAAAATCCATGCACGTAGAAATGAAAGATGGTGTGCTGGAGCAGTTTGCCGGGTACTTTGATTTAGAGGAAATCGACTGGGACGCGTACCGCAAAAAGTACGGCTCCATCGGTCGGATGGATCGGATTCTCAAAGCCGAGGGCAAATCTCCCGACGCCTACAAAGTCTCCAAACAGGCAGATGTACTGATGCTGTTTTATCTCTTCACGGAGGCCGAGATCCGTACGCTTTTACAGGATTTGGGATTTGATGTCCCGGATGATTTTTTCGCGCGAAATTATGACTTCTATTTTCCCCGCACTTCGCACGGCTCCACACTGAGTCTGGCAGTGCATGCTCGGCTGGCACTGCAGCTGGGACGCAAAAAAGAAGGGGAGGAGCTCTTCCAACGAATTCTTCAATCCGACCTGTGTGACACCCAGGGTGGGACTACGCCCGAGGGGATTCACGTGGGGGTGATGGCGGCATCGGTGGACTTGATCCCGCTGGGGTTTGCCAATGTGGATTTCGTCAACGACACGTTGCACATCGATCCACATTTTCCCTCCCACTGGAAAAAAACATCCTTTCGTCTCCTGCACCGGGGGGAGTGGTTTTCGTTTTTCTTTGACTGCACTCAAAAAGAAGCGATGATCCTGTGCGAGAAACAACGAACAGTGATTCAAAAGGTGCAGACGCCGGAGGGAGAGAAGCAATTGAAAAAAGGGAAAACGGTGGTGGGGTGGTGAGAGAGAAAAAAGAAGAGAGGTTTTGAAACAGTTAGAGGAGGAGGAAGATTGACAGCAGAAGAAAATTTTTTACAATCCGTGCGCTCTGCGGCGCCATCGTCTAGTGGTTAGGACGCCAGGTTCTCATCCTGGTAACCGGGGTTCGATTCCCCGTGGCGCTACCACGTCGCTCCTCGCCTGCGCACGCTTTGTTCTCCGCTTCTGCGGAGTACTTCGCTGGCTTGACGGGAGCTCCTTTTTCCTCGCGAAGTATCCGCTTCACTCGGAGGGGATGAGAGGTGGTTCGTTTCGCCTCCGGCAAAACTCACACTGAGCTTCATCGCGACTCCTCTCTCCGCACCCCGCCAAGGCGGGGTTTGGGACACTCAAAACAGTATCCGCTTCGCTCGGTTTTTTTTGCGTGCGTTTTTGTTCAGAGTTGCCGAAAAGGAGGAAATTTTCTACGATTCAGGTGATGGAAAAGTTTCCCTTTCCCGCGCGAAAGAAAAAGGCGCACAAAGGTCAGCACGGCAAGGTGTTGGTCGTGGGGGGATCAGAGCGATTTCACGGGGCGCCCATTCTGGCCGCGCTCGGAGCCGAACGGTCGGGAGTGGACCTGATTTTTCTCACCCTCCCGGCGATCCATACGATTCCCGCGCGATGCGCGAGTCTCAATTTTATTGTCGAACCGTTTAGTGGTAGTTTCCTCCGCGAGGCAGATGTGCCGGCGATTTTGGCCCGAGCAGAGGAGTCGGATGTGCTGCTTTTTGGCAATGGTCTCGGGACACGGGAGGAATCCCGTCGGGCGGCGTTCGAGATTTTACAAAGCGTTTCTCTCCCCGTGGTACTGGACGCCGATGGCCTGTTTTCGGGTATCCTCGAAATTTCGCGCGACGCGCCCTGGACGGTGCTGCCGCACGATCGGGAGTTTGAGCGGTTGTTTTCCCTCTCTCCGACGGAAAAAAATATCCAAAAAATGGCCAAGAAATTTGACCTGACGATTTTTAAAACCGGTCCGGTCGATTTGATTGCCGATCCAAAAGGAACCATTCACAAAAACCCAACCGGCGTCCCCGAGATGACGGCCGGCGGGACCGGGGACGCGCTTTCGGGCATTGTCACGGGTCTGATTGCCCAAGGAATGGAACCCTTTCTCGCCTGTCAGACGGCCGCGCACTGGTGGGGCAAAACGGGCGAATCGCTTGTCGCACATCAAAAAACGTTGACCGCCGAAGACCTGCTTCATCACTTCCCCCAGGTGCTCAGTGGCCGTGCGATTGCAGCGTGAGCGCGATCACGACCACGCCGAGGATCATCAGCGCGATGGACTGAAGTACCGTTTTGAGTCGTGTCTGCCGGTGCAGCGTGGGCCCCAGATCCGCCAGGGCGATGTAGAGAAAGCTCGCCGCTGCCAGTGCCATGACAGGCGCCAGGATCCCTTCGGCTGTCTCCAGGGCAAAATATCCCACCAGCGCACCCAGGAGCGCCGTCAGTCCGGAGAGAAGGTTGTACAAAAACGCCTTTTTCCTCGAATACCCGCTGTGGAGAAAAATCCCGAAATCCCCGAGCTCCTGTGGGATTTCGTGCGCGGCAATCGAAATGGTGGCCGCGATTCCCACGGGAATGGAAATCAAAAAACTTGCGGCAATGACCACTCCGTCGATAAAATTGTGCAGGGCATCGCCCACGATGATCATTTGTGCGGGTGTTTTTTGATGGGACACACAGTCGTCCTGATGGCAGTGGTGGACAAAGAGGAGTTTTTCCAGCAGAAAAAATCCGATGATCCCCAGCAGTACGATCAGAAAAACATTCTCTTCACTTCCTCCGTGTTCATGCATGTGATGGAGCGCTTCGGGGATGAGTCCCAAGAGGGCCCCCGCCAGCAGGGTGCCCGTGGCAAAGGCGACCAGACTGGGGGTGAGGGCTTTTCGCCTTGCCTCCGACAAAAAAAGAAATCCGCCCGCAATCAGCAGAGAGAGTACGGATCCGAGTAGTGTGAAGCCGAGAATCCACCAAATCATCGGAAAGTTTGTAGCACAATTTCGTTCTTCGCCCAAAAAAATCAACTGAAAAGGTCTCGCAAAACTTGCCAAAACAAAAAAATTTGTAGTATCTTCTCCTCGATGATCGTGGCAGGTGTCGACGAAGCCGGGCGGGGAGCACTGGCGGGGCCAGTGGTGGCGGCAGCTGTGGTGTTGCCAGATCTTTTTCCGCGCGATATTTTGGCCGACTCAAAAATTCTTTCGGATGCCCGTCGTCGAATTGCATGCAACAAAATCCGACAGCACTGTGACTGGGGGGTGGGGATTGTGTCTGCCGAAGAAATTGATGAGATCGGCATCAAACGGGCCACACGAAAAGCGATGTGGGAGGCGATTCAGCAGTTGCGCATGAAGCCAGATACATTATTGGTCGACGGCAAAGACCGATTTCATTTTCCCATCGAGTCAAAAGACTGCATCCGAGGCGATGCGACCTGCCCGGAGATTTCCGCTGCCTCCATCGTGGCCAAGGTTGTTCGAGACGACTTGATGATAGATCTGGGGCGGCAGTTTGCGGCGTTTGATTTCGTCCGAAACAAGGGGTACGCGAGCTCATTTCACCTGCGACTTTTGGAACAAGAAAAATATACCCCCGAGCATCGCAAAACCTACGAACCGCTCCGCACGTACCTCGTCCAGCGGCGATTGTTTGTGGAATTGTAGTTTTGAGACCATTTGACTCTTGTCTCTCCTCGGACTTACAATTAAAACAATCCTTTTTCCCTTTTTCCATGGAAAACTTTCTGCTCGTCTCCGGCATTCTCGGTCCCTTTCTCATTGTGTGGGGCTTGGCAGTGATGTTTTATCCTCCCCGCGCTCAGCGCATGATTGAAGAAATCACCACCAGTGTCTCCCTGCCAGCGCTGTTTGGGATGGTACTCTTTTTGCTGGGTCTTTTCCTGGTACAAACGTTCAATCAGTGGGACACACCGTCGCACATCGTGGTTTCTCTCGTCAGCTGGCTGACCCTTTTCAAGGGATTTTGTTTTCTCCTCTTTCCAAAAGTCGTGGCAGCGACACGCCGACCTTTTTTCAAAAAAAGCAACCGCTGGATTTTGATACTGTCGGGAATCATCGTCACGGCACTGGGCGTGTACATCTCCCTGCCGGGGTACTTGTGATCAGCATTTTTGAAAGCGTTCGCTCCTCCAGAACTTGACATTTTTTGCAAAAAAAAATTCTCTTGCAATTGTCTCGTGAGTCGATAGCGTCAAGAGTGCTTTCATATTTTAATCCCCTTTTTTCCCCATGAAACGAAACATTGCCCTTTTCGGCTCTGTCCTTTTTGCGTCTTTGTTTTTTCTCACCGGCTGCGTACACCAGCCCTCAGATGCAGGAATTGTTCAGCGCGAATTTGACGAAAAAATCGTCTATCAACAGGGCAAGACAGAAGCCCGACTCAAAACCCACTGTGAAAATCAGGGGGGAGTGTTTGATAGCTGCGGCAGCGGCTGCTCAGACGAAGCGGACTTTTGTGCGGCAGTCTGCATCCCCGTCTGTGATCTTGGTGATGACGCTTCAAAGAACGGAAATGACTCCGATCAAAATGACGACCAGGAAACGGTTTCCTTCGGCGGCGAAAATCGCACAGGTTTGCCCCTGGAGATTCGTGATGGCTTTGCCATCGAGATCTGGGGAGAGGATCTTTCCGGTGCCCGAGATCTGGTGGGGCCCGACGGAATGGGCAATTACTGGCTCAGTCGCACGGACGAAGGTATTATTTCCCTCCTGACTCCGGGAGAAGATGGCAGTCTTGCTCGCACGGATGATATTTTTCGAGACCTCAATCAGCCGCACGGCTTGGCGCTTGGCATAGAGAATCGAATGACTCTGTACTTCGCCGAAACAGACGCCGTCAAACGGGTTTCACTCTACACAGATGCGTCTCCCGAGACGCTTATCTCTTTGCCCGAAGGGGGTCGTCACTTCACGCGTACCCTTCAGTGGGGGAGCGATGGCAAGCTCTACATTTCCATTGGGAGCTCGTGTGATACCTGTGTCGAGGAGGACGAGCGCCGTGCGACGGTGTACCGGATGAATCCCGATGGCTCGGAGTTTGAGCTTTTTTCCGAAGGACTCCGGAACGCGGTCTTTTTCACACTCAATCCGGTCGATGGATCGCTCTGGGTGACGGAAATGGGTCGAGATAACTTGGGAGACACGCTTCCTCCTGATGAGATCAATATTTTACAATCCGGCGCCCACTACGGCTGGCCGTACTGCTACGGGGATCAGGTGTACGACACCGAATTTGACAAACGCGATGCGGATTTTTGCGACACGACGGTCACTCCTGTGTACAACCTCCCAGCGCATGTGGCACCGCTTGGGCTCGACTTTGTCCCCGAAGAAGGCTGGCCAGAGGATTTCCGCCTCGACCTTTTGGTCGCCCTCCATGGCTCGTGGAACCGGACCAATCCGGTTGGCTACAAAGTCATCCAGCTTCCGCTCACCGATCAGAGCCAACCCGCAGACGGACTTCACGACTTTGTCCGTGGCTGGCTGGGGGAGGACGGGACCGTCCATGGTCGGCCGGTCGACCTCGTGGCTCAGCCCGGTGGCATCCTCTACATTACCGATGATGCCAGAGGGGTCGTGTATCGCGTGACGACACTTTCAGACGATTCTGGCTCCGACTCCGATCAAAATGGAGACGGCTCGGAGCCCCCGTTTACCTCTGAAAATGTGCGCGTGCAAACCCCCGCCCCAGAGGCTGTCATTTCCAGTCCTTTAGCGGTCGAAGGTGAAGCCCGTGGGCCCTGGTTTTTTGAAGCGACGTTTTCCGTTGAGCTCCGCAATGCTGCCGGCGCAGTCATTGCCCGATCAAATGCGCAGGCCGATGGCGAATGGATGACCGAGGAATTTGTCCCGTTCTCCGCCGAGCTCACCTTTGACTCGCCCGCAGATGAGACGGGCACACTTATTTTGCAAAAGGCCAATCCTTCTGGACTTCCAGCCAATGATGCTTCTGTGAGCATTCCGATACAGTTTTCTCAGTAATGTATTTGCATGTCCCGCACTCAAGACGTCGTCATCGTCGGCGGGGGCATTAGCGGCTGTGCGCTGCTGTATGTGTTGGCTCAGTTTTCCCATCTGAAACGGATCACGCTGATCGAAAAAGAATCAGCGCTCGCGTCTCTAAATTCCCATCCGACCCAAAATAATCAAACCCTCCATTTCGGTGATATCGAGACAAACTATCCGCTTTCCAAAGCGAAAGAAATGAAAGCGGCGGCGGAAAAAATGCAGGCATTTCTCGAACAAAAAAGTCCGCACAGTTTTCGGAAATTTCATAAAATGGTTTTGGCCGTGGGAGAAGCGGAGGTTCGTGCACTGCGCAAGCGGTTTGAAGCCTTTTCCCCCGTCTATCCAAAACTCCAGTGGCTCGATCGTGCGGCCATTGGCCAAAAAGAACCCGCACTGGTGGAGGGGCGCCCTCCTCGCCAAAAAATGGCGGCCCTCTGGACGCCGGATGGATATGCGGTGGACTATCAGTCGCTAGCACGGTCTTTTGTGTCTGAAGCACAAAAATCAAAAAAAGACATTTCTCTTTTGACTGGAGAAACGGTTGAAACCGTCGAAAAGAAAAACGAAACGTTTCAGATCAAAACGGCTTCTCGCACGCTTTCTGCTCGCAGTGTGGCGCTCACTGCCGGGCCACACAGTCTCCTTTTTTCCCAAAAACTCGGCCTCGGGCGACATCTGGGAATTCTCCCCGTGGCGGGATCGTTTTACACGACGCCTCAGGTGTTACGAGGCAAAGTTTACGCGATGCAAAATCCCAAGCTCCCATTTGCGGCAGTGCACGGTGATCCGCTGCTTACCGACGAAAGCAAGACCGAATTTGGTCCCACCGCTCAGCCAATCCCATTTCTCGAGCGTCGACGCCCCAAAAGTTTCCACGATTTCCGTTCACTCTCGATGTGGGACGGAGCGGGGATTCTCTCCCTCCTGCGCATTGGATTTTCACCCACGCTGTTTTCTTTTGCGCTCAAAAACATGTTCTACCAAATCCCCGGGGTGGGAAAACGCCTCTTTCTCCGAACCGCTCGCAAACTGGTCCCACTTCTCCAACTCCGTGATTTACATCCGGCCCCTTCTCTCGGCGGGGTCCGTCCACAAGTCATCGACACCCGAAAAAAATCATTAGTTCACGGCGATGTTCTCCTTGTTTCTGAGGGACTCACCGCTCGGATCACGCCCCCGGTGGGCGCTTCGAGTGCGTTGGACTGTGCCTTTGACCAGGCAAAAAAAACCCTTGATTTTTTCTCTGAGCCTCTTACGATCAAAGTAGACAATTTCGAAAAAGCACTTCTTTTTTAACTTTTTCTGCTTTTTCTCCTTCTCAAACTCTTTCTCTCATGATTTTTGAACCACTGGCACCGTACGCGGGGTGGGTCCTTTTTGCGATCCGCATTCTTCTCGGGATTTCACTGATTGTTTTTGGTCTTCCCAAGATCCGTGATCTGGCATCCAATGCACAGGACTTTCGAAATATGGGATTTCACCCGGGATTATTTTGGGGGACACTCATTGCTTTTTTGGAATTCTTTGGAGGGATTGCGATTTTACTCGGATTTTTTGCCGGCATTTTTGCCCTGCTCTTTGGCATCGAAATGATCGTAGGAACGGTCTGGAAGATTGTGAAGCGAAAAGGCTTTGCGGACTATTCGTATGATCTCATCCTTCTCGCCCTGGCGGCCATTCTTTTGACCTTTGGCTCTGGGCGACTCTCCATCATGGGATTAAGCTTCTCATGATTTCTATTTTTTAACCCCTCTTTTATGAGAAAATATATTCCCGGTTTCATCGCACTGGTTTTCAGTGCATTTCTTTTGCCGTTTTCTTCTGTCACGGCACAGCTTGATACTTCTCTCGATGCTGACACAGAAGCAGAAATGCAGACAGAAGGTTCGGTCACGGTTCCCGGCAATGCGGAGGCAGATGTCCGTGGAAATCTCCAATTTCAGACGGTACCGCCTGCTGACATGACCATCGATGCGAAGGTAGAGCTGAGTGGCGATCAATTTGATCCTTCGCAGATTACGATTACGGCAGGAGAAACCATTCAGTGGGAAAATACAGATGCATTTGCCCACACGGTGACGGGCTTTGGCGCAGATGTTCGGCTCGCACGAGGCGAGACGTTTACTCACACGTTTGAATCCTCTGGGACGTACGAGTACGAATGTACGATTCATCCCGGCATGGAAGGAACCGTTGTTGTTTTGACTTCCGATACACCTACAGCGCAGATTGATGTAAATAATGAAGCAGACATGGAGTCACAGACGGAGGTCGCTGTTGATGAGGAGGAAGATGAAGATGAGGATGAAAACGAAGAAGCCATGATTACGATTTGTCACATTCCCTCCGGCAATGCCGAGGCCCGAGAGACTATCAAAATTTCAGAAGATGCCTGGGCCGAGCACGAAGCTCATGGTGATGTCCGTGGCGAATGCGAATATGAAGAAGTCGAAGACAAAATGGAGAAAACGCAGAAAGCAGCATCAGATTTTTTTCTCAATCTTTGGCTCGAGATCAAAAGTTGGTTTGAGCAAAATACCAATGTCGACGTCAATGCTAATCTCGAAGCAGAAACAGAGGCAGAAGCCGAGACAGACATGCAAAACGAAGAGGAAGCCAATTCGAGTGTCCGTGGGGAGGCTGAAATGAATGCTTCTGGGGAGGCAGCGGTTCAATAGCTTTTTCCCACATCTCTTTTTTAAAAGCCGCGGAATTCTCCGCGGCTTTTTTTGGCCAAAACGCGGAAGAAAAAAGCCCTTTTCCTTTTGTTCCATCGTTCTTTTCTTGACTTTTGTGGCTTGTTGCCTATTAATTGTATGATCTTTCTTTCATGAGTTTTATTTTTTAACTTTCTTTTCATGAAAAAAACAATGACCGGCTTTGTAGCACTTGCTTTTTGCGCATTCCTTCTGCCACTTTCTTCTGTGGCGGCACAGGTCGAGGGAGAAATGGACGCCGAGGCAGAAGTGATGATGGACGCGCAAGTTCCCCTAGAGGAGGTTGACGTCCAGGCAGAAGAAAATACAGATGCCTCCCTTGAGATGGAGATGGAGGAAGAAACAATGATGGAAGACATGATGGACACGGTTGAGATTCCGGTGATGACAGAAGAAGACGTGGCGGCCGAAGCAGAAGCAAATGCGGATGCCGACGAAGACATGGATAATGAAGAAGATGCTGACGAAGATATGGAGGACGATTCCATGGAATCCGAAACAAATGCCGTGGCGAAATTCTTTACGAATATCTGGGCCACGATCAAAGGATGGTTTTCTTCCGGTGAAACAGAAATGGAAGGGGAGATGGAGATGAACATGGAGGGGGAAATGGGAATGGAATAATTGTTTGGAAATTTATTTCGCACACAAAAAAGACCGGCTCTCTGCGGGTCTTTTTTTCTTTCCCCAAAAATTACTCCGTAATCTTCCGCGGAATTTCCGACGGCAGACGCGTGAGGAGTTCGTAGTTCATCTGCTCGCTCATTTCCCCAAAAGACGCGACAGAAATCTCATTGTTTCCCTGCTGGCCGATCAGCACGACCTCGTCGCCTTTTTCCACATTTTCCAGATGCGTCACATCGACCATCATCATGTTCATGTTGACTGTGCCGATGACGGAGGCATGTCTCCCATGAATGAGGACATTTCCGCGATTGCTCATCGAGCGGCTAAATCCTTGTCCATAGCCGACCGGGATTGCTGCCACGCGCATGTCTTCATTTGCCAAAAAAAAGTTTCCATATCCGACAAAGTTTCCTTTCCGTACTTCTTTGACCGCCATGATTTCACTTTTCCAGCTGAGAATTTTTGTCAGCGGGCTGATGTATCGTTTTTTCTTGCGCATCATTTCGATGCGGATTTCATTGCTCGGAAAAAATCCGTACTGCAGGATTCCAATTCGTGCCAGATCCATCTGCGTCGCGGGATATCGCAGTGCCGCGGCTGAGCAGGCTACGTGAAAATATTTCGGCTTGAGGCCTTCTCCCTGCAGCTTTTTTTGCGCCTGCGCGAAATGGGTGCGTTGTTTCTTGATCCGATAATAATTGGCAATACTCTCGGCTCCCGCGAAATGAGTACAGAGTCCCCGAAAGTGAAAAAACTTTTTTTCCCGTTTCAAAAAAGGAAAGAGCATTTCAAATTCTTTGCGTGAAAACCCTGTCCGATGCATGCCTGTCTCCACCTCCACATGTATTTTGGCTTTTGTTTTGAGTTTTTTTGCGATCTGGATGGCTTTGTGAAACCGATTTGGATCAGAGACAAAAAACTCGATACCATTTTTGATCGCCCACTCCAGCGAGTCTCCTTCGACCATGCCCATGATCAGGATGTCGGGTTTTTTTTGACTGGCCCGCAGAGCTCGCAGCGCTTCGTCGGCACTGAAGACCGAAAAATGTCGGACACCACAGCGTTCTGCCAGAGGGACAAAGAGCTCGATCCCGTGTCCGTATGCATTCCCCTTAATCACTGACGAAAAGCGGCAGTTGCTGTGCAGATGCTCTTTGACAAACTGAATGTTATTTTTCAGCGCCGAGCGACTGAGTTCGATGTACGAAGTGTGGTGCATGATTTTAGTGCTATCCTACAAAAACCTTCTTTTCCTCGCAACAAACTTCTTCCAATCGCAAGAGATTTTTTCCTTTTTATTTTTTCTTTGGGACGAGAAACTGGAGGACCCGCTTGTGAATCTCCACGCTGATTTTTTCCGGCCGTCCCTGGGGTTCGCCATCGACCTGGAGCGGCGCACTGGCGCGGTTTTGGATTTCGACTTTTTCCCCCGACTGCACCGAAAAAAATGACCGCCGATGCAGTCCTCCTCGCAGAGCCTGAAAAAAATACAGTGGAAATTTCCAACGGGAAAAGGGGCGCACCTCTACCACTTCAAATTTTCCGTCGTGAAATTCTCCGTGGGGATTGATCTGTGCGCCGGTGCCGTACTGGGATCCATTGGCGATGATGACCATGTGTGCGCGTGTGGTATGCGTTTCTTGCCCCATCTGGATTTCAAATTTCTTTGCCCGATGCTGGAAGTACTGTTTCCAAAAATGCCAGAGATACCCCAGCCAGCCTCGAAGCGATTGCCCATGAAACTGTCGAATAATTTCGGCATTGGCGCCAATGTCCGCTAAGTGCAGGCAGGGAGCCCCGTTGACTTCCAGCACATCAAATGGCGTCGTATTTTTTTCTTCCAAAACCCTGAGCGCCGGCTGTGTCTGCAGCGGAATGCCGAGTTCTCCGGCGAGGGCATTGGCCGATCCAGCCGGGAGGATTCCAATGGGAATTTTCTTTTTAGATCGGAGCAATGCCTGGGCGACCAGGTTGACCGTTCCGTCTCCTCCGATGGCAATAACGGCTGCGGGTTTTTTTTGTTTTAAAACCGTCTGAAGTTTTTGCACATCATTTTTTCCCGTGGTTTTCCACGTCGTATATCGGAGAGACGTTTTTTGCCCCCAGCGGCGGAGTTGTTGTTGGAGAATTCTTTTTCTCGAGCCGCCAGAAACTGGATTGAGGACAAAAAGGACTGGAGAAAACTGCATTTTTGGGCTATAACCGTAGCGCATGAGCCCCAAACTCACAAGTATTCTGCTCTGGCCACTGAGTAAGATCAAGACGTACTTCAAACGGCGCTGGGGATACCTGGATCAGCCTGTCATCGTGCCGTACCGGACGTATGCGACGTCGGAGGGTTTTACGCTCTCGGGACACGTGCTGGAGGAGCGTGGCCTCAAAAAACCGCACGCAGACACTTCCCTCTGGGGAAATATCCTCAATGTTCTCCGGCGGTACTGGGGCGGGGTGATTCCCGATGCTCGGGTGGAGATCTCCTTTGATGCACAAAAAAAAGTCGTCCCCACGGATCGAAATGGCCAGTTTTTCGCAGCATTTTCTTTCTCCCCCAAATCACAGCCCGCTCCCGGATGGCACCGTATTTCTCTCCGGCTGGTGGGAGAAATTGGCAAGGAATTTCCCGACTTCGTCGCCACAAGTGAAGTCCTGATTTCTGATCCCCGCGCAGATTTTGGCGTGATCTCTGATCTGGATGACACGGTGCTCATTTCCCACGCGACGCGCTTTCTCCGGAAGATGCATCTGATGCTGTTTAAAAATGCCCTGACGCGCAATCCTTTTCCAGGGGCCTCTGATTTTTATACCGTGCTCGAGCAAAAAGGAAAAAATCCATTTTTTTACGTCTCCAGCAGTGAGTGGAATGTGTACGATTTGCTCGTGGATTTTCTTAAATTTCAGCAATTTCCAAAAGGGATTTTGCTCCTTCGGGATTTTCGAAAACACATTCACACCTTTTTCACGATGCGACGGCGACATCACCACAAAGAAGAAAAGCTCCAGCGAATTCTGCGCGATTTCCCGGATCTTTCATTTGTCTTGGTCGGCGATAGTGGCCAAAAAGACGTCTTTTTTTATACACAGCTGGCCACCCAATTTCCCCACCGTATTCGTGCTATTTACATTCGTGATGTTCGCCAGAGAGCCCAGCACACACGGATGCGTCGACTGGTTCAACAAATGGCAGAACGCGGTGTGACACTTCTCTTTTTTGAGGACACGGCGGAGGCAATGCAGCATGCCCAAAAACACGGGTTGGTGCCGGATCAGTCCTGAAGGGCCTCACATTCTTTGTGGACAATGTCCAGGAGTTCTGCTTCGCTGACACGGGTGAGCGTTTTGGGAATCACACAAAGGAGACTGGCATGGAGTTCGGGATGGAGTTTTTGGAGAAACAGATTTTTCTCTGTTTCGGGGACCGCGACAAACAGCTCTTTAAATTTTTCTTCTTTCCAAGCATCAAACAGTTTTTCCCCCAGAAAATCGAAAAATCGGTCACGAGCCCGTTCCTTGAGATGTTCGTCCTCCACGGCGTCGTGCACGCCGGTGGCAGTGTCGATCTTTTGATTTTTTTCGGTATCTCGGAGCGGGAGTTCTTTTGAATGGAATTTTTCCAAAAGCTCAAACGTCCGGTTTTTGCCGCAAAAGAGACGCGCGGAAAGTTTATCCGCAAAAAGAAGGTAGGTCGGAGCGTCGAAGCCGGGGATTGGTTCAGGGATTTTCATGAGAAGGGGGTGATGTGATTTCCCGGGAAATCGAAAAGGTCTCTTCGACGAAGGTCCAGAGCGATTTTCAGCGGGAAGACACTTTGACCCTACGGGATGAAAAGAAGAAATCAAGGGTTTTTTTCTCTGCTTTTCCTCAAAAATTGTTTTTTTCTGCTTCTTTTTGTACGGTCAGAGCAATGCAGCTTTTTCTCTCCATTCTCGGATTTGCACTCTCGGCATCTGCCCTTTGGATTCACATTCGTTCTCAACAAAAAAAGCGGTTTCGTGCCTGGTGTGATCTGGGACGAAACGCCTCCTGTACGCGGGTTTTTGGCAGTCGGTACGGCAAAATCTTGGGCATTCCCAATCCGGTGTTTGGGCTGGTGTGGTACGGGAGTATTCCGTTTTTGCCAGAGACCATTTTTACCCCAATCGCCTGGGGAGTCCTTTTCCTTTCTCTCGTCCTGGCATATCTGTTGTATGTTCGTCTTCGTGACTTTTGTATCGTCTGCACGGCGATTTATCTGATCAATGTGTTGCTGGTGGTGCAGGCACTTTAGATTTCTTCTTCCACGTTTCGCTCCATCACGATATCGATTCCAATCGGAATTTCATTCTGCAGGAGGGGGTTTCCAATTTCCCAGTCTCGGCGATCGAGGATAGTTTCTCCCGAAAAAAGAAAGACGGTTCCCTTTGGGGTCATTTTTACCGGGAAGACGAGCTCGTGGGAAAAGGACTTGAGCTGAAGGGTCCCGCGAATCATCCATTTGGACGATTCTTTTTGAAGTTGCTGAACAACAAACGTGGCTTCGGGATAGGTTTCTGTATCAAAAAAATCTTCTGCTCGAAGATGGTCGTGGAGTTTTTGGCTGTCGGTGTCGGTGGCCTGGAGGGCGGCCATGTCGAGGACAAACCTTCCAGAGACGCTTCCATCTTTTTGTTGCAGTGTTCCCGATTTCAGCGGGACAAATCCCTCATGGCCGCCGCCGACCAGTTTTTTTCCTTCCCAAAAAAGTCGGCTGTTTTTGGGCAGCAGCGTGTAGTTTCCGTCCAAAAAGATAGAACTCTTTGACACAGAAGCCGAGGCGAGAGAGGCCTGTGTCTCTTTTTGCACAGAATTGGGCTGACATCCCATGAGTACAAAACCAAACACAGAAACAATTGTGAGACCGAGCAGAGATTTCGTCATGATTTTTCAAAAAGTGATCTGAGTGTACCCAGAAAAAAGAAGGAGGCAAATTATTTTCAGGGGAGAATTGTTTTCCCTCTGATTTCGTCATTCCAAACTTGATTTGGAATCCAGGAAAAAAGGATTTCCTATTTTAAACTGGGTCCTGAAATAAATTTAGGACAACACATTCATCCGGTTCACGTCCTCGCTTCGCTCGTCGTTTGCCGCATGTGCAGTGCTGGCTGGAGCGGCCTATCTCGCCGAAGTTTTTGGCGGAGGCGGAAGGGATGCTCTCATCCCGCTTCGCGGGAAATCGAGGGATTTGTCTCTTCGTCGCTGCGCTTCTCAGTACAAATCCACGAACCCCCGGGGGTTCTCATCCCACACAAAGAAAAAACCTCGTGAGACCACAAGGGCCTCCCGAAATTTTTTGGTTGGGGCGGAGGGATTCGAACCCCCGAATGCCAGGACCAAAACCTGGTGCCTTACCACTTGGCCACGCCCCATTGTTTTTGTATGTGCATTGTATCGTCTTCCGAATGTCCCGCCAAGGCGGGATGCCTTACCGTTTGATCGTGCTCCATTGTTTTTCAAGCCTCTTCCATTCACTTCCTCCTTTGAGTGATTTGAGATATTTTTCTCGTTTCATTGCTTCAGATCTTTTCTCGAAGACTTCTGCATGAAGGAGAATGAATGGTCGTCGATGTTTTGTTGAAAGAACTTGTCCGGTGTCGTGTCGACGAAGTCGCTCTTTGAGATTGTTTGTCTGACCGATGTAGTATCGATCGTCTTTTTTGCTCTTGAGGATGTAGACACTATAATTGATATTTTTATTATACTCACCCCCGAATGTCCCGCCAAGGCGGGATGCCTTACCACTTGTTGAACGAAGTGAAACCCCGCTCAGCGGTGGGCCACGCCCCATCGTCGTCGCTCACCTGCGCGCGCTTCGTTCTCCGCTGTCGCGGAGGACTTTGCTGGCTTGGTGGCTCCTCCTCTCCCCACGAAATCTTCGATTTCGCGAGGGCCCCGGGTTGGGGGCAACGGTGCTCCAAAAAGCGTGGGAATTTTAAATTTTTTCGGGCTGAAATCAAGTTTTCTTTCCGCGGGAAATGCGGTACATTGCGGGCTGATGAAATTGCTCCGTGTGCGTCTCGAGAAGGACGACGGTCTCGCTGAAATTTTGAACGTTTTGCAGCAGGGGGAGGCTGCGCAGGTGTGTTTTGTTTTGCCCGCTCGGGTCCCGGCGATTCGTGACGAAGCGGTCGTGCGAAAAATGAAAACCGTGGCGAAAAAATTCAAAAAAGAAATCCATTTTGTGACGAAGGAAACCTTTCTCACACGGCTTTTGTCTGCCCAAAAAATTTCCACGTACAAAACGTGTCCCGACTCGTTTGCGGATGCGCCAGAAAAGACAGTCTCCGAGGTCCTTGCTCCGCCTTCAAGCACAGAAGAGAAAGACACCGAAGAATCGTTGGAGCATCCTGAGGGATTTGCCTCACACGAAATTCACAAGACGCCCTTTTGGGTGCGCTGGCGGGGAGTGTTCTTTTTTGTGCTCTTGCTGTTGCTCGGTGTCGGAGCAGGGGTGTGGTGGTGGATCCAGCCGCGGGCAGTGATCGATGTCAAGCCTCGCATCTCTGCCGAGCCCGTGATTCAAAATGTTCTCATCGTCTTCCCTGAGGCGACGGTCCCCGAAGAAGAATCCGAACTGCCACAGGTGCCGGGGATTTTTGTCGAAACCAGTGTGACAGCGACAGAGACCTTTCCTTCCAGCGGACGCGAATACGATCTGACCTCGGCCCAGGGGCCGGTGACTCTTTTCAACGAAACACAGTACCCAAAACGGCTGGTGCCGTCTCGTCTCTCCGACGCGGATGGGGTAATTTTCCGTTTTGCCGAAGAAGTGGAGATTCCTCCCCGCACGGAGGAGGGACCAGGCGAACTGGTGGTTTCTGTGGTGGCAGATGACTTTGACGAAAATGAGGTGCCCATTGGTGAGCGGGGGAATATCACCGCCGGGACAAATCTCTTTTTTCCCGCGCTTCGTGATGAACTGCGAGAGCTGTATTACGCCCGCGCAAACAAAGGGGCGTTTACGGGTGGTTCGACCGTGACGCATTATTTTCTCGAAGAAAAAGACAAAACATTCGCCCATACATTTTTACTCGAAACCTTTCGTACTCGAGCGATTGATCAACTGAAAAAAGAAATCCAGTCTCGATCTCGTCGTGAAAAAAAGCACTATATTTTGCTCGATGATCCTCACCTGCTCAAATCGGCTCTGTCGGAATTTCATTTCCCGGAGGAACTCATTGGCACCGAGACGCAGACGGTGTCCGTGTCGGGAATGTTGGAATTGTATGGAATTGTGTTTGATCAAGAGGTGGTGGCGGAAATTTTACTCGAAAGACTCAAGCAAACCCTCGATGATCGCCAGCGGTTGGTGGAGATCGATGATCGACTGGTGGAATACCAGGTATTGGATTCAGAACAACTGGCAGAAGAAGGATGGCTCAAACTGTCTGTCAAAATGATTGGCGTCAAAACATTGGACCTGCAATCTCCTCACCCCGAGGAGCGGCGCTGGCGACGAGCACTAAAAGAAAAGCTTGCTGGACTTTCTCTGGTCGATGCTCGCTCAGTGCTGGTCAATGTTCCCGAAATCGAGACGGTTCGATTTATTCGTCTGACGCCGTGGTGGCGAGAGGAACTTCCCGTCGATCTCGACCGGATTCACCTGCAGGCATTGGGGCGATGAGAACAAAGGGAAAAAAACAAAAAACAAAGAGCAACTTTTTATTTTTTATGCGGGATGACGGACGGCAAAAGGGAAGACAGGAAACGGTCAGATCCACCGTTTCCAGCGGAAAATGAGCAGAATGGTCACGGCGATCACCAGCATTGCCACTAACACTGCCGGATATGCCCAGGCGAGATCGAGCTCGGGCATGTATTTGAAATTCATGCCGTAGATTCCGGCCAAAAAAGTGAGGGGCAAAAAGGTTATTGTTAGCGCGGTGAGTACTTTCATCACGGAGTTTGTTTTTTCTGCCGTCAGCGAAAAAGCCAGGTTGGACAGACTCTCGAGGGTGTCGCTGTAGGTGCGAATAAATTCAGTCACCTGCAGCACGTGGTCCTGGAGGTCCATCAGGTAGGGCTTGAGTGACTGTTTTCCTTCCGTGTATCGGTGGTGCTTCATCAGCTGATCAATCATTTCCACCAACGGCAAGACCGATCGGCGGAATGCCAGCAGCTCTACCCGAATTTCATGAAGAAGGGTTTGCGACTCATGAGAATTTCCTGGGGCCATCTCGCGGGCGATTTCTTCGAGATCTTTTTCCAACAATTCCTCCATCCAAAAATACTCATCCACCAAGAAGTCGAGCAGAGCATAACCCAGGTATGGTGTTCCGAGCCGAAACAGTCGGCTTCGTTTTTTTTCAAACCGTTCGACGAGTTTTTCAAAATGGGGTTCTTGTGAGTCCTGAAAAGAAATGATGAGATTTTGACTCCAAAAAAAGCTCAACTGCTGGACATGCATTTCATTGCGCGAAAGAACCAGTCGTTTGACGACCAAAAAATCACCGGTGTCAGAAAACTCTACTTTTGGTCGCTGATTTTGGTTCAGTACGTCTTCGAGCATCAGCCGGTTGATTGCAAACGTTTCTCCCACTGCCTGAATTTTTTTTAGATCTCCCAGGCCAGTGATTTGGAGCCAAGAGATCGCGCTTGGATCCCGTTTTTTGAGCACCGTTTGGAGGGTTTCGCCTTCTTTTTTTTCGATCGAGTTTTCGCGAAAAGTCCAGAGACAAAAATGAGTTTTTTGTTGTGGGCCGTCGTAGATGAGCGTCCCCGGCGCAAGACCAATGGTGGATTTTTTCATGATTTTTTTAGCAAAAATGGATTTATTTTTCGCTGAAAAAGGAGGGTGTTCTCTTCAGGAAAGAAGTAAAAAGAAAGAGAAAGCTTCTTTATTTTGTGCATTTTCCAGATCCAACGAAAGCTATTTTTCAGGATGTTTTTTCTTATTTCAGGCGAGCGAGAGAGAAGCCAAAAGGAATCGCCAGGAGAGAGGCGCCGGGTTTTCTTTCGTTGCCCATCCTGCTCAACAATCAGGGGAAATCCAAGAAGGGGATTTCCAAAAACGGGAACGTAGAGCACGTTACACGAAACAATTTTTGCACTTTTCATGTCCAGTTTTGTTCGTTTTTTTGCGAACTGAAGAAGGAGAATCAGAATGGGGAAAATAAGAAATACTTCGGTCGGAGGGGTTTCGCCAGAAGAAAGAAAGACACCGAGCACTAAAAAAAAGAAAAGGAGCAGGAACCACTGGAGGAATACAATTCGTTTCATGTTTTTTTGTTATCTCTGTGAGTATGGCAGAAAAGGGGAGTGGAAAAAAGATCTGATTTTTTATCAAAAAACGGAAATCAGAAGAATCCTCGGGAGTTTTTGAAGCGTGGAGCGGGAAGTTTTTTCTCTACTTTTCGTGAGGAAGCAAAGAGGAACACCTATTTTTAAAAATAAAAGTGTAAATGAAAAGTTATATCTGTTTTTTAAAAGGGGGCTTATTTATGACTAAAAATCCAACGATGATTGAGTAAACGGACACGAAGAGAATAATTATATTCGAATAATTGAAAAGCAGAAAAAGAATATTTAAAACAATAGCTGTTATCACTGCATCTCGTCTCCCTTTGTAAATTAAGATTCCACAGATGAGAATAAGTATAGAGATGGCAAATGGGGCGATCATAAGTAATGGTCCAGCGTCAGGCATTGTTGATGCTTTAGCATCAAGGAATAATGGCAAAGTTATGAACAGCATGATTAAGAAAAAGACTGATCCCATCAAAATCTGTAGCAGGGCCATTATACGAGCGCTTGTTGGTAGCTTTGTTTTTTTTACCATCTTTAGAAAATAAAAACACCTCCATGGTAATTTATTTACATGGCAATTACTAATAAAGTAAGATGATTTTTCTGGAGCGCGTAGCGGGAAGTTCTCTCCCTGCCTCCGGCAGGGAATCGAAAGTGTTTGTCACGAATCGCTTCGCTCTTCGACAAACACAACCGAACCCCTTGGGTTCAATTCCCGCTCTGCATTCTGCAAATGCAAAAACCGTCCACACCCACAGGGGGTCCGGACGATTTTCGTGCTGGAGCGTGGAGCGGGAAACACTCATTCGGGCACTTCGTGCCCTCATTCATGGAGATGTTTCGGCGGCTCACTTCGTCGCGGAGCTCCTCGTTTGCCGGAAACATTGCGAACCCCACCGGGTTCGATTCCAGTGACTTTGTCACACAAAAAAACTCCCGACAGCCACGAGGGCTCTCGGGAGTTTTCTGGAGCGCGTAGCGGGAATCGAACCCGCATCTCAGCCATGGCAAGGCCGTGTAATAGCCATTATACGATACGCGCGAAAGAGCAAGCGAGCGAGAGTGTAGCCTCCCGCCCGCAAAGTTTCAAGTTATTTTAGTCGAGCTCTTTTGGCTCGGTTGCTTCTTCATCGGTGGGGGTTTCACCGGGCGATTTTTCTTCATCATCTTCTTCGTCTTCCTGTTCGTCTTCTTTGACAGCCAGTCCTTTTTTGTCTGAATCATCCGTGGTGCCGCCGGCTTCTTCGATCAGATTGGTTTCGGGGGCATCCTTTTCTTCAGACTCTTCGCCCATCTTGAGTGGATTGTCGATAATCTGGTCATCGGGCGTATGGAGTTCGACCTTGAGACCGAGAGACTGCAACTCTTTGACCAACACGTTAAATGACTCGGGGAGGCTCATTACTTCAATCGGCTCATTTTTGACAATCGCTTCGTAGGCTTTTCCGCGACCTTTGACGTCATCGGATTTGATCGTGAGCATCTCCTGCAAAGTGTAGGCTGCTCCATGCGCTTCCAGTGCCCAAACTTCCATTTCTCCAAATCGCTGTCCTCCGTTCTGGGCTTTTCCTCCAAACGGCTGTTGGGTCACCAGCGAGTAGGGGCCCACACTTCGAGCGTGGATCTTGTCCTCGACCATGTGAATGAGCTTGAGCATGTAGTTGATCCCGACGACCGTTTCGTGGTCAAAGGGGTCGCCGGTTTTCCCATCATACAGCTGTTCTTTTCCACTCACTGGGAGGCCGGTTTGTTTCAAAAATTCTTCGATTTGCTCGTTGCTGATTCCATTCAAAATAGGGGTCGCGATGCGAATACCCATTTTTTCAGCTGCCGCGCCCAGATGCGTTTCCAGGACCTGTCCGATATTCATACGACTCGAGACACCCAGAGGGTTGAGAATGATATCGACGGGACGACCTTCTTTGGTGTAGGGCATGTCTTCTGCGGGCACGATGCGGGAAATCACGCCCTTGTTTCCGTGGCGGCCGGCCATTTTGTCGCCGGCTTCCAGATGACGCATCTGTGCCACATACACCACGACACGCTTGAGGACGCCTGTGGGAAGTTCGTCGCCGTTTGATCGGTCGAGAATTTCCACACCGATCACCTTTCCTCCTGATCCACGAGGGAGTCGGAGCGAAGAATCTTTCACGTCGTGTGCTTTTTCTCCAAAAATCGCCCGCAGGAGTCGATCTTCGGCGGTGAGTTCGGTTTCTCCTTTGAGTGTCACTTTTCCGGCCAAAATATCTCCGGACAAGACGGTGGCTCCGATGCGGACAATTCCATTTTCATCGAGATCTTTGAGCTTGGCTTGGGCGACATTGGGGATGTCAGAAGTGAGCTCTTCGGGCCCGAGTTTTGTGTCGCGGACATCGAGCTCGTAGTTTTCAATATGAATTGAGTTGTACAACCCTTCTCGTACGATTCGGTCAGAGACGATCACGGCATCCTCGTAATTAAATCCATGCCAGGGCATGTATGCCACCAGCAGATTTTGCCCGAGCGCCAATTCGCCGTCCTTGACACTGGCACCATCGACCAAAACATCGCCTTTTTTGACCCGGTCTCCTGATTCGACCGTAGGGCGCTGAAGGATACAGCTGGACTGATTGGTACGGAAAAAGGTTTCCACATCGTATTCATGTTTTTTTCCGGATTTTCCGACCAGCACGACCTTTTTGGCATCAGAAAACTGGATTTCTCCCGCTTCGGGTGCGCGGATCACTTGGTCTCCCACGGCAATATCTTCAATACCGGTTCCGATGATCGGGGCTTCCGGTTTGATCAGGGGTACCGCTTGGCGCTGCATGTTGGATCCCATCAGAGCACGGGTGTTGTCATCGTGCTCAAGAAAGGAAACCAGGGAAGTTGAGATAGAGACGATCTGCTGAGGAGAGACGTCGATGTGCGTGATGACACTTTCGTGAAACGTCCCTGGCTGGAAATTTTTTCTGGCCGAGACCTGTTTTTTAGCAAATTCGCCTTTGTCATTCAGCAGGGTGTTTGCTTGGGCGACGCACATCTTCATTTCTTCATTGGCCGAGTAATATTGAATTTCATCGGTGAGGTAGGCCCGGACGGGGACTTCTTTCAGCGTTTTTATTTTTGCGAGTGCCTTGGCAGCAGTAGCTGTGATCGGTTCGTCCTTTTGGGCTACGATTTTTTTGCCGTCTTTTATTTCTTTATCCGCAATGCGCCCGGCAGCTGCTTTTCCATCATTTTTGACGGTATGCGCGACGGTGCGGTACGGGGTTTCGATAAACCCCATTTCATTGACTCGTGCATACGATGCCAAGTGCAGCACCAGACCGATATTGGGTCCTTCGGGTGTCGTTACAGGACAAATACGACCGTAATGGCTGGGATGCACATCGCGCACATCAAATCCGGCACGCTCACGGCTGAGACCGCCCGGTCCCATCGCGGAGATGCGTCGTTTGTGCTCGAGCGCCGCGAGGGGATTGGTCTGATCCATAAATTGCGAAAGCTGTGAGCTCGCGAAAAACTCATGCATCGCAGCAGTGATCGGACGGCAGTTCACGATTTGTGTCGGGGTGACCTGTTCCAAATCCACGATCGACATGCGATCACGAATAATGCGTTCGGTTCGCAGCAGCCCCACACGAAACTTATTCTGAATGAGCTCTCCCACCGCGCGGATTCGGCGATTTGCCAAATGGTCGATATCGTCCTGGCCTTCTCCTTTTCCGGCATTGTTTGCAATCAATCCGCGCACCATGTCGATGAAATCTTCAATGTGAAACACGCGTCCCTCTCGGGTGTTTGGCAATTTTTTCTCAAATTTCTCATTAATTTTAAACCGAGCAATGGCCCCCAGGTCATACTTTCGAAAATTGTGAAAGAGGTCATCCAAAAACGCTCGTGCATTTTCTGGCGTGGCCAGATCGCCCGGTCGGATGCGGCGGTACACGCCCTGCCAGGCTTCTTTTTCTGTGCTGGTATCGTCTTTGTCGAGGGTTTTGAGCACAGGATTTTCCTCCAAATCTTTGGTTTCTTTTTCAAACAGTTTCAGAATTTTGTCATCGGTCTCGTACCCAAAGGCCCGCAAAAACATCGTGATAGGGATTTTGCGTTTGCGGTCGACTTTACACCAGATGAGGCCGCGCTTGTCTGCTTCGACCTCCAGCCAGGCTCCGCGCTTGGGAATCATTTTTGCCTGGTAGGTGCCGGGGACACTAGAATTTTCCAAAAAGAAAATCCCGGGGCTTCGTACAATTTGGCTCACAATAATTCGTTCCACCCCATTGATAATGAAGGTGCCTCCCTCGGTGATCCGTGGGATCTGGCCGAAGTATACATCCTGCTCTTTGATTTCCCCTGACTCCAGATTGGTCAGTGCCACATGCGCACGAATGATGGATTCATAGCTGAGACCTTTTTTGCGACAGGTGTTGATGTCGTGTTTTGGATCTTCGACTTCATAATTCAGAATTTCCAGACGCAACTTCTTTCCGGTCGGGTCTTCGATGGGATTGATCTCATCGACGAGTTCTCGCAATCCCTTGTCCAAAAACCACCCGTACGAACGGGTCTGGACTTCTGTCAGATCGGGGAAGGGAAAATTATTCTCGAGCTCAGAAAAAAAATACCGCCCGCTTTTTTCGAGGGTCGGCTGGAGGGTTGCTGGAAAATCGATCGTTTTTTTTGCCATTTCTCAAGAGGGTGAAGAAATTGGGAGCAAAAAATCACGAAATCACCGGCGTTTAGCCGGTCTTTTTCCCGAAAATTTTATTGCCGAAAGCGAAGCTTTTTGGTGCGCACTTCGCGCGACAGTTTAAGAATGAGAAGGGAGATGTCAAACTTTTTTGAGACGTTTTTGCATCTCGGAAAAATGGCGGAGAGGGAGGGATGCTCTCATCCCGCTTCGCGGGAAATCGAGGGATTTGGCATCCTCCCCTTCGACAAGCGCAGGGTCGGTGCAAATCCTCGAACCCTGGGGTTCGCCTCCACCCTCAAAAGAGGCCACCGCTGCCCCGCAAGGGGGCATCGGCAGCCTCTCCTGGCGGAGAGGGAGGGATTCGAACCCTCGGTACAATTGCTTGCACACTCGCGTTCCAGGCGAGCCCATTCGACCACTCTGGCACCTCTCCGCAACAGAGCGGGCAGAGTGTACCCGAAAAAAAAATTCCGTCAAAAATTCTCGATTCCGCATCAAGTGCGGAATGACAAAAAGGAAATTGTCTTTTTTGATTTCCCGAGTACCATTTGGGCACATTCTTTTTTCCAAAACATGAAAAAACTTCTCTCGGCATTCCTTGTTGCGCTTGGTATTTCTGGCTGTTCGGCGCCGTCGCTTTCTTCTTCTGAAGTCGAAAAGGTGACCCTGGATGGCGGCATTGAGTACACGATTGTCCAGGAGGGAAAAGG
>JAIPIF010000002.1 GCA_021734785.1 Candidatus Altimarinota bacterium | reverse complement strand
GCCTTCGCTGTTCCATTTGATCTGTGAGCCATCAATCCCCCGAATGGCCAAATTCATCCGGCTTAACCGATAGGTAGTTTGGTTGCTTTCCTGCCCGTAAACTGAAATATCATCAATATTTCCTGCATGTTCCAGGATAAACTTCTCACTCATGACAAACATACCGGAAGAACCACAACAAGGGTCATAAACCCTTCCCTTGTAGGGTTCTATCATCTCAACCAGTAGTTTCACAATGGATTTCGGAGTATAAAACTGTCCTCCTTTCTTTCCTTCAGCATTGGCAAATTCGCCCAGGAAATATTCATAAACTCTTCCAAGAATATCTTTTGATTTTGATGCTTCGTCCCCGATGGCTGTGTCCCCAATTAAGTCAATCAAACCGCCAAGCGCAGATTTATCAAGGTTTGGTCGTGAATATACTTTAGGCAGGATTCCTTTCAATGTCGGATTCTCTTTTTCAATCGCTTCCATGGCATCATCAATGTCTTTTCCAATGGAAGGGAGTTTTGCCCTGGAATGAAGATGATTCCAGCGGGCGGTTTTTGGTACCCAAAATACGTTTTCGCCTTTGTATTCGTCTTTGTCTTCAGGATCGGCCCCTTCATACTCTCCTTCACCTGCTTCAAGCTTTTGGAAAAGTTCTACAAAAGAGTCCGAAATGTATTTTAGAAATATTAGCCCCAAAACAACATGTTTGTATTCTGCTGCATCAATATTTTTTCTCAATCTGTCCGCTGCTTTAAACAGTTGTTTCTCGAATTTTGGATTTTCTTTCTTCATATCATCATATTAGCTTTCAATTCACTAAATTAAAAATAATTTGATATAGTCTGAGTAATAATATCAAAAGAAAAAGCCCCTTCAATGGGGCATTTCTTTAGCATCAATATCACCTTCATCCATCAATGAACGATAGCCTTCAGATGTGAGAATAAGGTGGTCAAGAACAGTGATATCAAGAGTAAAACCGGCAAACATCAGTTTTTTTGTAAGCTTCTTGTCTGCATCACTGGGTTTTAGGTTTCCTGAAGGGTGGTTGTGAGCCAGGATAATACTTGAAGCATTGGCCTTTAAAGCGATCTGGAAAATTATCTTGGCATCAGCAACCGTCCCGGAGGTACCCCCAAATGAGATTTTGGAGTACCCCAGAACCTTGTTTGCCCTGTTTAGGCACAGGATCACAAATTCTTCCCGGTAATCCATCTGATCGCTCCAAATGGAACGAAGAACTTTTTCAGCATCTTTGGAGGAAGAAACTTGGTCCATTTTGGAATTGGGTCTTCCGGGTCTGTAACTTACTTTTATTTCAGCAAGGTTTGAGGTGAATAAATCCGGTGTATTTTTCATAATTTCTTACCCCTGCCCTGGGGATTTATGTTGGCATCTGGCTCGCCGGTTATCGAAATTTTCGGCGGACCAAAACCGGAAGAGAAATTTTGGAACAAGCATTTGGGTCATTTTCGATTATTCATCGGAATGAATAAACCCGAAGGGCTGGAAGAAGCATTATTTTCTCTCAAAATGCTTTTGGAAGTGCTTAGAGAGAAATATTTGTCTGAGGTTAACTTTGTCGGAGATTTCGGTAAACAAGGCAGTCGATTTGGTGGGTGGGGGTTGGTGTGCTAAATGAACCAGTCCATTGTTAACCCTTTTCATGAAATTTTCCGACCTACAATACCGGTTCAAACTTTATTGCCTGAATGAGTTGGGCATGACAAAAAAGAATCATCGCTCAATTGAGAGGCACATTGAAAGGCTTCTGGAGTATCTTCAAACAGACAGGCTTTTTAATATCACATCAGATCAGATTCGGGATTATATTATGGAAATGAAACAGAGAAAGTCCTGGTCAGCCCGAACTATACGGTCACACTTACAGAGTTTTCGAAGTTATTATCACTGGGGCCTGAAACGAGGATTTACAAAGAAGAATCCCGCAGAAGAGATTGAAAAACCAAAGGTGCCCCTGCAACTTCCAAGGTGTCTCACCCGGGAAGAAGCAGAAAAGATACTGGCGTACTGTTCCATTTGTGAATGGCATAATTCCTTTGCAGAAACCAGGAATTACCTGATCTTAAAAACCTTTCTTCTAACAGGACTGCGTCTAAATGAACTCCTGAATCTTCAGCACCAGGATGTGAATTTGGAAACGAAATCAATACATGTGCGCCAGGGAAAGGGAAACAAAGATCGTAAAGTGCCGATTCACCCCTCATTGGAAGTGGACCTTCGCTCTTACTATTCAATGTTAAAAAAGAAGAAGAAGTATTCTAAGTGGGTTTTTCCAAGCATTCACACAGAAAAGAAACTCTACGAAAGAGATGTCCGGGCAGTTTGCCAAAGAGTTTCTTTGCGATCTGGTATCTATTTTACCCCCCATATGCTCAGGCATACCTTCGCCCGTCTTGCAGTAGATGCAGATTTAAATCTCTACAAGTTAAAAGAAATCCTGGGCCATACAAATATCAGCACAACCCAGATTTACATGTCTGTTTCGGATAAAGCTCTCAATAAAGGGTTTGGAAATGTTGAACTTCTTTAGGCCATTAATGAATGTTTTTCAATCTGGCTTTCAAGGTGGGTTTTGGTGGCAGCCAAATAGATTGTTGTAGTTTTAATATCAGAATGCCCCATCATCCTGGATAAAGCATAAATATTGCATCCTCCTTCCAGCATGAGTGTAGCAAAGGTGTGTCTTAAAAGGTGTGGATAAAACTTGATACCGCTTTTTTTAGAGATTTTATTAATCAAACGTTTTACAACCGGATCGCCCATTTTTGAATCCTGGCGCATCGCTGTAAAAAAATAAGGACAACACTTATTTAGCCGTTTCCGCTCTTTGAGATAATCTTCCAGATAAATCATAAGTTTTGAGTGAATGGGGATCATGCGGTCCTTCATACACTTTCCATCACGAACGTACAATGTCCGCTCCTTTAGGTTCACATCTTCCATTTTCAAATTTACCAACTCAGCTTTACGAATACCCGTGTACAAAAAGGTTCCCAATATCGCAATGGCCCGCTTCTTATCAAACTTATAAACAAATGGGAAATTTCTCGTCCAGGCCATCAAATTTTCGGCTTCCTCTGCTGTAAGGTGTTTTGGGATTTGCTTTGGAAGTCTGGGCAGTGGAATTCGGTCACAAGGATTTTCCGTGATATACCCTTGCAGCACACACCATTTCAAAAAAATGCCCATCGATTGTAATCGCTTTCTGATCGTGTGAGCTTTCCAGTTGCGTTCCAATTTTCCATACAAAATCCAGTCTTCAATTGCTTCTTGAGTCAACTCCTTGAGTTCGGTTATCGGTTTATATTTCAGGAACATCCTGAAGTCGGTTTGAAACCAATAAATGGTTCTTGGAGTGTTGCCTTTGAAAGCTAAAGAATGTTGACAGAAACGGGCGTGAATATCGGTAATATTGGACATGGCCTGTGACCTTATATTTTTGACCCGATGTCACATGTGGCCCCTTGAACAAAATAATTACCCAGGCAATTCCGCTCCTAGTCTGTGTTTTGGTTGCGGGGGGAGGATTTGAACCTCCGACCTTCGGGTTATGAGCCCGACGAGCTACCACTGCTCTACCCCGCGTCGTGATGTGAAATGGGAAAGACGAACGTTTTTCGCCGCGCACGTTGTATCAGATTTTGGCCCGAAAGCAAACCTTTTCTCGCTTCTTTTCTGATCAAAATCAAAAGTCCCCGCCGAAGCGAGGACTCTTGAGATATGGGTATGTGTGTGTGTTTGACACAAATTATTCGCCGAAGATCTCCATCAAGACCCAGGCATAGCCCCCCGGCGCAGAGGGGTTGGCTTTGCAGCCATAATATCGGCCAACGCTGTCGTTGCCGACCACGTATTCAATGTTTCCGTCAGTCGTCGCATCACAGGTCGTGGAGGGCTCTGTGCCCGACCCATTACTGGTAGCGATGAGCTTGAAATTATTGGAGCGCGTCACCCCACTCACATCCAACGGATGCTGCGGGTCAGCGACGTTGACCCCCACCTCTCCGTCCTGATCGACCACCATGTACGTGTCCACTCCGTCCCAGACGAGCAGGGCATCGTCCAATCCCGAATGAGTCAGCGTCACCGGGCCAGAATCAACCGTGAGGGTGCGACCTTCGTTGTAGGCATCATCCAGATCGCTTTTGGCAGTACAAGCCCACTGAGTATTGAAGTTGTCCCAGGTGAGATATTCTCCATCCGCACAGCTCAGGTCAGCGGTCAAACTATCATCTGCACACTGCCAGACGCTGCCGGTATTATTCCAGGTCAGCACCTGATTGTCCGTGCAACTCAAGCCATCCGCAATCGTCGTGTCGGTGTCGGTATCCTGATCGGCCACCCAGCTCAAATTACCAGAACCATCGGTTTTCAAAATTTGATCTGCGGCTCCATCCGTGTTGGGCAGTGTAAAAACAATATCCGCCGCGGCCCCTGACAGATCGCCGCTCTGGAGTTTGGTGACGTATGCCGTGGTCCCCTCTCCGTCGCCGAAAGAAAGCGTCCCGGCATTGGTATTATTCCCGAGGACGGCATCGCCCCCAGAAATCGTCACATCGCCGTCAAACGTCGACGCGCCGAAAGCCGAAATGGCGAGTCCGGTGCTGCCACCGGTACCGACGAGCTTGAAGGTCGCCAGATCCAAATTTTGCGTTGCGGTGTGATCGCCCAAGTCGTCTGCTCCCGAAGGAACCACTTGCCAGGAGGGAACGCCGCCACTGAGCGTCAATACTTGTCCATTTGATCCCGCCGCAAGTTTTGCGAGCGAATTGGCACCATCGGCGTACAAAATATCCCCGGCAGCGTACGTCGTAATCCCCGTTCCGCCTTGTGTCTCAAGAATCGTTCCGAGCGTGGTAAATTCAAT
This sequence comes from Candidatus Altimarinota bacterium, assembly GCA_021734785.1. Taxonomy (GTDB): domain Bacteria; phylum Patescibacteriota; class Gracilibacteria; order UBA4473; family UBA4473; genus JABGQW01. The sequence continues at coordinate 215,742 of JAIPIF010000002.1, read as the reverse complement.
CGCATCGGCTGTGGCATTGACTCTGAGAAATTTTTGAGCCTGATCGGTAAAGTTCGCGGGCGTATCGGTCAGGTCGGTAAAAGCCACGCTCCCGGCCGAAGCGGAATCCCACACGACGGTCGACCCATTCCATTTGAGGACATGCCCCGAGGTCGCATCGAGATTATTGGAAGTGATGTTGGCACCACCGATGTATCCCGTGGTGACGGCTCCGGAGTTGTCTACCTCAAAGCGGGTACTGTCGTCACTCCCAACCATTTTGATGAGAGAGCCAGTCCCACTCTGCTGTTTTCCCTTCAGAAGCGCGGAGGAAGCATTGTAGGAAGCCTCGACTCCGGTTTTGAATGTCTGGGGATCCGCACTTAGATCACAGTTACAGGCATCCAAATCAAAATCCGCCGTCCCGGCAACAATGCCGTCAGTGGCGCTACTGGCATGGGCCGTAGAAACACAGACCCCGGCCTCGCCGTCCGAAGACTCACCCGTCTCACCGTTGGTGGTACCGTTGTCGGCGGTACAGGCTTCATTTTCCTGAATCTCACAGCCATCTGCATCATTGGCCGCTCCATCGGAGGCAAGCCAACCACTGTCACAGAGAATTTCCGAGCAGGTACTGCCGTAAGAGGTGTGCGGAAAAGATCCGTCGGCATCGGTCACATTTTTCTGCACTTCACAGTCGGTGTCAGAGGGAATATTGGTCCCGGAGCCATCACAGTCGAGATAATCCGTTTCGCATACGCGACCGGTACAACCATTGTAGAGAATGCGGGTCGTGCCGGGGACGGAGCCGCCATCAAGCGTTTCACAGGTGTTATTGCTTCCGTCTCCCCCGTTGGCCACAGAACAGTTGAGATAGCTGCCGAGACAATTCGTCCCCGTGTTTTCGGTGGAAGCCCGAGCCTGGCTGGCACCAGCACCAGTACATTGGGTTTCGATATTATTCGTGACATTAGTTTCGTCGGCACGACAGGTCCAGTTATCCAGCGGTGCCGTGGTGTCTGAGCCGATACAGTTGTAATAAAAGCCCCCCCCCGCGATAGAATTTTCATTGGTGGCGTAGGCCGAGGCAGAGGAAGATCCCAGTACCGTCACATTGGAAGTCGCATCACAGTGCTGCGCTCCAAAAACGAGATTGCCACCCGTACAGGTCACGGTATCCCATCCGGTGTAGCACCCGCTCGCGCCGGTGGTGGAGGGACTCGTCACCCACTGCTGTCCCGTCCCCTCGGTGTTTGGGTACGTCGCCGCGGAAACGAGGGAAACCACGGTCATCCCCAGCAGAGCCAGGGAGGCAAGGAGAAAACGAGTGGAAATTTTTTTCATGAAAAACTACTGACGAGGTTTTTTACAGCAGGCAATTTTGAGCTGGCTGTTGCAGGTGGTCACGCCGCCGACGCCACCATTTTGTGGTGGAGTGGAGCCCACAGTCCCGTAGTCAAAATTCCAGAAATTTCCTGTGTGATTGGCACCGCTGTCGTACGTCCAACCCTCACAATCATCCACGTGAACGGTCGTTGCACCATATTTCGATGGGCCTCCACTGATCCAAGCCTCCCCCGTCCAGCCAGTCAAGACGCAAAATTCACCAACATCTCCATCACCGTCATCATTGGTGTCGCCCAACGTGTTGGGATAAAAGGTGTAGCCTGTGCCCGGGCAAACCCCGGCAGAAACGATGGTCGCCGTCAGTGTCAGGTCGGAAATCGAAGAAGCAATTTCGCCCACGGAGCAGATGTGACTCCCCGAAAAGTCCGCAGCACAAAGCGCATTGGCTGCAGCGTATCCGGTGGATCCGCCCGAAACCATCGATCCATCTGTCGTAGCAGACGTGGCTCCGACAAAAACGCCCCCCACGCCCCCCATGTCGGCGGGAAGGATACAGTCATTTCCATCGGCATCACAGTACTGTGTGGCGCCAATCTTTCCCGCGACATCGACCGTCAGATCGCCCGAAACGGTCGCGGTGCCAAACCCAAATTTTTGGCCGTTGGTGTTGAACGCTAAAATATTTTCGGTGCTATAAAAAATCACATTCTTGAGAATATGAAAAATCGTGTTGAAGTCCGTCACATTAAATCGGTCTCCCTCTTGTTTTTCCGCAGAAGAAGAATTGAGATCATAGGTCTGTGCTGAAACGGGCGTCGGAAAGAGAAAACTCAAAACCCCCAGCGTGAGGGCAAAAATGAGCGCGAGGAGAAATTCGTGCTTCAGGGATTTTTTTTGTTCTTGAAGCATTTCTGTACTCATACTTGTATCCTATTTTTGTACAGCAATCCCGCAACCATTTTTCCTTTATTTTCTGGACAAAATGTGGAAAAGAAGAATTCGAAAAATTTCCTTTTTCAAGCAATATTTTTAAAAAAAACGCCGAATCCCGCCCTGATGAGAAGAGGAAAAAGAGCGCCAGAAAGTTTGTGCCCTTTTTTTATTGCTCAATCTGAAACCCAAACAAAACCCTCCGAGCAAGGTCCCGACTTGTCGGGACGAGGAAAAAGGAGATGTTGCCGAGCGAATGACGTTTTTTCTCTTCAATCTGAAATCCAAACCCCGCCCAGGCGGGGTGCGGAGGGAGGAGTTTTGACGAAACTCAGTGCGATCCCTCCTTGGCGGGAGAGCCACGAGTGAAGTCAAAACGACGTGGTTTACCGAGTCGAAGCTCTGTCCGCCTTCGCCATCCCTCTCATTTCATCATTCTCCCCCTTTCCAAGCAAAATCAAAGATTTTGCGCGGAGGAAGGAGTCACGATGAAACTTAGTGTGAGTTCCGCCAGAGGCGGGACGAACCACGAGTGAAATCGCGACGACGTGGTGCCAGGGGAGAGACTTGAACTCTCGACCTCCGGGTTATGAGTCCGACGCTCTGACCAGCTGAGCTACCCTGGCGACGGGAGGGAGTCTATTTTTTTGACGGAAAAAAGCAAGTTCTTTAGACTCCGCCCAGAACCTTTGTCTTCTCATCCTCAAAACAATGAGCTTTTGGAAAAATGTATTCGGAAACGGAAAAGGAAAAAAATCGTGTTGCTGTTGTAGTGGAGGATCAAAACTCAATCCAGTTGATGCCGAAATTTTGAAAACCGCCGATCCCAAAATTGTCGTGGGAAAAATCTTAGAAATCAGCGATCATCCCGATCCAAGTGTGACCAAAGTCCGCATAACCCAGACAGAGATTGCACCGGGAAAAACAGAACAAATTCTCTGCGGCGGGGTCAACATCCGCGAAGGAGCTGTTGTCCCTGTGGCGACGATCGGCGCGAAGCTGGGAGAAGATTTCGAGATCGGCGAGCGCGCCATCCGAGGGCAAACAAGCCGCGGGATGATCTGCTCTCGAGAAGAACTGGGGCTCGATAAAAAAGACGAACCCGAGCACGGGATCTGGATCCTGCCGGAGGAAATGGAAACATTTGTGGGGAAGCCGCTACGCGAAATTTAGTTTTCGGCTCCTCCGTTTGCAAGGATTTTTCGGATATTCTGCGCGTACATCTGTTTTCTTTTTTCTGTCTCTGAATCTCGTTTAAATTGTTGCAACCAAAATTCATCATGCCGATGTTTTTGCAATGAAACAAAGAGTGCGTCGGGGAGGATGTTTCCGAATTTTTCTCGTACTGCCGACACCAAATCGTTTGTTTCTGGAAGCGGATCTGGAAATGTGCCCCCTCCGTTGAGATAAAAAAAGTCCGCTTTCCCACTCTGTGATTCAAGCACAATTACCGATTTCCCTGTTTTAATTTCCATGGATTTCTCCTGAATTCTATTGTCCTTTTGTGGCAGAATCAACCGTTTCGTTCGCTTTTTTTTGGGGGATGGTGAAAGAAAACTTACTCCCATACCCCTCTTGACTCTCCACCCAGATCTTCCCGCCGTGGGCTTCGACAAATTCTTTGCAGAGAATGAGTCCCATGCCCGTTCCTTTTTCTTTTTCTGTTCCCTCTGTCGAATGTTTTCCGTCCAACTGAAACAATTTTTTTTGATTTTTCTCGGAAATTCCCACTCCATCATCCGCCACACAAAATTCCCATTCTGAGTCCCGTTCTTCGACAGAAAGCGCCACATTCCCTTGGTGGTGTGTAAATTTTATAGCATTCGTGACGAGATTTCGCAGAACGGCTGAAATCATATTTTTGTCGACAAAAACCGAAAAATCTTCTGGTAACTCTTGCGGGGACAAACGAATGAATTTTTTTGCCGCCAACTGTTTTGTATTTTGACGTACCCCTTCCCACAAGTCTTGTAAAGAGGTTTCTTCAGGCTTGCATTCAATCTTCCCCCGCTGAAAACGAGACCACTCCAGCAATTGCTGCAACAGTTCGTAGGATTGAGTTGCCGCACGACGGGCATGAAAAAGATACTCTTTTTTCTCTTTCTCTGACAAATGCTCCCATTCTTCAGACAACAAATCATGAAATCCCAAAATGGAGTTAAATGGACTGCGAAGATCATGTGCCACAATCCCCATAAACTTATCTTTGACAGCGTTTGCCTTTTGTAATTCCTCAAGCAAATGGTGATACTCCGTGTGATCCACCAGGTATGAATGAATTTTAACTTCCTGATCAGATATTTTTTGGGCAAAACGGTGAATCATCAGTCGTCGCTTCTCTTTTGTTTGCGGATGCGTAAAAATGATTTCAAATTTTTGCGTGTATTTTTCTCCAACGGGTTTGTCTGCAAGGTGTTCTTGCATCTCCCGGTCTTTTTCGTTTCGTTGCTGCAACGCCTCCGATCCAAAAATATCAGTAAGGTCTTCTGCTTCTTCCAGCGCTTGCGGATCTTCTGACAACCCCATGTCCTTTGCCACTGTACGATTGAAAAAACTGTAAGAAGAACGAGAAAAATCATCGGCATCGGCCACACGGACAAACACCCCGATCGGCATCTCATTGAGAAAGGTTTCTTTTTCAGAAGAAAGAAGCTCATTCCCTTGCACACCCTCTTCCACTACCCCCTCTGCCTGATGGTTGGTTTTCGCCAGAATATCTTGCACCGAAAAATCCAATTCTGACTCGTTTTTTCCCAGCGTCCTCTGCACGGCTTCTAGCACAGTGGCAAGCTGCTCTTTGGGAATACCGTTGAGCGAGAGCTGAACGGTGTCTTCCGCCTTTCGATTTTCTTGATCTGAAGTATCGGAAGTTTCTTCTTCCATCTTTTAGATTATGAAACCAGTTCTAAATTTTGTCAACCCTTTTTGAGCATTTCCTTGAGATACTCGCCTGTGTAAGATTTTGGAAAATCTGCCACTTCTTCCGGTGTCCCAGAGACAAGGATTTTCCCTCCTTTTTCGCCCCCCAGCGGCCCCATGTCGATCAAAAAATCACAGGACTTGAGCACGTCCAAATTGTGCTCGATGACAATCACCGAATTTCCTTTGTCGACCAATTTTTGAAGCACCCCGAGCAGGCGCTTGACATCGGAGAAATGCAGCCCCGTCGTCGGTTCGTCGAGAATGTACATCGTCGAGCCGGTCGATTTTTTCATCAACTCTGAAGCCAGTTTGACCCGCTGGGCTTCTCCCCCCGACAGCGTCGTCGCTGACTGCCCCAGCTGCATGTACCCCAGCCCCACTTCTTCGATGGCTTTGAGTTTTTGGGTGATGGAGCCGAAGTTCTCAAAAAATTTCACTGCCTCCTCAATGGTCATATTGAGGACGTCGGAAATGTTTTTGCCGCGATAGGTCACCTCCAGAGTTTCGTCGTTGTACCGCTTTCCGTTGCAGGTCTCACACGGCACGTACACATCTGGGAGAAAATGCATTTCAATTTTTTTGATTCCATCGCCGCTGCAAGCCTCACAGCGTCCGCCTTTGACATTGAAAGAAAATCGGGAAGTCGTGTACCCGCGCAATCGCGCTTCCGTCGTGGAAGCAAATACCTCACGAATGTCGGTGAAAACGCCCGTGTATGTGGCAGGATTGGAGCGCGGGGTGCGCCCGATCGGCGACTGGTCGATGGAGATGAGCTTGTCCAGCTGGCCGACGCCTTTCACTTCGCGGTGCTTCCCCGCCGGCTTTTTGGCACGATTGAGGTCGCGCGCAAGCACCGGAACAAGAATGCCGTTGATGAGCGAGCTTTTGCCCGAGCCCGACACGCCGGACACGCCGACAAAACACCCCAGCGGAATTTTGGTATCAATATTTTGAAGATTGTTTTGCTGTGCTCCGAGGATCTCTAGCCACCCCGTCGGACGCCGTCGAATCCGAGGAATTGCGATTTCTTTGCGGCCAAAGAGAAAGTCTGCCGTCTCAGATTTCAAATCCTTCATGTCAGAAAGCGAACCGGCATACACCAATTCTCCTCCGTGATCGCCCGAATGTGGACCAATCTCTACAATAAAATCCGCTTCGCGCATGGTTTCTTCGTCATGCTCCACCACGATGACGGTATTGCCAATGTCCCGGAGGTGTTGAAGCGTGGAAATCAGTTTGCCATTATCCCGCTGGTGCAGACCGATTGATGGCTCGTCCAAAACATACAGAACTCCTTGGAGTTGGGAGCCAATCTGCGTGGCAAGGCGAATGCGCTGGGCTTCTCCGCCCGAAAGAGTGTTGGCTGAACGCGAGAGCGTCAGGTACGAGAGCCCCACGTTTTCGAGGAACCCAAGTCGATCCACAATTTCTTTTTGAATGGGACGAACGATTTTTTCATTTTCCGAGGTCATCTCGAGCTTTTCCGCCCAGGCAAGGACGGCCGAAACCGACTGCCCACAGACCTGTGCAATATTTTTTTTCTGCAAAAAGACATTTTGAGCAAAAAGATTCAGCCGCGTGCCATCGCATTTTTTACAGGTGGCTTCGATCATAAATTCTCCGAGTTTTTTGCGGAGGAAGTCCGAATCCGTGTCGTTATATCGTTTCTCCGTCTGCGTGGCGATGCCTTCAAATTTTGACTGTGTTTTGCGGCCACGAAATGCACCGCGAAGACGGACTTCAAAGGTTTCATCACCAAATCCGGAAAAGAGTTTTTCGCGGACGTCCGCCGGGATCGTCCCCAACGGCTGGTCAATGGTGAAGTTGTATTTTTCGCCCACCGCTTCCAGGAGCGAAAGATACCATCCCAAAGCATTCGATCCCATCGAGACCCAGGGGAGAATACCTCCCTCACGGATGGAAAGTTTTGGATTGATGGCAGTGTCCGCATTCAGCTCCAGCCGGTACCCAAGACCGTGACAGGCCTGACATGCTCCGTGCGGTGAGTTGAAGGAAAACAATCGTGGCTCCACAGGCGGGAATGAAAACCCGGTCTCTGGATCGGCTAGGTTTTCGGAGAAAAGGAAATCCTGTTTATCGCTGACCCGATGGACCACCATGACACCCTCTCCAAATCGGAGCGCGGTTTCAATCGAATCGATTACCCGGAGACGATCATCATTTTTTTCTTCCACCTTTTGGCCGGACTTGAGGGCTTTGAATTTTTTGGCGTAGTCCCCTTTGACCAGGCGATCGACGACAATTTCGATCGTGTGTTTTTTGGCAGGATCCAGCGCAATGTCATCATTGAGCGTCATGAGCTCTCCATCGATGCGCACTCGTACAAATCCCGCTTTTTTTATTTTTTCCATCACCGCCGTATGTTCTCCTTTTTTCCCTCGAACCATCGGCGCCAGCACAAGAAATTTTTCGCCGTTCTCCCATTTTTGGATGGTGTCCAGCATCTGGCCGGGCGATTGGGACTGGAGGGGGCGTCCCGTATGCGGATTGGTGGGGGTACCAATCTTGGCAAAAAGCAGTCGTAAATAATCGTAAATCTCTGTCACTGTCCCCACGGTTGAACGGGGGTTGCGGGGTGCAGATTTTTGATCAATGGAAATCGCCGGAGAGAGTCCCTCGATAGAGTCCACTTCTGGCTTTTCTTGGAGCTTGAGAAACTGTCGGGCGTACGTACTCAAGCTTTCCACATACCGTCGCTGCCCTTCTGCGTAAATCGTGTCAAATGCCAGCGAAGATTTTCCCGACCCAGACACGCCGGTCACCACGGTGAGTTGCTCCCGTGGAATTTCCACGGTCAGATTTTTGAGGTTGTGCATGCGTGCACCGCGGACAACAATATTTTTGGTCATGGAGGGAGGAGTTTTTGAGAGAGGAATTTTTGAGACAAAAACAAAAAACGCCCGCACGCGGCGAGCTGCGCGAAGTGTAGCAATCCCCTTGCCTTTTGTCAAAAGTTTTGGTACAATGCCCCGATGCATAATCTTGAGAACTGGACATTTCCGGAAAATCCCGAAGAGGTCTTAAACACGAAGGATCTTCGAGAAAACTTAAACAACCTCGCAGAAGAAATCGAATCTACCTTCGGAGGACATCGAGGTGTCCTGAAACCACACGAAAAAGGTCCCAATTACGAAGGAGATCAGGACGAAAACGAACGAATACTCAATACCTAATTAGTGCCCCCACAGAATGTTCAACAGTCGCTTCCGTGTCTCAGACAGCGGGTATTTTTCGACGACAAATTGGTGCGCTTTTTGGGTGTAGGGAGCCGCGTCTTCCGGATGATCGGCAAAATGCGCAATTTTTTCCGCCAAACTCATGGCATTGTCGGGCTCCACACGCAGAGAGGGGGAAGGATTGCCACAAAATTCTTCGAAATTTCGCAAAATTTCTCGGGGTCCCATCTGGTCAAATGCCAACACAAACTTTCCACAGGCAAGTGCTTCTGTCACCACGCGACCAAAGGTTTCGGGCTCGGTGGGCAAGACCAGGACTACATCGTGCTGGAGAATGGTTTCAAAGGGATCCGTAACTTCTGGGAGGAAGTGGACATTTGGAAGTTCTCGTTCCACCGCAAAAGTGCGAATTTCTTTTTCATACTCGATCGTCCGCGGGTCAAGCACAAACGGCGATCCCACGATAAAAAACTGGAGTTCTGGATTGCGTTCGGCCAGGAGATCGGCCGCTTCTAGGGCAAATCGCTGCCCTTTTCGTGGATCGATGCGCCCCAGGAGTAATATCTTTTCAATTTTCTGAGGAACGATGGGGTCCGGCACTGCGTCGAGATCGACACCATTTTCGACGATGCGGATTTTTTTATGATGCCGGGAGGGCAAAATCCCCCGCACCACCTGTCGAGTCGGGACAGAATTGACTACCACGGTATCCACAGAACGCCCAATGTTTCGCAGGAGAAACTGCGGCACGGTAAAATCGTGAATCATCACCATCGTTCGGGCACGGAGAAAGAGAAACTTTTTGGCAATCCACAGGACAAACATCGTCCGCGGCGTATTGGCAAAAATCTGCGTGGCATTCAGCGTGTGAGCAAGTTTCCGCAACTCGTACGCCGCGCGAAACAGCCGAAAAATAATTTTTATTTTCTGGAAAAAATTGCCCCGCACCTGGGGAAATACAAAGGGCACTGTTTCAAAATCCGCCGGCAGCGCTGACCGGTATTCCGTCGAATAGGCCCCGATCACCACCGGCCCGATGCTCCGTCGCTCTGTGGGAGAGAGCTGGTGCAAAAAATCGAGCAAAAAACGCTCCGCTCCTCCGAGCGTCTCGCCTTGATCGAGAAAAAGTGTCCGCGTTTTCATGCGGAGCGTTTGTACTGATTTTTGAGAGGAAAATCAACTGGCCTTTTTTTCGCTTTTCAACTTTTCAGCTTTTCAACTTTCTCCCCCTTTCTCAAAGGGGGATGGGGGGATTTCATCATTTGTAATTCGCAATTGAAAATTCATTCATCCCTCCTTCCTTTCTTGCCTCCTTCGAAACTTTTTCTCACCCAATCACTTTCAAATATTCTGCTTCAGACAAAATCCGTCCATCATACTCCTCGGGCCAGGTGGTGTGAATTTTCGCACCCGAACGCCCACAGGTCGTCTCCCGCATTTTCCCGTCAAAAAAGAGCCAGGCAAAATTTTCCCGCAGACGGCGCGTGTAAAATGTGTTTGGCAGCGGCACCTGCATTTTTTGCGCAAAGGCGATGTCCGCCTTCAAAATCTTAAACGGACGGTGCAGCACCGGATCCCAAAACACCTTTTGAGACAACTCCTCCGCCACATCCTCCGCTGTGTCTGGAATTTTGTCGGGGGAAAGTGCCTTTGGGTCACGCCGCTCCACGGGGGAAGACAGGCGAAATCCGAGCGTTTTCTTTTCCGAATCCGTGAGCGGAAAATGATTGATTGACCAGCTCTCATCGTACGGATTTGGCGCGAAATATCCGGGAAAAAACTGCGTCCATTCTCCCGTTTCTTTCATTTTTTCCACAATTTTTGCGCGCAACTTTTCATATTCCTTGGGAGAATATTTGCGGTTAAAAATATGATATTTTTTGCCCACCAGCCCACAGCAGCCAAAACAATGCTCACACTGAAAACAGTACGCGCAGTAGGTACAAAACCGACACTGGGTACAATTGTGCGAGGCCTGGATGGTGTAGCATTTGTCCTGCACTTGCACGGTATCGCAGAGGAGTTCTGATTCAAAAAAGCCCATCATGTCCGTCGACGATTTGACGTTGATGTCCCCGCGGATGCCGTTGGTGCCGTCTTCGGTGTTGCCCGTAAAGTAGCAGTTGTGGCAGTTTTTGCAGTTGTCCAGAAAATTCCCCGTCGATTCATGACACTTGTCGACAAACGCCGCGCGGTGCCAGGCGAGTGTTTTCATCATGTGCGCAAAGTGTTCTTTTGCCTGATCGTACACCGTGCGGGAGGCAAAGTTCCATTTCTTTTTTTCCATTTCAAACTGCTCCTTCGTCAGCTGGCGATTGCCGATGCAGTATTGTTTGTTGCGCAGGTTGAAACAGAAGAGGCAGTCTGAGCAGTTGCGACAGTCGTACAAAAAGCTGCAGTTGTGGCAATTCCGGCAGTGGAGGGCGTACCGCACATCGAAACACCGATAACAATTGATGGCGTCGGTGCAGAGCTCGGAGTGAAACGTAAACGCGCAAAACTGACAGTCTTTGATGTACAGGATGCGATAACAATATTTCAGATCTTCACACTCCACGATGGAATGGGCAAGATAACAGTTTTTGGAGTACCAACAATCATCGGAGTATTCGCAGTTTTGATTTCCGGTGCCATTTTTGTGAGGCAGGGGTGAGCGCTGAAAAAATTCCCACATCTGCGGAAACACTGCTTGGTCTGGGTCAAATTCAGCGCTCGGAGGATCGGCGTGCTCCAGCCATTCTTTGCGATACCAGACAGGGTACGGACAGTCGGGAGAAAAAACGGAAATAATGAATTGGCCCGTGCGATCGCATTTTCGTCGGTACAGGTGCCAGTGTGGCCAAAACGCCCCCCGGTGGCGCATCCGCACCCACGGCGCGGTCGTGGGGAGGGTGTCAAATCCGGCTTTTTGACGCAGCTCGATTTCTAAATCACTGATCTGAAATTTCTCGCCGGAAACAGAACAGGTCACTGTTTTCATGCAACCTTCTCGGTAGCAGATTCGGAAAACTTTGACAAATTAATTCACTGCATTTTGATAACATTTCTCGCAGAAAACCTTTTCCGGGCGTTCTGGGGCAAACGTGGTCTGGATCGGAGCAGAACAACAATCGCAGGTACAGGAAAACAATTTCCGTGGATTGCGCAAGGCCAATCGGTCCGCATGCCGACAGTCAGGGCAAAATCGAGGAATGGGCAAATTCATTTTTTGGTAAAATGCAAGCTCGAATGTTTGGATTTTGTAGTTTTTTTGACACTGATGACAGGACAGCACCTCTGAACAAATATTTTGATCGACATCTCTAATGTCATCGGGAATGACCGAAAGAGTCGCGGGGAGAAATTTCTTTTGATCTTTGTCTCGCCATCGCCATCCACGAGCCAGCACGTCTTCTTTTGGCAGCGGAAAATACTCAAACGACACACTCTCGTTGTACGGAAATGGAGATAGTTCAATGGGAAAAAATTCGCCCCATTCTCCAGTCTCCTGCATGTGCGCAATAATTTTTTTACGGAGAGCAACAAATTCTTTCTGAGAGTATTGTTTATTAAAAATACAGTACTGAGCGTGTTTGAGGCCGATGCAACCGAAACAGTCGCGAATATTATTGACGCAGAAATCACAGTAATCGGCGTCACTCGACTCGTACACGGTGTTTCCAAACCGGAGATTGTGATTGCGGTACGCCCCAAAGGAATCGACAATCCATTCACAATTTTCCATGTAATTCACATCGTACGAATGCTGCATGTCTATCGTCTGGACCATGTGTGCACAACCCTCAAGATTTTTGGAAAAATAACTGTCGTGTGTATTTTTGCAGTTCACGAGATGGTCGCCCGTACAACGCTCACACTGAACCAAGTACGCAAATCGCTGCGGAAACTGCGTGACAAAGTCAGAGAAACTCTGTTTGAGTTTTTGGATTTGAGAAAATCGTCCTAGCCCCAGCGCCTCAATTTTTTGCTCCCACTCTTGTTTTGAGCATTGCTGATTGAGAAAATAGTACGATTTGTGTCGCAGGTTGACGCAGCCAAAACAGTGATCACATCCGATGCAATCTTTGAGAAACCAGCTGTCCGAGCAGTTTTTAGAGTTTTGACAAAACGCTACCTGGTACAGTCCCGAAGAATCCACACAGTCGTACGCCAGCTCGCAGTCACGGGAAACAAGGATGTCGAGGCAGCTTTTGGAGTAGTACGGATTACCATACAGACAGTCCTCGCAAAAGATGGACCCAAAGCAGAGATAACAGTTTTTGAGGTCGCCGGTGAAATTGCAGAATTGGCTGTTTTCAGCGTTAACCAACACCATGGAAATACGCGGTACTTTTTGTTGAAGTTCTTGAAATTGGGGAAAAAAAGAACGAGAAAAATCAAATTCCTGTCCGTGAGCAAATCGATCCCACCCATCGCTCCACCAGCAGGTTGGGCAATAGACGGGAAATGGAACATCGTCGGGGTAAATAGCGATGATGTCCTGGTGACAGAGATCGCATTTTCGACGAAAGAAATTTCGCTCATTGCGATGTGCCAGCCGTCGCCGCATTCGCTCGTCTGGGCACAGCGTGGGCGGCGGGACGCCCATTTTTTGGTAAAACTGCAGATCCGTCTCCGTGATTTCGAATTCCGCTCCGGAAACGGCACAGATTTTTTTCATAAAAAACTTGTCATCCTGATAGCGGAGCTTTGAAAAAAGCGAGCTCACGCAGTAACTTGTTTCAGGATCTCTCCTTTTTTGAGATTCCGGATCAAGTCTAGAATAACAATACGAATTTTAGAAAAAATTTTCAACTTCCCAACTTTTCCGCTTTTTGACTTTTCAACTTTTAAGCTTTTAAGCTTTTTGACTTTTTGACTCTGAAAAATCAACTTCCAAAAATTTTTGGGAAAATCGGCGGGAAAACAGCATCCATCCCGCCGCGAGGAGAAAAAGAATCCCCAGAACCTGAGAAACCAAAGACGGCACAGGAATCGTCGGGATTTGGCCGAAAATATGCGCCACCCACAAAAGCGCCTCCCCCACCATCAGCGCGGGGATGGCAAATATTTTGGCGAGCAACCCGCCGAAGGCCCCCGTCAGCATCGTCACCGCCCCAAACGCCATGAGAAATGGCACCAGCGGCTCAGCGACTAGGTTTGCAAGAAACCCCGCCACGGGGAATTCCCCAAACGCCCCACCCAAAACGGGCAAAACCGCAATCTGCGCTGCCACTGTTACGGCGAGGACGAGCGCGAGTGGTTTCCACACAACGCGGGAAAACAACGCGATCAGCACAGGTGCCAATAAAATGATCCCCAGCGTCGCCGCGAAACTCAGGAGGAAGCTGACTCCATGCAGCATCCCAGGGGAAAGCAGTCCCAAAATCACCGCTGCCAACAGCACCAAATTTCGCGCATCGGAAAACCGCCCCAGCACCGCAGACAGCCCCACAATCCCACCCATCACGGCCGCCCGCAGCACCGGCGGGTCAAATCCTACCATTGCCACGAAAAAGATGAGTGCCACCAACGACCCGATCCATACCGCCCGACGACCGAAACGCCGGAACAAAAGTCCCACCACCACCATCACGATGGTCACATTTGTCCCGGAGACGACCAAAAGATGCGTCAGTCCCGACTGTTTGAAATCGCGCTCAGTCCACTCCGGAAGTTCATTTTTGACACCAAGGAGCACGCCGACCGTGACGAGGGAATGGGGAACCGGGAGCGATGTTTTTACATTCTGTTCGAAAAAATTGCGAGCACTTTTGGCCGCGCGCAGAATGAGGTTTCCCCCACCGCGGGAGACAATTTCGAGTGAGTCAGGAAAGCGGATGAGCGTGCGCACGCGAAATTGCTCTAAATATTTTCGGTAGTCGAAATCGCCAAAATTGGTCGGCAGTCGCACCGTGCCGGTGAAATGAATCCGGTCACCGTACTCGATGTCTGCTGGCGTGCGGAGAATGAGCAGTGTCCGACCGGGAATATTTTGCACGGAAACATACACGCGCGTGTTGTTTTCGCGCACATCGGGGAAGCTCTGCACTCTTCCAGAAAGAAAAACTGTCTCTCCCACGTGAGCAAAGAGCTGATCCTGCTGGAGGAAATGGAGATGCCGCCACTGCGCGTACGCATTGGCAAGAAGAAGGACCGCAAGAATCCCAATCCAAAATTTCCGAAACACAAACGCTCCCGCTAGCACGATGCCGCCGAGGAAAACGGTTTGAGGCAAGCCCCCCAGTCCTCCCAGAACAAGCCCCAATAACAAAGCCACCATCCCCGCCCGCAGCTGCTCAGCAGGGGAGAGAGAAGCCAGACGCGACAAACACTTTTTCACGGTAAGGCAGCCAACTGCATTCCATTGTTTTCTTTTCCGCTTAAAAAAACAACTCCTCTTTTTTCTTCAAAACTTCCCTACTTCTTAACTTTTAAGCTTTCTCATTTGTCATTCGTAATTCGTAATCCGTAATTTGTAATTTTTATTTTCCCTGCTTCCCTTCTTCAAAACCTCACCCCCTTTTTCAAAGGGGGATGGGGGGATTTTTCTTCAAAACTTTCCTTCTAAAAGTAATTAAATGGATTCACCTTGCGCCCACGGATACGGACTTCGAAGTGCAGATGAATGCCCGTGGGACCAAATACATTTCCCGTGTTGCCCATCAACCCAATCAACTGCCCGGTTTTGATCTCTGCGCCTTCTTCAATTTTACGAGAATTGAGATGCGCGTACAGGGTCTGCACGCCATTGCCATGATCGACGATGATGTACCGCCCGTACCCATAGTTCCAGCCGTCAGAAGAGCGAATCACTGTCCCACTGGCCGCGGCATAAACGGGACTATTGAGTCGATTGGCGATGTCGATCGCGTAGTGCTGTTTGTGAAATCCCTGAGAAATGACCCCTTTTGTGGGACGACGAAGCTCAAATCCCAGCGAAGCCAGTGCCGACGAGTCCGTCCCGGTCGAGCGTGGGATGAATGTTTTTTTGGCATCCGGGATGAAGAGTTCTTTGCCGACCGTCAAAACCCCGTCCGTTTTAATCCCGTTGTAGGTCGCAATTTTTTCAATATCTACGTTGTGCGCTTTGGCGACCTCGGCCAGCTCATCATTATTTTGGACGGTGTAATAAATACCATCTTTGGGCGGGATCCGAAGCGACTGCCCCACCGTGAGTGATTGTTTGGAGGTCAGTTTATTCGCCCACAAGAGTGTAGAAACCTTGAGACCAAATTTATGCGCGACACTGATAATTGTCTCCCCAGACCGAACATTATAGCTGAGGGTCTCCGTACGTTTTTTGGGTTCGACTTTGACAATGACATTTCCCTCTTCATCGCGGAGAAGAAATTCGTGGAGTCCTGCGGTGTTGACCCCGGAAAAATTATCGAGAAATCCTTCTTCGGAAATAGAAAATCGGACAGATGGCCCCCCAAAAAACTCTGCCTCAAATCGCTCCGGGACCCCGACAAAATATGCCGGCCGAAAGCTGAGCAAAAATGCCAATAAAAACCCCAGACTCAGCACCTGAAACCCAAAGGGGGAATGCAGCGTGTACCGAAAGGACTTGAGAAATGGAACAACCAAAAATCGGTTCATACGAAATGGGCTGTCGGCATTGTAAAAAAATCCCTCCCGCCGTCAATGTGAAACCGTCCTCGGATTATTTTTTCTCCAAAATCCGCTCCAACAGAGCAAAAAACTCTCGTTCATTCATGGGAGCAGAAAATCCTTCTGTTTGCTCTTGCTGGGTGATGGTCAGCACTGAAAACTGTTGCAGGTCTTTTTGCACTTCAAATTCAAGCTGAAGCCCACGATACCGTGCCCGATGGATGTGAAAGTTTTGAGCTCCTTCGTCCAACATTTCAATATTTTCTCGATCCAATTCCAGTCCCTTTTTGGAAAGCTTTTTTTCCATCAAGTGACGCGCCAAAATCGCGCTGGGTGTCCGCTGTGAAAGCGCAGAGGAAAACGCCGCCTCCTCTGGTGAATCTCCGGCTTCTTCTACAACCAAAACCTTGGCCATGCTCTTGAGCCAGGTTTCTAAAAAGTTTCGCGGCACATTTTCTTCGCGTTCTTCGCCAATCTGAATCTCGACAAAACGCTGTGCCAGATAGTCAAAGACCCCTGAGGTCTCCTGTCCCAAGAAATCCCCTTCCCAAAAACGAGATTCGAGCTGGCTTTCTGTGCGGGTGCTGCGAAAATTGAGTCGCTCAATAAAAATTCCTGATTCATTCAAAAATTCCCAGAGCTGTTTGGCGTTTTGGATATCGGTTTTGGAAAATTTCGGTTCCAAAGATTCGGGGGTTTCTTTCGCTTCGATAAGTTCTGATTCCAGTTTTTGCTGTGCTTCTTTGACTTCCTGAAACTGTTCAATTTCTTCTTGCGAAACGTCGGCACTGACCCCCAGGTCAATACGACGGATTTCTTCGCGTTCGGGTGGTGAAAAATGATACGAGGCTTCCTCTGCCAGGGTCTGAACATTCCGATCAGTCCAGATCCGAACTAGCTGTTGAATAACGGGGCTTTTGGGCGTTTTTTGCCGCGCCGTCGCGAGGAAGTGGAGCGTGTTGATACCGGTTTCAAGTGCAATCGATTTTCGAAGGGGGTCCTCCGCAGGAATCAGCGACATTTCGGTGTCGATCATTTGCTCCCGAAGCGCAAAAAAGGCCTCTTCCCGCAAAAATCCATAGGCCTGCAAAAGGGCCGAAACCTGTCGTCGCATACGACTGACCCATGGACGATCCTCCGGTGTAAATTCTATCGATTCCCATGCCGCTTGAAAACGACGCAGGTGTTCTTTGGATTCACGGAGAAAGTAGTTGCTGGCGTACAATTCGGTATTCCAAAAAATAAGTTCGACCTCTGAAAGGGAGGTCCGAACTTTCTCCTCCGGCTCCCAGAGCTGAACAAAGACTTCTTCTGGACGATCCGGCGCCGTGATCGGAAGCCAGATTTTTTGCGCCTGGGCAAAGAAACGCCAGTCTTGCGCCAACGAGCTGTCTCGAGAAAAAAGGGCTTTCCATTCGGCACTTTGGAGTGTGTCACGGAAGATTTCTAGTTTTTCAGATGCCTGCGATAACTGTTGCCGTTCTACCAATCTTCGAGCTTCAAGCAGGGGTGCCACCATTTCGTCAAATCGCAAACGATCTTTTTTGGCCTGCGTGACAAAAAAAGCATTGCGAACAGTAAAAGAGCGAATTTTTTGTGCCAGACCGACAAAATCCCAACGCATCATCCGATCCCAAGCATTGGCACGAAACTCTGCACGAAAGTCGTGATGGGCGATGAGCGCATTGAGAATGTCCTCTTCCGGGGTCCGTCGCTCCGGGTCAAGCAAGGAGCCAAAGGGACGCACTCGGAGTTCCTTTTTTTGAATATGATAGGGCTGCTCCGTAGGAGAAAATCCATCATCAAAGGTCAGAGCCATCCCCGAGGGCAGAGAAAAAACTTTCTCATCTGGGAAAAAGGTAATACGGATCGGATGATTGACAGCGTACACGTCGGTTTCTTTTTGGTGTTGACGGCGCACGATAAGCGCATTTGACCCGGTATAGTCGACCGTCGCAGACCCCACAGAAAACGTGTTTGTCAGCGGCGTATCACTCTCATCAGGAAAGAAGGTGCCTCCGAGAAAGACTTTTCCCTGCTTGAGCCGTCGCAAGCTTTGGTCCAATGCGACATCACTGTCATCAAAAATGCGAATCATTTCTCCGTTCGGGAAGAAAATATCGCGGGTATCCTCGGTGGTGCGTTCTTGGGGGGCGGTAAAGATGATGCTTTTTTCTTGTGCTTCTGATACAGCACTATAGCGCGTGTTTTCTGCCACCATCGCTGAGGCGAAGAGGAGCAGTGCCGCACCAGTCCCGAGAACGTATTGCCAAAATTTCATCGAAATATTTCAGGGGATTATACCTCTTTTTGCCCTTTTTTTCAAGCCTTTCCGCCCCCTTTTTGACGAAAGCAAAAAAAAATTTGAATTTTATGGAAAAAAGCGGACAATGCAGGCACGAAAAAATGAAGGGAGTAATTCTGGCTGGAGGAACTGGTTCTCGGTTATTTCCGAGCACAAAGGTGACCAATAAACACCTGATCCCGGTATTTAACCGGCCGATGATTTTGTATCCAGTCGAAACGCTCAAAAACTCTGGCGTACGGGAAATTTTGGTCATCACCTGTGCCGAAGACATTGGAAATTTTATGCGACTTCTCGGCTCCGGGACAGAGCATGGCGTCGACATCACCTACAAAATCCAAGACGGCTCTGGCGGGATCGCCCAAGCACTCGGACTGGCAGAAGCATTTGCCGCAGGAGATAACATCGCCATGATTTTGGCGGATAATATTTTTGAAGATGATTTTGCAGAAGAGGTAATGCGCTTTCGATCTGGCGCTCAAATTTTTGTGAAAAAGGTCGAAGACCCAGAACGGTTTGGCGTGGTTGAAATTGATGATGCCAACATCGTCCGCTCGATTGAAGAAAAGCCTGCCGCGCCCAAGTCGGACTTGGTTCAGACCGGATTCTTTTTGTACGACCATCGGGTTTTTGATTTTATTCGAGCGATCAATCCCTCCGAGCGAGGCGAACTCGAGATCACCGATGTCAACAATCTCTATTTGAAGAAAAACGAACTTCGGGCACGAGAATTCCACGGAATGTGGATCGATGCCGGAACCCACGAGAGCTTGCTCGAAGCATCCATTCTGGCACAAGAAGCCTTTGATCCCGAGCGGATCAAGCTCCGACGAGCCCAGCAGAGTCTCCGCGAAAAACCTGCCGAAGTCACCCCGCGCATCACGCTGGGCGTGGTCACGCATAATTCTGCGAAATACCTGATCCCGTGTCTTGAATCGCTGCAAGAACAAAACTACGAACACAAAGAAATCGTTGTGTTTGATAATAATTCCACGGATGACACACTTCAGATTTTGGAGAAAAAATTCCCGGATATTCAGGTCCTCCAATCCGAAGAAAATCGGGGGTTTGCGTACGGGCACAACCAGATCCTTCGAGAGACGGAAAACACCTACTACGCCTGCATAAATGTCGATTGTATTCTGCAACCGAATTTCTTGTCAGAGCTAGTAAAAGAGATTGAACGAAAGCCAATTTTTGGCTCAGCGAGTGGCAAAATAAAATACTGGGATTTTGCGACCTATCTCTCCGGCGCCTCGTCGAAAGGAAAAACAAACTTTCTGGATACGGTCGGCATCAAAATTCTGAAATCACACCGATTTGAAGATATCGGCCAGGGAGAAGTCGATTACGGCCAGTACGACGAACCACGAGATGTCTTTGGGATGTCGGGAGCCGCCGTCCTGTACCGACGAAAGGCGTTGGAAGATGTTGCATTTGAAAATGAACACGGCGAAAAAGAATACTTCGACGAATCAATGTTTATGTACAAGGAAGATGTCGATCTCGCGTACCGACTGCAGTGGGCCGGCTGGAAGTCTCGCTACAACCCCCTCTCTGTGGCGTACCACGATCGCACCGTCGGGGGAAAATACCGAAGCGCGCTGGACCTTATTCGCAATCGGTTGAAAAAATCACGCGCCGTCAATCAACGCTCGTACCTCAACCATAGAATTTTATTGCAGAAAAATTTCTCGAATGCGTTTTCTACGGATATCCGAGGCGCTACCTGGTGGTACAACTTCAAAGTTTTCCTCTACATTCTTTTCTTTGAAACCGAACTCTTGGGCGTCTGGTGGAAAATATTTCGTATGCGCAAACGCCTCCGTGCCTGGCGTGAATCGATGCCCCGCCGCGTGAGCAAGGCCGAAATCGAAAAATTCATGGAGAGCTGATCTCCGTTTCCTTTGGGAAAAGAAATGAATCGGACAGAGGCTATTCCTTCTTGTCCTCGTCTTTTTTGTCGTCAGAGGATTCCGTGTCTTTCTTTTCGTCGCCTCCTTCTTTTCCTTCCTCCCCTTCCTCTGAAGATTCTCCGTCAACCAATTCTGGTTCAACGTCTTCCTCGGGCACCTCTTCAGGCTCTTCTTCGCGTGGTGCCACCACCAGACAGAGGGTGGAATCGGGTTCGACGGAAACCAGATCGTATTTTTCTGGATTAAGCTTGAGAGAATCAACTGTGATGCTGTCTCCGATATTTTCCATGGCGGAAAGATCCACTTCAAATTTGGAAGGGATGTCTGACGGCAGACAGCGAAGCTCGAGTTCACGATGCTCGGCGACAAACACGCCCTCGTCATCTCGAATCGCTGGAGATTCCCCCACAAATTCGAGCGGCACCGTAACGTAGGTTTTTTCGGTCATGCTGACGGCGAAAAAATCCACATGCTGGATCTCCTGTCGCACGGGATGGACACGCAGATCCTTTACAATGACTTTAATCGTTTTTCCGTCCAATTGAAGGTTGATGAGCGCACTCTGCCCAGCTCGACGATAGACCTTGAGCAGCTCTGAGCTTCCCAAAGAAATCGGCACTGGATCAATCTTGTATCCGTATACTACTCCGAGCACCCGTCCCTCTTTTTCAAGCAATTTTCGCTCAGGACGAGCAGTGGATCGTTTTTCGGCGGCCAGAGAAAAGGTATCGGCGTTCATGAAGACAAAGGCTGAATTTTCGGGCGGATTGTAGGCATTCCTGTATCCGTGTCAACTTTTCCAGGAGAAATCAAGCGATTAGAAAAACACACGCACGATGTCGTTCCAGGTCACGGCCACGAGAAGCCCCATGAGTAAAACGTATCCACCAAAGTGAACCGCGTTTTCAATCCGAGCGTTGATGCGGATGCGGAAGGGTTTGAGGACAAGCTCTACCAGCTGAAAGAGGAACCGCCCTCCGTCCAGTGCTGGGATGGGGAGCAAGTTTATCACCGCCAGGGAAAGTGAGAGGAGTGCCCAGAGTTTGAGGATGGCAAAAAATCCCATTGGGAGAATCTGGTGGGTGGCTTCGGCAATCCCCACCGGACCCGCCATTCCTTCGGGCAGACGGCGATGCCGAATCACTTCGCCGGGGATTTCGGCGAGCTTGTCCACGATGGCCCCCGAGATGCGCCAGGATTCGGTAAGCGCAAACCCAAGCGATGCAGGAAACGGTTTTTGAACATCTTTGAGTTCGACAATTTCGCGCACCCCCTCTTCATTGGGTTCGGAGAGAACGAGAATGCCGGCTTCTTGCGCCTGCTGAAGATCCTGTTCGGTGATCAGAATCGGCTTGGTCCCGAGGGAAAACAGCACGGTCAGGGCCACGACTGCTGCGACCAGGTTCATAAAAATGCCTGCCAGGGTGATGGCCATCCGTTTCCACAGCTTTGCCTGCTCGAAACTGCGCGGATCATTGGATTTTTCTTCCTCTCCAAGCATCCGGACAAATCCGCCAAAGGGCACGGCATTGATCGTGTACTCGACACCATTGTGCATCCATCCTTTGAGCTTTTTGCCCATCCCCAGGCCAAATTCGAGCACCTTGACTCCGCATTTACGCGCGGTGAAAAAATGACCCCACTCGTGCACGAGGATGAGGAGGGAAAAAAGAAGCAAAAACACCACAATTGATGGCGCAAACTTGATGATGGCAAGAAAAACCGTTTCTATCATTTCGGCGAAAGTGTAGCCACTCACGATCTTTTTTCAAATGATTCTCTGGGGAGGAGGCGTTTCTTCGTTTTTTTAACTTTTCCGCTTTTGTACGGGACGCAGATCTGCGTCCCCTACTTTTTTCTTCAAAACTTCTCTGCTTCTCTTCTTCTCACTTCAATGCTTCCATTCTTCAAATCTTCCTTGCTTCTCAACTTCTCACCCCCCCCTTTCTCAAAGGGGGATGGGGGGATTTTTCTTCAAAACTTCCTTTCTTCCCTGCTTCTCAACTCCCCCTTTTTTTCAAGTCTTCTCCGTCATTGCGAGATTCCTGCGAAGCGGGAAACGAAGCAATCTTCCCCCCCCCTTTTTCAAAGGGGGACGGGGGGATTTTTTCATTTGGAATCTGTAATCTGTAATTTTTACTTCGGCAGATCCACGCCTCCCCGACTCCAGGGATGACAGCGCAGCACCCGCCAGATCACACGGGGCAGGCCAAAGAGAAAGCCCTGTTTTTTGAGGGTCGAGACCGCGTACTCCGAGCAGGTGGGATAAAATTTGCAGGTGCGAAGCGGGTTTCCTGTAGCGGAAACCGAGTGGTCGGGCGAAAAGGTCGCCTGGTATCCACGGATGAGTAAAATGACCAGTCGGGCAAGTGCTCGATCCGGCCAGGTCAGGACGTGCCAAAATCTCATGCGTTGGAGCTGAGGAAAAATTTGACGAGCTCCTCGGTCGAGGCATCGTCTGGAGCTTGGGACAGCCGATCGGCAATCATCCGTGCATCGTACCCCAGGTTTCGAAGGGCATCGGTGGCTTCGGCTTTTGTGGGGGAGACCGGCATGGAAACTTCTCCGGCACTTTCGAGTTTCAATTTCCCTCGCAACTCCACGATCAGTCGCTCGGCGGTTTTTTTGCCCAGTCCCGGGATCTGGGTGAGGAAGCTGACGTCCCCTTCTGAAATCGCGGAGAGAAATTGATCTGTGGGCGTGGAAACCATGAGCAGGGCGGTTTTGGGGCCGATGCCGGAGACACCGATGAGTTTTTCGAAGAGTAATTTTTCGTCCCGAGAACCAAATCCGTACAGGGTGATCTCGTTTTCGCGGACGATGGTAAAAATTTCAGCGGCAAAATCCCCGTCTTTTTGGCAGGAGGCAAGCAGTGAGCCCGCCGGAAAGAGGTCATACCCGACTCCCCCTGAGGTCAGAACCAAAATTTTCTTCGCAGAAACCGCCGCAATTTTGCCGGTGAGAAATCCAATCATCGAAAAGAGTTTACAAATTTTTCAAAATTTTTAAAATCGCCCCGCTCTTTTCGCGTTTTTCTTTTTTGTACAAACTCCCAAAACTCCGAATCCCGCCGTGGCAGGATGGGAAAAGGAGGCAAGACGGAGCCAGCGAAATCCCGACGTGTCGGGATGAAGCATGCGCAGTCCTTGCCGACGACGAGGGGTGTTAGCTCAGATGGCTAGAGCACAACGCTGGCAGCGTTGGGGCCACCGGTTCGAGTCCGGTACACTCCACCAGCCTTCGCTCCCAAGAATGAGGAGCGGAGCAACGAAATGATTGGCTTGAACGAAGGGTGTCGCGTCGAAGTCTGCCAAAAGCAGACGAAGGCGGACAGAGCTTCGGCTCGGCAGGCCATTCAAAAAAACTCTTTCACACATTTTTCCCCAAAAAAAACGCGAGCAAAACGGGTGCTTCGCGAGCGAGAGGAGCGGGGATAAAATCCCTGGGGCCCCCGTCCCGACGTGTCGGGATGGGGAGAGGAGGCAAGACGGAGCCAGCGAAATCCAGACATGTCGAGATGGACAGAAAAAAGCCTTTCCCCAAAAAACGCGAGTGAAGCGGGTGCTTCACGAGCGAGAGGAGGAGCGGATGAAGTGTTCCGAGCTGCTGGCGAAGCCAGCCGCGAGGACAACGAAATCCGCGACGACGAGGGGTTGTAGCTCAGTTGGCTAGAGCGTGCGGTTCGCAATCGCAAGGTCCGGGGTTCGAATCCCCGCAACTCCACCACCCTTCGCTCTCAAGAATGAGGACCCCGCCTTGGCGGGGGACGAAATGATTGACGGGAGCAAAGAGTGTCGCGTCAAAGTCCGCCGAAAGCGGAGGAAGACGGGCAGTGCTTCGTCTCGGCACGCCATTTTTTACTTTTCTCAAAAAAACCTGAGGAATTTTCTCCCATTCCTCTTGCTTTTTTGACGAAAATATTTTAGTGAAAGGTTGCTGAGAAGTGCGCCTGGAGTTTCAAAAAATTCCAGCGCCACTCTCGCGACTCTGTTCTTTGACACATCGGAGGTCCGCGTTCACTTCGGGGTTTTGTCCGTCTGCAGCGGGCAAGAGCTCGGAGTGAACGCTTTGAGAAATGAGAAATTAAAAATTTTTAAACAAATAAAAAGAAAGGTTAACAATGAAAAATTTAGGAATTTTACTGATTCTCCTGTGGATTGGCCAGACGGCCTTTTCGCAGGACTGGGATTGGACGGGAGCGATCTCGACTGGTTCAATCGACGACGACATCGCGTTTGCCGCAGCAGAAAATGCCTGTGGCACGAAGGTTGCCGTCGGATTCTTCTCCGCTGAAATTAATTTCGGCGGCACCACACTTCTCGTTTCCGGAGAGGAAGACGGGTACGTCGCTGAATTCGACGAATCCGGTTTCACCGGAAACGTACTCCAAGTCACCAGCCCCGGACGTGTCCGGGTTTTCTCGGTGACGAGTGACGGAATCTACTTTTACGTACTCGGCACGGTCGAAGGAATCGGCTGGGCCGGCTCCCACATGATTGGTGGAACGGGCGATCCGTACTCCAACTTTGTGTTGGGACTCGACAACGATCTGAATGTCCTCTGGGCCCAGACACTCGGACAGACGACGTACGATCAGTACGGCGGCATCACCATTGACCAAAATGGGAATGTCGTGATTGCAAGCTCATTTTTTGGGGCTGATCCAGTCAATTGCGGTGCGGAAAATTTCCTCACCAACGGACTGAATGACATTTTTGCAACTGGATTTGATCCGGACGACGGCACCCCGCTCTGGTCGCACCAAGCAGGTGGCGCTGGGAATGATTTTGCCAGCGACATCGCCGCTGATGGTGGCAATCTGTTTGTCACCGGAAACTTCAACGGGATCCTGCACTGGGACACCCTGTCTGCGGTTTCTGCGGGGTTGAACGATATTTTCACCGCTGGACTGGATGCCACGGGAAACGCCCTTTGGATAAACCCCGTGGGCGGCCCTACATCCGATGCGGGCACCAGCATCTCCGCGCGGAATGGAAAAGTCGCTGTCGGCAACTCTTTCACCGGGTCTGCTGAATTTCACGGGATCACTCTCGTGAGCGGCGGATCGGCAAGCCAGGACATCGCGACGATTCTGTACGATGCGAGTGGAAATTTCCTCTGGGTGCGCCCAGGGACATCCGTGATGAACAGCGTGCCAAACGACATCCTGATCGACGAATTTGGCGATGTCTGGATCACAGGACGCGGTGCTGCCGAGCTGATGTTTGCCGCAAACTATTCCGAAAGCTTTTCCGCCGCAGGAGCATTTCTCGTGCGGTACGCGCAGAACGGAAACGTAACACTGCTGGAGAAAGCCGATGGATCCTGCTGGGACGAGGGTCGTGGATTGATGAAAACCCCAGAGGGTGTCTGGATAGTCGGTGACTTTGAATGCAACAATTTCACCGCTGGAAATTTTGTCCTGGAATCTCTGGGACAAAAAGATCCGTTCATTCTGCAATTTTCAGCTGATCCCGTCTGGACACCAGAGGTGACCAAACAGAACGCTCACATTTTCCCCAACCCGGCCACACATCTATTTTCATTTGAAACGGATGAGCCGGGGACTCTTCAAATTTTTAATCTGATGGGACAGTGCGTCCTGTCGGAGAAAGTTTGGGGGAAAACAACGTTCGAAATCTCTCACCTGTCAGCGGGGATGTACTCGCTGGTGTGGACCTCTGAGTCTGGTGAAATCACTCGCGACAAATTGATTGTTCGCTGATTTCCCGACACGTTAAAAACTACAAAAGCCCGTTCTCACGAATGGGCTTTTTTTCTGTACGAAAACTCAGTATGAAAAGCACCCGAGCGTCTTGCCACTAGCAGAATACAGACAGCGTTCTTTGATCCAGATTTCATTGGCGGCAAAATCGTACCAAAACGTGCTCCGCTCGCGGATGCCGTCGGGATGTGTGTATTCTCCGTACAGCTGGATGAAGTCCCCCCGACGGGGCCCAATCCGGCTGGGGGTCGGGAACCAGCGGAAATTTTCGGGGTCGTCGCGCAGCTCGGGCTGGAGCTGCTCGTAGTTTTTTTGGTACCAGTTTGTGTCTGTCCCCATCAGATCCTCGCGGAGCGCCGGGGCGATCTGGTTGCGCAGGATGTCGTACTTGAGGAGTTGAAAGCCGTCTCGCTCCCCGTACGGCGCCGCCACCAGAGCGATGGCCAGCTGCCCATTCTGCGACGCACACATCACATCGATGTCATCCAGAGAAAGAAGCGTCGAGTGTTCTATTCCTGCGACAAATTCGTTGTACCGCGGGAGCGCGGTGAATTTTTGAGTGAAATCCGGAAACCAGTCTCGGTTTTTGTAGTGGGACACGGTCCCACAGGTGTCAAATGCCCGCGGATCAGGGGCCGAGACGTACACGGTTTTGGGTTCGAGAGAAATATCAAGATCCGGAGCGGTGGTCTGCAATGCCTCCAGTTTT
The DNA here is from genome assembly GCA_021734785.1 of Candidatus Altimarinota bacterium. GTDB lineage: Bacteria > Patescibacteriota > Gracilibacteria > UBA4473 > UBA4473 > JABGQW01. The sequence continues at coordinate 189,119 of JAIPIF010000002.1, read as the reverse complement.
TTTTGCAGGGTGGAAACCGTCTCGCGGAGGGTGGCAAGTTTGTCGGACACTTCGGTGGGAATCGCGGAAGCTTCTTTTTGCTGATCAGCAAAACTTTTTTCAAAGGCCAAAATCCTGGCCTCCAGCGGCGCGATCTCGTCAGAGGTGAGAAATCTTTTCTCGAGTTCTGCAGTGGGGGAAATCTCCGTTTCTGTCTTGAGAGAAACGGCCGACGTCTCCAGTCCCTGAATTTTTCCTTCCAGTGTCAAAACCTGCTGCTGGAGCTCTAATTTTTCCGCTTGAAATGTCTGATTTTCCGACAAAATTTGATCCAATTTCTGTTGTGCGGCGGCAATGTCGGCTTGCTGCTGTGTAAAATCCTCCAGAGGAACCGTGGGGGCTGTCTGCTGCGTTTGCTGCAAAGAAGCCAGCTGCGCCTCCAGATCGGAACGCGAACGCAGAAAATACCATCCCAGGGCTCCCACGATCACGATCAGGAGAAACACAAAGAGAAAAAATTCCCACTGCGGGGTGCCCTTTTTGCTCGGGGGCGAGGAGGAAACCTCCATTTCCATCGGGGGGGCGTCCTCGGATTTTTGTGAATCCTTGATGTCGACCGAGAATGGAATTTTGTCGTCGGGCATTTTTTGGGGAAAGAAATTCAGGAAATGATACCAGAAAAACACGATTTTTGCAAGGCCGACGGTGACAATTTTGAAACACAGTGTCAATCCGAAACCGCCACCCACCCGGAGGTGAACGGAAACTTTTTTACTTCAATCCGTAGTTTTTTCAACGCCGGAAACTCGTGGCAAATCTCCGCACGAAGTCTGGCCAAAAAGTGCTCCACCAGCTGAAATTCCTGACCCGATCCAAACGCCTCCACCGTCTGTCGCACGGCAAAATAATCCACGGTGTCCCCGATCTCGTCCGATGTCTGGGCCACCGACGTGTCTGTCTCCCACCGGAGAGTGACGTGCAGTTCCTGCGGCGCGGCGCGCTCGGCGGCAGTGGTGCCGATCTGTGTGCGCACGGGGACATCCGCCAGGGTGAAGTGCATCGGACTGTGAATATCAGTTTTGGGAGGAATGTGCAAAAAATTTGACTTTTCTTTCAAAATAATTTATTGAGAGTGTGCAGTATCCTTTCGATACTCTTTTTTGTGTGTCAAATTTCATGGTTGACGTTTCTCCCGACATCGAAAATCACCGCCTCGCCACAGAAAATGCGCAAGCGGGGCAAGAAATGAACACGCTTCAGCTGACCGACGAGCAGTGGAAAGAAGCATTTCAAACAGGCGTCGCCGGAGTACTCGACCAAAAATCTGATGCCGGACTCGAGGGCGGTGACAGTCCGTACCTGTTATTTGGAAAAGTCCACGTCAACGATGTCCTTTTTTTGAAAGATGCTTGGGCCGTCAAAAAATATGTGGCACAAAAAACTGGAAAGCCTATCCCTTCCTGGACCACGAAAGAAAATCAGGAGGTTGAATTTTGGTATTTCACCTACGTGAAAGAGGAGATCGAAATCTTAAAAAATGAATTCAACGTCTGGTGCTTTTCACTGTACGAACTGGGAAAATACGATTGGGATGTCGATAAGTTTTTGGCCAACCCAAAAAATAAAAAACGAGCCACCGCGTGGGACAATCGCCAAGGAGAAGGAGAGCTCATCATCGAATTCGAGGGCTGGGAGGCGTTTGTTGCGGAACTCAAAGAAGATGTGGAAAGAGAAAAGAATATTTATTTTGCTCAACAATTCATTCGTGAAGCGGCAAGAACTGAAATTCAAAATAAATAGAAGCACTGATTGATTTTGATCTAAAATTGTTTTCCTGGTACAAAGAAAGAGTTTCAGACCATGGGAATTGAATCACACTCCCAGAATATTGATGTACCCGAGGTTTCGGAGAATAATTTGACTTTTCTTTAAAAATAATTTATTGAGAGTGTGCAGTATCCTTTCGATACTCTTTTTTGTGTGTCAAGTTTCATGGTTGACTTCTCCCCCGACGCAATCAAAGCCAATGAGGCAGCTGCACATCGCACAGCCGGCATTGAAATCACAACGCAGGTCGAGCAGGCTCAGTCTGCCACCGCTGCAGATGTGTACCAGCTCACGGATGAAGATCTGGCAAAAATGAATGCTCCGCAAAATTCCTTTGAAGGATGCGCCGATCCGTTTGAGTCTAGTCCATCGCTAGAGGGCTCCAGCAACGGCGAAAAACCAATCGAAGGCGATTTTTTGGGCATTTCCGTGCATGATATGTGTCAGTGGCGGTACGAGCTCAAGAATTCTGAGCATGGACTCAGCCCGCTGAGTTTTTGGAGTAAGTTTTGCGACCAAAATCCCACACTAAAACAACTTATTGCCGAGGGAAATACTGCCAAAAAAGCTGGTGATAAAGAAAAATGGGAAACTCTCAAGCAAGAATACCTGCAATACCGAAGCAAGTTTGAAGAATTTCACCTAGAAAAAATCAAAGAGGAGCTCAAACAACGACACGATCCCACTGAAGCGTATCTTCGTGCTTATTTTGCAAAATATGCAACCTACGATGACATGAAAAACGTGAGAAGTATCGCTAAATACTACAACGACAACGGTTTTTCTTTTTCTTCAAAAAAAGCCTATCTCTTTGCTGAAGAATTTTTTAATGACACAGAAACGAAAAAATATGGAGATGAATATGATCAGCGTGAATTTGGGGGAGGAAACTGATTTGCGAAAATAAGAGTTTTTTGTTAAAATAAAAAGATGTTTTAGAAAAATGGGTAATCCTGAAGCTCGGGACGTTTTTGGTTCCTTTGAAAATTCGGAGACAAACTTCGATCAAAACTCGCTTGAAACAGAGAATTCTTTTGAGAAACAGCGGAAAAATATCCAAACCATCCGGCAATATGAACAGCGGGTGATCCAAAGCGAGCCGGAATTCGATCCCGAAAAGGCTATTGCCGAAATGGAAACCCCTCCTGACGAAAAAATAAAAAAACTCTGGGAATATCCACAAATCGTTGAACTCACAAAATTGGGATTTTCAAAAAAACAAATTGATAATTTTATCCGAGTAAAATTAGAAAAAACAAATTCTGGAGAACGAAAGAGCAAAGAATTAAAAAATGAAGTTCTTGAAAGATTTAAAATTGAGGCCTATCAAAATTTTGATCAGAAAAACAAAAAATCTGGGATGAGTGTTTCAAGTCGTTTGAATCAACTTATCGAACAATTTGGATCTCGTGTCCCACCCGAGCGGCTGGCAAACTGGAAAAAATTCCAAGCCCTCCTCTCCCCCGATCTTATCCCCGATTCTCGCGAGCGGGGCGTGGTGGAGCGATTTGTGGGCGATGCACTGGGAAGCGGGGAAAATTTTGACACCGTGGTCGACCGCATCTTTTCCTCGACACAAATCTCCGAGGAAACAAAAAAACAAATCTCTAAGAAGTTTGAAAAACTGTACGCCAAAAATCCCGACCTCACCGAAAAACTGCTCAAAGAAGAAGCCGCCGAAATCCGGGCACAACGAGTCGAAAAGACCAGCAAGGAAAATGTCGAGCGAAGCGAGGAGAGTGTCGAGCGAAGCGAGGAGAGTGTCGAGCGAAGCGAGGAGAGTGTCGAGCGAAGCGAGGAGAGTGCTCAACTTTTCGAAAGACGATCCGGTGAAAAAAATATCGACTTTTTTGTGCGACTCCAAAGTCTCGATCCTGAAAAGCGAAACGAGTACTTCAAGTTCCGAGAAGGCATGAATGAAGCGGATTTCAAAAACTTCCAAACACTGCTCTCGGTCACCGCGAAACTACCCGAGCAAGACGACCGTACCGCAGTGGAAAAAATTGTAAATGCTGCAAACCTCAATTCTGCTGGGAGCTTCGACCGCACTCTGTCCCAGATCTGGGAATCCCCGGATGTCTCGACCGATGCCAAGACCGAAATCCTGCAGTCTTTTCCCGCGTTCAAACCACCAAAAATTGTCACCGCGTCGGATGCCATCTCTGCGGCCAAAAAGAAAGATCGCCTCGCCCAAAAGGCCGAAAAACAAAAACGAAAAATTGATGCCACACTCCAAGACATCGACGATCAGATTTTGGCACTAGAAGCCGAATGGGCCACTGCTTCCCCAAAGGATCGCGAAGAAATAACCAAGCAATTTGCCGCGCTCAAAAAGCAGAAACAAACGCTCGAAACCCAGTCGGCCGAAATTGAAGAAAAAACCGAACCAAATTTTAAAAAAATCTCTGTCCGCGGTACAGAAGTCTCGCGGGAGGGCTCGCATCTTCAAATCTCTCTGGAGGACTGGCAGGTCCTCGCGCCCACTCGGTACCTGTTTGACCCCCAAACCACTCGTCGGACGTTTAATTGTCTCCTGCTCGCTCGAGAACTCAAAAAACATAAATTGGATATGGTTTTTCTCGGAGAATTTCATTCAAATAAGGTGCTTGAGCCGTACCAACTCTCCCGCAGTGCAAAAATTCTCGACTGGCTGAATGTCAAAGATACTGGAGAAATTTTATCCAACACACGCATTCGTCAGTTAAATGGTGAACTAGAGTTTCTTTACAAAAATCCTTCAAACCACGAAGAAGGATCTTATAAAAAAGATCAACTTAAGCTGGAAGGAGTCATCACAAACACTGGCGAGCCGAACGGAAAAAACTGGGAAGAATTCTGGCGCACGAAAAAGCTTCCATCGGAAAAAGATTAATCTTTTGAACCCCACTCTTCATCAAACAATTTTCTGGAAAGAGCATCAAAATCATCGGATGTCCAATTGCCTTCTCCGTGAGATTTATCAAGTCGTCGTCGTGCTTCTGTCCACACATCCAAAACCCTCTGCGCCATTTTTTGAAAGTCCTCCTTATATTCCTTTGCCCGTTGGATATCATTGCACAAAATCCAGGTCACTCCGTACGAAACTCCCTCCTCCACTCCCAGTTCTTTATCCAAACTTTTGAGACGGGGATGCTCCAAATCCGTCATTTCCGCCAAAAGACAAAGCGAATCCGGATGCGATTTGAATATCTTGGGAAGTTCCGTGAGGGCTTTTGTTATTTGCTGGTCATAGCTTCCTTTTTCCTGAGAAAAAGCATTTCCTGCTAACAAGAGAGAAACCGAAAGACCCACTGCCTTCATCCAGTTCAAAATCCCTTTTTGGGGAGTGCGTGAGACAGAATCCGTTCTCGTTTCTTTCTGCTCAATCCCCGAAACCGGTTGTTCGAGTGTCATCAGTCTTTCAAAAAATCGGTGTCGTACCCGTACGTTTCCAGCACGACCTTCATCTGCTGTCGGATGTACGGATTGTTTGGCAAGCGAGCGATTGATTTTTTGACCAATTCTTCAATCGCAGCCTGACTGGGATAGTTTTTCTGTTCGATCACATCTCCGATCGACGTCGCCGCCACAGACGCTTTCATCATCCAATCCTCTTTCTTCTTTGCCTCCTCCTCTCGCTTCTTTGCCTCCTCCTCTCGCTTCTTTGCCTCCTCCTCTCGCTTCTTTGCCTCCGCCTCTTTCTTCTTTGCTGCTGCCGCTCTCTGCTCAGCAAATTCTGTGTCTGCTGATACCGCCCCACTAAAAGCTACCATTTCGTCCCAGCGCATCGCTTTTTCAATTTCTCGGAAAAACGGACTGTCAAATTCTCCATCCGCCGTCACGATATCTGCCGAATCCGGAAAAGCCTTAAACCGTTTGAGAAAATATTCCGTCGCTTCCTTTACCTGCGCGTCAAAATCTTGTTCCTGTGTCTGCGAAAATGCAGGACTCGAAAAAGCAATTGCCACCGCCGCAGAAATCGTTTTTATCAGATTCAAAATCCCTTTTTTGGGAGTGCGTGAGACAGAAGGTGCTTTTTCCTCTCTTTTTATTCCCGTTTCCTTCATTACTTTTTTTACTGCCAATTCTACTTCTTCTTCAGAACCAACTCCCTTTGCTTCTTCCTGCTCAATCCCCGAAATCGGTTGTTCGAGTGTCATCAAGGAAATCCATAAAACTTTTAATTAAAAATGTCAAGTTTTTATTCTGCAAAATCCCCAAACAAAACCGAAGGTTTTGTGCGGAGAGAGGAGGAACCAGCAAGCTTGTGGAGTTTTTTTGCGAAGCAAAAAACGGAACTCGTGCAGCCGAGTTCCGACGTGGAGCCACCTTCCGGATTCGAACCGGAGACCTGCTGTTTACAAGACAGCTGCTCTAGCCAGCTGAGCTAAGGTGGCGCGGGGCGAATTGTAAAAAAATCTGCTCCCCTGTCAATCCAGCTCCTCTTTTCAAGCGCAAAAAAATCTGTACGATTGCCCCACATGGCACAAAAAACACTCCCCGCATCGCAGTTTATCCCCAATCTCAAAGTCGTCAGCCAAAACCCACAGCGCCTGGCCTCCGGGCACCGGCTGTGCCCCGGCTGCGGGATCAGTGTTATTTTGAAACAGGCCCTCACCACGATTGATAATCCCATCATAACCGCCAACGCCACCGGCTGCAGCGAGATCTGCTTTGGAGCGTATCCGTACACGAGTTTTCGCTCCCCGTGGATTCACAGTTTGTTTGAAAACTCCGCCAGCGTGATCTCCGGCGTGGAGGCCGCGTGGAAAGCGCTTGGAAGAAAGGGGAAGCTCTCCGACACGCAGAAAAAAACCAAATTTCTCGCGGTCGGCGGGGACGGGGCCACGTACGACATCGGCTTTCAGTGGCTCAGTGGCGCGATTGAGCGCGGACACGATTTTGTGTACATCTGTTTCGACAACGAAGGCTACATGAACACGGGATACCAACGATCCGGCAGCACGCCGCTGGGATTTCACACCCACACCAGTCCCCGGGGGGAAAAATTGAGTGGCAAACCCCAACAGCGCAAAAACCTGACCAAAATCATCGCCGCACACGATCTGCCGTACGCCGCGCAGTGCAATCCATCCAACTACGGCGACCTGATGAAAAAAGCCCACCGGGCGTTTGAAGTGAGCGGGCCGGCGTTTCTCAATGCGTTCTCTGTCTGCCCCACCAACTGGAAATCCGATCCCCAAAAAGGCATGGTGATCTCACAGCTGGCGACAGAGTCGGGTCTGTGGCCGCTCTTTGAGGTGGATCACGGCCGCTGGAAAATCAGCTACCGACCAAAAGATTCCAAAAAGTACGCCGAAGAAAATCCTGCTCTGGAAGAGTTTCTCTCGATGCAGGGCCGGACCAAACATCTGCTTGCTCCCGAAAACAAAGACACGCTCGATGCGCTGAAGAAGTCCATCGCCGAGGATTGGGCGTTTTTGGAAAAAATGGAAACCGCGTTTCCGCTCAAACCGGGGAAATAATTTTATCCAGCGGAAACGGCGTCTGCTCCCGCCAGAACACTTTCGACCTGTCCAGAAAAAAGCTCTACACCCGCCGCGATCAGCACCACCCCGATCCCGACCTGGAGGATTCCTTTTGTGAGGCTGCGACGCTCGGGGTTTTTCATGAAAATTATTCTCCTCTTTCCTCCCACTCTTTCAGCAAAGAATCCGGAATGTCAAAATCCGACATGATTGCCGCTTCAACGATCCAATCAATTGATTTTTTCGTTTCTTGGGTCACCGCCCCAAGCTCTTTTTGTACTTTCTCGATTCTTTTCTGATGTTTCTCAAGTGCTTCTCGGGTAACTTCTGGCAAATCAGTCCCGGACACCTGCTGAGCAAGCCCCAAAACTAATTCGAAATCGGTTCCTTCTTTTTTCATCGCTGTTTTTTTAACAAAAACCAAAAACCTGTCAACTTATTTTCCTTCCAAAAATTTCCGGTGTGTTTTTTTGAGGTCGGCGTTGACGAAATGGGTATAAATCTGCGTGGTGGAAATATTCGCGTGCCCGAGAAACTCCTGCACCGAACGCAGATCGGCCCCCTCCCGCAGCAGGGTGGTCGCAAAGGTATGCCGCAGCACATGCGGCGTGACGGGTTTGGTGATGCCGGCCATCCGCCCGCGTTTGCGGATCATGACTTCGATGGCCGTGCGCGTCAGCCGCCGTGATTCGCCTTTGGTTTCAAATTCGTCTTTCCGGGGTCGCGCATTGAGAAAGAGCGGTGGAAAGTTATCGGTGCGGAGGGAGAGATATTTCTCGAGTGCCTCCGCCGCCCGCTCGGTGACAAACACCGTCCGGACTTTTTTGCCCTTTCCCAGCACCGCAAACTCCCGCGTTTTTAAATGGACATTTTCACGATCCAAACGACACAGCTCGGAGATGCGCAGCCCTGTGGAAAAAAGCATTTCGATGATCGCCTGATCCCGCAGCGCAATCATTTCGTTTTGAGAAGGAGGCGTGTGTCGCAATCGATTGAGCTCGTCCAGTGTCAGTCCAGCCACATCTCGGGGATCGGGTTTGACGAGCTCAATTTTGTCGGGAGCGATCAACCGCTCTTCCAGTCCCCGTCGGTGACAAAACTTGAGAAACGCCCGCACCGGCACCAGATACAGATTTTGGGTGGAGCGGGAAATCCGCCCGCCTCGCTGCGATTTGAGGGAGAAAATCCGATCACGAAAATCATCAATTTTGTCGAGAGACAGCGCAGAAAGCTGACAGTCCTCCCCCATTGTTTCGAGAAACAAATTGAGACTGCGAGAATAATTGCGCAGCGTGTACGGCGAGGCGTTCTGGACATTGTGCAGATGCCGCAGGTACCGCTCGACGGCGTCGGAGAGATTCATTTTTTGAGGAAATTCACCGCGTGTTTGACCTCGTCTTCAGAGCCGATGAAAATGGTTGTCCGCTGGTGGGGTTCTTTGATCGGGAGTTTGAGAATATTCGTGCCCTTCTGGTCCAGCGCCAAACCGCCAGCCTCGGTAAAGAGAAAGGCAAACGGCGCACATTCAAACGCCAACCGTAATTTCCCATCTGGATGTTTGGCACAGCCCGGATAGCAAAAAATGCCCTGTCCCTTGGACAGCATGTGGTGCAGATCGGGCACCATGCCGCCCGAATAGCGAAGCGTTCGTTTCTCCGCGACCCAGGTGTCAACCAACTTTTTGTACGCCGGCAAAACCTCACAAGCCCGCAGATTGCCCGGGGCGAAGTATTTGGATTTCTTTTCGATCCGAATGTTTTCGCGCGTGAGGAGAAATTCGCCCACGTCGTTGAGCTCAAACTCGTGCACTCCCCGATCCCGGAGCGCAACCGTCAGCGTCACTCGCGGCCCATACACCGCGTACGCGGCGGCTTCCATGTCGGTTCCTTTTTTGCCTTCCAATTTTTCACCACTCCAGATGCCAAAAATCGAGCCAATCGCGAGATTGGCATCCACCAGCGAGCTCCCATCCAGCGGGTCGTACGCCACCACAAACTTGGCGCGGGAAGAAGGAAATTCTTCCAGCATGTCTTTTTCTTCGCTCGCGAGGATAGAAACCAGGTCGGAATTTTCCAGCTCGTGCGAGATGATCTGATCGGCGAGCACGTCCAATTTCAGCTGCGATTCGCCGGAGAAATTCTGCGTGCCACTGATGCCAGTGTTTCCCGCGCGGAGAGAAAAGTTGATGTATTTGACACTGCGCGCGATGTGGTACAGCAGCGAGCGTACTTCTGGAGAAACATTCTTTTGGCGGAGAAAATGATTGATCGCTTGAGAGTTCATGGGAAACGGGAAGAAAACACTCGGAGTGTATCACGCTTTTGGCTCGTGGAAAACCTGTGTCTGCTCGGGTTCGGGGAGAATCTTGCTCGGCCGCGCAAGAGCTGGCTTTTCTTCGTCAGAGAGTTTGAGGATGTTTGGCGCCACAAAAATCCCCTCCTCTGTGATGCGCAAAAGACGAGACCGCGGGATGAGTGCGTACTGCCGAAACATCCAAAATCCCCGCGCCACTTCTAGTGCGAGAAGTTTTGGTGAGAGGGTGTCAAAAGTAAAATTTTGCACCCGGCCAATTTTGATCTGTCCACGAGGATCCTCTTGAAATACCGGTGCTCCGATGATGGAAACTTCGCGGTCGAGCAGCTGCTCGAGTCGGGGAAACTCCTCTGCCGTGACGAGGTCCTCTGGATGTTCGAGGATAATTTCCCCCCGCCAACGAGTGATGTCGTCTGGAAGCAGAAGGCGCAGTCCCTCTGGAGTCCGCACCCAAAACGCCTCAATCGCGCCCGTGTCGGGGTTGACCACGGTATCGGTCAGTCGTCCCAATGGCATCGCATGCTCTCCATCTGAAACAATCCAGGTTTTTCGGGCATCGCGAAAGCTCGTCAGCATGGTACGTGGGCAAAAAACTTTTCGAGTCCCGTGTCTATAATTTCAGGGAGATCCTTCCACTCGTCGGGAGAAAATTTCTGGAGGACAAACGCTTCGGCCGGCATCTGTTCTCGGTCCGGAGTCGAAATTCCAAACTTGAGTCGGGGGAAGTTGTCACTGCCCAAAGACTGGGTGATGGATTTCAAGCCATTGTGCCCCCCACTCGCGCCCCGATCCCGCCAGCGCACCGTGCCAAACGGCAGATCCAGATCATCGGAAAACACCACTACTTCGGGCGGAGAGAGTTTGTAAAAATGCGCTGCCGCCGCGACGGATTTTCCGGACAGATTCATCATCGTCTGGGGCTTGAGAAACAAGACTTTTTCGGTCCCCACCTGCCCGGTCGCCACGAGTCCGAAAAATTTTTTCTCCGGTTTCCATTCCGCGGTCCCTCCCCCAGCAGCAAGCCGCTCGAGGGCAAGAAATCCCACGTTGTGACGCGTGCGTTCGTATTTTTTGCCAGGATTCCCGAGACCCACGATTAGTTTCATCGCATCGATTGTACCGTGGAGGGGATTTTTCTTCAAAACTTCCTTTCTTGCTTGCGTCTCAACTCCCCCCCTTTTTCCAAGCCTTCTCCGTCATTGCAAGATTCCTGCGAAGCGGGAAACGAAGCAATCTTCCCCCCTTTTTCTTTTTGAGTACGGGCAAGATATATCTTGTCCCTTCAATTCTTTCTTTTTCTTCTTCAAAACTCCACCCCCTTTTTCAAAGGGGGACGGGGGGATTTTCCCATCTGTAATTTGTAATTTTTATTTTTCCTTCTTCCCTTCTTCTCAACTTTTGAGCTTTCCCATTCGTAATTCGTAATTGGTAATTTGTAATTTGCCTTTTCCTCGCTACAATCTCCTCGATGCGACACGACTCGGTGTACACGTCCAAAAATGTTTTCCTGCTGGTGGGGCTTTTTTTATTCATCTTTTTGCTGCTGTACTCACTGGCGAGTTTTTTGCACGAGAGCCAAAAAATCAACCGCGAAATCGAAGCGATCCATGAAGAAAATCAAAAAGCCCTCGCCATAATCGAAGAGAAAAAGCAGCAGCTTCAATACCTCGAAACACCGCAACGCGTAGACAAAGAAGCCAAAATTCAGATGGGGCGCCGTCAAGAGGGAGAAAATGTCCTGGTGTTTTTGGAAGATCCCCTGCTCCCGATGCTTCCCTCCGAACTCTCTGTGCAGCAGTTTGAAGACCTGGTGACCAGCTCCACGGTGCCGGCCTTTGAAAAATGGAACCTTCTTTTCTTTGGTCCACGCAATGTGTTCTTTCGGCAAAAAGTGCTGCAGAAACAACCGGAAAATCTCGAAGAATCAACCGACTCCCTTGTGCCTAAAAATGGACAGGAAGAAACCAACCCCCTCGAGACAGACGGAGAAGAGACAGAGACGGGAAGTGATCCCTCGGCCTAACGTTTGGAAAACTGTGGCGCACGGCGAGCTCGTTTGAGTCCCGGTTTTTTTCGTTCTTTTTTGCGGGAATCCACCGTGAGCAGCTCTTCTTCTTTGAGCTGGGTACGAAAGTCAGGATTTTTCTTTTGGAGTGCACGTGCCAATCCCAAACGAATTGCGTCTGACTGCGCTTCTTTGCCCCCGCCAGAGGTGCGAATGACGGCATCGAAGTCTTTGGTCACACTCAGCAGATGAAAGGGTTTCAAAACATTCAGCATCATTTCTTCGCTGTCAGACCATTCTCGAAGGGTTTTTCCGTTAATCTCAATCTCTCCGGATCCTTCGGGAAAGAGTTTTACCGTCGCTCGAGACGTTTTGCGACGTCCGAGGGCAGAGAAGTAAGCACGATTGCTGGTTTTGACCATCAGAAAATGTTTTTAGAGTTCGAGGGGTTTGGGTTGCTGCGCTTCGTGTGGATTTTTGTCCCCGATCACCAGATGCAGACGCAGGAGTTGCTGTTTCCGGTGTTTTGTCTTCGGGAGCATCCCACTGACGGCATGCTGCAAAATACGAGACGGATTTTTTTTCCGCAGCTCGGCAAGATTTATTGATTTGAGGTGCCCGATATAGCCTGAGCTTCGATAATACTGCTTGTCGGTTTCTTTTTGTCCAGAGACCAAAACTTTTTCGGCATTCAAGACGATCACATGATCCCCTCCGTCCACATGCGGCGTAAAGTCGACTCGTTTTTTGCCACGAAGCGTGTCTGCGATAGCTGTCGCGAGTGTCCCCAGGCGTTTGCCCTGAGCATCTACGATGTACCACACACGGTCTTTTTGCTGAACGTTTTGTCGGAGCGTTGTATTCATTCTTTGTCAGAGAGAAGTTGTACCTGTATTTCGAGCGCGGCATCACCCGCTCGGTAATCCACCCGCACCAATCGGGTATACCCGGAGGTTTGTTTCGTTTCCCGAATAAAAGCAAGCGCTTTTCGTTGAGAGGCCTCGGTGTAGAGGACTTTTTTGAGCTCTCGGATCGCACTGGCTTCCTCTTTTTTTGCCAGGCGGGATTTGACCCGCGTAATCAATTTTTCCACCTCGCTCCGAAGCGCTTTTGCTTTGGCATCCGTGGTTTTGATCGCTCCAGAGAGAAACAAAGAGGTCATCTGGTTTCGCATCAGGGCTCGCCGCTGATCGGCTGGTCGATTGAGAATGGCTTTCGTGTTTCGGTGTCTCATTGTGCAGAGTCGTCAGAAGCAGGCTTAGACGATTCGGGAGCCACGGTGTAGCCCCGTTCGGCCAAGACTTGGTCGAGTTCGGATTTGGCTTTTTGTCCAAATCCACGCAGTTGAGTCAGCTGACTCATCGGTGTAGAAAGCAGTTGTTCCACAGAGGTAATGCCGCCATTGACCAGGGCATTGAGTGTGCGCTGAGAAAGCCCCAAAATATCGATGGGCGTAAACGACGTTTCCTGTGCTTGTTCTGCAGCTTTCTCTTTGGATTCTTTCTGTTTTTTGAGAAGGTCAAACGAAGTGGTGTAATCCTCGTCCGTGTAGGCGTCGTCTTTGTTGAAGAGGGCAAAATAGCTCTCGACAATGCCGGCCGCTAACTTGATGGCTCCGTCTGCCGCCAGAGAGCCATCTGTCTCGAGCTGCAAGACCAGCTTGTCCAGGTTGATTTGCTCTCCCACACGAGAGGGCTGGACGTCATATTTTACAAGAGAAACCGGAGAAAAGTTGGCGTCAATCAAAATCATTTCTGCATCTTCTTCTTTGGCCGAATCCTCATTGGTGACCAGTCGGTATCCCACGCCTTTTTCCACACGAATTTCGAGCGATTTTTTGCTGTTGGCTCCGTCGCAAGTCATGATTTCTTGCGAGGGATCCAGAATTTCGATGTCGGAGGAAACTTTGAGGTCCTTGGCGGTCACTTTTCCTTTTTTGAGAAAAGGCACTTTTACCACTTCGGGCTCTTTGGAGTGTTTTTTGAGGCGGAGTTGGCGCAGGTTGAGGGTAATGTCAAATACCGTTTCCTTGACGCCGTCAATGGTGGTGTACTCATGCGAAATCCCTGGAATTTTCATCGCGGTCACAGCCGTCCCTGGCAAACTGGAGAGCAAGACTCGACGCAACGCATTTCCCAGTGTCACCCCATACCCCGATGGCAATGGATTGACGGTGAGCGTCGCAGCGGTATTGCTTTCCTTCTCAATCTTGAGCTGAGGAGGACCGATCTCGTCGTGAAGGATATGCATCAGGAAAAGGGATGAAGAAAAGGGGGGAACATTAGCGGGAGTAGTACTCGACGATCATCTGCGGATCGACGGCTTTTTCAAAATGGAGGTCTGTCGGAAGTTCGGTAATTTTGATCGCCCGTTTTTTTCGGTCTACGTTGAGCCAACTGGGCGCATCCAGTGCGCCGGTTTCTTCGATATTTTTTTCAAACACAGAAGACGTTCGGGAGCGTGGGCGAGCTTCAATCTCATCCCCGATATTTACCTGAATCGAGGGCACATCGACTCGACGACCATTGAGGAGGAAAAGTCCATGGCTGACAAACTGTCGTGCCTGCATCCGTGTCAGCGCGAGTCCTGAACGGAAAAGAACATTGTCCAGTCGGCGTTCGAGAAGCTGAAGCATATTATCCCCGGTAACACCGTGCATACTGGCAGCTTTTTCAAAGGTTCGGTGAAATTGTTTTTCTGAGAGACAAAACATACGTTTGGCTTTCTGTTTTTCCCGCAATTGTTTGGCATACTCGGTAAGTTTTCCCATTCGTTTTCCTCCGTGCATCCCGGGGATCCCCGGACGACGCGCCAGAATTTTTTGGTATTTGGGAGATCCAAACAGGTTGATTCCTTCCCGCCGGCATTGTCGAACTTTTGGTCCTGTATAACGCATGAAAAAAATTAAACTTTACGAACTTTTTTAGGGCGGCATCCGCCGTGCGGCAAGCGAGACACGCTCGCAATGGACTGCACAGACAGTCCTCCATTCATGAGTCCCCGAATAGATTGGTCTCGTGCGGGCCCCATTCCTTTGACATAGACATCCACCGTCTTCATGCCAAACAGTTGGGCCTGTTCGGCCACGTTTTCGGCGGAAACCTGTCCCGCGTACGGTGTGGATTGGCGAGCACCTTTAAATCCATTGCGTCCGGGACTGCTCCATCCCAGCACCGTTCCCTCGGGATCGGTGAGCGTGACGATGGTGTTATTCCAGTCAGCGTGGATATGCACCTTGCCATGTTCCACATTTTTTCGGACGCGTTTTTTTGCTTTAGCCATAAAAAATCAGATTTATTTTGCCACCATTTTCTTTCCGGCGACAGCCAGACCCTTTTTTCCCTTCCGGGTACGGGAGTTGGTTTTTGTTCTTTGCCCGCGAACCGGGAGGCGTTTGCGGTGTCGAAATCCTCGGTACGAACCGATATCCTGCAATCGTTTGATATTCTGTGAGACGGTTCGACGCAGATCGGCTTCGAGCTCGTACCCGAAGCTTGCCAGTGCTTTTCGGAGCTTTTCCTCTTCGTCGTTGGTGAGATCTTTGACCCGCTTGTCCTCACTGAGTTTGGCCTTCTCGCACACCTGTTTGGCACGAGTCGGTCCCACGCCATAGATGTACGTGAGCGAGATCACAAGTCGTTTTTCGGGAGGAATGGAGGCACTAGCAATGCGCATGAGAAAGTGAGTTGAAAAATTAGCCCTGTCGTTGTTTGTGTTTTCCCCGGGTGGCCGGATTCTGGCAGATGACACGCACGACACCTTTGCGGCGAACGACGCGACAGTGCTTACAGATCTTTTTGACAGAGGCTCCGACTTTCATGAGGAAGAATTAACGTTGTCTATAGGTGATAAGGCCTTCGTCGAGATTGTACGGCGAGACCTGCAATTTGACCCGATCCCCCGGAACAATTCGGATGTAGTGCATCCGCATCTTGCCCGACAGACGTGCCCGTACTTCATGGTCTTCGAACCCTTCCGTCGTCAGTTTCACCAGAAACTGGCTTCCAGGATACGTCACCTCGATGACGCCTTCGAGTTCGATTTTGTCATCTTCTTTGGCCATGCAGGCAGATCAAAGTTGCAAAAAAGCCGTCGGATTTTAGTGTTCATCATCCATTTGTCAACTTTTTTTGGAGACTTTTTCTGGACTTTTTTTGTGGGACGATTTGCAAACCTGTGGCAGAAAATTTTCTGTTCTTTTTTTGAAGTGTTTCCCCTCTCGTCCCGACACGTCGGAGCGCTCCCCCTCTGAGACGAAGAGAGGGCTGGTGGGCGGAGTTCCCTTTTGAGCCTCTCCGCTTTTCAGCTTTCAAACTTTTTCTCTTTTTCTCTCTCTCAAACTCCAGTACACTGCGCGCCGCAGATGACTGAAAAAATCTTTGCCACACTCAATCCCGCACAGAAAAAAGCCGTCGAGGTCCTCTCGGGGCCTGTTTTAATCTTGGCTGGCGCGGGCAGTGGAAAAACCAAAACGCTCACCCACCGCATCGCGCACCTGATCGCAGCGGGCACTCCGGCAGAACAAATTCTCGCCGTGACGTTTACCAATAAAGCCGCCAACGAGATGAAATCTCGGATTGAATTTCTCCTCGGGCAAACGGCCCAGCCACACGTGGGGACCTTTCACGCCACCTGTGTTCGGATTCTCAGAGAAGATATTGAAAAATTGGAAACAGGCCTGACGCGAAATTTTGTGATCTTCGACGCCGATGATGCCAAACGGCTCGTGAAAATGATTTTGAAAGATCGGGGGTACGACGAGCAGCAGGTCAAACACAAAGCCGTCGCCGCCCACATCTCGAGCGCAAAAAATCAACTCCTCACCCCGCAGCAGTACGCAGAGGCGTGTGAGAAGACCCGGTTTACAGAAGCGGTTCGAGCGGTATTTCCCGAGTACCAGAAACGGCTGGTGGAACACAACGCTCTGGATTTCGATGATCTCCTGCAAAAAACGGTGGAACTGTTTGAGGAAAAACCCCACGTGCTGGAAAAATACCGCGATCGGTGGAAGCATCTGCTCGTCGACGAGTACCAGGATACCAATTTCGCTCAGTACCGACTGGTGCGACTGCTGTCAGATGCGCACAAAAATTTGTGTGTGATCGGCGACGACCACCAGTCCATTTACCGATTTCGCGGAGCGGACTATCAAAATATTCTGAATTTTGAAAAGGATTTCCCGGGAGCAAACATTATTTTACTCGAGCAAAACTACCGCAGCACCAGCCACATTCTCCGAAATGCAAATGCCCTGATCGGGTACAACGAGACGGGGCGGCCAAAGAAGCTCTGGACGGAGAATGATGCGGGGGAAAAGGTGCAAGTACTCTCTGTGTGGAACGAACGCGAAGAGGGCAACACCATCGCACAAAAAATCCAAGAACGTCACGATCAAGGGGGTTCCTTTCGAGACTGTGCCATCCTGTACCGGATGAACGCGCAGTCCCGTGCGATCGAAGAAGCCCTGATGCGCGCGCAGATTCCCTATCAAATTGTGGGCGGGACACGATTTTTTGATCGACGAGAGATTAAAGATGTCATTGCGTACCTGCGGCTGATTTTTAATCCGCGGGATGATCTCTCTTTTCTCCGGGTGGGAAATGTACCCAGTCGAAAGATCGGCACCGCCACCCTGGAAACTGTCAAAGATTTTGCGGTGGAACGGAGTCTCTCGCTGTTTGAAAGCCTGAAGTGGGTCGATGAAATTGACGCGCTCTCCGAGCCAAAAAAGGAAGTGCTTCGGAATTTTTACAAACTCATTTTGAAACTCAGAAAAATCGCCGAAACCGAACCCATCTCGATCCTGCTCGATCGGGTGGTAGAGCAAACCAATTTTCTCGCCTGGCTGGATGATGGCACGAGCGAGGGTGAGTCGCGACAGGAAAATGTGAAAGAGCTTTTTTCGGTGGCCGGACGGTACGACGCGGCGGAGCATTCCCTGGCAGCCTTTTTGGAAGGGGTCGCCCTGATCTCTGATCTCGATCAGATGGAAAACAGTGATTCCGTCACGCTGATGACGATTCATGCGAGCAAGGGATTGGAATTTCCGCACGTGTTTTTGCCCGGCTGGGAAGACGGAATTTTCCCGGGACATTCAGCCCAGTTTTCGCGAGAAGACCTGGAAGAAGAGCGGCGCCTGGGGTATGTCGCTATCACACGCGCACAGCAGACGTGTACCCTTTTGCACGCACGGCAGCGGATGCTGTTTGGGCGGACACAAGAAGCACCCCCTTCCAAATTTTTCGATGAACTCTGTCCCGATTCACACGAACGTGCCGGAGGACAGCAGGCAAAAGAACGTCCCCGAAAAACGCGCGAACGACTGGAGCCGTTTTCCGATGAATACGAAGCTCCAACCGCAAAATTTCAGACCGCTGGCTCTCGCGAAGAGGCACTCTGGGGGAGGAAAGAAAATGAAACCGAATTTCAGATCTCTGATCGCATTCGACACCGAGCGTTTGGCGAAGGCACCGTGATCCAAATCGACGGCGATGTGCTGACAGTGGCGTTTGCAGGACAGGGGGTAAAAAAGATCGTCGCCTCGGTCGCCCCGGTGGAAAAAATTTGACACTCCCGACATTTTTTCTACAATTCCCGCGCTCTTTTGAGGTGGTCCTGGCGTTTTGGGTTTCCACGAAACTCTGAGCGGAGTCCCGCCCTGGCGGGACGAGGGAAAGGAATCAACCTGAAACCTTTAGGGCCCCCGCGAAACTCCGAGCGAAGCGGGTGCTTCGCGAGGAAAGAGGAGCGGTGATGAAATCCAGTGCGATCCCGCCTTGGCGGGAGAGCCACGGATGAAATCACCCAGCGACGAGGGCAATTAGCTCAGCTGGTTAGAGCGCGTCTCTGATAAGGACGAGGTCCGAGGTTCAAGTCCTCGATTGCCCACCATTCTTTTCCACAGAAATTACGGATTCTCTTGAAGAAAGAAGAATGCCCTCCGAAGCTTTTGAGCTTTTTGACTTTTGCATAAGACGCAGATCTGCGTCCCCTTCTTTCTTCAGGGTTTCTCAACTTTCTCCCCCTTTTTCAAAGGGGGATGGGGGGATTTGCCCATTTGTAATTTGTAATCTGTAATTTGTAATTTTTATTTTCCCTCCTTCCTTGCTTCTCAACTTCTCAGCCTTTGCGCTTTTCATATTTTTAACTTTTGAGCTTTTCTCCTCTCCAAAAACATTTGACTTTTCCCGCTTTTTACCGACAATCGCCCCCGCATTTTCTGTCTGCAGGTCTCAAACCAACCTCGTACCTGCCAGACGATAACCCATCTCAAACATGATTGCAGTTGCAAAAATCGGCGGACACCAGTGCCTTGTCTCCAAAGGCGAAACCTTGGAAGTGGACAAATTATCTGAAGAAGAGGGCAAAACCGTCCAGTTTGAAACGCTCCTCGTCAGTGAAGAAGACGGCACAAATTTCAAAGTCGGCGAGCCGATTTTGAACGATGTCGTCGTGGAAGCAAAAATTCTCGAACACGGTCGCGGTGACAAAGTCCGCGTGTACAAAATGAAACCGCGCAAACGGTACCGACGCACCCTGGGGCATCGGCAGGACTTCACAGTGATCGAAATCACCGATATAAAAACAAGGCAAAAGCCGGCCGACAAAAAAGCAGAAACAAAGACCCCGGCGAAAAAAACGGCTGCAAAGCCAAAAACTGCGAGTCCAAAAAAGACGACTCCCAAAAAAACAACTGCCAAGAAACCCGCAGCCAAAAAGACGACCGCAAAAAAAGTTGAAAAGACCGCCAAAAAGTCCTAGTGTTCGCGTGAAATAACTTTTTCTCATGGCAGACGACGCCACCCCGCCCACAGACCCCACACAAGATCCGGCTCAATCTGGCGGGGATGATGCCGCAAAAAAGGGGCATCACTTCACGATTCCGCCGCATCCAAACACGCAGTTTGATGAGGCAAACTTTTTGACACTGCTCGAGGGATCGATCTCCCTCACGCTCGAGGAAAAAAAACGGGTCATCGATGCCATTCCGCGGCTCTCGATCGAACAGATCAATGAGTTGATTAAAATTTTTGAAGAGGAAAAAGACAAATTTTCAGAGCTCGAAAAAGAATTTTCTGACGATGTCGCCCGGCTCAAAAAGGAGCGCGAAAAAGAATTTGAAATGGAAAAAATAAAAGAGGAAGAAAAAGGCGAAGCCGACGAAGACGCCGCCGCCGCCGAGGAGCTCAAGAAAAAAATGGGACTCTGAACAGGGTGCCAAAAGATTCTTGTCATTGCGAGGAACGAAGCAATCCTGCCGTCTTTTTTATGAGTCAAAATGTTTTTCTGTACGGGCAAGATATCCCTTGCCCCTCCAATTCCTTCTTTTTTCTTCAAAACTTCTTTTCTTCCTCACTTTTCAACTTTTTCACCCCCTTTTTCAAAGGGGGATGGGGGGTTTTCCCCATTTGTAATTTGTAATCTGTAATTTGTAATTTTTATTTTCCCTCCTTCCCTGCTTCTCAACTTCTCAGCTTTTCCCCTTTCCTCACGCCAAGTACACCAGCGAGATAACGGTTTTGACCAGAACGTACGCAAAAATCGTCAGCAAGAGCGCCACCACCACCCACATGATGGCTTTTTTGGCTTTGGAGATTTCATCGGCGTTGCCGGACGCCATCACGATCCCAAATCCATTCCACACGATGAAGAGCACCGCCAGTGCCGCGACGAAGCTCGCAAACTTGCGGATAAACCGCTGCAGCCAAAAGGTCACATCTGTCGCATCGCCTTTGAGGGTCTTGGTCCCGCGGTTTGTGCCGACGAGATACTTCGGCAGATCTTCCGCGCTGAGTCCTGTCCCCCAGGACACGACATTTTCTTTACTGGCCGTAACTCCTACTTCTGCTAACTGCTTAACAGTTGGTTCCATTGAAAAATCCTTTACAATGGGCTCTGAGCCCGAAAGAGAAACACTTTTTTCTTGCTGTTTTTCATATCCTATAGAAGTCACTGTCAAAACATAGTTTCCATCTGTAACTTCTTTTTCATAATTTCCATCTGGATCAGTTATTGTTCCAACGCCGCAGTTTTCAATCTTTTCTCCTGAAGAAAGACAAATCCGAATTGTGGCTCCGGGGAGAGTGTCTCCACTTTTTGCATCCGTCACTGTCCCCTGCACGGTCGCGGCACCCACGATCTGGGGGACCGCGAGGGCGAGAAATGTCAGCAGGAAGAGAAATTTTTTCATCTCAGACAGACAAAATATGGTACAAGGATTTGGCGATGGTGTAGCTCAGCACGATAAAGATCGTCCCCAGCACCACGTAGAGAAAATACATTTTTGATTTGGAGCGCTCCTCCTCGTCCCCTCCCGCGTAGAGAAACCGCAACCCCACAAATACGAGCATCACGGCGATGATCGGCGCGACGACTTTGAGTGAGAGCTGGATAAGCGTCGGGAGAAAAAACATCAGCAGTCGATCGGCATAAAATTGATTTTCCCCCTCTCCCTGCAGACCGGCATCCGCATTTTTTCCGATGATTCCGGGAACGGGATCGCCCTTTCTGTCGGAAAACGGCGTGTCCGTTCGCTGGGTCGACCATGTGGGAAACAGACACTCTGCGTCAAACTCCCCGCCCGTGTCACAGGGATCTGGACACCAAAAAGAAAATTCTGCTATTGCGGGATTTTCTCCCACAAAACTTCCTTGATCTATCGGGTAATTTTCATTCTTAGTTCGTTTCCCCTTTTCAATAATAAAACATTCTTTATTTCCCACCGCTGTCTTGGCGCGAAGCATTTTCTGGTCTGAAGGCTTTTGAGAAAGCGGAAAGGAGCACTGCGTTTTTCCAGGAACAGCACATTGATTCTCTCGTTCCCCGTCAAAATAGCAAATATGCTGTTCGTGAATATTTCCAAAAAAATGACACGTAACCTTCGCTGCAGGCTCTTCTTGCGCAAAAACACTCCCCCCCCACACAGGAATCAGGAGCAAGAGAGCAAACAAAAGTGATTTCCAGCGAAAATTCATCCATCGAGTATACCAAAAAATGCGGCGGAAAGCAAGACCGCTGCGTGATTTCAGAGAGAAATCAGTCAGCCCCCAAAATAATCTCGAGATCGATCAAGTTGTCGGCATCAATTGTCGCCGGATCCACGGTCTCGATGCGGTCCGCTCGAAGGAAGTTTTTGAAAAATGTCGCCGTCCGATCCACCGAAGGGGTCAACTGCCGCAAAAAAGTTCGCGCCACGGGGCTTCCCTCGTAGTTGGACACGTCAATCACATGAAACCCCAGCCGCCGCAATCGCGCCGCCATGTCTCCGGCTTTTCCGGGAAGATTCGTGCCGTTGAGCACGGAAATCTGGGCATTTTCGAGGAGAATCTCCGGTCGAATCAATACCAGCTCCATAAAGGTCTGTGTGTCGGCTAGGCTCTCAGGCAAAAGGACAAATTGCCCACCATAAAACTCCTGTGCCGGCGTATAGAGAAAGCCTCCTGCCTGCGTGGGGTCATCATTGAGGACAGAGGAAACCACATTTCCAAAATCCATGCTCATGCCAATTCTCGCCAGCGCAATAATTTCTTTGAGGGAGAGGTCGGTATTGACCGTGCGGCTGAAGAGATCATAAAATTCGCGAATTTTTTCGACGTTTTCTGCCCAGCCATTGGATTCTATTTTTTGGCGAATGGCCAGTGCCAGTGCCTGTTGTCGCTGTGCACGGTCGTAATCAGAGGAGGTCTTGCGGCTGCGGGCATATTTGAGCGCCGTCGCTCCATCGAAGTGCTGCAATCCCTTCCGCACGACAAAGGTCTGGTATCCATAGTTTCCGTCGGGGTAAAATGGGTCCACGATGTCCTCAGGAACAAAGATGTCCACCCCTCCCAGCAGATCGATGCCGCTGGAGAAGATTTCAAAACTCACCGCGGCCGAGTAGTGGATCTCGATGCCCGTGAAACGAGAGATGGCATCTTCGACAATTTCCAGGCCTTTTCGATCCCCGTGTTTGTACCGCGCCGCGGCATAAATTTCATTGATTTTTCGGTCCCCGATTTTGGAGGAGATAAAAAGGTCCCGCGGCAGACTCAGCATCGAGATGCTGGGGACTTTTGGATTGATCGATACCACCATGATTGAGTCCGACAGATTGCCTCCTTCTTCGGCCTCACCCGCCACACCCAGCAGAACAATATTTGTGTGTCCGTGCTCGTCCGTGAGAAGTGGATTGAAGGAAAACACTCGCTCGATTTTTTCGCCAAACATCCCCGACTGCAGCACTGCACTCCCCAGCCAAAACACGCCGCCCAAAAGCACCACAAGAAACAAAATCTGCGCGCGTCGGGACGTGAGTTTTTTGCGGAGACGTTTCCAAAAAGAGGGTTTTCGCTCTCCGATGGGTTTCACTCGGAAGTTCATCGCGCGGATTTTAGGTTTTTTGAACCGAAGGTCAATTTTTTGTGTGAGAAAACAAATCAAAAAGGCGGACGCTGTTGCATCCGCCTTTTCTTTTGCATGAAATTGAGTCTCATTTGTACCTTTGTTTTTTGGGAAGTTTTTTTAACACTCTGACTTCCTCTGGTGTCATTTTTTCCTTTTTCCCTTCGCCGTTTTTCTGCTTTTTTTCGTAAAAAAAGTTTCTCCCCTGTTCTCCCCACCGAAGTTCAAATTTTTTCGTTTCAGCATGTTTGATGACTGAAACGGCTGAATAACTCCAGACGTCCAGAGTGTCAATCTGCCCGAGCTCTTCGAACAAAGTGAATTCCGGTCGCACGAAAAAAATTGGTGCGATGATGAATATTGCCGAGAGCAAAAAAAGTACAATGATAAAAATCTTTTCTTCAATTGCTAAATGTTTCTCTTTCATTTTTATTCCTTTCTTTTTTAGTTTAAAAAATATTTTGTGAATCCGCGCCTCGGGTCTGCTGTGACAAACCGGAGAATCGGACTCACAAAAATGCGAGACTCGTGATGCAAAAGAACGGCAGAGAGGCTCCGAAACGGAGGCCGCTCGGCACGGGGTATTTTTAGATGATTTCACGGAAAATGTCAAGTTTCGATCTTCCGCACCTGCTCCCACGGAAATCCCTCCCGTCCAAAATGCCCTCCCACTGCCGTCGCGGCGTAAATGGGACGACGCAAGTCGAGTGCCGAGATGATGCCGCTTGGCGTGAGATCAAAGTTTTGGCGGACAAGTTTTTCGAGCTCCGATGGAGAAAGTTTCGAGGTGCCAAAACTATCCACGTGCACACTCACCGGCTCCGCCACACCGATGGCGTACGCCAGCTGTACCTCGCATTTTTTGGCGAGACCAGACGCCACCAAACTCTTGGCAACCCAACGCGCCGCGTACGCCCCGGATCGGTCGGTTTTGCTGGGATCTTTGCCAGAGAAAGCACCGCCCCCGTGCCGTCCCCAGCCGCCGTACGTGTCGACGATGATTTTGCGTCCGGTCATCCCGCAGTCTCCCTGCGGCCCGCCGATGACAAACCGTCCGGTGGGGTTGATGTGGAGGATCGTCTTGTCGTCCAGCCATTTGCCGCAGACCGGCTTGATCACGTGCTGGGTGAGTTCTTTTTTGAGATCGGTAAGTGCAATGTTGGGATCGTGCTGCGCAGAGAGCACCACCGCCTCCAGACGTTTGGGCTGATCCCCACAGTATTCGACCGTCACCTGTGATTTTCCATCTGGACGGAGCCAGGGCAGTGTTCCCGATTTTCGAACAACCGTCAGTCGATCGGTCAGCTGGTGTGCAAGCGTGATCGGCAGCGGCATGAGAGAATCAGTCTCCTCGCACGCATACCCAAACATGAGTCCCTGATCTCCGGCACCGCCGGTGTCCACCCCCTGGGCAATGTCGGGCGACTGCTCCTCGATGGCAGAAACCACCGAGCACGTCCGACCGTCAAAGCACACATCCGCCGAATCGTACCCGATGTCGAGCACTTTTTCACGGGCGATTTTTTTGAAATCCGCGTAGCAGTCCGTCGTGATCTCTCCCGTGATAAAAATCAGTCCCGTGTGCACCAGCACTTCACAGGCCACGCGGGCCTTTGGATCCTGGGCAAGAATGGCATCGAGAATCGCGTCAGAAATCTGATCGGCCACCTTATCTGGATGTCCTTCGGTTACAGACTCTGACGAAAAAAAGGTCTTCATTTTGTAAAAGTTAAATGTTTAGAAAGCAATAAATCCAGATAAGACTGGGGCCCCCGGAAAATCGAAGATTTTTTGGGGAGAGGAGGAGATGACGCAATAAGCGCAGTTCCGCACCGCGGAACGAAGTAATGAAGTCATTGACAACGACGGATGCCCTTCGGTCACTGATTCTGAGGAAAAAAAGGTCTGCATGGTGTGAAGAAAAAAAGTTGCTGATGCAACTTTCGATCGAACTTCATCCCGTACAAGTGGAGCACCATTCCCTGTCTGATGGGCGGTTGCTGGTGGGTCAAAAAGTTGTACCTCTCGCCACCTCTCGATGAAAATTGCAGGAGCAGTCTACAAGCCAGAAAAAATTTTGCAACTTGATTTCCCGCACAAAACACCTACAATCCGGCGTGTTCTTTGCCCAAAAAACCACTCCGAGTCCCGCCTTGGCGGGAGGAGGAAAAGGAAGCGTAGCCAACAACGAAGCTCCGATAAATCGGAGCGGAGTGTGCACCGGCTAACGCCGACGCAGGCGCGTAGTTCAGTGGCAGAACATCGGTCTCCAAAACCGAGGACGAGGGTTCGATTCCTTCCGCGCCTGCCAGTAAAAAAGCGAGTGTGCCCACCGGGCATAGTCGTTTTTTTACATTGTGCGAAGCACTTGGAGGGATTGAACCCGGGTTCGATACGAGGAACTAAAAAAAGAAAGCGCCCTGAGCCTGCCGAAGGGCATTTTCTTTTTGTGCGACGACGTCACGAAGGGCGAAGCCCGAAGTATTCCTTCCGCGCCTGCCACTCACAAAGAAAACCCCTGGCTCTGTCGGGTTTCTTTTCTTTTCTTTTGAAAACAGAAGAGACCCATCCGGCACCTCCTGCCCGTATATTTTTTGATTTTTGAAATGGAAAAAAGAATTCGCTTTTTTTGGAATCTCCCGCTACTCTCCAGCGCCAATCGACCCGCTTATGAAATTTGAAGATCTCAACCTCATCGCTCCGATTCTCCGGACACTCAAAAACAAGGGCTATACCGCCCCCACTCCCATCCAGCAAAAAGCTATTCCCGTGATTTTACAGGGAAAAGACCTGCTCGGATGTGCTCAAACCGGAACGGGAAAAACCGCCGCATTTGCCATTCCGATTTTGCAGATTTTGCACGAAAAGCAAACCCTTGGAAACTGGCCCCCAGGGATCAAGACACTTGTCATTACTCCCACACGAGAACTCGCCATCCAGATCGATGAGAGTTTTGGGGCCTACGGTGAGGGATCTCGCCTCCGTCATACGGTTGTTTTTGGGGGTGTCAAACAGCACGCACAGGTCCGAAAAATACGGGCTGGGGTTGATATCCTTGTGGCCACCCCCGGACGGCTGCTCGACCTGATGAACCAGGGAATTGTCGACCTCCGACATCTGAAATTTTTTGTCCTCGACGAAGCGGATCGAATGCTGGACATGGGATTTATTCATGACATCAAAAAGATTGTCGCCAAGCTGCCTCCCCGCCGACAATCTCTTTTCTTTTCGGCTACCATGCCACCGGATATCACGACACTGGCCAATTCTCTTTTGACCAACCCCGTCCGCGTCGAAGTCTCGCCAGTCTCTTCGGCTGCCGAAACGGTGGAGCAAAAAATGTACCACGTCGCCAAAGCTAACAAAAAATCCCTGCTCACCCACATGCTCAAGAATGAAAACATCCCCTCTGCGTTGGTCTTTACTCGAACAAAATATGGTGCGGACAAGGTGGCTCGGTTTATAAAAAATGCTGGCATTCACGCCGAAGCCATCCATGGAAATAAATCGCAAAATGCCCGCCAGATGGCCCTGAAAAATTTCAAAAATAAATCAACAAAAGTCCTCGTAGCCACAGATATCGCTGCCCGAGGAATCGATATCGATGAACTCTCTCACGTCATCAATTTTGAAATTCCAAATGAACCAGAAGCCTATGTGCATCGCATCGGTCGTACCGGACGAGCAGAAAAAACAGGCATTGCACTCTCTTTTTGTGATCAGGACGAAAAAAAGCACGTAAAAAATATTCACAAACTTCTCAAAAAAGAGATCCCTGTCGAACGCCGACATCCTTTTTCCATCTCCCCCTTCGATGCAGTGGAAAAAAAGAAGTCGGGAAATCAGGATCGGGCACGAAGACCCCAGAAAAAGCAAATTTGGCACCGGCGAAAAGGATAGTCTCTAGATTTCGCCATTGGCAAACTGCCAGACACAAGCATCCACAATGACGTCTGAAGGCTTGAGTGTTTTTTTGAGGACGACTCCTTCCAGCGACGTACAGCGGCTCAGGGCGACATAGGTTTGGCCATGCGCAAAACTCCCCCACCCGAGATCGATGACAACCCGATCAAAAGACTTGCCCTGACTTTTGTGAATGGTCACTGCCCACGCGAGTTTTAGAGGCATTTGGCGAAACGATCCGATTTGTTTTCGTTCAAAGACTCCGCCATTGAATTCGTATTTTGAGATTTCCCAGGTATGTTCTGTGACTTCGACGAGATCGCCGTCGTGAATCTGTACCAGGAGAACCGTTTCCATTTTGTCCGTATCTTTGTTTTGACGATTGACACAGCCCTGTACCACTCCGATGGTTCCATTGACCCAGCGACGCTGGGCATCGTTTTGGAGAAACATCACCTGTGCTCCTACTTTTACGGTAATTTTTGGATCATTTGGATGCAGATTTTGAGCAATTTTTCCCGTGGTAGTCGCTTCAAATTCAATTTCTGGTTTGGGGATCTGCTCCAGTTTTTTTATATTAATCTGATGCGCCATGGCGTTTGTCGTCACCAGATGAATAAAGGATTCATCCTCAGGTGGGATGAAATTTTCGTCCACACGCGCGTTTAAAATATCCAAATGTTCTTCGGTCATGGTATTTTCTCGGACGGCATTGAGAACCTCAATAAATTGCGCATCGGTCTGCCGGTACATTTCGTTCAGCTCGATTCGCTCGATTTGGAACGGCTCCGTCAGCAGATTCCGCACCTGAAAAACATTCGCAGAGAAAAAATACGGCGAAGCATACTCTGAATAAAATTTGGCCCGATCCGTCGCTCGGACTACTGGCGGCAACTGAAACAGGTCTCCAAAAAAAATCATCTGCACCCCTCCAAAAGGCTCATCACTCTGACGAGCCCGCCGGAGAAACACATCCACCGCGTCCAAAATATCCGCCCGAACCATTGAGATTTCATCGATCAAAATCGTTTTCAGGCTGTGATATTTTTTTCGTTTTTTTTCGTCCAGTCGCATATTTTTCGCTTCCTCCAGCTCAAACCCCGGTTTGAGTTTGAAAAAAGAATGAATCGTCTCTCCGTGCACATTGATCGCCGCTACGCCGGTGGGAGCGAGCACCACCATTTTTTTGTTGGCATTTTTTCGTATGTGTTCCAGGAGTGTCGATTTTCCGGTCCCGGCTTTTCCCGTGATAAAAAAATGCTTGTCTGGATTTTTGATCCGCTCAATCACGCGCTGGGCTTCGGGAGAAAATGCAAAGGACATCCTGCGCAGTGTAGCGAAATACCTGGGAAGTTCTACTGTTTCAACTTCCTATCGATTTCGTTTTCTCTCGAGCTCTTTGAGCTGTTTTTTTCGCAGTCGTATGTTTTGGGGAGTCACCTCGACGTATTCATCTTGCTTGATGTATTCGATTGCTTTTTCCAGCGTCATCTGGATCGGAGGGACGAGGTTGATCGCATCGTCTGCGCCAGAGGAGCGGACATTTGTCAGCTGCTTTCCTTTTATCGGGTTCACGGTCAAATCGCTCCCCTGATTGTGTTCACCGATGATCATGCCTTCATAAATTTTGACAGCAGGGCCGACAAAAAGGGGACCTCGCTCCTGCAATTTCCAAAGAGAATAGGCGGTCGTTTCTCCCGTTTCGCCAGAAATCAAAGACCCCACCTGTCGTTTTTCGATCGGACCCACATGTGGTCCCATGTGCGAAAACGAGCTGTACAGTGTCCCTTCGCCCTTTGTCAAAATAATGAAAGAAGAGCGAATTCCCAGCAGTCCTCGTGCCGGAATTGTAAATTCCAGCAGCGTCATCCCGTTTTCGGTCACCAGGTTTGTCATGTCTCCTTTTCGACGGGAAAACATTTCCACAATCTTTCCTGAAATTCCTTCTGGAACCGTGATCACTACATTTTCCATGGGCTCATGTACGACTCCGTCAATATCCCGCACCAAAACTTCTGGCTGTGAAACCTGGAGCTCAAATCCCTCGCGGCGCATGGTCTCGATCAGGACTGCCAAATGCATTTCTCCGCGGCCCAAAACCTTCATCCGATCGTCTCCAAATTCGATGCGCAAACCGACATTCGTTTCGAGTTCTTTTTCCAGCCGATCACGGATCTGTCGACCGGTGACAAACTTTCCCTCGCGCCCTGCAAATGGTGAGTCGTTGACCAAAAAATACATCGCCAACGATGGCGGATCGACCTCAATCGCCGGCAGGGGTTTGACATCGGGGGAAGCGGCAATTGTTTCCCCAACAAAAATATCCAAAATCCCGGCTACCGCCACCAGATCGCCAGCAAAAACTTCTGACACTTCGACACGACGGAGTCCCTGAAAGGTAAAAAGTTTCGAAATTTTTCCCGAACGTTTTTTGCCCTCTGCTGTCAAAACACAAACCGACTGGTTTACTTTTATCGTGCCTTCGTGCACTCGCCCCACCGCCACCCGTCCCAAAAAATTATCGTACGCTAGGGTCGCCGGTTGCATGCGAAAGGGCGCTTCTGTTTTTTGTGCTGCTGGGGGGACGTGTTCGAGAAAAAAATCAAGCAGCGGTGTGATATCTTTGTGCTCATCGTTCAGATTTCGAATCGCTATCCCCTCCCGAGCCACTGTGTACAGGTAGGGAAAATCAAGTTGCTCATCCGTGGCCCCGAGTTTTACAAAGAGATCAAATACCTGGTCGACGACCCACTCTGGACGGGCGGCCGGCTTGTCGATTTTATTGATCACCACCAAAACCTTTTTCTTTTGTTCCAGTGATTTTTTGAGGACAAATTTTGTCTGTGGCATCGGCCCTTCGTGGGCATCCACCACCAAAACCGTCACGTCGACCGTCTTGAGCACCCGTTCTACTTCTGATCCAAAGTCCGCATGTCCAGGCGTATCGACTAAATTAATTTTCGTATTTTTGTATTCGATGGCGGCATTCTTTGCATAAATCGTAATGCCACGCTCTCGCTCCTGATCATTGGAGTCCATCACACAGGTTTCGATTTTTTCATGCGCGGCAAAGGCACCACCCGCCTTGAGTAGGGCATCCATCAGGGTTGTTTTTCCGTGATCAACGTGCGCGATAATCGCAATATTTCGAATCTGCATTTTGGAGAGAAAAAATCCACGCAGTTGTAGTCGGTTGGCGGCGGAAGTCAAAAAGAAAAAAGAAGAATGATCCGCAGAAACGGACAAATCAGCACCAGCTTTTGACTTTCTCTTCTTTTATGGTAAATATTTCCTGTAATTCCGTAGACTCATCCTATCGGACATGTCAGACTCTCCGCAACAAAACTTCTCTCCGCAAAAATCCGAGTCGATGAAATCCTTTTTCTCAGAAAAACTCTGTCGTCTGGCGGTTCGTAATCCTGATAAAAAAGAAGGCCAAGAAGATGGTGTGAGAAAGCTGTTTCAACTCCTGGCCTGGGGCGAAGCAAAGATCTCCACCGCCAGCTACGAGCGATTGCCACAGGGAAGAGAAAACATTGAGTGCGCACAGGACAAACAACTCAAAACCCTTGGCCAGGGATTTGCGGGCACGGCTTTTGCCGAAAAACATGATCTCCGGGATTCAACGCTTTGTTATGAAAAATGGCGAGAAAAAATACCCGTGTTTTTGTACGATGAAAAACTCGCTCCAGACTACCCTCACACGCTTTCAAAAGAAATTCAAAAAACCTTTGACCATCCAAAAGAGAGCATTTTATGGAACCATCCCATCAAACACTGGGCCCAAACCGCTGGCACCACCGGAGGGAAAAAAATAATTCCCGTCCCCGATGAAGCGATAAAAAATCATCATCACGCTGCGGCGACAACGCTCCGACATTTCGTGGCACAAAAAGGCCCCTCCGCGCTGGACGGAGCACATCTTGCTTTTGGGGGGACAAAAAAAGAACTCCCGGGCGGCATCCGAACGCTCGGGGACATCTCGCACCTGACGCTTTCTGCTTCTCCTCTCGCTGCCCAAATGGTACCACTCAAAATGGAAATTTTGGGTGAATCAGACCCGCAAAAAAAGCTCGATCAAATCGCAGAAAAGACAAAAAACAAAAATATCACCGGGCTGGCGGGGATCCCCAAATGGCACGCCGAGCTTGTCAAACGAATCCTGCGACAGGAGCCGGGAAAAACTCCGCGCGAGATCTGGCCAAATTTGAAAGTCTTTTTTCATGGCGGCACGCCATTTGGACCGTACCGAGAGCTGTTTGAGGAATGGTTTCCCGACGCCGATTTTCGTGAGACCTACACCGCGTCTGAGGGATACTTTGGCGCCGACGTGGGCCAGGGGGAAATGCAACTTTTCACGCAGCACGGCATCCTGCATGAGCTCATTCCGGTGAAAGATTTTCGCCAATTTCAGGCCTCGGGCGACGAGCGTTGTTTGAAAGAAAGCATTCGCCCCTGCTGGGACGCGGAAGCGGATCAAGAGTATGTGTTGGTCACTACCGCTCCTGCATTTCCCCGCTGTGTGGTGGGCGATGTGATACAAATTCATGATTCGGACAGGCTGACGTTTTCGATCACTGGACGTGTCAATCATGAGCTGAGTGCTGCCGATGAACAACTCCGCGAGGGCGACATGGATCAGGCCATTGCTGCGTTGAAACAAAAATTCCCCGTTCTCACTGGTGAGTACTGCATCACGTACGCGGAAAAAGGAGAAAATAATTCTCCTCGACACCTTCTTGTGCTGGAAGTGGAAAAAACCGCTTCAGAAAACCGGGAAGCCCTCACACGCCAGTACGATGAAATTCTCGGAGAAGTGAATTCAAAATACGGCGACAACCGACGGGTAAATGCGCTGGGGATGCCAGAAATTCAGCTCGTTCCCTCGGGTGTTTTTACCCAAACAATGAAACGCCTGGGAAAAGAGGGCGGGCAAAACAAAGTTCCACGGATCGATCCGGGAGGAAATTTTATTCAGACACTGCAGTCTGTGGCGAGAGAAGTCTAAAAACGCTCAAAATTCTCTTGATTTTCCACACGGGAAATCTAGGGTAAAAACGCTCTCTTCTTAACCCTCATTTCTCATGGGAACCAAAGCCATCGAAACCCTCGACATGGATGTCGATAAACTTCTGGAACTTTTAAACAAAGCCTTCGCCGATGAATGGCTTGCCTATTATCAGTACTGGATTGGTGCCAAAGTCGTCAAAGGCCCCATGAAAGAAGCGGTGATTGGCGAATTGCTCGAACACGCCACCGAAGAGCTCCGACACGCGGATATGCTTGCTGAGCGTATTCTGCAGCTAGGAGGGACGCCACTCTTGGAACCAAAAGACTGGTATGATCACACGGAATGTGGATACGAAGTTCCTTCGGATGATTTTGTCGCGGCGATCCTGGGGCAAAATATCAAAGCAGAACAGTGTGCCATCGACGTGTACAAAAAACTCCTCACCCTGACCAAAGAGGGCGATCCCGTCACGTACCGAATCATTCTGGAAATCTTTGAAGACGAGCTCGAACACGAAGAAGATCTTCAGAGTCTGCTGGAAGATTTTGAGCTTCTGCGAAAAAAATCCTGAGGAGAAATACCAACTCACTCTTGACGAAAGCCCTGAAGGCAGTAGGGTAAAAGTGATGCCGTACTCTCAAAACAACTATCCAGACTCGCTCAAAAACCTCGATCCCAAGACGAGAAACAAGGCGATTGAAATTATCAATTCCATTCTCGAAGACAAAGACAGTGATCTCTCTGAGGGGCAGGCCATTGCCACCGGGATCAAAAAGGCAAAACAGGCACTTTCCTAAATGTTCAAACAATGCCAGGCCCCCGCACCCCCCTTCCCCGTGATACAGAACAAATCGAAGAGCGGACATTTTTCATGTCCCTCTGGATTCTGATTGGTCAATTGCTTTTGTTGGAACTGGTCCTGATGCTCTCCTACTTTTTGGTACAAAATCTCTCGAGTCCTCTCCAGGCCAACGCCAGTCTTGCAGATTGGTTTGATGGGCGTGGTCTCACTTTCTTGATCTTGCATGTTCTGGAAATTTTACTCGTTATTTATCTCACACTCCGCTGGAGCAGCGTCCGCTACATTATTGGCCAAAAAACCATCACCATCGCCAAAGGCATTTTCTTGGTGCGTCAAAACACATTTGCCACAGAAAATGTAGAATCGGTAAAAGTCCATCGGAATCTCTGGGGACTCCTTTTTGGATTTGGAAATATTATTCTGTATGCTCCCACCCTCAATGAACGCATTCGGCTAAAAGCTGTCCGAAAACCCCACGAATTGGCAAAAACGATTCAGTCGTTCATCTCCAAAAGCGACAAGAAAAAACGTGTCATGCCCATCGAGCGACAGTAGTTATTTTTCTGCAGTACAAAAACGATCTCGCGCCGCTTCTAGCTGCTCCAACGATCCGATATCGTACCAGGTGCCGGCCGTCGGAAATCCAAACACGGGTGTCCGCCCCTGCAACCAGGCAAGAAAATCTCCCGCTCGGTCCCCGTGATGTTCATCGGTAAAAATCCGCAGATCTGCAATCTGCGCGGCTGGGAAAAAATAAATGCCGGTTGAGACGAGTGAAGAATTTGGGACGTCCGGCTTTTCGATGAATTCCGTGATCTGCTGCTGATCATCGAGAGAAACGACGCCGTACATTCGCGCCAACACCCGCTGTCCGACATCCGAGAGGATAACGGCGGGGGCCTCTTTTTTTTGGGAAAAAGAGAGAAAGTCCGTCAGCGGAAAATCAAATAAATTGTCTCCCGCCACCACCAAGAAGTCTTCATCGATCTGAAATTTGTCGAGTACAAACCGAATGTCGCCGAGCGACCCACGGCGGGTTTCGTTTGTCGTGGTGCGGTCATCCACGATGGTTACTTTTTGGGGAACAGAAATAGACGCTTCCCAGGACTGAAAGTGCGAGAAAAATTTGGAATTGGTCACCACAAATATCTCCTCCACTGCAGAGAGCGGGGCAAGCTTTTCGAGGATCGTATCCAAAATCGACCGCCCCCCCACTTCGAGAAGTGGTTTGGGCGTGTCCAGCGTCAGCGGATACAGTCGTGTCGCATATCCCGCCGCCAGTACAATCGCTTTCATCGCCGGGCAGTGTACCAGATTTCAAAAATTTTCGAGAAAAAGTGTTGCACTTTTGGTCCCCCATCGTACATCATTCTGGAGAACAAAAATCCACATGCCTTCACCATCGGTCGCTCTCGGCTCTCCGGAAAAATTTGAAACGCTGTACCACGACTACGTGGACAAAATTTATGCGTTTCTTTTCCACAAAACCCTGCACCGCGAAACCGCGGAAGACCTGACCAGTGAGACCTTTTTGAAAGCACTTCAGCATGCAGATTCCTATAATCCACAGAAAGCAAAAATCTCGACCTGGCTGTACTCGATTGCACGAAATGCCGTGATTGATTTTTATCGGACGCGAAAAAGTCACGCCGACATCGACGACATCTGGGACATCGATGGCGGAGAAGATGCGACCGAAGAAGCCGATCGCGGAAAAAATTTTGAAGCCCTGCAGCGCTCGATGCAAAAATTGAAACCCGAGCAACGGGAAATTCTCACGATGCGATTTTGGCAAGACCTGTCGTATGCGGAAATCGCCGAAGCTACCGGAAAGTCGGAGGCCAATGTGCGGATGATCATCTCGCGTGCTGTCAAAAAAATGAAACCGGATTTTTGTCTTTTTCTTTTATTTCCTTTTCTTTTTCTCTCATGAAAAAACTTTCTCAAAAACAAATCGATTCGTTACTTTCTGATCTTTTTTCGCTCATGCCGGAACTCAAAAAAAATGAAACCGAATGGCGCGAATTTATCGTAAAATTTGTGGAATCCCGCCCGAACGATGCAATCGATGAGCATTTTCGCGAAGCGCTGCTCGCGGAGATCCGTGATCGGATGCGTACGCGGGAAACCGGAACAGTGAAATCACCACATCAGTCTGGATGGAAAGCTCTCTGGTGGTTTGTCGGAGGGACCGCCTTTGCGGCTCTTGCCATCCTCCCGATTTTGAAACCCTGGGAAGGGCGGATGGTATTTGGTCCCCAAACAGGGAAAACTGCTGAGCAACCCAAACAATTTTCCGCCGAAGGGCGTGATATGTTTATGCTACAAGAAGAAACCGGTTCGCCCGTAGAAAACGAAGAAGCAACGGTGGTAAATATTGAAGACAGCGAAGACAATGCCTTTGGGATGCTGGAAAAACCAGAAGGCGCCGCGGCCTCAAGAATGATCGAAGGTCG
Source organism: Candidatus Altimarinota bacterium (assembly GCA_021734785.1). Classification (GTDB taxonomy): domain Bacteria; phylum Patescibacteriota; class Gracilibacteria; order UBA4473; family UBA4473; genus JABGQW01. The sequence goes on along the minus strand of JAIPIF010000002.1, from coordinate 153,976 downwards.
GGGGGGTGGCGGTGGCGGGTATGGAATCATGCCCCCCATGCCCGGTCCGGGACGGACAAATATTGATTACATCTTCGAGGGGACTCTCCCAGAGATTCCGGAGAAAGTCGGCGTCTTCCAAAAGAAACAGGACGTGGATATTTCCTTGCCGCTGGAGAACCAAATCAAAAACCTTACGATCGGTCCGGTCAGTCTTCGCACACTGAAAAACCTGGAAATCCAACACCTGAGCCTCAAAGAAAATGTCGAAAAACTCGGATTTATGGTCAATCTCGACCTCAATCGAGGCACGATCAGTATCGATGCAAATCACCAACAGTGGTTTCCTCCCTGCTACGGAACACAGTGTGCAGAGGTCCACAAACCGCTCCCCATGAGCGACATGCCCGAGGACAAAACCCTGATCCGTTGGGCAGAGGATTTCCTGCGTGAGTATTCGGTCTCGACAGAAATGTTTGGCGACCCCATCGTCCAAAAATACTGGGAGCGAAATCCTGATCAGTACATCCCTGAGTACGCTCCCGACATCATGACCATCATCTATCCGTACGAGATCGAAGGCAAGACCCCGATGACCCAGTGGGGCGAGCCGGTCGGGCTCCAGGTGCGTGTGAGTTTAAAAAAAGAACGTGGAGCCGGACTGTACTTTTCGCCACTCGATCTAACTCGCAGCCACTACCCAGCACTGGAGGAAGAATCCATTCTTTCAATGGCACGCGAAGGAGGCTCTGACGGGGTGCGCTATACCAATCCTCAACGAACCGTAGAAGTAACCCTCGGCAAGCCAGAACTTCAGCTGACACAGGTTCTTCTGTGGGACGAAAATGGACAGGAGCAAACAGAATACTTCGTTCCCGCCTTCGTCTTTCCCGTGGAAAAAACTGAAGCCGAAGGACAGGATTTTTACACGCCCAATCAGATCGTGGTTCCCCTGGCAAAAGACCTTTTTGCAGAGTGAGACAGCGAAAACTCTAAAACAAAAAGAGCTGGAGCGATCCGGCTCTTTTTGGGAGATTACAGTTCAAGCTCTGAGGTTTGTTTGAGACTTTTCATCAACCCACTCCGTACAAATTTCATTTTTTGGCGATAGATGCGCTGATTCTTTTCATTCAAATACCAAGAGCGATTGAATTCCACCTGGATGGCAAAAATCTTTCGTCCCTTGAGTGCGCGTCGCAGGCGGCTATTTTTCCGAGGATTACCGAAATAACGGATGATGTTGCCGCCTTTGTAGATGTGATTGAGTTTGATTTCTTCCCGATCGATTTTCAGATTGTCAGAAAGAAGGTCGGCAAACGCTTCGACAAAATAGTCCGGTGCCGTCCCAAAGACTCCCTCTTCTACTTCTTCGTCTGGCGCATTGGAAATGACAATTTTTGGAATTTTTCGTTTTCGTTCTTTGTCTTCTTTGCTCCGACGCCCCAGCAGGCGATTGCCCACATCATGGACATCGACAAACACAATCGGCTTGGTTTCATTCGCAGGATCTTTGGCAATGTGTTCGAGTTTTTTTTGTACATTCCGATAGTACGGATGATACGAATAGTTGAGAAATTTTCGCCGCCAGATAAAGCGGAGGAAGGAAGTCGTGAGTCGTTTTTCAAATTTTTTTCGAAAGATTTTGTTCCCACCAAAATCCTCAAATCGAATGAGGTCTTTTTGTTTGAGGTCTCGATTGGGATCGCCAACAATTCGTCCGTACCGGGGAATAACTTTTTGCTCATCCGGGACGGTGTCGAGCAACGCCTTGGTTCCATAGTCGGAAAAATTGAGCAGCAATCGCGGGGAGGTCTGGTAGTACACCGTCAGATGGCGAAAGAGGTGCAACGGAAATCGCGCACTGCCATGGGTCGCTGTCACGAGCACATTTGAAGGCAACCGCACCGGCCGTTTCCAGAGATTTCGAACCGCAAGAGAAAGGTTTTGGATTCGGGGAAGTCGCCAAATTTTTTGCCCCAGCACAAGAGCTATTAAAGCAAATTTTGGAGCTTTTCGGGGTTTCATTGTGCAGAAAAAATAACAGAATTCTGTCTTCGCGACAACGGATCTCCCCTGTTTTTAGTTCAGCACTCCAAGAAAACAGTCCTCGCAATACACTTTTTCCAACCGGTCTGGGGAGAAACTTGTCTCAATCGGAACCGAACAGTTGTCACAAGTACGGTCAAAAAGTTTCCAGGGATTGCATCGCCGCTGTCGTTCTTGGATGCGAACGAGTGGACATTTCCGGGGAAGCGGGAGATTCATTTTGCGGTAAAACTTCAACTCTTGGGGCTCGATTTTGTACTGCTTCCCGCTATCTTCACAGACCAGGACTTGATCAAGAATGCGATCATCAGCCTCAGAAATGTGATCTGGGATTTTGAAATTCAAAGTCTGAAGATTGAGGTTTGAAGACGGATCTTCTCGCCATTTCCAGCCACGAGCAATCGCCGCTTCTTTTGAAAGGGGGTACTGTTCAAATGCCTGTGTCTCGTTGTACGGAAAGGGAGAAAATGTAATGGGAAAGAGCTCTCCCCATTCCCCGGTCTCCGTCATGTGCGCAACCAATTTTTTTCGGAGGCCAAAATATTCCTCTTCGGAGTACTGTTTGTTGAAAATACAGAATTTTTTTCGCTTCAGTCCCACACAACCGAAGCAATGCTCGCACCCGTGACAGTTGTCACAGCATGCCATGTGTTTACAGTTCCAACACCAGTTGGAAAACACCACCATCCAGGATTTGTCTGGCGTCACACAATCACAGCACCAGCGGGGATTTCCCGTCTGAATCACATCATAACTCCATTCGGCTGAATCAATCCGGTCGATAAATCGGGAGTACTGGCAGTCAAAATTTTCGAAACCAAAACAGTCTTTGCCGTGAAACTGATGATCACCGGAACAGTTGTCACAGTGGAGAAGTTGGGCAAATTTCCGGGGGAATTTTTGGGCAAAGCCGGCAAAGTGCGCTTTCATGTTTTCCAGCTGGGTGTGTGATCCGGAATCAAACTGTTTTATTTTTTGGAAATATTCCTCTCGGGTATGGGGCTCATTGAAAATGTGAAATTCTTTTTGACGAAGATTGACGCAGCCAAAACAATTTTTGCATCCTTTGAGATCCAGACCAAACCAACAATTGGAGCAGTGTTCGCAGTTTTCGAGAAACGCGCATTCGTACAAATGCTGACAGTTGATTGATTCGTATACGAGCTCACACTTTAAATTTACCGATGTGCAGTCCACCAGGTCGACGGAATGATTACAGTTTGAGGAGTACAACGAGTCGCGGATAAACCAAGATCCAGAAACGAGGTAACAATTTTTGCCGTTGGAAAAATCCTGACAGTACTCGCAATTTTCACTTTTGACCCCGTGATCATTCATCGCGGCGATCTGAGGCACGACAGCGTACAATTCAAAAAATTGCGGAAAAAAGTCCCGAGAAAAATCGACATCTCGCCCGTACTCCAATCCATCCCAGTCATCGCCCCACCAGTACGTGTTTTTAAACACAGGAAAGGAGACCCCTGGTGGAAACACTGACACGATCGACTGTCCGGTGCCGTCACATTTTCGGCGGTACAGATGATGCTCGTTGCGCCACGCCAACCGTCGCCGTCGCCGCTCATCAGGACACAATGTTGGCGGTGGCACTTCTATTTTTTGGTAAAACTCCAGATCCGCATCCGTGATTTCAAATTCCTGACCGGAAACTGCACAGGTTCGCTTCATTTTTTCAGAGGTCATCCCAAACTTGATTTGGGATCCATGGATTCCGGATCAAGTCCGGAATGACAGTACTGTTTTCTTTTTCACCTTTCAACTTTCCTCATTTGTAATTTGTAATTTGTCATTCGTAATTTGTAATTTTTAGTTCACCGCCTCGAGATAACACTGCTCGCAGTAAATTGTCTCCGGTCGATCGGGAGCAAACGGGGAACGAACGTCTGCTCTACATTTTTTACACGAACGATCGTGGAGCTGTCGCGGATTGCGCAATTCCATCCGTGCATCGTACCGACAGTCCGGGCACACACGAGGAACGGGGAGATGCATGTTTCGGTAAAAATCAAGCTCCATTCGCTGGAGTTTGTAGTTTTTTCCACACTCTTCACAGGCCAAAATATGGTCCAAAATTTCGTCCTTCACGTCCGCAATTTTTTCAGGGAAAGACATATCTGACGGTTTTCCCGACGGCGCTTCACGCTCCTGCCACTTCCAGCCACGGGAGGAAACTTGCTCCGGAGACAACGGAAAGTATCCGTGCGCCACCGTGTCGTTGTAGGGGAACGGAGAAATCTCGACGGGAAAAAACTGGCCCCACTCTCCGGTCTTCTGCATGTGCGCAATTATTTTTGCCACCTCTTTTTCGTACTCCTCTTTTTTGAACTGCTTGTTGAAGATGCAGTACTGTTTATTTCGCAGCCCCACACAACCGAAACAGTTTTTGCAGCTGAAACACTGCTCGCAGTACCAGAGATCTGAGGAATGAAATGCGTACAGACAAAAATGACAGTTGAAGGTCTCAAGTGTCCCGAGTGTCTGGTACGAGAGCTGAGGATTGATGTACATGTTGGAGCAGTCGAGCAGGTTTTTCGTTTCGAAACCCACCTGCACAAATCGGCAGTCTTCGGAATCCGTAACATCCCAGCATTCCTGACAGTTTTTAGCATTCGTGATGAAATCCCCCGTACAGTGTTCACCGTTGACGATATTGGCGTACTTGTAGATGCGTTTGGTGCGCAGTTCGTCAAAAAGCTCTTTGGCTTTTTGGATGTGTCAATGATCGGAGAGGAAATCTGAAACGCGTTTTTCGTATTCGGATTTGGAAAGTTTCTCGTTGAGAAAGTGGTACTCTTTTTGCACCAAATTGGTACAGAGAAAACAGTGGTGACACCCCCGACAGTCATCACAAAACCAGCAGTCGTGGCAGCCCTGGGAATAGTACGTCCACTTGCAGTCGTAGCATTTTTCGACGTTGAAGCACTCGTACAAAAGCTCTGAATTGTACGCAAACGCTGTGTCCACGACGTTGGTGCATTTTTGGAGAAGTTTTCCGTACAGACAGTCATGGCAATACTCGGAGGAATTGATGAGGTAGCAGTTTTTGCAGTACCCGGTCCCCGTGGTGTACTCTGAGTTTTCATTCTGACAGGTCACGGTCGCCGCGTACGGGACGTCTTTTTGCAGTTCGTGAAATTGGGAAAAAAATGGACGCGAAAAATCAAACTCCCGCCCAAAATCCACGCCGTCCCACTGATCCCCAAACCAGTCTTCGCGCGAGCATACCTTGAGTCCGGCATCAGGACGGTACACCGAAATAATTGGTTTGCCGGTAAAAAAGTTTTTGTGGCGAAAGAGAAACTGCTCGTTGCGGTGGGCCGTCCGCTGACGAGCCCGCTCCAGAGGGGAAATCGTTGGGAGCGGTATTTCGAAGGTCTGTCCCGCAAAGGTCGGGGCGATGTCGCGCAAAAAGGATTGCTCGAAATCCGAAATTTCAAATTCCGTTCCGGAGACGGCACAGGTCTGTTTCATTTTTGTGGAAAGAGGGTATCAGAAACATTTTTTTCCATTCCGGATCGTGCGGACGGGGCGGTAAATGTTCCGTGCACCACCGGCGCCGATTCTTGAAAAACTGACTGAACTTTTTCCCAGATTCTTTGAAGCTGCTCCCAGACTTTCTGAGAGAAAGGACGATTGGAAACAGAAGGCTCTTTTTCCATGTTCATAAGAAAAATAGACGGTCTGATTTTCTTCTTTTTTCTCAAAATGTCAATCCTCCGTCGACGGACAAGAAAAACTATTGCAAAGCGCAGAGCAAAAAGATAGTCTCCAAATGTCGAAATGTTTTCGACAACACTTTTTGAGAAACAATGGAAAAGATTCTCCGTCAAATCGGCCTCTCCCCCAAAGAAATTCGCGTGTACCTCAGCTGCCTGAAGTGGGGCTCACAGCCAGCGTCTGTGATCGCAAAACACACCGAGCTCTCTCGCCCCACCGTGTATGATGTGTTTAAATCACTGATAAAAAAAGGACTCGCGAGTAAAACCGAGCGCGGTGCCACGACATCGTTTCAGGTACTCGCGCCGGAAAACCTCATCCGGTATCTGGAACGAGAGCAGCAGGAGCACCTGCGGCAACTCGAGCGAGAAAAAGAGCTCGTCGAACAAATTTTGCCGGAACTCAAATCCCTCGAGCAACCCCACGTCCGTCGTCCGCGCGTAAAGTTTTTTGAGGGGGCGGCCGGTGTCCGTGCAGCGTACGAGGACACCCTCACGTCGACGGAGGATATTCGGGCGTATGCGAATGTGCAAGAAATGCATCGAGGGTTGCCAAACTTTTTTCCCGACTACTACCGTCGCCGGACAGCTGCGGGGATTTTTATCCACACGATCTGCCCGGACAATGATGTCTCACTGGAACGGAAATCCCACGACCACGAGGAAAATCGAGAAATCCGCCTGATTGATCGGGATAAATTTTCGTTTAATCCAGAGGTAAATGTGTACGATCACAAAGTCATGATTGCCTCCTGGCGGGAAAAGATGGCGCTCCTGATTGAATCGGAGGAAATTGCTGATTTTCACAAAAAAATGTTCGATCTCCTCTGGGAAAAACTGAAGTAAAACGAATGTACTTTTTGACCAAAATCGGGTACAACCGCAGCGATGCACGGGAAGTTTGACACATTCATTTTCGAATCCTGGGAGTGGAATCCGCTCGCGAAAAAACTCTTTTTGCGGTACTCGCTGGATGGAGAAATTAATTTTGAAGAGGTCTGGAAATTTGATTTTGAGTTTGCAAAAAATCAGAACCAACAGCCATTGCGCGCAGCGATGAAATTTCTCTGGATCGTGGCGGGCGTGTCGTACTTCAAGTCCGTCCTGCCGCAAAACATCGTGTTTGCCGAGGGCGACGTAAACAAGGCACAAGCCAAATTTTTTGAGAAACTCTGGACGCAGGGACTGGGGGAATTTTTTTGGCAGAATAAAATTGATCCGCGGAGAGTGGTTCGCTTTCCGGTAAACGAAACTGTGAAATCTGCTCCTGAGCGGGTAAAAAAACTCAACGGGACAATGCTTCCCATTGGCGGCGGCAAAGATTCCCTCCTCTCAGCCGAGATTTTGAGAGCGGGGGAAGAAGCCTTTGTCACCTGGACGGTCGGAGATTCACTTGTGCAAACCGAATGCTGTAAAAAACTCGATGCCCCGCGGCTCAAAGTCTCACGCAAAATCGCGCCAGAACTTTTGGAGTTAAACAAAGCGGGCGCACTCAATGGCCACGTCCCGATCTCGTCTATCCTCGCGTTTGGCAGCGTGGTGACCGCGCTGCTGAGTGGTCAAAAGTCGATTGTACTGTCGAATGAGCATTCGGCAAACAGTGAAAATCTCGAATTTCACGGACAAAAAATAAATCATCAGTACTCCAAGTCGCTCGAATTTGAACAAGATTTTCAAACATTTGTCGCCGAAAACATCACCCCGGACGTGGAATACTTTTCACTCCTGCGTCCACTCAGTGAACTGCGAATCGCAGAGATTTTTGCGGAAAAATGCTGGGACGAGTGGGCAAGTGTTTTTAGCTCCTGCAACCGAAACTTTCACCTCGCAGGATCAAAGCTCGGCGAGAAACGGTGGTGTGGCCAGTGTGCCAAGTGTGCCTTTGTGGGGCTTCTTTTCGCTGCATTTCTCTCCCCGGAAAAATGGAAAAGTGTGTGGGGCGATCCGGAAATATTTGTGAAACAAAATCGCGCTGATCTCGAGGCCCTACTGGGACTCAAAAATCACAAACCATTTGAATGTGTGGGAGAAATCGAAGAATCTCAAACTGCCGTACACCTGGCGGCAGAAAAGTTTTCCGCATTCAAGCCGCTCGCGGAGCGGGTACCGAAACCGAAGCTCGACTGGAAAAAATGGCACCCCCACGCGATGCCAAAAAAATTTGAAACCCTGCTCCTATCTTTTTGTTCTTCCTAATTTCTTTTCTTCACTTCTTCTCTCTTATGACCGACCACGAAACCGATCTCGAACAAAAAATCAAAACAATTCTTCATCGAAATGAGCGCGTTGAAAAAGACAAATCTTGGGAAACGTCTTCGCTCCGGCGAGGAACCATTGTCTTTTTGACCTGGCTGGGAGCGTTTGTTTTTCTCAAAATAATCCAGGCCCCAAACGCCGGATGGGCCGCGTTTGTCCCAGCACTCGGGTACGTGCTGTCCACGCTCTCCCTCCGCCCACTGCGGAAAATCTGGGAGACCTTCCATCGAAAATGATTGCAAAAAAACTCGCCGCTGCTGAGAAATTTTGGATCGCCGGACACGGGGATGAGGGGCGTGCGAGTGAACGTTTTTTGAAAAAGCATTTTCCAAAAACACCGATCGAAATCGTCGATTCGATCCACGCTCCAGTAAAATTTGAACCGGGAATTTGGATCATTTCCCCCGGCATTCCCCGGAAATTTTTTGAAACGATCCCCGCAGAAAATCAAACCTCGGGAACGGAGATCTTTTTTGGATTGCTCTCAAATGCTGAGCGCAAAAAAGTGATCGGAGTCTCCGGAACCAAGGGCAAATCCACCACCGTCAAATTTATTTCTGAACTCCTCCAAAATGCCGGGAAAAAAGCCGTCGCCGCCGGAAACTTTGGCGTGCCGCTGCTGGAAATTGTGGATGATTTTCAGGCGGGAAAAATTAATTTCGTGGTGGCCGAGCTCTCGAGCTACCAGCTGGAAAGGCTAAAAACTTCTCCCGGGATCGCCATTTTTTTGAACCTGTTTCCCGATCACCTCGACCGCCACGGGACGACGGAAAATTATTTCCGCGCAAAGTCCAATCTCTGGCAGCATCAGAAGCCAGATGATTTTTTGATCAGCCCAGAGCCGGTAGGGATGCATCTCTCGATGATGAATCCTCCCGGACGGCTGATCCTGTCCCAACCACTGGAGGCAAGTCTTTTTGCAGAAGATTCTGTGTTTCGCGCACCGCATTTTTTACAAAATTTTGGAACAGCCCAGTCGCTCCGGCAGATCTTGAAACTTCCGGAGGCCGCGATAAAAAAAACCGCAACTGCTTTTGAGGGCCTGCCCCATCGGCTCGAGTTTTTTGCAGAAATTGGGAAACAGAAATTTTACGACGACTCCATCTGCACCAACCCAGAATCCGCTATCGCCACGGTGCAATTTTTTAGCGGAAAACTCGCGGCCATTGTGCTGGGCGGACAGGACCGCGGGATGGATTTTGGGTCGCTGGGGAAAGCCCTCCGGATGCTTGCCCCTCGCGCGCTGGTGATCGTGCTCAAGGCCGAGACAGAAACAAGAATCCTGCAGATGTGTGAGGCCGAAGGTCTCAATTTTGTCCGAGTGAAATCGATGGCGGAGGCAGCCGAAATTATTGGGAAAAAAGCTCCCACAGGAAGCGTCGTCCTCTGTCCGGGGGCTCCGAGTTATGATCAGTACAAAAACTTCCGCGAGCGCGGAGAGGCGTGGAAACAGGCGGTGAAAAACCGTTAGAAATCGTCCTCTTCTACCAATTTGAATTTCATCGGAGATTCACTGACCACCAAAATCTCCGCTCCACACAGATCACATTCCAACAGATCGCCCTCGATCACGTCCGAGGGCTCCACCTCGACCTTTCCCCGACAGTCGGGGCAGAAGAAGACAATCATTTTTTTCATGCGGAAAATCTGCTGATTTTTGTCCTCCCGTTTGTAGCGGATCCGTGTGAAAAATCAACCACAATCCGAGAGCTTTTTTTGAAGAGAGGCAAGAGCGTCCCACGCCTCACGAGGTGAAAGTGCATCCAGATCCAGGGCTTTCAGCTGTGATTCGATGGGAGACGATTGGGAAACCTTCACTATTTTTTCACGGACGCGCGTCGATCCAAAAAGACTCGGCTGCGCGGGGGCGAGATTTTCCTGCTCAAGTTTCGAGAGAATCTTTTTGGCTTTTTCGATCACCGACTTTGGAAATCCGGTACTCTGCGCTACCTCAATTCCAAAGGAATCTGAAATTCCTCCCGGAGCGATTTTGCGCAGAAACACAAGCCCTTCTTCGCTTTGCGCCACAGAGACATGGAAATTTTGGCCGGCGGATATATTTTCGACGCAGTCGATCAGCTCGTGGTAGTGCGTGGCAAAAACCACTTTGGCCCCGATCCGATCGTGGAGAAACTCCGTGATCGCCCACGCGATGGAGATCCCGTCAAACGTACTCGTGCCGCGTCCGATCTCGTCTAAAATGATGAAGCTTTTTTCGGTAGCGGCATTGAGGATGTGCGCTGCCTCCAGCATTTCGACAAAGAAGGTTGATTTGCCTGCTGCCAGATTGTCCGAGGCTCCCACTCGAGTAAAAATCCGATCAAAGATTCCCATCCGACATTCACGTGCTGGGACAAACGATCCCATCTGTGCAAGGAGAATGATCAGGGCGTTTTGACGGAGAAACGTAGATTTTCCAGACATGTTGGGCCCAGTCACCAGGTGAAACCGGCTGTCGGAATCCATTCGCAGGTCATTCGCGATGAAGGGTTCGGTGGCGAGCTTTTCGACCACTGGATGACGTCCTTCCACCACGTGAAACCGATCAGAATTCTGAGAAACCTGTGGGCGCGTCCAGCGCCATTTGACCGCTGTGATGGCAAGCGTGGAGAGCGCATCAATCCGTGCCAGGGATTCCGCGACTTTTTGGAGTTCGGGGGTGTGGCAAACGACTGTTTCACGGCGAGCAAGAAAAAGTTCATGCTCGAGCGCAAAGGCTCGGGTTTCAGCGGTGAGAACCTTTTCTTCGTGCTCCGAAAGTTCGGGGGTGGTGAAGCGCTCGGCATTGACCAGGGTCTGCCGCCGTGTCCAGGTGGCGGGAACCTTGTTTGCGGCGGCCTTGGAAACCTCCAGACAGAAGCCAAAATTTTTGGAGAACTTGATCCGAAGAGTGCTCAGTCCGGTTTCTTTTTTTTGTTGCTGCAAAAAGTTTTCGAGCCACTGATCGGCATTTTTTTTGAGACGGCGGACTTCGTCCAGCTCAGGACAAGTCTCGTCACGAAACATTCCCCCCTCGGTGATCTCCAGCGGCGGCGTATCTACCAGGTCATCCAGTGCCTCCACGAGAGGGGCAAACGAATTTTCCAAAAGCATCTTTGCCGACAAAAGTGGCGTATCAAAGGATTCCAGCTGCCGAGAAAGCTCCGGCAAAACGCGCAGTGATTCACGGAGAAATACCAAATCTCGGGCATTACCACGTCCCACGGAAATGCGGGCCAGTACCCGCGAGATGTCACAGACAGAGTGCAGAGACTTTCGAATATTTTTGGTGGTTTCCGTATCACACACCAGTGCCTCTGTCGCTTCATGTCTCGCAGCAATTTTGGCCGCGTCAAGCAACGGATTGGCCATCCATGAGCGCAGCATTCGTCCTCCCATCGCTGTGGCGCTGGGCTCAAATACCGACCACAGTGTCGCACCTTCTTCTGTGCGAATCAGGGGTTCAAAGATTTCAAGATGCCGCAATGTCTGCGCATCAAGCGGGAGAATTTCACGGGTCGAGTACCGCACCAGATTTTGAATGTGCCCCAGTTTCGTTTTTTGTGTTTCTTGCAAGTATTCGAGCGCGAGAGCAGAAACCGCGATCAAGAGTGACAATTTTTCAATGCCAAACGTCCCCAAATCTGCAACGCCAAAATGCGATTTCAAAAGATCTGTCGCAGCAGCGGATTTCAAAACTTTCCGCGGTGTGTGCAGCGCCGGCGGGAGTTTTTTGCAGAATTTTTCGTCGGCAAAGAGATCGCTCGGAATCAGAATCTCCCGAGGATCGAGTTTCCAGAGCTCATCGAGAAAAGAAAGCTCTGTGTCAAATTCTGCGGTGCGAAAGTCCCCCGTCGAAAGGTCGGCGACAGCAAGCGCAAAGTGTTTTTTGTCTCGACCGATGGCCACAAGAAAGCTATTTTTATCCGCATCCAAAACCCCGGATTCCATCGATGTCCCGGGGGTAACAACGCGAGCAATCCGGCGGGTGATTGCTCCGTCGTCGGACTCAAATTGCTCGGCGATCGCCACTCGGTATCCTTGAGAAACGAGCGTCTCCAAATATTCTTCATACGAATGGTACGGCACTCCACACATTGGCATTTCATTGTCCGTGCCGCGGTGCCTGGCAGTGAGGGTAATGCCCAAAACGCGAGAGCACAGCTGCGCATCTTCAAAAAACATTTCATAAAAATCGCCCAGCCGGAAAAATAAAATCGCATCAGGATTTTGCTTTTTGAGCTCGTGAAATTGACGCTGTACCGGCGTGGACATCGGGGGAAACGTACTGGTTTCTGGGGATTTTTCAACTTAAATTTTTTCGGTCCAAATTCGAAATATCTGTCTGAAGAATATTTAAATGCCGGACTTTGCAGAGCTGCTGTAAAACTTCTCCGCCAAGTTTTCGAAATTCCTCCGGGCGCCCGATCGCCTGATGAAGCGTTTCTCCAGCCGTTTCTTCGTTCCAAATTTCCTCTAATTTTCTCAGAAGTTCCTGGCGGATTTCTTCTATTTTTTGAAGAAGCTCTTCTCGATTTTCAGCCATGATCTTGGTGTTCAAAAGCTCCCCCGGCAAAACGCCATTTACATTCTGACACACGGAGTCTCGTGCTTTGACTTGTTCTGAAACCGTTCCAACAGTCGTCATAGAGGCAGAAAAAGAATTGAAGCTATTTTTCAAAACTTTCTCGAGAAGTCAATTCTTTTCTGGATTTTTCCTAACACGATGAGGAAAACGATTCAATTCACTTGACTTTTTTGCTGAATAAATTATCAATGTCCTCCTGTTTTTGCTGATTGGGTGGGAATTCTGATTTCACCACCAGATCGAAAAACAGAATTCGTTCTTTGACAGTTCGAGAAAAAAGACGCTGATCGATCGGAGAAAGTGCACGCGTCCTGTGCCCTATCTCTGGTCGGTCAGTATCGATCAGAAACAATGAAAATCAGTAAATAAAAATAAGTCTAACGAAAAAAGGAGAATCAAATTTATGACAGAATTTATTACAATGCTGGTGGTGTTTATCATCGGCTACGCGCTGATCGCGCTGGAACACCCCATCAAAGTAGACAAGGCGGCAACCGCACTGTTGCTTGGAATGGTCCTGTGGATCATTTATGTTTTTGGCCGGGTGGACATACTCAGCCTGGTAAATGACAGTGGACAGTATCTGAGCCAGTGGTGGGCAGAATACCTGCACGAAAATCAGATTAGCAATCCAACAGCGGGAGACATGCTGGGTTTTATTACCCATCACGAAGTGATGCATCATCTGGCGGAGATCTCCACCATTCTATTTTTTCTACTTGGTGCGATGACGATCGTGGAAACGGTCGACCAGCACCAGGGATTTAAGATCATCACAGATAAAATAAAAACCCTCAGCAAAATTAAACTGCTGTGGATCCTGAGTTTTTTGACATTTTTTATGTCGGCGACACTGGACAATCTCACGACCACCATTGTCATGGTGGCGTTACTGAGAAAACTAATTGCGGACCAAAAAAGCCGCTGGTTTTTTCTCTCCATGGTGGTTCTCGCGGCAAATGCTGGCGGAGCATGGTCTCCTATCGGCGATGTCACGACGATCATGCTGTGGATTGGCGGACAGGTCACAACGGCAAATATCATTAGCTATGTTATTTTTCCAAGTTTGGTTACCATGGTCATCCCACTGATCCTGCTTTCTTTTACCATGAAAGGGGAGGTGGAAAGACCTTCAGCAGATATCGCAAATGGAGAAAACCTCACCACTCCAAGTGAACGATGGATCTTTCTCGTATTAGGAGTAGCGGGGCTTCTGTTTGTGCCTATTTTCAAAACCTATACCCATTTGCCTCCCTTTATGGGGATGCTCTTGAGCTTGGGGGTAATCTGGGTCGTAACAGAGCTCATACACCAAAAAAAGTGCGAAGAAGACAGGAAAAAATTTACCATTGTCGGCGTGTTGAGAAAGGTAGATGTTCCCACCGTATTTTTTTTCATGGGCATTCTGATGGCCGTAGCGAGTCTACAATCCGCTGGTCACTTGGGGGTGCTGGCAAAATACCTTGATGAGAATCTTGGGAATATTTATGCCATCAACCTGATCATTGGTATTTTATCAGCCATTGTAGACAATGTACCACTCGTCGCCGGAGCCATGGGAATGTATGAAATAGCAGAACCAGGTGCGGTGGGTTATGCGGCAAACTTTGTAGTCGATGGACGGTTTTGGCAATTCCTGGCGTATTGTGCCGGGACCGGTGGCAGCATCCTGATCATCGGATCGGCGGCCGGAGTCGCCGCCATGGGGATGGAAAAAATTGATTTCATCTGGTACGCCAAGAAAATTTCTTGGCTTGCATTGGTCGGATATCTAGCAGGAGCTGGAGCCTATTATTTGCAAATGCAGATTATAGGCTAAACTCGAAACTGTTGTAAGACATATTATCTCAGAAGGTAGCCCCTGTTACCTTCTTTTTTGCGTGGAAAATTTTCGACTTTTCAACCCACGTCTTTTCCGCTACAACTCCCCCGATGCGTCTTTTTTTCTGGCTCTGCCTCCTGCTCCTGATCCCCGGCATGCTCGCACGCATTGACGCTGGAGGCGCTGGGATTTTGGCGATGGACATCGTACTGCTCGTTTTTTCCGTGATTTGGCTGGCAAAGAAAATCATCATCGACCGAAGCTTTCCTCGAAATCGCTGGGTGGGATCCGGGTTTTTGCTGGTGGGTATTTTATTTGCCACCTGGCTGCTGGGCGCTGGAGATCTGAGCACAGAGGGAAAACTCCTTTCTGCGGCATATCTGATACGAATCGTGGAATTTCTCATCTTTGGCTGGGCGGCGACGGATCTTTTTTCTCGAGAGGAGAAATTGCTGACAAAGTTTTTTACAATTTCTGCGGTCGTGATTCTGCTCGGATTTGTACAATTTGTGCTGGTGCCAGACATTTCCCATTTTTCGACCGAAGGCGGACTCGACCCGCATATCGGACGCCTACTGGGGACATGGCTGGATCCAAATTATTTTGCAGGCTTTCTCGGGTTTCTCCTTCCGCTGGTGATCGGCAGCTGGTACCGCGAGCGAAAATGGTGGCTCCTGCTGCTGGTAGCGGCGACGATGGTGGCCCTCTTTCTCACCTTTTCCAGAAGCGGGCTCCTCGCTGCAGGCGTGGGACTCCTCTTTTTCTTCGCCTGGAAAGACTGGAAAATTATTCTGATTGCCGTCCTCGTCGCGGCACTGGGGATCGCAGCCAGTCCGCGCGCCCAAAAACGGATTGGAGAGCTGGCCGGGACCGCCCGATCCATCATTCTGCGAGACACCGATGAAATCGATCCGACCGCTTCTCTGCGGCTGATGAATTGGAAAAAATCGCTGACTCTCTGGGAGAAATCGCCCATCGTCGGAACGGGGTACGGCACGTACCGCTGGGCGGCAGCGGAGGAGGGCATTGTCGATGAAAATTATTATTCCGCCGGCGGCGCGGACAGCACACACCTCACCACCCTTGTGACAAGCGGAGTTCTGGGGTTTTTGGTGTATCTTTTTTTCCTCGGGAAGCTCTGGTGGCAGGGCTGGCAACCCTGGAGACAGCAGAGAAATCCGGTGTCGCTGGGGTTTGCGGCGGGACTGCTGGCCCTGGTCGTCCACGCCTGTTTTGTCAATTCGCTGTTTTTCCCACTTCTCTTCGTACCGGTGATGGCCATGGCAGGAGTGCTTGAGAATTCTCGAGAAAACAGATGAACCTGTTTTTTGCGATCCCGACCTGTCGGGAGAAGCAATCACTCCCGACCGCTTGAAAATTCTCGAGAAACCCGCTAATTTTCTCGCGCATGCGAACCTTTTTTGTGCTGGTGGGGATGCTGCTGGTGGCACTGGTCACCGGCGGGATTGTCGTGCAGCAGCAACTCCCAGAGATGAAAGCCCTCATCCTGGAAGTGACCGCTGAAGCCCGCGAGGCAGGAACAAATCCTGAGAAATGGGACGCCGTCACGGCGAAGGCCGAGCGCTTGCCCAGTGTTTTTCCGGTATCGGCCGTCAAAAGCTCTGTCGTGGAGGTCCAAAACATTCTGGCGGAAGTCGAGCAGCTCAAGGAGCAATTTCCGCTGCACGCCGAGACAAAAATCCGTATCACCCCCGGGACGCCCGAGCCACAAAAAATTGTGACCTTTGCTTTTTTTGAGCGTCTTGAGTCGATTGAAAATTCCCTGGAAAAAATCGAGCGAAACCTACAGATAATTCCTGGATTTTTGCTAGAGGAGGAGGAAAAACTTGAACGACAAAAGCTCCTCGAGCTCGTACGGTTTGCAAAAAAATCCCTGCAGGACATTCGCCGATTTGAAGGAATTCTGCAAAAATTTGCTCGGGAGGAGGAACGCGTGGTGATCCTCTTGCAAAACCAAAACGAACCCCGCTCCACCGGCGGATTTCTGGGGAGTTTGGTGGTGGTCGATTTTGCAGAAGATGGGACGTTTTCGTGGGATTTTGAAGATATCTACGCCATCGATCGACTGATCGACGTGCGAGAGCAGATCCCCTCTCCCGGGTTTTTTCATGGATTGTCACAAACCATCTCCCTGCGCGATGCCAATTTCTGGCCGGATTTCCCCCGGAGCGCGACCACGGTCCAAAACTTCTTTCAGGCGGCGGGGCAACGCCGGCCGGGCACCGTGCTGGCGGTGAATCTCAATGTAGCTGAGGAGATTCTGAAACTCACCGGCCCCATCGAAATGCCCCAGTGGAATCTAACGCTCGATGCACAAAATTTCGATGTGATGCTGCAGTTTCTCGTGGAGTCCAAGATTGCCGGGCGGATGAATGTGAAGGATCCGGTGATGTATTTTGCCCAGGCCCTGCTGGCCCCGGAGCGAGTCCGGCGGATCGCGGAAATGGTGCTGACCCAGGATCCGCACGTGCAAAAATTTGATCTGGAGCAGTTTATCGCTCAAAAAAATCTGCTGGCGTTTTCGGAGAGTCGAGAGCTGCAGCGGCTTTTTGAAAAATGGGGGCTCGCGGGTCGTGTGGAGCTGCAGCGGGAAGCGGACAACTTTTTGCTGTTTGATTTCGTGTCGATCGGGGCAAACAAGTCGGAAAAATTTGTGTGGACCAAACTCCGGCATGACAGCAAAATTCAAGCCGATGGCTGGGTGCAAAACACGGTCAAAATTGTACGCAATCACGCCCTGCGGTACGGCGAACTCTCCCAACTCCTGCAGGAATCCCGCTGGCCGGAGGAGCGGAGAGCGCTGCTGACCCAAGAACTCTGGTGGAAACTGGGGTACGGCCAAAACCGTACCGTCCTCCGGCTCTGGGTGCCACGGGGCGCGGAGCTGCGGGAGTTTGATTCCCCGTCGGGGACGATCGAGATTGGCGAGCAGGAGGAATGGAAAATTTTTGAAATCCCGATGAATGTGCTCCCGGGAGAACGACTGGAAATCGAGCTGACATACGACACACGGGTACAAAGAGGAAGTCGCAACTGGCGTCCGTACAATCTGCAGCTGGTCGGCACTCCTGGGCGAGAAAAAACCGAACTCCTCACGACGATTTCGCCGGTCGAAGGCACGTTTAAAGCCGAAACCTACAACATCGGTCGCCCGGTCGATCTGGTGGATCAAAATTTCCGCGCGGTAGTGGAGTTTGAGTGAGAAACTACTTGACATTTTTAACAAATTCCTGTATTTTGTATACAGTTCTTTGAAGTCGAACAGACTCACCTGCTTTTTGTAGACAGCGACTCATCAGACGAGCTGTCTCGGAGGGCAGATATTTCTGTTTGAGGTTCTTTGACAATCCGCAGTCTCACACCACATGTCCGGTCTGGACATCGGGTGAAATCTTTTGTGCGTGTCTTGCTCCGCGCGCAGGATTTTTCACCTGATGTCAGGTGAAATGAAAGATAATTCATTTTATGTTTAATTTAAATTCGATATGTCATGGCAAAAACTAAGATTTATTCAAAAAATGGAACATTCTTCCAAGATGAAGAATGCACCCAAGTTGTAAGAAAAGAAGGAACAGGAAGCTGCTATTTTCGCTTCCCCAATGGAATAATAAAAGAGGAAGATGAAGTAGACATTTTCTACATTATTTTTCTGAAGGGTGGTGTCCCCCACCTGGATGAAGAATGCACCATCTCCGGATCCGCAAATGTGGGCGGATTCTACAAATTTGAGAATGGGGTCGAAATTGATCGTGACAAAGCGATCATCGTAAATCTGGATGAAAAAATAATCCTCTGCAAATATAAGGGGGAGTATTATCACAGGAATTCAGAGAAAGAAGTCTCGCGACTTCCCTTTGATCCTACGAATAAAAGAGTGTTAATCGGTGGACAATGGGAACCCCTTGATATATTTGATATCAAGAAAGTCGGGAAGAATCCGGAGAAAAATCCGGAAGTATTTGATGCTCTTTTTGTCCCGGAGAAAACCGCAGACAAAATCACCATCAAAATTCGCTGGGGATATATCCTTCCTCTTATCACCTGTCTTCTTGCTGCCGCAGTGGGCTGGTTCCTCTGGACTGCAGAGCTGAACGAGAACATTGCAACCGAAAGGACAATCGCTGCCCTGAACGATACTATTGACGAACAGGGTTCCACGATCAACGAACTGGAATCCCAGGTGGCATCCCTGCAATCCTTGGATTGGCAAAAACTCGGCGGTGCTGAATATGCCAACTCTTTTCGCTCCTCGGATTTCACCAAGGATGCGATTAAAAATTCATTGATCGTTTCCCGCGAGAAAGGGGGGACGTGGTACTTCTTCGTCGAAGAAGAAGGGGAAATGGTCACCACCAAAATCACAGACATAACACTCTGGCCAAGCCGGAGTTTGATTGTCGTAGACCGAAAAGTCGGCGATTGTGTCGCGAGGGGAGTTTTCCCTCTCCCACAAACAAACGCCGATGGCGTCTGGATGGTGAGCTGCGATAAGTAGAAAATTCAAACAGTATTTATTTTAAAAGGCCACTCATTGCGAGCGGCCTTTTTTTCATGTCTGAATTTTTTATGTCCAGGGAAACAGTGAGCGGCGAATTGCATTCCATCTCCAGCTCCATTTTTGCTTGGAAGAAATTTTTGCTTTTGCTTCCTCCAGCTCTTCTTCTGCTTTTTCCAGTTTGTCCTGTGCTACTCCCTCCGCAATACTATTTTCACCCGCATGCTCTGTGTTGAACTCATTCAGAGCGCGTTTTGCTCGTTGTGCCAAATGAATTTTTTCTTCGAAATCACCCAGGTTTGAATGATCTTCTTTGAGTTCTGGAATATTTTCCTGTGCCAGTCGAAACGCTTCAGCGAGACGATTCCATTCTTTCCTGAGAGCTTCAGTAATTCCTTCATTCTCTTCCCCTTTGTCCACGTCCTCTCCGCTGTCCTCTTTGTCTTCATCCAAGCTGTTGTCCTGTCGTGCAGGATCACCCTCTCGGTCATCTTCTTTATCATCTTCGTCTTTGTTGTCCAAGTCCTCTCCCTTGTCCTCTTCATTATCATCCAAGCTATTATCCTGTCGGGCAGGATCATCTTCTCGGTCATCCTCTTTGTCTTCTTTATCATCTTCGCCTTCGTCCTCTTCTTCATCCAAACTGTTGTCCTGTCGTGCGGGATCATCTTCTCGGTCGTCCTCTTTGTCTTCTTCTATGTTCTCTTCCTCTTTTTCCACCACCGTCTCTTGTTTTTCCGCACTCAGCACCAGCACATTGTCTTCTACGTGTGCATACCACCCGGGAAGCAAGAAGTTGGCCTGACTGAGGTCAAAAGATCCGGTTCCATTGACCATGCTCTCGGCAGCGGCGTCAGAAATGGGATATTTCGGATGAGTTTCGTTCCATCTTTCGATTTGTGCACCTGTGACAAGTCCTTTTTCGTATCGCACCTGCGTGCTGTACAGACTGGAACTCTGGAGCAACTCCGAGTCACGGAACCCTTTGGCAATCGCCCCCACGGTGTCTCCTCGCTGCACTTGGCGCACGAGAGATTCTTTCTTCGCTTTTTCCAGTTCCATCTTCGTTTTGAGTTTTCCAGCTAAATCATTCTGAGCCTCACGACTCCAGATCTTGGCATTTTTCATTTCTTTGGCCCACTCGGCAGATGCATCCACTTGGGCATTCATCACTTCATCGCCAATGACCGAAGCAAAAGAAATATATTTTGTGTCCGCAGACACACCGGAGCTGGAACGGAGCAATTTCATGATTTTTTTTGAAGAAATCGGGACATTGTAGCAAGATTTCACAAAAAAGACAAGGGCTTTTCTTTGTTTTCTGGCATAAAAAAGGACACTCACGCCGAAACGACCCGCAGAGACGGTGTCTTTTTCTTCTTTGTCTCGAGGAAGTCCCCATGCAGCACGTACCCTTTTCGTTCGGTGATCTGCACAGAAATTTCCTGACCCAAAAGTGGCTGATCGGAGAGAAAGTAGGTTTCGAAAAATTCCCGACTGCGTCCGCCATTGAGAAACGTCCCTCCCAACTGCGGCTCAGAACTCTCCACCAAAACCTCAACCATCTTGCCGACACACTCCTGTCGTCGGACAAAGGCCGTACTTTTGATGATGTTGTCGAAAGCGTGAAAGCGTTCTTTTTGCTCAGCAGGCGGCACAAATTCTTTTTTCATCCGCGCGGCGGGCGTATTTTTTCGTGGGGAAAAAATGGCTGTGTACGAGAAATCAAATTTCATGCGACGCGCAAACTCCGAGAGCTGCCAAAAATCCTCTTCTGTCTCCCCCGGAAACCCCACGATGATGTCGGTGGCAATGGAGACCCCAGGGATTCGTTTGCGGAGGGAGTCAACAATCTCCTCGTATTCGGCCACCGTGTAATTACGATTCATCGCCCGCAGCATGCGATCGGATCCATGCTGTGCCGGCAGGTGCACGTACGGACAGGCTGTTTTCATGTGGGCCAACACATCGATCACTTCTTCGGTAAAGTCCTGCGGATGCGGGGAAGTAAAGCGCACGCGCGAGAGTCCGAGAGAATGAAGTCGATCCACGCCGCGCAGCAGGTCGGGAAATGATTTTTCGCCTTCAGAGGTGTACGAGTTTACGTTTTGCCCCAGCAGCGTAATTTCTTTCGCTCCATTTTTGGCGTGGTGCTCACACTCATCCAAAATCTCCGTCATCGGCCGGGAGACTTCGCGTCCGCGGGTGTAGGGGACGATGCAGTAGGTGCAAAATTTATCACATCCCTGCATGATCGGGACAAACACCTGCGTCTGGGAGGATACCTGTGGGGCAATGCGAAAATAATTTTCGATTTCCCCCGTGCCGAAGAAGTTTTCAAATTCCTCGAGCACAAACTCCAATCCGGAAAATTGGGAGAGGATTTTTGGCAGCCGCGCTGCATCCTCGATGCGAAACACAAAATCCACGAAATCATGCTGCAACAGTCCATCACGAGAAATGTCTTTGTGCCCGGTCTCTCGCACCATGCAGCCCGTCACGCCGATCAGAGAATCGGGGGCTTTTTTCCGAAACTCGTGCATCGCCCCGATGGCTTTGTCTTCTGATTTTTGGCGCACCGAGCAGGTGTTGAAAATCAGCAGGTCCGGGGTTTCGTCCGCCGAAGCCTTCCGCAGGCCACACCGATCCAGCACGCTTGAGACGCGCTCCGAATCGGAGTAATTCATCTGACAGCCGAAGGTCTTGATCTGATACGACTTCATTTTTGCGGGCGCGATGGTGCCGGATTCTCCCGGAAAATGCAACCAACAAAAAAGCCCTTTTCTGGAAAGAAAAGAGCTTTTTGAATGCGCGAAAAAAATTAGCGGAGACTTTGCAGGCGCATCAGTTTTTGACGACCGGACAACTGTCCATCGAGGTCGCTTTTTTCTTGTTCGATGATCAGCTGGTGCGGTGGCTGGAACTGTTCCGGTCGACGAAGGATGTAGCCAAACGCTTCTTTATAAATTTTGTTGTCACCCTGAGAATCCCAGTACGCGGCACGACGAGCCTGTTTCCAGTGAAGAAAGTCTCCTACTTCCACCTCTTCGTAATCCACGCGGTGTCCGACATTCCGTTTGTACAGTTTGTTGGTGAGGTTGGTGTTGCGGTAGTAGTACGGTTCCAGATCACGGGCACGAATACCGCTGTCACCGCTGCGACCTTTGTAGAAGTTTTGGAACGCGCCTTCATTGCGAAGGATGCGTGCCTCCTGGAGCGAGTCCAGTGTGGCCGAGACGCCAAGGATCGGCATCGCGATCAGAGCAGAAATCAGAAGGAATTTTTTCATAATACAGGGGGTAAAAAATATGGAAAAATAAGATTCAATTGCGCGGTGATTTTACAAAGAAGTCAAATCGTGTCAAAAATTTTTTCTTGTTTTCGGGATGCCTCCGCTACAATGGATTCCGATGATCTTGAAATCAAAAATATTTCGGGCATACGACATCCGCGGCAGAGCGTTTGAAGATTTTGATGAGGATGGATTTTTTGTGGTAAATCGTGCGTTTGGCGAATACGTGGCAGAGAAGTTTTCGCTCTCGAATCCAAAAGTCTTTGTCTCGGGGGATGGACGACAGTCCATGCCCGAGCTCTGGCCCGCCGTCGTGGCAGGACTGGAGGCCTCTGGAGCGGAAGTAACGTGGGGCGGCCTCCTCCCCACCCCCGTCAACTATTTTGCGCTGCACGAGGGAGATTTCGATGCAGCAGTCCAGATCAGTGCCAGCCACAATCCCGCCGATGACAATGGCCTCAAGCTCACCGATCGAAATGGGGCGGTCTGCGGCGAAGAAATTCAGAAAATCCAACAACGCTCCGAGTGTCTGGACTGCCCGTCAGACACGCATTTGGGCGAATGCAAAGAGCGCTGTGAGGTGGTTGATTTTTTTGGGAAATACCAGCAAAAACTCCAACAAATCACCCCCAAGCAGCAGCCCAAAAAAATCGTCGTCGACGCCGGAAATGGCGTGGCTGGACCTTTTTTTCCAGAAGTACTGCAAAACGCCGGGCACAAGGTCGTCGAGCTTTTTTGCGATCTGCAGACCCGTTTTCCTCACCATCAGCCCGACCCAGAGCGAGAGGAAAATCTGCAGGACTTGATTCAAGCCGTGACAGAAAACCAAGCCGACTTTGGCTTTGCGTACGATGGCGACGGGGATCGGCTCGGCGTCGTGCTCAACACGGGAGAAATTTTGAATGCGGATAAAATTCTCTTTGTGCTCTCGGCCGACTTTTTGAATAGAAATCCGGGCGAAACCATCGTCGTGGATGCGATGAGCTCAGCAACTTTGGCGGAGAAAATTCGGGAGATTGGCGGCAAGGTTGTCCGAAGTAAAACGGGCCACTCTTTTATTGAAACAGCGATGAAAAAACACGGGGCGAAGCTCGGGGGCGAGCAGTCAGGGCATTTTATGCTGGGAGAAAGTTTTTATGGGCACGACGACGCGTGTTTGGCAAGTTTTCGATTTTTGGCCGCGATGGAGCACTTTCCCCAGCTGCGAAACGAGGTGACCGTCCGCTGGCCCGATCTGGTGGAATTCAGTGAAAAATTTGAAGTCCCAGACGAACAGAAATTTGAAATCCTCGAGCAGATGAAAACCGAACTCAGGAAGAATTTTGAAACACTCGACACCACCGATGGCGTCCGCTGGGACGGAGAAAATGGTGAATGGTGGATCGTGCGGTGCTCAAACACCAGTCCAAAAATTGCCATCCGGATCGAGGCGCGGGATGAGGAAAGTTTGGGAAAGAAAAAAGAACTCCTCACCCAGCTACTGAAAAAACTGTCGTGATCAGAATTGAATACCCTGCCATTCGGGAGAATCTTCTGCCAAAAATGCATCCACAGACAGTGCCGTCGCACCAAGTGTTTTGAGGATTTTTTCTGGAGGAATGCTGCCGTTTTGAGAAAGGAAAACTATTTTTTTTCGAATGCAGTTGCTCACTTCTTCGAGACAGATGTTTTGAAAAAGTTCCTGAGAAACTGGGCCCAGCACCAAAAGATTGCCCAGCGGACGATTGGACAGCTGCTCCAAAATGATCGGCAAGTGATTGACTCCCACGAGGAGGGTATCATTGAAATGGATTGCTTGCTGTTTTTCTCCCGAATTTTGAAAAAGCAACTGGCGAAGCGCGTCTTTGGACGCTGTTTTTTCTTCAAAAGATTTTTCCATCAAAAATACTTTTTGCAGATTTTAGGGAAAATGTCAAAAAAACACCCCGATCTTCGAGGTGCTTTTTTTTGATTCAACTTTTGAATCTGTAATTTTTAATTCGTAATTTGTAATTGACTACCCCTTTCGGTCGGCGATCAGTTTTTCGGCGACGTTGGTGGGGACTTTTTGATAGTCGGCAAATTCCATGGTATAGCTCGCCCGTCCCTGGGTCATTGAGCGCAGCTCTGTCGCGTATCCAAACATTTCTCCCAGCGGAATCCGTGAGCGAATAAACTTGTTGAGTCCTCGGTTTCCCTGTTCTTGAATCACGCCACGTTTGGAGGAAATATTGCCCATGACGTCTCCCATGTAATCCTCGGGAGTAACAACCTCGACCTTCATCACCGGCTCCAAGAGCGCCGGTTTGGCCCGTTTGGCTCCGTCTTTGAATGCCTGGTTGGAAGCAATCTTAAACGCCATTTCAGACGAATCCACATCGTGGTAATTTCCGTCGATCAGCTCGACCTCCACGTCGACCACAGGATATGCAGCGAGTACGCCGTGGGTGATGGCTTCGCGAAATCCTTTTTCACAACCAGGGATGTATTCGTTGGGGATCGAGGCACCCTTGATGGAGTTGGTAAACACAAATCCACTGCCGGGCTCTCCCGGGCGAACCTTGCAGATGACATGCGCAAACTGCCCGCGTCCTCCCGTCTGTTTTTTGTGGACGTACTCAGAATCCACCTCCGTCTGAATCGTTTCGCGGTACGCGACCTGTGGCTGTCCGATGTTTGCTTCAACTTTAAATTCCCGTTTGAGGCGATCAACGATGATGTCCAGATGAAGCTCGCCCATTCCGGAAATAATCGTCTGATTGGTTTCTTCGTCGGTTTCGACACGAAAGGTGGGATCTTCTTCGGCGAGTTTTTGGAGCGCCAATCCCATTTTTTCCTGATCTGCTTTCGTTTTGGGTTCGATGGAGATCGAGATCACGGGCTCTGGAAATTCAATATTTTCGAGGAGCAATGGGTGCTTTTCATCACACAGTGTGTCCCCTGTTTTTGTTGCCTTGAGTCCCACGATGGCCCCGATGTGCCCGGCACGAATTTCAGGGACCTCCTCGCGGTGATTGGCATGCATGAGGAGGAGCCGTCCAATGCGCTCTTTCTTTCCAGAAGAGGCATTGTATACGTATGATCCGGATTCCAGTTTTCCGGAATACACTCGAACAAAAGAAAGGCGTCCCACGTACGGATCGGTGGCAATTTTGAAGGCCAGCGCAGCCAGAATGTCTTCTTTATCGGGTGGGCAGAGAATCTTTTTCTCAGGATCGTCCACATCCTCTCCCTCTGCTGCGGGAACCTCCAGTGGTGAGGGAAGGAGCTCACAGACTTTATCGAGCAGGGGCTGAACGCCCTTATTTTTGAGGGCTGTCCCGGTGAGCACGGGGACAAAGTGGTTGGCCACCACCGCCCGGCGCATGCCGGTGAGAATCTCTTCTTCGGACAATGCTTCGCCCGCCAAATATTTTTCCATCAATTCTTCGTCTGACTCGGCGACTTTTTCCAGCATTTTTTCCCGCCACTTTTCGGCTTCTGCTTTAAATTCTTCTGGAACATCCTCCACACGGACGTCCTTGCCCAGATCATCGTAGTAGAGTGATGCTTTCATCGTGATCAGATCGATGATCCCGCGGAAATCTGATTCGGTCCCGATCGGAATCTGGATCGGAAATGCATTTTTGGTCAGTCGCTCTGTGATCGAGTCATAGGATCCCCAAAAAGAAGCACCGGTACGATCCAACTTGTTGATGAAACACATACGCGGCACTTTGTATTTATCGGCCTGACGCCAGACAGTCTCGGACTGCGGTTCCACTCCGGCTACTCCGTCAAAAACGGTCACCGCTCCATCCAGTACACGCAGCGAGCGCTCGACTTCGACCGTGAAATCCACGTGTCCGGGGGTGTCAATGATATTGATGTGACAGTCTTTCCAAAAACAGGTCGTCGCGGCTGAGGTAATCGTGATCCCTCGTTCCTGCTCTTGCTCCATCCAGTCCATGGTCGCCTCGCCTTCGTGAACTTCACCAATCTTGTGTGTGCGACCGGTATAAAAGAGAACCCGTTCGGTGACGGTTGTTTTGCCCGCGTCAATGTGCGCGATGATGCCGATGTTTCGGACTTGTCTGAGAGGGACGGGTTGTTTTTGGGCCATGAAAAGGACGGGTAAAAAAACTCGCCGGGATTGTAAAAATCCGAAAGCAAAAGTCAACTGGAGTTTGACTTTTGGACGGGTTTCTCGGAAAATTTCCCACGAACCTATGAAAAAATCTTTTGCAGTGGCATTTCTCCTCCTGATCCTCGGACTCGGATGGAGCCCCGTGAGAGCACAAGCACCAAACAACAATCCCGCCCGATTTGAACGGAGTGAAGATTTTGATGGGGTCCTGCCGAGTGAAGACACCAACCCAGCCCTCGCAGAAAAAATCCAAACGGGTGATCTCCATCTGGACGATGTGTTCATTTTTATTGTGAAACTGATCGATCTGGGGGCAAAGATCGCCGGATCAATTGCGGTGATTTTCCTGCTGTATGGCGGATTTCAGCTGATGATTAGCGGGGTCTCTGACGACAAAGAAAAGGCAAAAACTACCATTCGATATGCCCTGACTGGATTGGCGGTGACCTTTTTGGCGTGGCTGATCGTGTACTTGATTAAATATCAGATGCTCGGCGGCGGCTAGGAGGGAAATGCTTGACCTTGGTTTTAAAATTTGTACTATTCCGTCCGAAATGGAAACGATCATTCACAAAACGCTGAAACTCCTCCTCGACGAGTTTGGAGCAGAATACGATGTCATCACTGTCAGCGAAGAAAATAGCCACTATCGAGCCAATATTGAAGCTCCAAATGCTTCCCGTCTCATCGGTCGTGGCGGTCAGACACTGCAGGCCATTCAGATTCTTTTGAAGAGTATTCTCTGGGCGCAAAACGAAGAAAAGGTGTTTGTCACGGTCGATGTCGACAATTATCGCAAGGATCAGGAAGACAAAGTGCTCGAGAAAGTCGAACGCACGATTGATCTGATGAAAGAGCGCAATCTCTCAGAGATCAAATTGAATCCCATGAGTCCGTACTACCGCCGCCTCGTCCATCTCTGGGTGGCCGAGAATTTTCCCGATCTCACCACTGACTCAATTGGAGAAGGCTCTGGCCGCGCGATCAAAGTGTTTTATAAATAGTTGTAAAATGAATAAAAAAATTCATCCAAAAGATTTTTCTGATATCCAAGATTTACACAATTCTCCGGGGTACAAACTCGCGACGAGTCCAGATATAAATCCAAAATTAAGAGAAGCCCTTGAGAAAGATCAGCGACTTGATCACGCGCTCAAAACCTGTCCCGAACAGGACAAAGATTGACCCACAGCCCAAACTCCGGTATTTTCTGCGGGCTGATTTTTTGAGGTGAAAAAATGATAACCACTGATGACTTGCGGCAGAAATGGCTTGATTTTTGGAAACAAAATGACCACGCCATCGTGCCCTCGGCCGGCGTGATTCCAGAAAACGACCCCACGGCCCTCTTTCACAATGCTGGCATGCACCCGCTGGTGCCGTATCTCATGGGAGAGTCTCACCCTTCGGGTGTCCGGCTGGCAAATTTCCAGAAATGTATCCGCACCGGTGACATCGACGAAGTCGGTGACGGCGTACATCTGACGTTTTTTGAGATGCTGGGCAACTGGTCGCTCGGAGATTATTTCAAACAAGAACAGATCGCCTGGAGTTTTGAATTTTTAACTCAAACCCTAGAGTTACCCGTGGAAAAACTCGCGGTCTCTGTATTTTCCGGGGACGATGATGCCCCCCGAGATGAGGAGTCCGCAGGAATGTGGAAACAGGCGGGAATTCCCGAAGAACGAATTGCCTTTCTGGGAAAATCGGACAACTGGTGGTCCAAAGGTGAATCCGGCCCCTGTGGCCCAGACACCGAGATGTTTTTTTGGACAGGAAAAAATTCCGCACCGGAAAATTTTGAAAAAACGCACGATGATCCTCGCTGGGTCGAGATCTGGAATGATGTATTTATGACCTTCAACCGAAAAGCAGACGGGATCCTCGAAAAACTCCCGCAAAAAAATGTCGACACGGGTATGGGACTGGAGCGCACTGTGGCCGTGCTCAACGGAAAATCCTCCGTGTACGAGACCGACGCATTTGCAGAAATTTTGGAGAAAATTGCAGAGCTGTCGGGACATCTCGATATTGCGCAAAATCCCACCGCGGAAACGGAGATCAATCGCTCTGCCCGCATCCTGGCCGATCACATCCGCACCTCCACGATCCTTCTGGGCGATCGGATCCAGCCGTCAAACACCGATCAGGGATACATCCTTCGACGACTCATCCGCCGGGCGATCCGACACGGAATGAAGCTCGGCGTGGAAGAAAATCTCACCCTCCCGCTGGCGGAAGTCGTGATCGAGAAACTCGGAAAGAATTATCCGGAGCTGGTCAAAAATCAGGAATTTATTCTGGATGAGCTGGGGCGAGAGGAAGAATTATTTCGAAAAACGTTAAAAAAAGGGTTAAAAGAATTCCGAAAGCTTATCAAAAAATATGGATTGAGGGCTCGTGGATTATCTATTGAAGGTTTAAATCCTAAAAGTGATGAATCTCGACTCCCATCTGAAAAAATTATTAATTGTATCAGTGCGAAAGACGCCTTTGATCTTTATCAAACTTACGGATTCCCTTTGGAAATGATTAACGAAGAACTCGAAGAATACAATCTTTTTGTTCATGAAAAAGAATTCAACAAAGAATTCCAAAAACATCAGGAGCTATCTCGTGCTAATTCGGAGAAAAAATTTAAGGGGGGCCTCGGGGACACCACTGAGGCGACCGTGAAACTGCACACCGCTGCCCATCTGATGGTGGCGGGACTGCGAAAGGTCCTGGGCGAGCACGTCGAGCAGCGTGGCTCAAACATCACTCCTGAGCGGCTGCGATTTGATTTCAGTCACGAGGAAAAAATGACGGAGGAGCAAAAAGCCGCGGTGGAAAAATATGTGAATGACGCCATCGCTGCCGATGCCGAGCAGACGCTGGAGGAAGTGCCAAAAGCCGACGCGGAAAAAGACCCCACCATCGTCGGGGCCTTCTGGGAAAAATACCCCGACACCGTGAAAATTTTTACCTTTCGGGACAAAACGGGAAAAGCCTGGTCCCGCGAGCTCTGTGGCGGCCCGCACTGGAAGCGCACGGGCGACCTGGGGACGTTTCAAATCAAGAAAGAAGAATCCTCCTCTCGCGGCGTGCGGAGGATTAAGGCGGTGCTGGAATAAAAAAACTGGATTCCAACGTTCGTTGGAATGACAGAAAAAGAATCCTGGTCATCCCAAACTTGATTTGGGATCCAGAGAAATTCTACAATCCAGAAAAATGGATCGGCAGTTTTGCGTGTACATCCTGGCAAACAAGCGAAATGGAACACTCTACATTGGCGTGACCGGAGACTTGGTCACTCGAATTTGTCAGCATAAAAACGGAGAAATTGCCGGATTTACCAAGAAATATGGCATCAAAACACTCGTGCACTACGAAATGTACGACAGCGCGAGAGAAACCATTGAGCGAGAAAAACAACTCAAGCCCTGGAAACGAAAGTGGAAATTAGAACTGATTGAAAAAGAAAATCCTACCTGGAAGGATCTGTATTTTGGTCTCATTAAAAATCCAGGGCTTTAGGAAGATTCTGAATTCCAATATTCGCTGGAATGACAAAAAAGTTTGAGGTTTTCACGTCCGTTGGAATGCTAAAACAAACTCACTGCTGCAGCTCCCACAATTTCTGCATCTCCTCCCGCGCGGCGGCGACGAAGTCTTTTTCCTGACTCGCGTACAGCACGGAACGAGACACTGGGATGAGAACCCCGAGTCCGTTGACCTTGACGTCATTGACCGCCTCCAGCGAGCCGCCCTGTGCTCCAACTCCTGGGCAGAGAAACCACGCATGCGGCATTTCCTCACGGAAAAATTTGAGCAGCTGGGGATCGATTGTTGCGCCGATTACCGCCCCCACGGAAGACAGCATGTTTTGTGCCGACTGGGTCGTCACATTCCACTCTTCAATTTTTTCGGCGACTCGGAGGGACACCTCGGCCTTGCCCCCCTGAAATTCGAGAGCAGAAGGATTGGACGTGCGCACCAGGACAAAAATCCCGCGTCCGTTTGCTTCGCATTTTTGGACA
Source organism: Candidatus Altimarinota bacterium (assembly GCA_021734785.1). Lineage (GTDB taxonomy): Bacteria > Patescibacteriota > Gracilibacteria > UBA4473 > UBA4473 > JABGQW01. Next base: position 123,640 of record JAIPIF010000002.1, on the reverse strand, counting down.
AACGGTGCTACCCCATCCGTCCCGAGAAATGGATTGACCGTGCAGCAGTCGGCCCCCAGTGGACCATCAGACAAATACGCTTCGGCGTACGCTTCGGCTGTGGAGCCGATGTCGTTGCGTTTGCCATCGACCATCGTGATCAGATCGAATTCTTTCGCTTTGGCGAGCAAGTGCTCCACCGCGGCAATCCCTGCCGAACCAAACCGTTCGAAATACGCCATCTGGATTTTGATCCCGCAGATCAGATCATGGGTCGCCTCCAAAATTTGCGTGCAAAAATCCTCCGCCCCTGCTGCTGTTTTGGGCAAAAAGTCTGGCATTTTGTCCGGATTGGGATCCAGGCCCAGCATCAGACAAGAATGTTTTTTCTTCACCGCCGCTTCCAGTTTTTCCGAAAAATTCATCGCGCCCAGTGTAGCGGTTTTGACAAAAATTTTACAGCAAAAGGAAAAGGTGCTGCTCTCGTCTCTCTCGCAGAATCAACCGGAGAAAAAATTATTGAGAGCAGACACCTTGGGAATATTGTTTGGCAGGGAGGGTACTTTAAGGAGTGAAAACCAAATTTATTATCTATGACTGTGTACGTTCTCCCTGCCAAATTCCTTCTGGCAGACTTCTCTGAAAACTCAGGAAATCGACCAACGGCTTCTCTGTATCTTCTTTTTTTTCCGCTGTCAATGTTTGAATGCGAAGGACGTTGACAAATTTCCCGAGAAAAATACAATCGCCGCGCTCTTTTCGGATTTCTTCTCGAAGACCCTCCGAGCAAACAGAACGTTTCTCTTGGGGCCCCCGTCCCGACGTGTCGGGATGGAGAGAGGAGGAGCCGCCAAGCCAGTGAAGTACTCCGCGCAAGCGGAGAACGAAACGCGCGCAGGCGAGCAACGACGAGCACGAGTGGCGGAATTGGTAGACGCGCTAGCTTGAGGGGCTAGTGGGAAATTATTCTCCCGTGGAGGTTCAAGTCCTCTCTCGTGCACCACGAGAAAAAATATCGTGTGATCCCTTGTGGATCAGACGATGTTTTCTGTTGCGCAGTCACAGGGGCTTGAACCTCGTAGGTTCATACGAAGTCCTGACCCCGCCCCAGGCGGGGGAAGGTCCTCTCTCGTGCACCACCATGCTTGCCCACGAACGCGTGAGTGGCTGCAAGTATGAGTGCCTCGCCGAAGTCTTGACGAAGGCGGGCAAATTTCTTTGAAGATCTCAAATCTCAATTTTTGAACATTTGTTTTGTGCTTTTTTTCTTCAAAACGTCCCTGCTTCTCTGCTTCAAAACTTCCCCCCCTTTTTCAAAGGGGGACGGGGGGATTTTCCCATTTATTATTTGGAATCTGTAATTGCCTATTCCTCCACGCAAAACCGTCGGTTTGCAATCAGGGGGCAATCCACCTCTTGAACTTCGTTGAGAAATTTCTGCTCACAGACCCGAGCCGTGATCTCACGATAGCCATCCTCACGCGGACGGACGTAGTAGCTCATCACCTCTTGAACCGTTTTCGTGTTGGGATCGTTTTTGTACTGGTATTCGTACTGGACGCATACCACCTCACTGTGAAAATCATCGGGAATGGAAGGAAGCCAAACGTACACTTCATCGTATCCATCGACGAGCTTGTCGTACTCTTCGGCAAAGCGCTCCACGCCGGCCCGAGACTGGGGATCGCATTTTCGACCAGACAGCATGGCACATGCTCGCTGAAATTCTCGAGTGTTGTATGCCTCAAAATACCGCTCGACTAATTCCATCGCGGTCAATGGCGCGGAAGGTGATTCTGTTGAAGTTTTTGTGGGAACGCTCTCCTCTGCTGGAGGCGGGGTCTCGCTCTCCAGAGAAACGTCCGAAGCTCCCACGTCTGAGTCAGCATCAAATTCAATCTCCAAAACGGGCAACGATTCCTCCAAAACAACTTCTTCTGCAGCCACTGGAGAAACATCTCTCGGCTGAACCAATCGAATTTTGGCGAGAACAAAAACCATCCCCACCAGCAAAAGAATGCCAATGATAGTTTCGGCCAGAAACGGAAATCGGTTCTTTTTTTTGGCCATAATTGAGAAAGCAAAGAGAGGAGCGGCTGGCGCTCAAATGTATTGTTTCAAAATCCTTCTCTCGAGTCAAAAAAAATCCCCGCCGGCCCGGAGACCGACGAGGATTGACGCAGGAGAGGAGAAATTGTGTTTCTCCGACTAGAACGCTCCGCACGCAGACGGGGCCTTGGCACGACCACAGGTACTGCCACCGCAGCTTCCGCTACATTCTGCCGGGGCGGAAGACTGGCAAGAAGTTTTGCCACACCCACAGCCTGTCTGTGCGACGGGAGTGGTCTCTGCAGGCGCAATTGTCTGGGCTGCACTCTGCGAATAGAGAAAGAGCCCCCCACTCATCACGAGCGCGAGCAATCCGAAACCGAACGTATGTTTGAGCATGAAAAAAAGAAAGTTAAGAGGAAAAGAATGTTTTTTTGAGGAACAAAAAATTTTAGATCACCAACACAATCGACCGAATCTGCTGTTTTAGTTGATGTTTCCACTGAAATTCTGGGGTCAAAGAAAACACGGGCAAGGGGCTCTTTGGGACGGAAAAAAGCTGCCACCTGGCCAAATCGACCACTGGAGGAGGCGGAATGGGAACATGAGAAGAAGAAAAAACGACCGGATCGTCCCAGGCTTTCTCTGATTTCAAACACTGATCACAGGCTGTTTTTTGGAATGCTTTTTGTGTTTCAAAATGCGCAAAATGATCACAGGGAGCAGCTTCTGCTGAAACATGCCCACACGAAATCCCGAACGAAAAGCAGAAAAGAAAACTCAGTTTTGCCAGGCCGGTCACGAGCGAAAAAATACGAGTCATGCGGACCTAAATTGTACTGGAGCGGGGAGTCGGGTCAATCGTCTTTCCGTTGCAAAAGTTTCTGAAGCTCGGCAAGTGACATTTGGCTGTCTTTTTGCTCGCCGTATTTTCGTACCGTCAGCTTCTTTGAAGAAACTTCACTGTCTCCCACCACCACGGTAAACGGTATTTTGCGCGTCTGCGACTCGCGGATGCGTTTGCCGAGCGAATCGGTCGGATCCAAAAATTCAGCACGATATCCCGCCTCGCGAAGAGCAGAAACAACCGATTGGGCAAATCCGGCATGCGTTTCTGCCACCGGAAGTACCGCCACCTGCACCGGAGCGAGCCACGCCGGGAATGCCCCCGCAAAATGCTCAATGAGAAAGCCGATAAAGCGCTCGTGGGTTCCCAGTGGCGCCCGGTGGATGACCACCGGCGTTTCTTTTTCTCCCTTTTTGTTGATAAATTCGAGATTGAATTTTTTGCCCATGTATAGGTCCAGCTGATTGGTCGAAGCGGTAAACTCTCGACCGATTGAGGACGTGATTTGGAAATCCATTTTGGGACCATAAAACGCAGCCCCCTCATGAATGACTTTGAAGGGAACGCCGGATTTTTCCATGGCTTCGATGGACATTTTTTCGGCCAATTGCCAATCTTTTTCTTCCCCGTGATATTTGTCTTTTTTCTTGGGATCACGCAGACAGAGTTCCATCTTGTATTCGTTGATGTCCAAATTTTTGTAGTAGTACTCGTGCAGACGGATTACTTGAATAAATTCTTCAATGGCATCCTCCATCGAACAGTAGATGTGCGCGTCATTCATGCACATCCCCCGCACGCGCATCAGGCCAAAGAGACTTCCCGAATCCTCGTACCGATGGCAGATCCCGTACTCGGCCAAGCGAAGCGGGAGTTCGCGATAACTCCGAGGGCGGGCGGAAAACACTTTGTGGTGAAAGGGACAGTTCATCGGCTTGAGGTAGTAGTTTTCCCCCTCAATTTCAATCGGCGCATACATACTTTCTTTGTACAGCGGCAGATGTCCGGAGGTATAGAAAAGGTGTTCCTTGGTCAGCACGGGGGTCGTCACCCGCTGATAACCCCATTTGCGTTCTGTTTCCTTTGCCCAATCTTCCAGCACATCCTTGATGACATTTCCGTTGGGAAGCCACAGCGGCAGCCCTGGACCGATTTCTTCATCAAAAGCAAACAGATCCAGCTCTTTTCCCAGCTTTCGGTGATCCCGCTTCGCGGCTTCTTCGAGCATTTTTTCATATTTTTCAAGCTCCTCAGAGGTGGCAAAGGCAACCCCGTAAATCCGGGTCAACTGTTCTCGTTTTTCGTCTCCCCGCCAGTATGCTCCGGCCGTCCGAGTCAGACGAAAGACCCCAAGCTCCCCCGTGGAGGATAAATGCGGACCCCCACAAATGTCGCGATAAAACACTTTTCCAGATTCATCGACGAAGTCGTATGCCGTAATCTGTTCTCCCCGGGAAACAATTTCGTCGATGAGCTCGAGTTTGAAGGGATCATTTTTCCAAATTTCTCGGGCTTCTGCTTCGGAGAATTCTTTTTTTTCAATGCGGAAGTCTTTGTTGACGATCCACCGCATTTTTTTCTCAATTTTTTTGAATTCCTTGTCAGACGGCGGCTCGCCGGGAAAAAGAAAGTCTTGGTAAAAACCCTCATCCGTCCACGGCCCAACGCCTAAACGGATGTCTGGGTACAGCATTTTGACCGCCGCGGTCATCACGTGTGAGGCCGTGTGTTTTCGGCGGAGTTCGAGATCGTCATCGTGCGAACACATGGGCAAGGGGCAAAAAATTATGAACAAAAAACCTCCGACTCTCGGAGGTCCACTTACTCCACCAGGGGACCTCCGAAAATTATCCGGTGGTACGGGTCGTGGTGCAAGTGCAAGAAACAAACATGTCGCACGGAGTGTAAAACGCCGAGCAGGAAAAGGCAACTTTTTTCGAATTTGCTCAATTTTCTTCACAAGAGTTCAAAAACATTTTAGACTGCGGACGTCTTTTTTTTTAAAAATTTCCCCTCTCTCCATGAAAAAACGCATTGCCATCAACGGATTTGGCCGCATTGGACGCGCTGCGGCTCGTTTAATTTTGACAAAATATGCCGACGAACTGGAGCTCGTCGCGATCAATGACCCTTCTCCCACGGAGATGACGGCGCATCTGTTTCAGTTTGATTCCAACTATGGCACCTTTGAGCAGGAGGTAAAACTCAGCCAAGAAGGCGCACAAGAATTTTTGGAAGTTGGAGGACACAAAATTCGCAGCTTTTCGACGCGGGAAATCTCGGATTTGCCCTGGGGAGAGCTCGAAATCGACATTGTGATGGAGTGTACGGGCGTGTTTCGCACGGTAGAAAAAGTCCAGCCGCATCTGGATCAGGGCGCAAAAAAAGTGCTGCTCTCCTCTCCGGCGAAATCAGAAGGATTTACCACCGTCGTGCTGGGGGTCAATGATGAAGCGATCACCCCGGAGGTCAAACTCGTGTCCAACGCCAGCTGCACGACCAACTGTCTGGCTCCCGTAGCAAAAGCGCTACAGGACAATTTTGGAATTGAATCTGGGCTCATGACTACCATTCACGCATACACCAACGATCAACGCGTCCTGGATGTCGGGCACAAGGATCTCCGCCGGGCACGATCGGCCGGGCAAAACATGATCCCGACTTCCACCGGAGCTGCCAAGGCGGTGGGGCTCGTCTGCCCGGAGCTGAATGGAAAACTCACCGGCCTCGCTGTCCGCGTCCCCACGCCCACCGTGTCGCTGGTGGATCTGGTGGTGAAGGTCAAAAAACAAACTTCCGCTGAAGAGGTAAATGCTGTGCTCAAAAAAGCCAGTGACTCCATGCCCCACATTTTGGGATTTGAGACACGACCACTCGTGTCAAAAGATTTTCAGGGAGATTCCCGCAGCTCGATCGTGGACGCCAGTGAGACGATGGTCATCGACGACCTGGTCAAAGTCCTCGCCTGGTACGATAATGAGTGGGGCTACTCCTGCCGATTTGTCGAGATGGCCACGAAGATGTAAATGACACCCCGTAATCCCGACGTGTCGGGAGAGCGGCTGATGGAATGTATCCCGCGCATGCGGGATCTCAAAAGAATTTTTAAAAAAACTCCCCGGAGATCGGGGAGTTTTTGGTTTTGAACGAAAGGGCTTTTTTAAAGGCTTTCAATAGCTTCATTAAATTCAACGTTCGTTTCTAATGTCTCGTAGTTTTGAAGAATATTTTGAAATTCTTCGTAAGCATTTTTATTTCGATTCTCCAATTCTTGTTTCATCTGCGCAGGAAGCGCCCTCAATTGAATTTTCTGGAATTCTTCAAATGGTGCATCTGGAGTGGCGTAGTGATTTTTCCAAAGCTCTCGGAGCACATTTTTGATCACATCCACTCCTGATTTGTATTTACTCAAATCTTCTGGATCATCAATTTTTTTCAACTCTCGTTTGCGAAGTTTGTCCCGTTTCAAGCGATTGGGAATATCTTCCAAAGCAACATCCAATTTGCCAAAAAGCGCAAATTTTTCCACGAGTTTTCCCAGTTTTTCTGCCTTTTGTGCCAGAGAATCTTCGAGATATTTCCCTTCAAAATATTCTGGATCCACATCTTCGTACTTCTGATTCTCTTCCAGTTCTGGTGCTTTGAGATCGTAGTTGATGATGTCAGCATTTGCCTGTGTGATGTGGGGCAAGTACTGATCGACATCTTTTTCTTGAAAATTTTCAGGCGCGGGGAGTGGATCAAATCCTTTTTCTTCACTCCCTTGCAGCAAGTCCTGTACGTCCTGCACTTTGTGCAAATGATCCACGCGAATTTCCAGAAGTAAAAATTTATCGAGATTACTTCCTGCTTTTTCTTCCTCAGGAGGATTTTCGTCTGTGCCAAGTTTTTCTTCGATAGGACCTCGTTCTTTCGCTTCTTCAAGCCATTTCCGCGTTTCTTGGAGAGAGGAAAACTGATCGACCGATGGCTGATCAATGTTCATTGGCTCGAGAACTTTCTTCGCTTTTTTGAGACGATCGAGTTTTTGAACTTCTGTTTCAAAGTCTTCAAAAACCGCTCGATTTTCTACCTGATGCCAATTGCCATCTTTGCGCACCTGTTGCACCGTCTCCTTTGTTTGCTGGTACTGTTTCATCAAATCTGTTTCCTGTCCTTCTGCCTCCCAAAGATCTTCGATGGTCAAAACACGTGAGTTTTTGCCCACAAATTCGGAAGCATTGATCTTTCTTGTTGCTTTGAGCACTCGCTCTTTTTGAGCAATTTTATCCTGCGCTTTTTCAAGTTTTTCACGACTGTTTTTCTGAAGTTCCAAAATCTTTTCCGGTGAAATCTCGCTTTTTTTTGCCTGTTCCAAAGAGGTTTTTGCCGCTTCTGCGACTTCTTTTACCTCTGCCTGACGCTCATCGATTTCTTGCTGGAGTTCTGGGATTTTTTCCTCAGCTTTTTTGCGAAGCTCTTTGTGTTCCGCTTCAATTTCTTCCGCCGTTTTGGGCCAAGACTCCTTTTGTTTGAGAATATCTTTTTCTGTGCGGAGTTTTTCTTCCTCTTCTTGAATAATTTCTGCGGGGAGGTCTTTTTCTTCTTGCACCTGTTCCCTTTTTTGCTCTTGCTGCTGCTGCCGCAACGCTTCAAGTCGTGCTATTTCCGCCAGCAATTCCTGTTTTTTTGCTGCATCTTGGTCAGTGTTCGGACCGTTTTTCTTCTCTTTTGTTGCGACCGGTGTTTCTTCGATCTGTTTCTTGAGATTGGCGATTTCTGCCTCGAGTTCTTGGATTCGTTTTTGCTGTTTTGAATTTTCGACTGGTTTTTCTTGTTTCTGTTCTTGCTTTTTCTCGTCCTTTTCCCATTTCAACCCTTTGCCAATTTTTTCAAGGGTGATCTCTCCATCGGCATCAAAAATCAGTTTCTTTCCAACGAAGTTTTTGGGGTTGTCCACATTGAGTCCCATATCCGTGAGTCGCTTGAGGACATCGAATGTTTTTTTGTGCGTGTCTTTGCCCCAGTTTTTTCCCTCTACATTGCCCTCCTGTAATTCACCGAAAAAACGAGCCAATTGAATCGAGAGTAATTCATCAGAGAAAAAAAGTTCTTTCTTTTCCAAAACCTCCGCACGGAGATCCTGTTTTTCCTGCCCGAGTTTTTCATAAAAAGTATTGCGGGCTTCTTGTTTGTCCTTGCCCGGACTGCCGACTTCTTTGTGCCAGTCAAAGTGTTCTGCATCGGGAGCATTCCACAGAAATCGTCCCCAGGTGCTACTGAAAGCGGTGTGCCGAAGCTGTTTCATGATTTTTTATTTTGAAATCAGGGGATTGTACCACAAAAATTCTTTTTTTTCAAATCTGCTCTCGTTTTTTCTCAGCGCACAAGAAGTCATTGCTTTTTTTTCGTTTCTGTGTATACTCTCCGCGAACTGACGGGTGTCCTCCGTGACACAAACACCCCGGAAAGCCCTGCGCTCTCCCCTCGTCCCACCGTCAAACGAGAAACGCTCTTTCGCTCCTTCTGTAAATGAAGACTCCTCCGTACGGGGGAGTACCCACTTGTACTTTTTCTTTTTCTATGACTCCCAACGACGACCAACTCACCAATTTTTTGCAAAAATCTGGCCTTCTCCACGATCCCGCAAAACCCAAATCCAAATCTGCTCCTACCTCTGGCGCCCACCAGCCCCAGCCAAAACGAGAACAACCGGCTCCTCGCCGCAAAAAAAAGAGGCATCAACCGCCGTCCTCCTCTCCGCAAAAATCTGCAGAGCAGCAAAAAAGACGGAATTTTTCTCCCCAAAAATCGGGACAAAAATCCTCTCCGTCCCCCCAAAAACATCGATTCAATCGTGGCAAAAAATCAGGCCCCCGTCCCCCTCAAAAAACGGAGCAACGTTCGAAAAACACACCGCAGTACCAGACACTCACACCGGGCAGGAATCGGCTCCCCCAGCGATTTAATGATCAGGGGGAAATCAAAGTCGTGCCGCTGGGAGGCCTGGAGCAGGTGGGCCAAAACATGCTTTTTCTTGAGTGGAAAGATGACATTCTTCTCATCGATACGGGCGTAGAATTTCCTTCTCCCGAACACCTGGGCGTCGATATGATCGTCCCAGATATTTCGTATCTGGTTGAACGAAAGAAAAAAATTCGTGGGGTGATCTACACACACGGACACTTGGACCATATCGGCGGTGCACAGTACTTGATGGCAGATCTGGGACATCCCCCGATGTTTGCAACAAAATTGACCAAAGAACTGCTGCTGGCCAGTCCAGATGACGAACGCATTGCCAAAAAATTTCGAATCACCCAGATCGATCGACGGACAAAGTTGAAACTCGGGAGATTTGCAGTGGAATTTTTTCATGTGAATCATTCCATTCCCGACAGCATGGGCGTGGTAGTCAAGACGCCCTACGGATCGATTGTCCACACGGGAGATTTCAAGATTGATCCCACCCCTTCGGATGAAAAACCCGCTGATCTCTCGCGCATTGCCAAAGTAGGAAATGACGGCGTGGCGCTCGCGATGGTGGATTCGACGAATGCACTGGTCCCGGGACATACGATCTCAGAATCGGTCATCGAAGCCGAGCTGGGGAAACTCCTCAAAAGCATTCAGGGACGCGTCATACTGGCGACATTCGCCAGCAACATCGGGCGCATTGCCAAAATCATTGAAGCGGCGGAAAAACTCGGACGCACCGTCTTTCTCTCCGGACGATCGATGGAACGCAATGTTGCGATTGCACGAAAGCTGAAATACCTCAGGTGCAAAGAAAAGACACTCAAACGCATGTCTCCGGCGGCGGAAAAAATGGATCCAGGAAAAGTATTGATTCTTTCGACGGGCACACAAGGAGAAGAACTCGCTGCCCTCACCCGCATGGCTGCCGGTACCCACAAAATGATCCGACTGAACCCGGCGGATACGGTGGTTTTTTCCTCGTCAACCATCCCCGGCAATGAGCTGGCGATCGTGTCTGTACTCAATAATCTTTCCGAACGAGGTGTCCGGAGGATTGATAACAACCAGCTCGACAGCCATGTCTCTGGACACGGACAGGCTGAGGAAGTGAAATTGATGACGAGTCTCCTCAAGCCGCGATTTATCGCACCGATTCACGGCGAACTGTACATGCGGTACGGCCACCGCGATATGATTGTAAAATCGCTGAAATTTCCGAAAGAAAATAGCTTCATCATGAAAAACGGGCAGGGCGTGGTCCTCGGGCACCGCGGCGCACGGATGATGACAGACCGGGAAGCAATTTCTGCAGCACCGGTACTGATTGAGCTGGGAGAAAAGATGGGAGAGCATGTCCTGGCTGATCGAACGTTGATGGCTGATGGCGGTGTCATTTTTGTCACCCTGGGACTGGAAAAAGGAAAGCTCAAAAATCTGGATGTCCGCTCCCGCGGGTTCCGGTACATGGGCCAAAAACATGAAATTTTCAAAATGATCGAAAAAGACGTCCGCCGAATGTTTGACCAGCACTACGATCCCAGCCGCCCCGAACGCGCACTGGAAACAACCATCGCCAAATCCATTCAGAAACTACTCTGGCAGAAGTTTAAAAAAGACTCACTGGTGGAGGTGGTCGTCAGCCCTTAGACTGTAAAAGTTAAGACTGCATCTGTGCCTCAGTCACAAAAGCTTCCTGAAGTATTTCACTGACTTCACATTTTGTGGCATCACACAATCCCTCTCTCTGTCTCCGCTCACAGTCTGTCTTCGCCGACCGAAGCGCATCCATCCCCATATTTTGTGGATCTTTTCCGTCCAAGCACTCGCAACTTTCTTTACGCGTTGTTCTCCCTTCATCCAATTTGAATCCGGTTCCCATGGGTGTAAAAGTTAAAAACTCGGATTATTTTTAATCCTGATTTAAAAACTTGTCAAGTTTTCTCGAAAGAAACTTTTGCGTACACTCAAGGAAATTCTTTTCCCCCAACCCATGACCGAAGTCGAACTATCGGCACTGGTGGTCGGGATCACGGAGATCGTCAAAAAATTTGGACTGCCCTCGCGGTGGTGTCCGGTTTTTGCCGTGGTACTTGGCCTGATCCTCTCCTGCGGCGATACCTGGTACCACGGCGAAGCCAATTGGTATCACGCCATCCTGCGCGGCATCCTCGTGGGTGTGGCGACCACCGGAACGTACGCGGCGGTGGATCGATTTGTGATGAAATCAAAACAACCCGCATAAATTTCGGATACAAAAAAAGAGCTTTTTTTGAAAAAGCCCTCTGGAACAAAGAGGAATAAAATTGAGAAAGAAAAAAGACTGAGCGTTGGTGCCGACCTACTTTCCCGGGGCTAACCCCAAGTATCATCGGCGCTGAAGAGCTTAACTTCCGAGTTCGGAATGGGATCGGGTGGACCCTCTCCGCTACAAGCACCAACACACAGCCTTCTTTTTTTGAAAAAAATATGTGTGAAAAATCTCAAAATATTTTCTGCAATTTGTTCGCCAAGAGAAAGACCAAGGGAACAAAAAAAGTTCAAACGACCGATTAGTGCGGATCAGCTCAGCACATTGCTGTGCGTACACTTTCCGTCTATCAACCTGCTTGTCTCGCAGGGGTCTTCAGGGGAATTTTATCTTAGAAGAGGCTTCCCGCTTAGATGCTTTCAGCGGTTATCCCGTCCGAACGTAGCTACCCGGCCATGCCGTTGACACGACAACCGGTACACCAGAGGTTCGTCCACTCCGGTCCTCTCGTACTAGGAGCAGCTTTCTTCAAATTCCCAAACGCGCACGGAGGATAGAGACCGAACTGTCTCACGACGTTCTGAACCCAGCTCGCGTACCGCTTTAAATGGCGAACAGCCATACCCTTGGGAGATGCTTCACCCCCAGGATGCGATGAGCCGACATCGAGGTGCCGAACCAGTCCGTCGATATGAACTCTTGGGACTGACTAGCCTGTTATCCCTAGGGTAACTTTTATCCGTTGAGCGATGCCGCACCCACGTGCAGACACCGGATCATTTTCACCGACTTTCGTCCCTGCTCGGCTTGTAGGCCTCACAGTCAGGCTGACTTCTGCGAATACACTTTGACGTCGATTTCCATCCGACGCAAGTCAACCATTGCGCGCCTCCGTTACTCTTTTGGAGGCGACCGCCCCAGTCAAACTCCCCACCAAACACTGTCCCCGAACCGGATTACGGTCAAGGTGAGAATTCTCACGTGCCAAGAGTGGTATTTCACCGACGACTCCACCACGACTAGCGTCGTGGCTTCATAGTCTCCCACCTATCCTGCACAAGACAAGTAAAAATTCAATGTCAAGCTAGAGTAAAGCTCCATAGGGTCTTTTCGTCCTACCGCGCGTATTCGGCATTTTTACCGAATTTGCAATTTCACCGGGTCTGAGCTTGAGACAGTTGCCACATCATTACCCCATTCGTGCGGGTCGGAACTTACCCGACAAGGAATTTCGCTACCTTAGGACCGTTATAGTTACGGCCGGCGTTCACGAGGGCTTCATTTCAAGGCGTAAACCTTTCCACTTAACCTTCTCGCACTGGCCAGGGGTCAGCCCGTATACGTCCTCTTGCGAGTTGGCACGGACCTGTGTTTTTGGTAAACAGTTGCATGGCATCTTTCGCTGCGCCCCCCACCTTTTGGATACAAAAAGAAGGGCACATTCCAAATCTACAAACATTGCTTTTTGGAACGGCGCCACCACTCTTTTGATTCCAAAAGGTGGGGGGAGGCCTTATCCCGAAGTTACGGCCGCTGTATTGCCGAGTTCCTTAAGCTCAGTTATCCCGTTCGCCTGAGAATACTCTTCGCACCTACCAGTGTTGGTTTGCGGTACGGTTAGGTGAAAACAAAGTTTAGACACTTTTCTGGGCACTCGAATCACTGCTTTCGCGCTCCCTCGCGGGAACGTACGTATGCATCACGACTCACGAGCTCTGTGGGATTTGCCTCACAAAACATAAGCTTGTCGCTTGCCCCGGAATTCATTGACCGGAAGCAGATTTTCCCAATGCGTCATGCCATCACATTTTCACCCAGTACAGGAATATTAACCTGTTGTCCATCGACTACGCCTTTCAGCCTTGCCTTAGGACCGACTAACCCGACCCTGACTGCCAGTGGATCGGAAACCTTGGGTGTTCGGCGTCCTGGGTTTTCACCAGGATAAAGTTACTCATGCCAACATTCTCACTTGTAGTCGCTCCATCCGGACTCACATCCGAACTTCACTGCTTCTACAACGCTCTCCTACCGCTACACCTTGTCGAAACAAGATGCAACCCACGTCTTCGGTTGGAACCTTAAGCCCCGTTGGATTTTCCGCGCAAAATCGTTCGACCAGTAAGCTATTACGCACTTTTTAAAGGGTGGCTGCTTCTAAGCCAACCTCCTGGCTGTTTAAACAATCTCACATCGTTTACCACTGAGATTCCATTTGGGACCTTAGACGGTGGTCTGGGCTCTTTCCCTCGCGGCTACGGCACTTCGCTGTCGCAGCCTGACTCCCCAGACAGTCACAGAAGTATTCGAAGTTTGCTAGGAGTTGGTACGATTATTTCTCGCCCTTCCCCAAACAGTGCTCTACCCCTTCTGCTAGTCACTGGAGGCTATACCTAAATATATTTCGGAGAGAACCAGCTATCTCCAGGTTCGATAGCAATTTCAACACTAACCACAGGTCATCCAAGAGTTTTGCTGCACTCCCTGGTTCGACCCTTCCCCCGATTTCACTCGGGGTTCAGCCTGCCCATGGTTTGCTCACCTGGTTTCGGGTCTCGTGCATAAGACAAACGCCCTTATCGGACTCGCTTTCGCTCTGGCTCCGCCTGAATCTGGCTTAACCTGCCCTATACAACGAACTCGTTGGCTCATTCTACAAAAGGCACGCGGTCATCCCGCCGAGGCGGGACTCCCACTCCTTGAAAGTGTATAATTTCACGTCTATTTCACTCCCCTTCCCGGGGTGCTTTTCACCTTTCCCTCACGGTACTAGTACGCTATCGATCTGACACACTATTTAGCCTTGGATGGTGGTCCACCCAGATTCACGCCGGATTTCACGTGTCCGACGCTACTCAGGAACTCGATACCACTCATTATTCAATTCGAATACGGGACTATCACCCTGTATCGTTGGCCTTTCCAGACCATTCTTCTTTGAAAAATGAGCAGATGTTTCGGTCCTACAACCCCGCTTAAAGCGGTTTGGGCTGTTCCCCTTTCGCTCGTCACTACTCAGGGAATCTCTCTTGATTTCTTGTTTCCGGCTACTGAGATATTTCAGTTCGCCGACTTTCCTCGATGCAGATAATGGTTTTCTCTGCACCGTTTCCCGATAAATCGGGAAGGGTTTCCCCATTCGGAGATCCTCGAATCACAGCTTGGTTATCAGCTCATCGAGGCTTATCGCAGATTCCTACGTCCTTCTTCGGATGTGTCAGTCAAGGGATCCGTTATACACTCATAAGTAACTTTTTTCGCCACTTGTTCTTCTCAAGACGAACAAATTGCAAAAAATATACGCGTTTCTAAAACGCTATTTTTGAGATTCGTCACGTAAAAGATCAGACTCTTTAGTCAAAGAGGCTGGCCGATTGTATTGAGGAAAAGGCTTTTGTCAATGTTTTTTTCCGTGTTTTTTCACGGGTCCTCTCGGGGCGCCAAAAATCCAATTATTTTGATACAAAAACTCGGCGGGAAATGTTGGATTTTTTGAGAAATATTTCATGAAAACGGTGATGCTTTTTCTGGCGCCTCGTACTCTCGAGTACAAGCGACCATGAAAAAGAGCAAAGAGTGACCCTTTTTTCAGGGTCAGGAAATTGTAGCAGAAAAAAGAGAAAATTTCCAGCAAAACAGATTGTCAATATCGATCAATCGTTGTTTTTCCTACGATTAAACTTCAAAACTTTCTTTCTTCCATGCTTTCCCCATCTATAATTTCCTTATGATCGTTGACGAATGACAAACACCGCACTCACGCCGATCAATCCCGCCACAATAATCGCCCACCAGGGCGTATTTGCACCGGTTTTTGGTGGGGCTTCGTGCACGGGATCTGGGCAAAGCGGTGTCCCCTCCGCGACATTGGAAGCAACGCCTTCATTACCATCCGTGTCAATGGCAGTCACGCGGAAGCAGTACTTCACGCAGGCCTCCAGGGGGGCCACATACCACTGCGTGCGATCGTCCGGGGTTTCGTTTGTTTGGGAGAAATCGTTGGCTTCACAGGTACTGAAATCCACTCGGTAATGAGAAATTCCCGTGTCGTCCTCGGCCGGCGACCAAAAAAGTGTCACTTTTTCTTCTTCTCCACTGGTAGCGGTCAGGCTCGAAACAGCCGTAGGAGCAATGAATTCGTCGGGATCTGGCTCCGGCTCGGGTTCGGGCTCTGGTACGCCCACCGAAATCACCGCTGCATTTGGTTCTTCCATTGGGTTACCGAGCAAATCCACGAGCGTCACCGACAGCGGATATTCACCGGGTTCTGCTGGCGCGGTAAACGTGGCAGAAAATACTTTTGGACTCCCGGCATCCCCTGTCCCTGACCCCGACCCTGCTCCACTTCCTGCCCCCCCAGAGGTATCGGGAGAAAATTCTGTCAGAAATTCGTTGAAGACTCCACGAACTTGAGAGAGCTCGTCGCTGGATGAAACTTTTATTTGGAAATTCTGTCCGGGCTCAATGGGGCCAGACGGAATCTGCTCGACCCCCATCACCTGCGGCGGTGTGCGATCGATGGTGACGGTGACTTTGCGGGACTGAAGCGAGGGATCGGCGGTGCAGGTAGCCTGAAACTGATGCATGCCATCGGCCAGTCGTGGCGTTTGGTACACAAATTTCCCCGTCGTGTCGATCTCCAAATCATTGACGAGCTCATACGTGCCGTCCGTGATCTGCACCGCTTCACAGCCGACGACTTTGCCAGAAAGCGTGATGCGCGCGGTGTTGAACGTGCTTCCCTCTGGCGGCATCGTGATGGTCACTCCCGGCTCGTCCAAGTCAACTGGGACCGGGTCACCGCTCAGAATGACATTCGTTTCCATTTCCCCGGAGATGCGGAAGTCTGCCAGGTCATGCACTGCGAGGATTTGCTGTCCTGGTGTGCCAAATCGCACCGCGAGAAAAAAGGTATGGGCTCCCTGATCACTTGGCGCAAACGTGTAGTCATTGGGCAGCTGCGCCTCATCATCGCTGGAGGAAAAGCGCACCGTACCGAGGTAGTTGGGCACAGGATTGCCGTCTTCGTCCTTGGCCACGACGCGAACCGTCAGATCCTGCTCAGCCTGAATTTCCGAGGGAAGCTCTTCGAGCGTCAAGTACGCAGCAGTGCTTCCTTCTTCCGGATCTTCAAATAATTGTGCCTGCAAAGCCTTTCCCCACGAACCGACGTTTTGGGGCAGAGATTTATCGGCAAGGAAAAAGACGAGCTCGACTTTGTCAAAAAGCAGGGTCTCCTCTGCCAGTACCGAGAGAATGGAAACGCCCGGCTCGGCTGAAGAAACTTTTGCCGTGAGTGTGCCGTCGAAATCAGAAACCGGCGACGCCACGATCCGATCCTCGTTTCGAGAGGAAAACACTTTCACCGATTGCCCCGGGAGCGGATTGCCGTACGTGTCACGGAGAGAAATTTGAACCCGCGCTTCGGCCTCACCGTCGGCGGCGACAGAGGAGAGCGAAGCATCTACAGACGAACGATACCGCGACACCGGTCCCGGCAGGACCGAAAACGTCTCCGTGGTGGCGGGAAAGTTTGCGCGCGCAGCGGTCAGGTCATACACACCGGCTTGCTCCAGGTGCAGTCCAAAAATTTCTGTCTGCAGTCGGCCCCACTCATCGGCAGCCGCAGAAAAAGAAAGCTTGCTCTGATCCGGGCGGGTGAGGAGAAAAGACACCGTTTCGTGTGCTTGCAGCTCCGACATCTGGACATCGGAAACCTTCCCGGCGGTGGTGTTGGACACCGACAGCCACGCGGCTTGTGCTTGTGTCACTCCCAGACCGAGGAAAAATATGATCGCACCCAAAAAAAGTTTTTTCATGGTTTCTTTTTGGAATTGTACCACGGGAGCGGCAAAAGCAAAAAATTTTGACACACAGAAAAAAGGACCCGTGCTTTCGCGCAGGTCCTTCGAATGGGTCACCGTTTTAAATAGCAGGACTCCCAGAGGTGAGTTGATGTTTCTGCCACATAAGTACTCCTCCGCAGAGAGCCAGTCCCCACAGGATGATCATAGACACAAACACATCAATTGCACCTCCTCCAAATGCAAACGCTGGCGAAGTCTCTACTGTCACAAATGACAATGATTCTCCCAAATCAGGAGAAAGATAAATCACTGTAGAAATTGCCGCCGCCAGAGTAAGAATTCCTACCAAAATCCATTGGAAAATTAGTTTAATCTTCATGATAAACCTCCTTTGTTTTTGTGAAAGAACGATGACCACAGAGCTTTTCCAGGAAAGCTCGTGTGAGTCACCGAACTTTCCGAATTATTAAAAAGCTTCTGTTTTTTTACGACTGAAAAATATTTCTGTCAAGAAAATTCAAAAAATACAAGGGAAAAACTCCGAGCGAAGTCTCCCCAACGAATCGGGACGAGCCACGGATGAAAAGAAGTTGGGGTCCCCGTCCCGACGTGTCGGGATGGGGGGAGGAGGAGCGGTGATGAAATCCAGTGTGAGTTTTGCTGAAAGCGGAACGAACCACGGATAAAAAGAAAATTGGGGTCCCTGCGAAATCGCAGATTTCGTGGGGGGAGGAGGTGAGACGGAGCAAGTGAAATTTTTGCGCAGCAAAAATGAAGCCAGCGCAGTCCTCACCGACGAAGTGCCTCTGGCGGGAGGGGCCCACGGCCCCTCCTGCATTTCCAGAGCGGGAGGTTTTTAACAAAGTTAAATTGGCTGTCAAACTTTTTTGGTGTTTTTTTGATTCTGCTTTTTGCACTGAGCAAATTTTTTAACTTTTGACGCCCCGGGAGAGACTTTTACAATGGGACTGATATTTTTTAAATCTCCCAAAAATGATCGTCAAAAATCCGCTCGAACTCATGCAAGATGCCATGCGTGGTGGCTATGCCATCGGCGCTTTCAATGTCAATAACATGGAAATCACCCAGGCCATTGTGGCTGCGCACGCAGCGAAACAGGCTCCGCTGATTTTACAACTTTCCAACGGAGCACGAAAGTACGCTCGTACAGAAATGCTCGTCGACATCATCCGCTCGATGGAGCGACAGTATCCGGACCTCCCCATCATCATCCACCAGGATCACGGGGACAGCCTACAAACCTGCCAGAGCGCAATCGAGGCGGGGTTTAATTCCGTGATGATCGATGCCTCGGGAGAACCCTTTGAGGAAAATGTACGCATCACAAAAGAAGTCGTGGACTTCGCGCACGTGCGCGGCGTGATCGTCGAAGCAGAATTGGGGACACTGGGGGGAATCGAAGAACATGTCTCGGTCGATGAAAAAGATGCCCGCCTCACCGACCCCGAAGAGGCCGTGCAATTTATTGAACAGACCCACGCCGACACCCTCGCCTGCGCGATTGGGACCAGTCACGGCGCGTACAAATTTTCGAGTGATGGAAAAGTCGATGTCGAGCGCGTCAAAGAAATCACAAAACGGCTGCCCGACACCCCGCTGGTCATGCACGGATCCAGCTCCGTGCCCCAGGAGTATGTGGAGATCATCAATAAATACGGCGGCGATCTGGCCGGCGCCCGCGGCGTCAAAGAAGAAACCATCTCCGAGGCCGTCCAGTACGGCGTGTCCAAAGTCAACATCGACACCGATCTGCGTCTGGTGATGACCGCGATCATCCGAAAAATCCTGACCGAAGATCCCAAACAGTTCGACCCACGGAAGTACCTCGGGCCCGCGAGAGAAGAAATCCAAAAAATGGTCGAGCACAAGATCGACGTCCTGGGATCGGCAAATAAAATTCGGAACTGATGGAGACACAAAAAACCATTTCCACCCGCGCCAGCATCCGGGATTTCACGGGGGAGAAAATTTCTGATGAAGAAATTGAAAAACTTCTCCGTGCAGCGATGGCCGCGCCGTCCGCGATGAACACCCAGCCCTGGGCCTTTGTCGTGGTGCAGGACAAAAAAACACTCAAAGAAATTGCGGATCATCCCCAGCTCCACGCTTCGATGGCGGCAAATGCCGGAACGGGGATTCTTGTCTGCGAGGACACGGACCGAAGTTATAAAATTTATGGACCCCAGGACTGTGCCGCGGCCACGGAAAACCTGCTCCTTTCGGCGCATGACCAAAGCCTCGGCGCGGTCTGGACAGGCGTGGACGCGGACAAAGCCAATCTCTTCCGCCAGTGGTGCGCCCTGCCCGACCACATTCAGCCGATTGCGTTCATCCCCGTGGGCGTGCCGAGTGGAGCCAAAGAACCAAAAGAAAAATTTGACCCGCAAAAAATCCATCGGGAGACATTCTGATTTTTCGGAAATCCGAACCCGGGTTCTAGAACCCGGGTTCCCCCCCCATTTGGAATCTGTAATCGTTCTTTGTTATTTGCTCTTCGCCCTGCCCGCCCACACGCTGAGGAAGAAAATCCCCACCGCCACCACGAGAAAAGCAGTGAGCTTGTGCCAGCCGGTCAAGAAAATCCCGATCGCCCCCAGCGCAGCGGAGATTGCGATCAAAAGAAGTACCGCCTTTGGTTCGCTCAACTTTCGAGCCAAATTGTGATGCAGGTGCCGTCGGTCACCGGAGAAGGGGGAGCGTTTTTCGAGAAACATCCGACGCGCCGAGACAAAGATCAGATCGAGAATCGGCAAGCCCAGTACCAGCAGTGTCGTCCCAATCTTGGTTCCCGCGAGAATGGAAAACACCGCCAGGAGAAACCCCAGCACCTGTGACCCCGTGTCCCCGAGGAGAATCTTGCCACGAAAAAACCAGAGAAAGCTCCCGGCGCAGATACCGGTCAGGAAAAAGACCGTTCGCAGAAATGCCGGCAGCGCCGGCTCCCACGCGACCTCCGGGCGCACCAGGCCAAAAATCCCCAGGGCCAGAAATCCAATCCCCGAGACGCCCACCGAGAGTCCTTTCAACCCATCGAACCAGTTGAGCGCATTCTGGATCACCACGATCCAGATCAGGGTCAACGCCGCAGACAGGCCCGCTGAGAGAAAAATCACGTCCCCGCCGAGCGGATTTCCCAGCTGAGAGATTTGAACGCCGGAAAAAAGAACAAACCCCGCCGCCGCCACATGTACGATTCCCCGCGACCAGATCGGCAGCGGCTCCCGATCATCCCAAAAACTCACCGCCCCCAGCGCCGCCACCGCGATGGCGAGAGGCCAAAAACTCTGATCGGTCAGAAAAAAAGCAAGGACGAGGAGTACCAGTGTCAGTCCGCCCGGGTACGGGATTTTTTTTCGGTGCAAACCATACCGCTGCGGAAAATCAAGGAGTCCCCACCAGGGAAACACCTGCACAGAGCGGCGGACGACGACGGCCGCCGTAAAAGCGCCGAGGACCAAAACAGCCAGTGGATCCATCGATTTCAGTGTAGCAGGAGTTGAGTTTTTGAGAAGTTTTGAGACAATGCGGGCAATGAAAATTGTGCTCGCAGGCGTCGGATTGATCTTAATTTTTGGAGCGCTCAACTGGGTCAGCAACCGCGTCGAGGACGCGTTTTCGTCGCTGACAGTAAAAATGAAAATCCCCGCGACCATCGCCGGAGCAACCCTGCTGGCGATCGGGGGGAGTGCGAGTGAGTTTTTTACCGCGCTCAATGCCGCCGTGTTTTTCAAAATTTTTGAAATCGGGCTGGTGACCATCATCTGGAGCGCTATTTTTAATTTGTGTGTGATCACGGGTCTGGTGGGACTGATGAGCCAAAAACCGATTCCCCTGGCAAAAGCAGGAATCCGTCGTGACATTCTGTTTTATTTTCTCGCGGCAATCATGCTGATCACGAGTGTCTGGGACGGCATGCTGACGCGGGGAGAAGGCTGGATCTTCTGTGGATTTTATGCGCTGTACTTGCTCGTACTCTTTTTGCGGAGGAAACATCGCCCCACCGACGAAAAAATTGAACACTTCCATCTCCCCGACTGGCACATTGTGCTGGCGATTGTCGGAGGCCTCGCGGGCATCGGTATCCTCTCCTGGCTGATGATCCAGGCGGGGCTCACGCTCGCCGCAGGTCTGGGAATTTCGATTGCGGCGGTTTCGGCTCTCCTGTTTGCGTTTGGGACCTCGATTGCTGACACCTTCATCGCTGCCTCTGCCACGAGGAAAGGGAATGGCTCGGGCGCGGTCGCCAGTATTTTTGGATCGAATACTTTTGACATCGCGCTCTGTCTGGGGGTGCCACTGGTGATTGTCGGAAAAACCCCTGTGGAAATCGGAACGATCAACTCCAGCCTCGTGATGCTGGTGCTCTCCATTCTCGTGGTCGGGTTTTTTGTGATGAATGACTGGAAAATCTCTCGCCTGGAGGCGGGGCTCTCGCTGGGGACGTTTGGGGTCTTTCTGACGGCCTTTTTGCTGGGAATCTGACTCGATTTTTTGGAGAAATCGTGGTACAATTTGCGCTGTGCCCCCGTAGTTCAATGGAGAGAACAGGGCCCTTCTAAGGCCACAATCTAGGTTCGATTCCTGGCGGGGGTACCACGTCGGAGCTCGGCTGCACGAGTTCCGTTTTTTGTTTCACAAAAAAACTCCACCAGTTTGCCGGCTCCTCCTCTTTCCTCGCTCCGCTTTGGCGGGGCTCGGAGGTTTTTAGGAGAATAAAAACCCAAACAAAACCGCAGGTTTTGTGCGAAATGAGAAGCGGTGATGAAATCCAATGCGATCCCGAACCCGTCGAGGGACCCCCGAGGGAAAACACGTTGTTTTCGTTTTAAAAAAACTTGTCATTCCGAACTTTTCCAAAAAAATTTCGAGTCCCGCTCTGGTGGAACGGATTTTTCTCGCCGCACAATCAAAAACCTCGAGCGAAGCCCCGTCCTCACGGGACAGAGAAAAAAGACTGGTGATAAAATTTGGAGTCCCCGTCCCGACGTGTCGGGATAGGGAGAGTCGGTGAGATGGAGCAAGCGAAAAAAATTCCAAGCGAAGTCCCGCCTTGGCGGGACGAGGAAGAAGGAGCGGTGATGAAACGCAGTGCGATCCCGAGCCTGTCAAGGGAGAGCCACGCGTGAAATCACCCAGCGACGTGGTGGTCCCACCAGGGATTGAACCTGGAGCTTCGGTTCCGGAAACCGACGTTTTTCCATTAAACTATGGGACCGGCAAAAACCGAGCCGCATTCTAAAAAACCCACCGCGAATTGCAAGATTCCCTGGCAGGAAAAAATTGGCAAATCGACAGAAATTGTGCTACAACCAGTGCGATTTTTCGCGGATGAAGAAAACCAAAAAAACAGTCCTCCGACTTGCCGTCCCGCGGATGAACGAGCGTGGTCCGATGGCGTTTGAGCAGATTCTCGCCTCCCTGCATGGGCTGCTATCGAGGGAAATGAAACGATCGGGAGACGAGTCGGTGAGTTTTGAGATTGCACAGGTAAACGGAAAGATTCACTTTTATATCGTCTGTCCCGGCCACCTGCGGACGCTGATTTCTTCCCAATTTTTTGCACAGTATCCATCCGTGGAAATTGAAACCGTGCCCAATTATTTTGTGAAAAAGCTCATCAACGGCAAAAAGGTGCTCGCCACGTCCCTGGAACCGTACAATCCGTGGGTATTTCCGTTCAAACGACATCCACAGTTTGACGATTCCACTAGTCGAGAATTTGAAGACCCGCTCGGAGCCATCACCTCTGCCATCTCGCATCTCAATCATAAATCGGATGCTGCGGTGGTACAGTTTGTCATCAAGCCGGTCGGCTCCCGCTGGGAGGAGGCCGCTGAAAATGCACTCCAGCACTACATCCGTGGAGGACTCTGGCGATGGAACTCGATTGAAAGCTTTTACCAGTGGGCACGATTGAATCCAAAGCGATGGGTACGACTGGCGCGAGCCCCGATCTGGCGATTGATTCACCTGTTTTTGGGCTGGAGCGGAAAAATGTTTTCCGGCGGAAGACAGGATCGAGGCGAAGATGAAGGTGGTGAGATGGACGAACGCACCTCTTCGAGTCGACACGATCGGGAGACAGTGTATTCGGCAGCATTTGATAAAATTTCACGCTTGGCATTTGCGACCAATATTCGCATGCTGTACGTGCATTCCGATGATGAAGTCCTGCATGCCGAAGCAAAACTTCGCGAGATTGCTGGCACCTTCCACCAATTTGATCTCCCGCAACTGAATAAATTTGATGTGGGTGATTTCGCTCGAAGTCAGAAATCAAAACTCTTTCGAAACATTATCGAGCGAAGAGCCGATGATCCCTTTATTTTGTCACAGGAAGAGCTCGCGACCATGTTTCACTTGCCGACAAAATCCGTCACCACTCCCAAAATCACTTGGGTGGATTCGCCCAAACTCGAGCCCCCCACGGATCTCCCGGATGACGAAGAAAAAGACATCACGATTCTGGGGGAAACCAATTTTCGCAATGCCCATCAAAAATATGGCCTCCGGGTCGATGATCGTCGGCGCCACGTGTACATCATTGGAAAAACCGGCATGGGAAAATCGACGCTCTTGGAAAACATGATCTTTAGCGACATTCAGGAAGGCAAAGGCGTCGCCGTGGTCGATCCACACGGAGATCTCGCTGAGGCGGTGCTGCGGTTTGTGCCGAAAAAGAGAACCAACGATGTCATCCTCTTCGATCCCGCTGATCGCGAGTTTCCGGTGGCGTTTAATCTGCTGGAAGGAAAAAATGCCGAACAGCGCGGCCTGGTGGCGTCTGGACTAATCGGCGTGATCAAAAAACTCAACATTGATTCCTGGGGACCGCGGCTGGAGCATTTTTTGAGAAATACCATCTTGGCACTCGTGGAAGCGCCCGACACGACGATGCTCGGAATCACGCGGATGCTCGTGGACAAAGACTACCGCTACAAAATCCTGCACTACGTGGAAGATCCCATGGTCAAGAGTTTTTGGCAGACAGAATTCTCCGCCCTCGCGCCGCAGAAGCTCGCCGAAGCTGTCGGGCCGATTCAAAATAAAGTCGGGCAATTTCTCGCCACACCCGTGATTCGAAATATTGTCGGGCAACCAAAATCAACCCTCGACCTGCGGTTTGCGATGGACACGGGCAAGATTGTGATTGTGAATCTATCGAAGGGAAAACTCGGCGAGGACAACTCTGCTATGCTCGGGTCCCTCCTGATTACAAAATTTCAGCTGGACGCCATGAGCCGTGCGGATATTCCGCAAAAGGATCGACGAGATTTTTATCTGTACGTCGATGAGTTTCAAAATTTTGCCACAGACTCCTTTGCCTCCATTTTGTCTGAGGCACGGAAATATCGCCTCAATCTCACCATGGCCAATCAGTACATCGCCCAGATGAGCGAAGAAGTCGCCGCCGCCGTGTTTGGCAATGTCGGGACGCTGGTAAGTTTTCAGGTGGGGATCGACGATGCAAAAATTCTGTCCGAACAGTTTGATGAGGAACGAGTCACCCCGATCAACATCGCCAGTATCCCAAAATACCAGGTGTACAACCGCGTCATGGTCGAAGGCATCACCTCGCCGGTATTTTCAGCCAACACGCTCCCCCCACCGGAGATCACCGAGCCCGAAGATCCCGAGGAACGGATGAAAAAGATTCGGAATTTTTCGCGCCAGCGGTATGCCAAGCCCCGCAGTTCTGTCGAAGAAAAAATCATGCGTTGGACCCGCCCAGAGGAAAACAAGCGCAAGAAAAAAGGAGAAGAAAAAAACGGAGAGAGCAAATCAGAGAAAAAAACACCTCCCACATCGAGTGACAAAAAGAAGAAATAAAAAATGACCCCCTGCACTGCAGTGAGGGGGCCTGGTGGGTTTGATGATCTGTTTTTAAATTGGATTGCCGCAACAGCAACAACCGTTCTTTTCATAATTAAATTCTAAAGAAAAGGCAGGCGGATTGATTTTTCCACAGTCCCCACACTGCTTGACCCGCAAAATTTTGTTGTTTGCGAGTTTTACTTTTTTCCCTTCTCTCATCGCTTTTTTCAAAGCGGCTGCGATTGCTTCTTTTTCCATAGAATAATGATCTATCTCAATGATAGCCATCTCTGTTTTAACCTCTGTCATCATAAAAAATAGTTTTAAAATTAATAAATTTGTTTTTGATTTTCAGTTTCCCGGACAGGCCGGGAGAATTTTGGAAGTTTTGATTGCAAAACCCTCCCCACTGCCGGGAAACCGGCACGATCATCAAAACCCATTGTTTTTCCCTCCGCGGAGAAAGCCATCTCGTCTGAGCGGCTTCACTCACGAGCAGAAGAGAAAAATCTGGGTTTCGATACGACGATGTCAAAGAGCAAAAACTCCCGCCCCGGAGGCGAGAGTGTGTGAGTCAAGATGAACCAACAATCACGCCCTCGCCCGGTCGGGAAAGTATTTAATAATGACCATAAACCACAGGGCGCGTTTCATCGCAGTGAAATGTACCGAAGGAAAAAAGCGCTGTCAAATTTTTTTAGAAAAAGGCTTTCTTTCGTTTTAGAATCGACGAAACCATGCACTAAAAACTGCCGCCAAAAACAAACTCACCACCAGCATCTCTGCTCCCCCCATCCACACCAAAAAAGCCGAAAACAAAAGAACAAGCGTCCGCCCCACTGCCAGTGACCACTCACGCGTGACATAAAATGTCAGCGATTTTGAAGAATCTTTTTCGGCCATCTCACTCACACGAGTATAAAAAGCAATATTAAAGAGGGGCCCCAAAATCCCACTCACGCCCTGTACCACGGCCACCATTGCCACATGGGGAACCCAGAGAAGTCCACCGCGAATACCGATGTCAAACGCTCGTGCCACTGCTGCCCAGCGGAGGGATCTTTGAGGAGATTTCCGGTCAACAAATCGACCAAAAAATTGGGTAGAAATCATCTCTGCTACTGCTGCAGCTGAAACAAAAATGCCCATCAGCGTAAAACTCCCTACCACGAAGTGAAAGAAAATCGGCCACACATAGAGCAGGGTTCCTGTCTGAACTGCATCTGCCAGAAATCCGCCTCTCCGTTGTAGACTCAAAAAATGACGGCGAAAAAAGCGCCAGGAGGCAGAAAAGGATATCAGTTTTTGCGAAGAAACCTCGATCTGCTGGGTAAAAATTATAGCTGCGACAAAACAGACCGCAGACACCAGTGAAATCCATTCTCGAAGCCCTGCCTCCAATAAAAATCCCGAAAGAATCGGAGCCAAGAGACTGGCCCCCACGAGAAGAAATTGAAAGTTCCCAAAAAAAGTCCCCCGTTGAGAGAGCTGCGTCGATTGTAAAATCAGCAAATGATAGCTCGGCCAAAAAAGAGTCAAGTACAGCACCCACAGAATCATTCCCAAAATCAACCAGCCCGGATCGGTCCATCCGCCTCCCAAGAGGGCCAAAAACAGAGCATGAAATCCGAGCCCCACCTGCACCATTCGCTTTGGCCCCCATCGGTTTCCGAGAAAATAATTGAGGGGAAAAACAAAGAGCCCACACGATACCATGGCTGCAGCGGTCCACAAAAGAACCTGTGGAAGGGTCAATTCAAAGGCACGCAGGACGAGGAAGGGAAGAAAAACTCCGACAAAAGCACTCCCGAGCGATGCAAAAAATTGCAGTGTCAAAAGATGTCTTCTGTTTTTTTTCATTTCAATTTTTTCGTCATGTACGTCGATCGCAACTGATAGCCAAACTTTCGGTAGTAGTCCCGTGTGCCGACCCCGGCAATGATCGTCATTCGCCCAAGCCCCCATTCCTCGCGAGCAATCCGTTCGGCTTCTGCCAAGAGCTGTCGCCCAAGCCCCCGATGCTGCCCCACGCCTGCCGCATCACCCACGGAAATCTCTGCCCCGTACGAATGAACCTCTCGGACGAGTGCCGCGTCCTTTAAAACAGACGAAAACTCTTTTGGATGAAAGTCTGATGAAGGCTTCCGCAGGCGCAACAGGGCGTACAGTACTTTTTTGTCCGGAGATTCACAGGAGAGAAATACCTCCGTCCCACCGCTGGCATCGTATTCACGACGCACAAGAACGGGTTTTTCTGCCCGGGAGGAGAGAGCCAAATCTTGGAATCCCACTTCCCGACAGCGCACACACCGGCACGGCCACACGTGGCCACGGGGAAAAAGTTCCTGAAACTTTTGGGGTCCCAGCAGCTGCTGAATCTTGTGGGGTTGCGTCTTTAAAATTTGCCGCAGATTGGAAAATCGCACTCCCGCCAAAACATCTCCCACCGGGATATCCCGCATCAATCGCATGATTCGAGCGTACTCGGGGACTGTCTTTTTCCATTTCAAAAGCAATTCCATCAGTGCCTCGTCCGAAAGGGGGATAAATTTTCCGTCTTTCCACCAGTGAGCGAGTTCAGAGTTTGGCAAAACCTGACAGGGATAGATTTTGATGAAGTCGGGACGAAAGTCTGGGTTGGTCCACACTTCCTGCATCATTTCCAAATCTTTTTCAAGCGTCGATCCGGGGAGTCCCGGCATCAGGTGCCAGCAGATTTTGAATCCAAAATCCCGCATCAATTTCATTGCCCGTGCTACGTGTACGCGCTTGTGCCCTCGTTTTGTCAATTTCTGAATATCATCATCCAGGGTCTGCACGCCGATTTCGATCCGTGTGCATCCGTACCGGCGCATGCGAATCAGCTCCTCCTCGGTGATCCAGTCCGGACGGGTCTCCAGCGTCAATCCGATCACTCGACGGTCGGCGGTTTCGTTTTGTTTTTGGGATTCGGCGAGTGTTTTGGAGCGCACAAAAAACCCCTCTGTCCTGCTCTGCAGGACATCTCCCCTTGAGAAGGGGAGTTCTTTTTTTCTCTGTTGTATTTTTTTTTCTAGGTCCGCGTACACCCCCTCCAAATTTGAAAGAACTTCATTATTTGTATATCGAAGAAGCAAGATGCCATATCCTTCCAAGATTTCCGTTCGTTTTTGATCATACGCCTCCTGAAAACCATGAGAATCTCCATCGACTTCGATGGCAAGCATTAATTCTGGACAATAAAAATCAATAATAAAATTATCAATCGGCTTTTGCCGTAAAAAACGAAGTTTTTGAAACTGTTTTTTTTGAAAAACTCCAAACCAAAGCTCCTTTTCCGCAGGAGTGGGATTGTTTCTCCCCTCTCGTGCTCGCTCTTTCAGCTTCGGATTGTATGGCAGCGGCCTCTCTCCATAAAAAGAACTAAAAGCCCCCTTTTTCAAAGGGGGTTTGGGGGATTTTTCACTTGAATTCGCCGCATCAAAAATATTCTTGACGTACCAGCTCTGATACCGCGGCGTGTGTGCACTCCAGGTGCCCCCCATCACGATGACTTCCAGCTTGGAGACCGGATGCCCTGACTCTTCCACCGCAGTAATGCGATTGGCAACCTGGCGAAAGGGGTGAAATTTATTGCGCAAGGCCCGCGCCGCTGCCGGCTGCGAGGAAAGATACGACTTGGGCATACGCACCTCAGTCGGGCAGTACACACAGCGTCCCGGACAGGGAAACGGTTTGGTCAAAATCCCAATCGGCGTCACCCCGGATATCGTCCGGACGGCCCGTTTTTGGAGGAGGGCAGCGAGTTTGGGAGGAAGGGAAATCTGCTGCGCCCGAGCCACGGAGATCAAATCCCGATTGAGAATCGGATCGCATTTCTCTCGGGCAGAAAACGCTCGTTTATGTTTTTCGAGCGCGGCGGTGTCTGTCGGAGGCACAGAAATCAGTTCCTGCAAGAACTGCTCGACTTGTTCAGGAACCTTGACCTGCTGATGAATGCAAAACTTCGTGCGCTTTTTCACGGGGAGAGCGTACGAAAAAAAAAAGTTTTGCAAAGGGTTGACTTTTTTTTGCTTTTCTGCAAAAGTACCCGCGAAATAATTTATCAAAAATGCGAGAGAATCCTTCTGAGAGAAAAAATCGTCGAGAGAGGCAAGAAGTCCTCATGGAGTTTCTTGATCAAAATCCTTCTTTTGAGAATTTAGTCGATTGGTTTTCTGAAAATCAAAACCACCGACTTCTTTTTTCTGGAGAATCTGACACCTCTCTAAAAACCTCGGCTCTACGAATAGCTTTTGAAAGCCGCCTACTCGAAACGCTAAAAAGTATTCCCAAGGAGGGACGAGAAGAAAAATTAAAATATTTCCAAAAAACAGCAGATCTCTCCTCGATGAGAAAACTGAAAAAAATGGCTCAGAAAGAAAAGAAAGGCGCCCTCAGCGGAAAAATAAGTTTTCGAGATAAAATATGGGTGAACCTCTTTGTAGGACTCGAAAAATTTGATCATCTCCAAGCAACACAAGAGGAGATTTTCGAAAAAACGAGTGAATTTATCTCAAACAACGGAAGGGAAGATTAGTTCCTCATCACTCCCGTGTCTGCAGCTGCCACTCTTCGCCGGTGAATTGAAGCTCAAAGCCCTCTGTCTCTGCTACCGAAATTAGGGCCAACTTATTTTCGGCCGCAAATTCCTGTGTTTTTTTGGAGGGAGTTCGGTCGCCGAGAAAGAGAATACCTTTTCGTGGGAGCGGGAGAAATTCTGGGCGCATGTTTCGTGTCATCACCCACCAGTCCGAATGCAGGCGTGTGCGATGAATTTTGATCAGTTCCAATTCCCCTTCATCAAATCCCTCTCGAAAAAAGAACAGACTGCTGCGGCGCCCCCCCAGCTCATTGGCAAACAGTCCTCGCGCCAGATGCGGCGACAAAACCTGCACCGTAAAAGTTGGACCCGCGATTTCGGTCCCCACCTCCTGGTCAAAAAGGGGGGTTATTTTTTTGCCGAGGAGAAAGGGGTGAATCCCGTACAAAATCTGCGAAATTTCTGGACTGTCTGCTTGCCCGTAGCGAAAGAGCTCTCCCTCCGGCGTCCGAACGAGCATTGCCTCTGACACACCAAAAATTCTCGCCGGCTGCTCACGCCCCAGCCATACCTCGCGGGCAAAAAATGCCACGATCAGCAGTACCAAAATCCCCAAAAGAAGTCGTATTTTTTTGTGTTTCATGGGAGAAAAATTATTCACCCCGGTCAGATTCTACTTCATGATCCATTGGCAGTACAGGGGGTTTGATCACGCGCTCTCCAGCGGCGAGATCTGCTGCTTCTTCGGGAGAAAGAGTTTCTTCTAATTGCTGCCGAGAGGATTTGAGCTGTATCTGTTCTGCCCGCAGACGGCTAAATCCTCGTTCCCAAAACGCCATCGAAAAAACTTCGAGAATGGACGTCAGGTACGCGGCGAGGGCAAAGAGAATAAGCCCCACCAGTGCGCCGCCAATAATCGCCAGCAGCTGCCACTGAGAACTGGCGAAATAGGATCCCAGTGCGAGCATCCCGATCGGAACCCCCAACACAACAAGAACATTGATAATTACCCGAATATTGACGAGAAACATGAGCAAAAATAACACCGCCGTCCGGCCAAAAAAGAGAAATCCCAGTCCAATACTTTTGCGCACTGCCGGCCGAAACCCCTCATCTTCACAGACCATAAAAAATGGCGTGTACACAAAAAACAAGCCCATAAAAATCGAGATGATTCCATACACCACCAACGACGGACCAAAAACATTGTCGTACAGATCGCCATGAAAATAACGATAAAATGTCACGGCATAAAAAAGAATTGTCATAAACTGAAATGGCGCCAACACCGCATGATACTCAAAAAGACGGAAGAAATACTCAAATCCTTCAATGATTTTTTGACGCAGAGACAGGCGCTTCTCCGGTTCGGTGGCTTTTTGACGAACGGAAAGAATGAGCGTCGACTGGATCCAAGCCGGCAACACCATGTGAATGAGAATCACCAAAACGATAACGACAATCGCCCATCCAAGAATGCCCCACTGCGAGAGGCGGCTAAAAACCTCTCCGATGGTACCATACGTAAAGCCGTGCTCCACCCAGCCAAACTCCTCAGCCCAGAGGGAGTATTGCCACGCGACTTCCGTGACAAAAAAGAGAACGCCCGCAATCGCGGGCACAAAAACAAACCAGGTAAGTTTTTTGTTGGAAATAGTTAATTCCCAGGCGTCAGCGATCAATTTCGCATACCGCATCGCCGGTGATTTTGTTCTTTTTGGAAAAATTTGTCAATTTTTTCCGAACACAAATTATGATCAAAGAAGGAATATCTCCTCTTGCGATTTTTGAAAAAAACGCCACAATCGGCCTGATGAAGTTTGAAAATTTCACGCTCCGGTGGCACTCCCGTGCGGGACAGGGGGCGGTGACCGCGGCAAATTTTATGGGCGAAGCGCTGGCGGATCTCCAATACAAAACCATCAGTTTCCCCGACTATGGTGCCGAAAAACGAGGAGCACACGTCGTGGTGTACAATCGGTTCTCAGAGTCCTCGGCCGAAGAATTCCTCGATCCTGCCCATCCACGAAAAATCGATCTGGTGGTACTCATGGACCCCTCACTCGTGGGGGTGGAGATTGATCATGAGGCCGTTTTGAAAGGACTCAAAAAAGACGGCATTCTCCTAATCAACACCGAAAAAACAGATGCTTCTGGGTTCAACAAACTTTTTTCGGGAACCATCGTGCACGTCCCCGCGACCAAAATCGCGCAGGAAACGGTCGGAAGAAATGTCCCAAACGTCCCCATGGCCGGAGCCCTGACCAAAATTCTCGATCTCCCGGCAGACAAAATGGCAAATCTCTTGGGGGATCATCTGGAGAAATTTTTTAAGGGAGAACTGGTCGAAAAAAACCTCGTCGGCTTTCACCGCGGGCAAAACGAACTGACCACTTTTACCCCATGAAAAAGCAATCGACCGGGTTCAAAGTTGTTTCGAGTTCTGCCTCTTGGCAGGAGCTGGAGACGGGCGGGGGGCTCTTGAAAATGACGGGGAATTCCGAAGCCTACCGCACCGGAAACTGGGTTCCCAAGACGCTTGAATTTGTAGAGGAAAACTGCATCAATTGCGGTCTGTGTTGGGCGGTCTGCCCGGATGACTCGATCCTGCTGGATGAAAAAGGAAACATGATCGGCGTCGATCTCGATCACTGCAAAGACTGCGGCCTCTGTGTGGAGATCTGCCCGCCGAACAAAAATCCCGATCCGTCCAAACACGCCCTGCGGTTTCGGGAGGAAGAGTCTTCTGATTTTTAGCCCATGAATGCGACAAAAAACGCTATCACCAAAACGCTCGACGGCAATGCTGCGGTCGTGGAAGCCCTCCGGCAGATCAATCCAGATGTGTTTGGGTTTTATCCGATCACACCCACCAGCTACATCGGCGAGGGATTTTCCAAGCTTGTGGCCGATGGCAAAGTCAACACCGAGTACGTCTGTGCCGAGTCTGAGCACGCGGCTTGCTCCATTTGTGTGGGAGCCGCGGCAGCGGGCGGACGCGCAGTAACCGCCACGGCGAGTCAGGGATTAATCTTGATGGCGGAAGTGCTCTGGAATGCGAGCGGCATGCGCCTGCCGATGGTGCTGATCAATGGAAATCGCGCGCTTTCGGCACCGCTCTCGATTCACTGCGGGCACGACGATCTGTACGCGGTGCGAGATGCCGGATGGGGGCAGCTCGTGGCCAAAAATGCGCAGGAAGCCTATGATTTTACCCTGTGTGCATTTCGAATCGCGGAAGCGGAAACGGTACGAACGCCTGTGATGGTGGCGATGGACTGCTTTCACACGACCCACACCACGCAGAAAATTTTCCTCCAGCCCGATGAAGCCGCACAAAAATTTGTCGGAGAAACGGTGCAAAAAAATCCACTGCTGGATATCGAAAATCCCGTTTCGTACGGCAACTTCGACAAGCCCGATTTTTATATGGAGCACAAACGCGCGCAGTTGGAAGGGCAAAAAAAACTGCTCGAAGAAACAAAAACGATTTTCAAGTCATTTGCAAAAACATTCGGGCGGGGCTCTGAGAGTGTGGTAGAAAAAATTGGAGCCGAAAATCCCGATCTGGCATTTGTCGCCCTGGGTTCGGTCTGTGGCACCCTGGAACGCGCGGTAAAAAAGCTGGGAAATGCTGCCGTCATTCGCCCAAGAATTTTTCGCCCCTTCCCCGCTGAGGAGCTCCGGGACAAGCTTTCGGGCGTGAAAAAAATCATCGTCCTGGACCGATGCTCTCCTGCAGGAGCCGATTGGGCTCCGCTGGGGACAGAGGTGCGAAGTCTGGGACTTGAGGCAGAAATTCGAAATGGAATTTATGGGCTCGGGTCACGAGAAACCCACGCCGATGACTTTGTGGCGCTGGCAAATAATTTTGAAAAACTCTCCACGGAAACACCCCACTGGATCAATCTTCGAGATTGATTGAGCGCTGATCAAGAAAACGCTGCAACCGTTTTTTATTGTTGAAAACAGAAAATTTTTGATCCAGTGCCAGACATCTTTCTCTTTTTAACGGGGAATTCATTCCCCGAGAACCACCGTCAACCTTTTTTTGTTGCAGAGATGCCCTCTTTTCGTACACACTGATGTCGTTATTTTTTCATTTAAAAATCATGAAAACCTTTCTGTCTCGTTTTTGGACCTGGGCCCAAAGAAACCCGATCGCTCTGGTCGCCACCCTCGCCCTGGTCATCTGGCTCTGGCCCGACTCCTCGCCGGTCACCTACCGAGCGGTGCAGCAAGAAAAAATGCAGTACGCCATGGGTGCGGGGGCCGACTTTGCAGAATCAAATACGGTCAAAGGTCGCAGTGGCAAAATGATGCCGACCTCCATCATTCCTCCCGCGTACGCGGACTTTGAGCCGCAGGCCGAGGAACGAAAAATTGTCAAAAATGCGTCCCTCGGACTCCAGGTCGAGGATACGGAGGAAGCGCGAACGGAAGTGGAATCGCTCGTCGAGGCCTTCGATGCGTTTGTGACCAATCTCAACTCGCACGAAGTCCGCCCGGGCATCCTGGCATACAATCTCACCATCCGCGTCCCCGCCGACAAGCTCGAACCCCTGATGAATGCCGTGATTAATTTGGGCATGAAAAAGCATGAAAACTTTTCGATTCAGGATATCACCGCGCAGTATGTGGATCTCGAAAGCCGATTGGAAAATCTGGAAACCCGCCGCGAGCGCCTGCGGGAAATGATGGACCGCGAGACGGACAATCTCAGCGATGTGCTACAGATCGATCGCGAGCTCACCAGCGTGCAGCAAGAGATTGAAAACATTGAGCGGCAGCTCAAACGCCACGACACGGACGTGGATTTTTCGACCCTCACGCTCTCGATTCAGCCCGAACCTCAGATCGGCGACTTTTCTTCGCCTGACTGGACGGTCAAACGCACCTGGCGTCAGTCGGTCAACGATCTGATCGTCTCGCTCCAAGACATCTTCACCGGTGCGATCAAGGTCTTCGTCTTCGCACCCATCTGGATCCCCGTCCTCGCAATCCTCTGGGGCCTCCAGCGCTGGCGACGACGCGCGCTCCGAAACCGTCAGAAATAAGTTTCGGAGAAAATTTGAGAGAGAAAAAACTCCCGGGGCAGCCCCCGGGAGTTTTTGTTTGTGATCAACTGAACTTTTTTTCAAAAAACTTTTCTCGGATTCATTTTTCATTTTTCATTTTTCATTTATTCTCGCCTCCGATGCCCCTCCCACAAAAAATTGAAAAATGGATCACGGCTGATGCCGTCCCCCAGCGACTCCTGCTGTCGGGACACACGGGTGCCATCGAAACGGCATTGGAAATCGCCGCGAAGCTGCAAGGGTTGCCCGTGGAAAAAATCGCATCCGGTGCTCACGCCGACACGCTGGTGTTTCGAGACGTGGGCAAAAGTTTCAAAATTGATTTCTCGGATGCGGCCAAACGTGACGGCCAGAGTCCGTACGAAAATGTCCGTGGGCTGATCCGCTGGGCGCACCAAAAACCCGAAGCCGCCCACCGACTCATCGTGCTCGAAAATCTCGAACGCATCACCGCCGTGGCTCCGCATGCCATGTTGAAATTGATCGAAGAACCCCCTGCACGGACGCGGTTTTTGTTGACGACGAGAAATCATCACAAATTGCTCGACACCATTATTTCCCGTGTGACGCTGGTACGACTCGCTGCAGCGGAAACCCAACCCGCCGTGTCGGAGCCAGTGCAGCGTTTTTTTGCAGAAACATCCGTGCTCAAACGGTTTCAGCTGGTGGAGGAATTGGACAAAACTGCCCGCGACAATGCTGAGAAAAAAATCGACCGGGCGATGCTGCAGAATTTTGTGGAGGAGTCCCTCCGGTATGCCCGAGCACAAACAGAATTTCAGAGAATGCTTGAGCCGCTGCTGGAAACCCACACAGCGCTGGGGATGAACCTCAACCCCAAATTTTGTCTGGAGCGACTGGTGCTCAAATTTGCCGCCGAAAATCGGGGATCCGCAAGTTGACAAAACCGCTGCCAGACGGCAGACTGCCAGCGATGAAAATTGTACAAGTGGTGGATCTATTGCGACATCAGCTCGTTATTTTGAAGGCTCCCGACGATCTCGAGCTCCAGGTCAAAGATCATGTGCTCCTCACGCAGGACGGTGATCAGATCGTGGGAAAAGTGATTTCCAAAGTGCGTGAACTCCCCAGCGCCCGAGTGGATGAAACCTACACGCTGGAAAAAAAGCTGACCCCAAAAGAACTCCAGAAGTTTTTTGGACTGGCAGAAAAAGAAAAACCGCGCGTAATCAAAGCCAAAAAATGCGCCAAAAAACTCAAACTCCCCATGCGATTTTTTGCCAGTCGTACAGATTTGAAGGGGGACATTTTGTCCTTCTTTTTTACGGCAGATGAAAAAGTGGATTTCCGAGACCTGCTCAAAGTCATGGCCGGGGAATTCAAAAAACGGATTCATTTGCAACGAGTCGGTGCCCGAGACCGCGCCAAAATTGTCGGGGGATTTGGAAGCTGTGGACAAGAGACCTGCTGCTCAAGTTTCAAAG
Source organism: Candidatus Altimarinota bacterium (assembly GCA_021734785.1). Classification (GTDB taxonomy): domain Bacteria; phylum Patescibacteriota; class Gracilibacteria; order UBA4473; family UBA4473; genus JABGQW01. The sequence goes on along the minus strand of JAIPIF010000002.1, from coordinate 87,832 downwards.
TCGAACTCGATTCGGTCCCCCTCGACGCAGCACGAGATCAAAACCTGATGCTCAAAAATAACGAAAAGCTGTTTGGGCTTTGTGGAAAACTCAAGTGCTGTCTGATGTATGAGCTTCCTCTGTACCGCGAAATGCGCCGGGATCTTCCGCACATCCGCCAGCGGGTGTACGTCGGTGGGCGCGAGGGCCGCGTGACAGGGCTCGACATTTTGAATCGGAAAATAAAAATCCTGATCGAGGACACCGAAATTGCGGAAATTTTTGATGCCGCAGAGGTCTCCCGCGAGCCCGCGCGGAGTGAAAAAAAGCCCCCTCGCCGATCTGCCGATGCAGACGATGATTCGTAATTTTCATTTTTAAAAAAATGGCACTTTCCCTCTCTCCCCTCGACGGTCGGTACATCGGCAAAGTCGCCTCCCTGCTGCCGATTTTTTCTGAATTTGGACTGATGCGCGCCCGCACAGCCGTGGAAATCCAATGGCTGCTGTTTCTCGCGGACAAAAAAATCTCACCGGAACTATCCAAATCTACGCGCAAAAAACTGGAATCTCTCTGGGAAAGTTTTGATGAAAAATCGTACGCCGCGATCAAAAAAATTGAGGCCGAAACAAACCACGATGTCAAAGCCGTTGAACTTTTTCTCCGAAAGATTGTGCCCAAAAAGCACTGGGCATGGATTCACTTCGGTGCCACCAGTGAAGATATCAACTCGTGCGCGTACGGGATTGTGATGAAAGAAGGCACCGATGCGCTTGCTGACCCCGTGGAAGAGGTGATGGGAGATTTACGAGCAAATGCCCTGCAGTGGAAAACCATCCCGATGCTCTCACGAACCCACGGACAGACGGCCACCCCGACGACGGTGGGGCATGAGTTTGCCGTGTTTTGGGTACGGGCTGAGAGAATTATTGAGGCGGTGCGGACGCTGAAATTTTATGGAAAATTTTCGGGCGCCACCGGAAACTTTGCGGCACACTCTGTAGCCTTCCCGCGAAAAAACTGGGCAAAGCTGTCGGAAGAATTTGTGGAGCAATATCTCGGGCTCGACTGGAATGGCATGACCACCCAGATCGAGTCTCACGATGGACAGGCAGCGCTCTTGAACGAGATGTCTCGCTTTTGTGGTGTGATGATCGACTGCTGCCGCGATCTGTGGGGCTACATTTCGCTGGGGTATTTTGGGCAGAAAAAAGTCGCAGGAGAAGTGGGAAGCTCGACAATGCCCCACAAAGTGAATCCCATTGATTTCGAAAACGCCGAAGGCAATTTCAAAGTCTCCCGCGGCATGGCACGAACCCTGGCTGATGAACTCCCGATCTCAAGGTGGCAGCGAGACCTGACCGATTCCACCCTGCAGCGAAATTTTGGCGTGGTGTTTGGCCACTTTCTCTTGGGGCTCAAAAGTTTGGCGAAAGGACTGGGAAAACTGGAGCTCCAAAAATCAGTAGTGAAAAAAGATCTCAAAAATGCACCCGAAGTCCTGACCGAAGCTGTGCAGACGGTGCTGCGGAAACACGGACACGCTGATGCGTATGATCAGCTGAAAAAATTTAGCCGCGGCCGAGCGCTCTCACTCAAAGAACTGCAAGAATTTGTGGACAAAACAACGCTCCCTCCGGCAGAGAAAAAAGCACTCAAATCCCTCACCCCGGAAACGTACATCGGCAAAGCCGCAGAGCTGGTGGATCTCTTTTTGAAATGACCTGGATTTTTTGGGCGATGGCGGCAATGCTGGGCAGTGCTCTCTGGTACATCGGTCCCAAGATTTTTCCCACCATCAATCCCTTCACTCCAGTCCTCATCTCTGGATTGATGGGGGTGTTGATTGGTCTCATCGGCTCCAAGCTTGCCCACGGGATGTGGTTTGATGCGCGGGGAATTCCGCTGGGACTTTTATTTACCTTTACCTGGATCACGACCATCGGACTTGTCTTGGCCCTGAATGCCGGAGGAAAAATCGGACCCGTGTCGGTCATTGTAGAGCTATCCGTGCTTTTTGCGGCTGGCATTTCGCTTTTCTGGTTTCGAGAACACTTGAATCCGTGGCAAATTTTGGGCATCATCATGGCGACCGTGGGGGTGGCATTGGTAGTCGCTTTTGAACGATAACATGAAACAACTCCTCATTACCGCCCACCCGAGCCCGCATGGCTTTACTCACAAAATGGCAAACGCGATCGTGGAAAAAAATCCGGAGGCCGAAGTGGTGAATCTGTACGACGAGCAATGGGCGATGAATTTTTTGAAATTCGAGAGCCCCAAAGAAATGCCCGACCCGCCGGTGAAACAGGCGTTGCAAAAAAAAATAGCTGCCGCGGATGAACTCATTTTCATTTTCCCGATCTGGAACGGAACCGAACCCGCGATTCTCAAAAATTTTTACGATGTGGTGTTTGCGGCGCGATTTGCATTCCAGTACACAGAGAAGGGGCCACAGGGACTGTTGAAAGGAAAAACGGCTCGATTTTTTTGTACCTGCGATGGACCTGGCTGGCCGTACCGGTACATTTTTTGCCCGCTCCACGCGACCTGGCGATTTCTCCGGATGGGGTTTTGTGGGGTGAAAACAAAAAACTTCACGGTGTTTGAAAAAATGCGTCTGCGAGACGAAAACAGTCGTGCAAAGCTTTTGCAAAAAGTGCAAAAAAAAGCTTCAAAATGAGAAGAAAAAACTCTCTTCGACTGAAAGACTGGAACTACGCTGCTCCGGCTTGGTATTTTATCACCCTTCGCACAAAACAGGGAAAACCGTTTTTTGGCATCCTTCAGGCCGGAAAGACAAAACTGAGCCAAGCCGGAAAAATTGCACAAGAAGAATGGTTGCGCTCTGGAAACCTCCGCTCTGATGTCGAACTCGATGAGATGATCATTCTCCCCAATCACATTCATGCAATTATTGTTCTTGGGAACAACAAGGAGGGTGTACGGGCGCATTGCAATGCGCCCAAAACAAATCTTTCTCATTTGATTCGCAGCTTCAAGTCTGCAAGCACTCGACGCATTCGACAGATTCAGCCTGATTTTGCCTGGCATCGTTCGTTTTTTGATCACATTATTCGAGGGGAAAAATCTTTGGAACGGATTCGGAATTATATCCATTTCAATGTGGAAAAACATGCCGCTGATCCGGCATGGCAAGATTCTTTTTTTTCAAAAATATGATTTTCATCGGGGTCGGCAGCTCGATCGGGGATGCGGAAAAAATTTTTAGAGAAGCAGCAGTCTTTTTGGCAGGACGCGGGGTGCAGGTGATGAAGAAATCGTCGACACTTAAAAATCCTCCGCTGGGAGGCGTGGCCAAAAATGAGTTTGCCAATGCCGTCTGGCAGATCGAGGTTCCGGAGGGAATGGAGCCAGCACGACTTTTGGAAATTTTGAAACAGGCAGAAAAAAACGCCGGGCGAGACCTCGCCGCTCCTCGCTGGAGCGACCGAGAGCTGGATCTGGATATCCTCCTCTGGGGCGAAGAAATCCTGGATTTGCCCGGATTAAAAATCCCGCATCCGGAGATAACCAAACGAGATTTTGTGATGAAGCCCCTGAGCGAACTCGTTGACGAAAGTTTCAAAATCCCTACGATCGGGCCACTCAACTCTTTTTTGCATGACCACCGAAAACGCCATTCGTGAAATCCTCAAAAATATCGGGGAAGACCCAGACCGCGAGGGATTGACCGAAACACCCGAGCGCATCCAGGAGATGCATCAGGAACTCTTTTCGGGATACAACATCAATCCACACAAAGTCCTCAAAACCTTTGACGCAGAAGGCACGCGTGACATGATTTTGGTGCGGGACATTCAGTACTACTCCATGTGCGAACACCACATGATTCCCTTTTTTGGAAAAGCGCACATTGCCTACCTGCCGGAGAAGAAAATTACCGGACTGTCAAAGCTCCCGCGCATTGTCGATATTTTTGCAAAGCGATTGCAAAATCAGGAGCGCATCACACAGCAGGTGGGACAGACGCTCTTTGAAGAGCTGAAACCCAAGGGGGTCGCCGTGATGATCACCGGCACGCATCTGTGCATGCATGCACGGGGGGTGCGAAATACGACTTCGGAAGCCGTCACGCACTGCTGGCTCGGCGAATTTGAAAAAAGCTCTGATCTGCGCCGCGAGTTTTTGATGAAGATCAAAGACTAAACTTTCATCCGTGGCTGGGCATCTACGTACTGGACTCGAAGCAATTCTGGGTCTTCTTGTGCCTGCCAAAAAGCCTCCCCCGCGATCATTGCGGCATTATCCGTGCAGTACTCAAATTTTTTGGGGACACGAAACGTGATTCCCTCTTTTTTGCAAAGCTCTTGCAACTGTTCTCGCAGGTGTGTGTTGGCCGAGACACCCCCGGTGAAGTGGAGTGCTCGGACATCGGGAAACTGGAGGAGAGCACGGGAAACTTTTCGGACAAAAATATCCGCCACGGCGGCCTCAAAACTCGCACACACATCTGCCACAAATTCTTTTTTATTGTCATCCTGAACTTGTTTCAGGATCTCTCCCTTCTCCTCCACCACCCGAAATACCGCTGCCTTGAGCCCGGAAAACGAGAAATCCAAAGAGTCCGGTGCAAGCAGAGGCCGCGGAAAATCAAACGCTGTTCGATTTCCTTTTTCTGCCAGGCGAGAAACAATGGGCCCGCCCGGATACCCCAGGCCGAGAAGTTTGGCGCATTTGTCGAATGCCTCGCCCGCTGCATCATCGATGGTCCCTCCCAGGCGGGAAATGTCGGTGGGAGATTGCTGGAGGAAAAACTCTGTGTGTCCTCCGGAAACCGTCAACACTAAAACGGGGAATTTTGTTGCTTCTTCTTTTCGGTCGAGAAAAATTGAATTTACATGTCCGCGGATGTGCTGGACGGGGAGGAGTGGTTTCTGGAAAAAAAGCGAGAGAAAACTCGCACCCGTCGTGCCCGTGAGCAATGAAGTTTGCAATCCCGGTCCCTGTGTCACCGCGAGGGCGTCGATGTCAGAGAGGGACAAATCTGCCTCGCCCAAACACGACTCGAGCGTCGGGACCCAGTGCTCGGCGTGCAGCCGTGCGGCAATCTCGGGGACCACGCCCCCGTACTCATGATGCTCCGGCTGACCCGTGCGCGCCGAGGCGAGGACGTTTGTGCCATTTTCAACGATGGCCACCGCCGTGTCGTCACAACTGGTTTCGAAGGCAAGGATTTTCACGGCTTTCAGCGTACAAGTTTTGAAATTTTTGCCAAAAAATTTTTTTGGCGCTACCCTGTGCGGGAATTCCATCGAAAAACACATGAGCAAAAATCTCGTGATCGTCGAGTCCCCCGCCAAGGCCAAAACCATCGAAAAATTCCTCGGAAAAGACTTCACCGTCAAATCGAGTTTTGGGCACATCCGCGACCTCCCCCAAAAAGACATGGGCGTGGATATTGAGGGCGGCACATTTGAGCCGACATATGAAATCAGCACGGAGAAAAAAAAGACCGTCGCAGAACTTCGAAAATACGCCAAAGACCACACTGTCTGGCTCGCGGCGGATGAAGACCGCGAGGGAGAAGCCATTGCCTGGCATCTGTGCGCCGCATTGAAATTGGATCCGCAAAAAACCAAACGCATCGTCTTTCATGAGATTACCAAATCCGCGCTAGATGAAGCCGTCAAAAGTCCCCGCACCGTCAATCAAAACCTCGTCGATGCCCAGCAGGCTCGACGCATTCTGGATCGCCTGGTCGGGTACGAGCTCTCCCCGGTGCTCTGGAAAAAGGTCAAAACCGGTCTCTCTGCCGGTCGTGTCCAATCCGTCGCCGTACGAATCGTCGTCGAACGAGAACGAGAGATCGAGGCCTTTGCCGCCGCCTCCACGTACAAGCTCACGGCCGAGTTTGACCTGGGAAAAGGAAAAACACTCGTCGCAAAATTGCCCAAAAACTTTCCGGATCAAAAGACTGCTCGTGAATTTTTGGAAAAATGCGCACAGGCGAAATTTTTTGTCGATGATCTACAGACCAAGCCCGCCAAACGATCGCCCGCCGCACCGTTTACCACGTCAACGCTCCAACAGGAAGCCAGCCGGAAGCTGGGGTTTAGCGTGAAGCAAACGATGATGCTGGCCCAACGGCTGTACGAAGCGGGGAAAATCACCTACATGCGTACCGACTCGGTTAATCTGTCCAACAGTGCCCTCGCGGCCGCGGCCAAAGAAGTTGAAAAAGATTTTGGAAAGAAATACGTCAAGGTCCGAAAGTATCGCACCAAAAACTCTGGTGCTCAGGAGGCGCACGAAGCGATTCGCCCGACACATTTTTCACAACGAACTGTCACCGGGGAATCAAACGAGAAACGCCTCTACGATTTGATCTGGAAACGCACTGTTGCGAGCCAAATGGCCGATGCAAAACTTGAGAAAACCACAGCCACCATCCGCATTTCTTCGACAGAAGAAACCCTGATCGCCGAAGGAGAAGTCATCCAGTTTCCTGGATTTTTGGAGGTATACCTCGAGGGAAGTGACGAAGAAAATGGCACCAAGCTCGGCGCAAAAATTTTGCCGCCGCTGGAAGTGGGGGAGCAGCTCTTGCTGGACAAAATGATGGCACTCGAAACGTACAATCGCCCAAAACCACGGTACACCGAAGCGAGTCTGGTCAAAAAGCTGGAAGAAGAAGGCATTGGCCGCCCCTCGACCTACGCCCCTACGATCAGCACGATCCTGACGAGAAATTATGTGGAAAAACGCGATGACTCTGGAGCCGACCGCGAGCTACATACCCTCACGCTAGAAAAGGCAAAAATCACCGAGGGCAAAAAAATCGAGCGGTACGGCCTGGAGCGGGGAAAGCTCTTTCCGACGGATCTGGGAGAAATCGTCACGGATTTTTTGATAAAATTTTTCCCAAAAGTTGTGGACTACGGATTCACACGAAAGGTGGAAGAAGAATTTGATCAGGTCGCACAGGGAAAAAAAGACTGGCACAAAATGATCGCGCAGTTTTATGATCCGTTTCACAAAACGGTGGAAAAAACCGCCGACATTTCCAAAAGCGATACCACTGCCGTGCGAGAACTGGGCAAAGATCCCAAATCTGGCAAACCCATTATCGCCAAAATGGGACGGTATGGTCCCATGCTGCAGCTGGGGAGCACGGAGAGTGAGGAGAAACCAAAATTTGCCTCTCTGCCAGAAGGGAAAAGTCTCAAAACCGTTTCGCTCGAGGAAGCGCTGAAGATGTTTCAGCTCCCTCGCACGGTCGGAACCACCAAAGACGGAGAAGAGATCACGGCCAACATCGGCCGATTTGGACCCTACATTCGGGTCGCAAAAACCTTTGTCTCCATCAAGCCGGAAGATCCACTCACCATCTCGGAAGACAAAGCTCGCGAACTCTGGGAGGCCAAGAAAAAACAGGAAGCAGAAAAGTACATTCAGACATTTAAGGGATCCAAGATTCAAGTACTCAAAGGCCGCTACGGACCCTACGTCACCGATGGAAAGAAAAATGCAAAAATCCCCAAGGACAAGACCCCCGAAAAACTGACCCTCAAAGAGTGCGAAAAATTGCTCGCCGAATCCCCTGCCCGCAAGCGCCGTTTCCCTCGCAAAAAATGAAATGGCTCAAGCGAACCCTCTGCGGTATTTTAATTTTGGCCGTCGGAAGTGTGGGAATCAGTGCCTGGTGGGTGTGGGAAAACTACGATCACACTGCCACGGGAAAAGCTGACTGTGCCGTCGTATTTGGGGCCGCTGTCTGGCCGGGAGATCGCCCCAGTCATGCCCTGCGGGATCGGACAATGGCCGGCGTGGAGCGGTGGCGAGCGGGACAAGTCGACTGTCTGATTTTTTCCGGCGCGGAAAAAGAACCCGCCGTGATGGAAGCCGTCGCACTCCGACAGGGCGTGGAAGAAGAAGACATTTTTCTGGATGAATCAGGAGACAGCACCCTCGCCACGGTGGAAAATTTGGATCCGGGGAAATCGTACATTCTGGTGTCCAACGATTTTCATCTCGGGCGCATCCGGATGCTCGCGGGATGGAGCGAGCTCGATTTTGAACTCCAAGCCGCACCATACATCACCGGACGGTATGATCGGGAAACCTATTTCTTCTGGCGGGAAGTCGCGGGCGTGCTCTGGTATTTCTTTCAGGGAAAATTCTAACCACCCGCAAAAGGGCTGGTGGGCGAGGCCGGACTTGAACCGGCGACCAAGACGTTATGAGCGTCCTGCTCTAACCGCTGAGCTACTCGCCCTTGGCAGGATTTTATCGGACAAAAAACGAAAGAACAAACCTTTCGTTTTAAAATTCTGTCTCCGGGAAAAAATTTAACGAGAAATCTGCCGCCACCACCGACGCGCCGCCCAGAAAAAATATCCTCCGGCCAAGAGAATCGGCAGGAGAGAAATTTCGTGTACCTGAGAAAGAACCATTGGAACCACGTCCGCCTCCTGAAGCTCCGAAATGCCGGAAAAAAGAAAAAACGTAGCCAAAAGAACCAATGCCCCCGCGGTGAGTGCGAATATTTTTCGTACCGGAAACAAACGTCCCACGCGGATCAACCCTGCGCCAAGTAAAACCGCTGCCCCCGCTCCGAGCCCCGCCAACCACCAGGAGATGGCCACCTGTGTCGACAGTGCAGAAAGAAAGAGCACTACTTCCATTCCCTCACGCGCAACGCAGAGGAATGTCAGCAAGAAAATGAGTCTCGCGCTGCGACACCCAGAAGCAGAACCATTGCTGTAAAAAATCGCATGGGTCAGCAGACCTGTCGTTGCCAGCAGGAGCATCCCTTCCCAGAGCGCCAGGTCAAAATGCGCCAGCTGCTGCAGTCCCCACGCTCCGGCCAGACTCACCCCGATGCCCAAAACACTCCCGAGTACAATCATCCAGAAGGTTTTTTGACGGAGGAGGTTTTGGCACCCCCCCAGAAGCAAGCTGAGGAGGAGCACAATCTCAAAGGTCTCCCGAAACGTCACCAAAAATGCGGCCATGCGAAAAAGGATGAGGATGCGCATGATACCGGGAGTCATTTTTCAGTGTCAACTGATTTTCGAGGGAAAATTGTTTTCCACGATACGCTTTCTTTCCAAACATTGACTTTCCCCCTCGATTTCTGCACAATCCCCCGCGAAAATGTGTGGAATTTTTGCGGTTTCCGGGGAACGAAATGATGCGGGAAGCATGGTGCTCAAGGGACTCAAAAAACTCGAGTACCGCGGCTACGATTCCTGGGGTATCGCGGTACGAGAGGGGGAAAAAATCGACGTGGAAAAACAAGTGGGAAAAATTTCAGGAGTCAAACAAAAATTTCCCCCCGCCACCGAAGCTATGGGGCACACCCGCTGGGCCACCCACGGAGGCGTAACCAAGGAAAATGCCCATCCCCATCAGGTGGGAAAAGTCACGCTCGTGCACAACGGTATTTTTGAAAATTACCTCGAAGCAAAAAAGTCACTCGACGACTGGAAGTTTCACTCGGAAACAGACACCGAAGTCATCGCTGCCCTGCTGGATCGAGAGATCCAGGGAGGAAAAAATACCGCCGAAGCGATTCGAGCGGTGGCCGAAAAAATTGAGGGCCGGTTTGCCATTCTGGTGATGGTCGAGGGAGAGCCCGGCATCTGGGCGGCCCGTCGCGGGAGCCCGCTCATCCTGGGACGGGGGGAAACAGAAACGTTCATTGCCTCAGATATCCCGGCGTTTCTGGAGTACACCACCACGGTCAACTATCTCGACGATGGGGAGATGGTGCACATTCACGGAGCCCAGGCCAATTTTTCCAATCTCAAAACCGGAACCCCTGTGGACAAACGGAACATCACTGTCGACTGGACCACCGAGGAAGCAGAAAAGGGGGAGTTTGCGCATTTTATGATCAAAGAAATTTTTGAACAAAAGCAAACCATCATCCGCGCAATCAATCACGAGGATGAAAAGCTCAGGCAGGCTGCAGCGCTTTTGAAGCAGGCAAACGGTGTGTACTTCATCGCCTGCGGCACTGCGCACAAAGTTGCCGCCGCCGCGGAGTATTTTTTTGCAGATATTTCCGGGAGAAAGATCAACGTCGTCCCGGCGGGAGAGATGCCGTACTTTGAGCGATTTGTACATGAAGGCACTGCCCTGATCGCCATCAGCCAGTCGGGGGAGACCGCCGATGTGCTGGAGGTGCTCGAGCGAGGGAAGAAAAAAGGAGCAAAAATTCTCTCCATCACCAATGTCGAAACCTCCTCTGTCGCACGGATCGCCGATGCACATTTGCCGATTTTTGCCGGGCCGGAGAAGGCCGTCGCGAGCACCAAAGCTGCCACCGCGCAGATGGCTCTTTGCTTCCTTCTTGCCCACGCAGATGCAGAAATGAGGGAGCGAGGCAGCATCAACCGCGGACGAGAAATTCTGCGCACGACGGCCAGCTCGATCAATGATCTCCTCAATCCCCGGTACGAAGAACACGTCCGGGATGTCGCTGAAAAAATTGTTGATCGCCCAAACCTCTTCATCATTGGCCGCGGCGCCCTATACCCGATGGCGTTGGAGGCCGCGATCAAGATTCAGGAAGTCTCGTACATTCACGCCCAGGGATTTGCCGCCGGCGAGCTCAAACACGGCCCGATTGCGCTGATCGAAAACCGTGTCCCCTGCCTGGTGCTGGGGGATGATCCAGAGACAGTGAGCAACGCGATGGAACTCAAAGCCCGCGGTGCCCGGATCATCGGGATTGCCCCCACCCCGGCAGAAGTGTTTGATGAATGGCTCCGCGTCCCCGATTGCAACGGCTCTCAAGCCATCGCTTCGATCATTCCAGTGCAGATCCTCGCGTACCATCTGGCGATTTTGAAGGGCCTGGATCCCGACATGCCGCGGAACCTTGCCAAATCGGTGACCGTAAAGTAATATTTCACTGGCTTTTTCACCTTTTCAAATGGTTCCTGAAAAAATACCCGCCCCAGGAAAGAACTATAATCCTGATGATTACAAACTTCCACCGGAGGTTTTGGAAGAAGCTCGAAGGAAAGCCAAAGAAATGGTCGAAAAAAACCGGGCTGTCTTCAATCATGATGACCCTTCTTTTGAGACTGATCGTATTACAATTTAGTTTTTGAAATAAGCTGGCCCCTCCGCAACCCGAAAAAAATAAAAACAATTTTTGGTGATCTGTTTTTTTTGTGGGAACGGGCGGTGTTATTTTTTTCGACAGGAAATTTTGGCACTTGCACGCGTCAAAATGCCGGAGAAAATGGAAGCAATATTTATATCATCCTTCATGGAAACGCACACATTCGAATCCACTCACGCACAAATCTCAAGCATTTTTTTGGATAAGGATCCTGGAGCACTGTACTGCTTGTGCCAACAGTTAGGGATCTCGGTGAGTCTCTGGGAAGAACCATCTGTCGAAGAATACTGCACGCTCCTGCGAGAAAAAGGCTATAATGACGTCGCAGATGTTGTGGAAAAAAAGGCGAAGCCCCCTACTTCTACAGCAGAAAAAAAAGAAAAAGTTTTTACTCTTCCTCAAGATTTGACTCGCACAAAAATTGAAGAGGTTTCTCCTGAGCTTATCTCTGTCGGTGCGTGACGGAGGGATGAATTTTTGGTACGCTCCCGCTGATGAAAATCCTTGGTGTGGATCCCGGGTACGGACGGTGCGGATTTGCGGTGCTCGAATGCGGACAGAAAAATGATCCCGTGCTGCAAAATTTTGGGGTCATCTCGACCGATGCGAAAAAGGAGCTGTCCGACCGATTGATGGAATTGGCAGAGGATTTCGAGCAGATTTTGAAGGCGGTCAAACCAGATGTCGTGTCAGTAGAAGATCTTTTTTTCGTGCAAAATATCACCACCGGCATCCAGGTCGCAGAGGCGCGGGGAATTCTCCTGCTGCTGGTACAGCGAGCTGGATTGAAACTTGTAGAACCCAAACCCGTCGAAATCAAGCAGTGCTTCACCGGCAATGGATCCGCGTCCAAGGCAGAAATGCAAAAAATGGCCCAGATGCTGTTTGGGATGGAGCAGCAGCCAAAACTCGATGATGCCACTGATGCCATTGCCGCTGCATTTTTTGCGTGCCGAAACTTGAAGTTTTGAAGTCGTTGTGGTAAACTCCACCGATGACTGAGGACCAAACCAATCCTCCCGAGCAAACTGCCGATCAAAAAGCAGAAGAATCCGCTCCCGCCAAAACGCCGGAGCAGTCGAGTGCGCCCGAGAAAAAACCGGAAGAAAGCGCACAAGACCCCGCACTCCCACCCCAGGACAAAACGCCCCCTCCCTCTTCTGCCACAAATAATCCTCTCGAAGAACCGCCCGAAGAGGATGAACTCGAAATTGAAACGGACGGCGATGTCTTTTGGCTTGTGCAGAAGATTTTTTGGAATGTGCTCAAGGTCGTAATTGTCGTGGGCATTCTGGGCGGCGTTGTCTGGCTCATTTGGGGCGGAACTCCAGATGGCTTTTTTGGTGGGGGGGACGACACCCCGGACAAAAAGCCGGTCGTGGAAACTCCAAAAAAACCAACGTCTCAGCCAAAACCCCCTGCCACAAAGTCCAAAGTCCCTTCCCAAAAAACAGATGTCCCCACGCTCCGTGTCTCGCTGCAGGGAAATCCAGTGAGCCAGGTCACCAGCTGGCACTACTGGCTAGAACGAAATCGGCTTCACGCTCAGGCCGGAACGCTGTCGGATGCCGTCCTCTGGACCCGGCGCACCGAAGCACTTTTTGAAATTCCATTTGCCCAACAAATCAGAGCCCCCTCGCCCGCCGCACGGTCGCTGAGAATTGAAAAGCTGATGGGCGAACTCTATCGATTGGTACAGTCTTCGGGTCCCATCCTTTCCTCGCTGGCAAACCAGATGCAAGAGCTCACGGCCCGAGCGACGAGAGAGTCCCAAATCGCACAGACAAACGAAGCTGCTTTTCTCCGGGCACTGGATCGATCGGATCCTGAAAATCTCGAAACCTTTTTGAAGAAAAAAATCGAGGCCGAAGAAAAGGAACTCCGGTATTCGATTCAGGCCGAAGCACGACAGATTTTGGGCGAGAAAATCACGCAGTACCGACTGGTACTCGAAAATGTCTACGAAAATATTGATACAAATCGTGAGGCTCTCGTGCAGGACATCCGCGTGGTGGATTTCCCCAATGACCCTTTTGGCCGGGTCATCCCCTTGCAGCAGGCAGAGTAAAAATCAAACCGATATTTTTGCGAATCCGCTGCCGCTGCCGCAGAGAAAATTTTCGGCGATCGCTCAACGCTGGAACCGTTTTGGGGAAATGGGGAAACTGCGGGGGAAGTGCTTCTAATTTTGAAGGTGGAGAAACACGTCGTGGCTGGTGCGGCGGGAGTTTGTTTTGAAACCGCAACTGAATGCTGAGCTTGGCCAAATCTGCCATGGCCAAGAAGTCGTCGAAAAAATCCTCACCGGCTGAAAAATCGGGGATGTCCGGTGGGCGAGAGCGAACCACTTTTTGCGAAGCTGTTTTGGGACGCAGTTCTTTTTTGATCCAGCGGCGCAGGGAAGCGTCAAACGCCGCTGGCGCACTGCCGCCGACTTGAAACGGATCCCGCGTCATCGGCACCGTGACCGAAGCGGTCGCCCCGGAGAAATCGGTGACCTCAAGTGTGACGTCAAACAATTCTTGGGCGTCAAAATTAAAGTACACGCGATCGGGATTCGGGTTGGCGGACTCCTCGATGCAGCTCCGACCACCGATCCGGGTCTGCCGCCACTCCCAGAAATTGGTGGAATAATCGCCGCAGCTTTTGCCGTCGATCGTCCACTGAAACGATGCCAAATCTGATGCACCGTCTGGGTCCGACGTTGTTTCTGCCGGATCCGAAGCATCAAATCCTGTGAAATTGAGCGACGTCTCGTGGACCCGCTGCGATCCCTGAACTTTGATCCGGGGCTCTGGGGGGGAGTTGGCAGGATTGGGAGATAAATTTGGAAACCCCGGCGAGCCGAGAAAATGGCGGAAAAAATCAGCGGCAGAATCGGTATCTGGGGTGAGCTCCCTCCGGGCACGGGCTTCGTTTGGAAGCAGGTTGGAAATCTCAACACAGTCCCCGCTCCAGTTTTGGGGCCTGTTTTTGGCCAATCGATCTGACTCAGTTTGACTCAGGTCTGTGTCTTTCCAGCAGACGAAATCCTCGATTGGATCAGCACCGGAGGCAGGCGCGGGTTCCCAGCTGGTGCCGGCGAAGAGGATCACCTCCACCGTCCCCGACCCGGACGAGAGATTGTCCACCGATGAACCGATCGTGTGCACCCCGGAGGAAGAGGAAATCGCTGTCTCGATTCCAGAAAACTTGATCACGATCCGATCCCCAGAAGAGACAAAAAAATCGTTGGGAACGGTGATCACGGTCGTGCCGTTGTGTTTGATTTCTACATTTTTGAGATTCGCCGGATCATCCGCAGACGAAAAAACCAAGAGTTCGAGGAAATCGACCGCCTCCTGTGGGGTCCCACGGTCAGGGGAAAATTCGGAGATCAAAAGCTCGATGTCGTCGGGGAACGTCGGCGGCTCTGCATTCGGGAGTCCCCGGGTGTGCGTGGGGAGCGTTTGCGAAGAAATCCGTGGCCAAAAAATTCCCGCCTTCGACGGGTGACGGTTCCAAATCTCCGTGTACGGATCTCCACCGCTGGTGCCGGATTTTGTATCGGGAAATGAAATCTGATCGAGCGATTCATTCGAATCATTGAAAAGCTCTAAACTTCCCCCGCCATCCGTGAGGGAAACCAGAGACGGAGAGAAGAAAAAATACATCGGCTCGTTTTCTTCCTCCGGGAGAAAAAGGAGGTGTCCCGCCGGCAAATCCACTGTTTCCGCCTCTGAAGACGGATCGGGGCGCACGATGCCATCAGCATCCGCCAGCGCAGTGCCGGTGATCTGTGTCCCCCCAGAGCCCAGAGAAAGTACCCCTTCTGAAAATGATTTTGTGCTTGTGCCGTTGGAGATTTGAAAATCCGTCACATCCACCGCTCCCTCTGCGGTGAGCGTGAATTCAAACCACTCGGCATCCGTACCGATCGCCACCGGGCAGATTTCCGTGATTTGCCCCGTCGCCGGAGCGGAGACAAACTGCCGTCCCGGTGGAGACGCCGAAGAACTCGCTGCCCCCGGCGTCCCAAAAATTTGGTTGCCCCCTGCGTCTGTGGCCTCCCCCGTGTCGGACAGGAAACTCTGCCAGCTCGTGGCCAGACTGCCGTCGGCAGAACCGTCCGCGCGCTCCATCGTTTTTTTGGACACATTATCTCCCGCGGGCCATGCGCCGGCAGGAGTGCGATCAATTTCTGTACCGGCACTATTTTTCAAAATGAGTTCTTCGCCGGTGTTTCCCATTCCACCTGCATAAATCTGGTCAGCATCCACCGACGTCGTCGTGTCATCCGTTCGCTCCAGGAGAAAGAATCCCTCTGCGGCAATCGTCCCGGCAAGAGAAATGGAGGGCGTCCCATCCGTCGAGTCAAGCGTCCAGCCAGTCAGATCAATGGGAGAAATGGTGGTATTTTGGAGCTCGATCCATTCGTCATTGTACGAAAACTCCGTCCCCATCCAGGCGACCTCGGAGATCACCACCTCGCGCACGGCAAAACAATGCCCCCACACGGCCACACCCAGCACCGCGAGAAGAATCTTTCGCATCGACTTCTGCTCTGCACTTTTCGGAGAAAAAAGTCAAGCATTTTCTGCCTTTCTTCAATACTTCCTTTCTTCAAGGCTTCTCTCTTCTCTAAATGTACAGCTTCGACACCGACTCCCGAGCCGCGACATTCTGAATAACATTGGCAAAGAGTGGTGCCACCGACAGCACGTGAAAGTTTTTGGGTTTTTGCTCCACCGGCAGCGTGTCCGTAGCCAGGATCTCGGCAAATCCGGCCTTGTCCAGTCGCTCCACGGCCGGGCCCGAGAAAATCGGATGCGTGCACGCCAGATACACTTCGTCCCGCGCCCCCCGCTCTACAAGTGTTTCTTTGGCACCGCACACCGATCCCGCCGTGTCCACCATGTCGTCGATGATAATCGGCGTTTTGCCTTCGATGTCTCCGATCACGTGTGAAACCTCTGCTTTATTGTGTCCGGGGCGATTTTTGTGCAGGAGGACGAGGGGAAATCCCAGCTTGTCCGCAAAGTGTTTTGCTTCCTTGACCCCGCCCGCATCGGGAGAAACAATGACCGGATCTTTGAGCTTTTTGGATTCGAAATATTTGAGAAATAACCGCTGCGGATTGAGGTTGTCCACCGGGAAATCAAAAAATCCCTGGATCTGGTCGCTGTGCAGATGCATCGTAATCAGATGATCTGCTCCTGCACGCGCCAACAAATTGGCAAAGAGTTTTGCCGAAATCCCCTCGCGCGGGGCATGGATTTTGTCCTGTCGGGAATAGGGAAAGTACGGCATCACCACGTGAACTTTTTCGGCGAAACTGCGGCGCGCCGCGTCGATCATCAGTAGAAGTTCAATCAAGTCATTGTGCATCAGTCCCGTCCGCCCCGTCTGGACGAGAAAGGCATCTTTGCCCCGAAAGGTTTCCTCAAATTTGACATACATTTCCCCGCACGAAAAAGCCTTGAGGGTGACGGCCCCCAGCTTCATTTCTAATTTTTCTGCCAGAGCGGTGGCAAAGTTTGTGTGACTGGAGCCGGCAAATATTTTGAAATTTTCCATCGGTTGAATTTTGACAAAAAAGCGGAAAAACCGCAAAATTTCCGAAGATGAACGTGGACCCTTTGCCAAAACTTTCGATCGTGACGGTCAATTTTGGGAGCGCGGATCGAATCAAAACCCTGTGGAAATCCCTCGAACAATTTTCCCCATCGTGTGAGTGGGAATTCATCGTCGTGGACAATCCCACCAAAAAAGGAGGCGATGCAGAAGCGCTGGAACAATTTTTTGTGGATGAGGAGCGCGTCCACCTGATCCGACTGGCACACAATCACGGCTACGGCGGGGGCAATGCCGAAGGCGTGCGATTTGCCCGGGGGGAGCTGCTGGCAATTCTCAATCCCGATGTAGAAATTCTGGCAGAAACCTGGACGCCGCTGCTGGAAGCTGTGCAAAACCCAAATGTCGGCATCGCGGTCCCCGTGCTGCAGACACAAGATGGAAAAATATTGGAAAATTGCCGCCGATTTCCCAGCCCCGCGGGACTCCTCTGGCGACGCATCCGGGGCACCGCAGGGGTCCCCGCGAAATCAGGAGAAAAAAAGTCGGCCGTGCCGACCGACTGGAGTCAGGGAAGCTTTTGGGTGCTGGAGAAAAAACTGTTTGAAGAGATTGGTGGATTTGATCCCCGGTTCTTTCTGTTTCTCGAAGACACGGATTTTTGTCGACGCGTCTGGGAGCGGGGAAAAAAGATTGTGCAGGTCACAAATAGTCACGCCATTCATTCCCCAAATCGACTCTCGGGGGGGAATTTGCTCAAATCGCTCGGACGCAAAACCTTCTGGATTCATCTCCAGAGTGCCGTGAAATATTTCTGGAAGTGGCGCGGAAAAACTCCACCGTCAGTCGGTTGAGGAGGAAAAGTCTTCGGAACATTCGTACTGAGTGCTCGCTCCAGCGACACTGGAGTACTCACATTTCCATCCATCATCACACGTGCAACAACGATTTTTTACTTCGGTTACCGGTAAATATTCCCCGATAATCGAGCTTTCGTAATTACAAAACTCCATCTCCGGCACATCGTCCTCCTCCTCGGCAGAATTTTCTGGGAGGGTCTCGAGCTCTCGCCAGCGGAGAAAGTCTCGCGAGACAAAGTCATGAGAAAAGCGGTACCGCAACGGCGAAAATCGTCGCTGCCAACGCGGACGCTGCGATGAATTTTGGCTTTGAAAATAGGACTGCACCGACCACGAACCGTCCCGCCGCATCACTGCTTCGGCGGAGGGGGCGAAGCTGGAGAGCAAAAGCGTCAGCATTCCGGTTGCGACAAGAAGTGTTTTCATCCACAATCTGTGTACCAAAATTCCGAAGAAAGACAATTCTTTTGATGCCGAACTTCTCAATCATCGACACCCACACCCACAATTATTTTTCGCAGTTTGATCGCGACCGCGATGCGATGATTGAGCGGGCGAGGAAGGCGGGAGTGGTGAAACAAATTCAGATTGGCTGTGATGAGATTTCGACGCTCGCTGCACTGAAACTCGCACAGGAAAATGACGATTTCTGGTGCACGGTGGGGCTGCATCCGTGTGATGTACTCCGCGTCGGAAAACCTGTCCAACACAGAGTCAAAGGATTTGAAACGTACCAACCAAAAGCAAGATCAGTCGATGAACTCCTGGAGCTTTTCTCGGAGCTGATTGAAAAGAATCGGGAGCAAATCGTCGGCATTGGCGAAACCGGGTTTGATCGGTACCACGACGGGAGCGAGGAACTGTTTGCCGCGCAGCAAGCATCGTTTCTCGGGCATGTGAAGCTGGCAGAAAAATATAATCTCCCCCTGGTGATTCACACGCGGGAGGCGACGGACGAACTCCTGGACTTTTTTGAAACACACATCGCCGGAAAATCCGTGCGCGGGGTCGTGCACTGTTTTTCAGAAGACGTCGCGACGGCGCACATTTTTACGAAAAAATACAACTTCCGACTCGGCATCGGGGGCATTCTGACGTACCCGAAATCGGAAACGCTGCGAAAGGTCGTGGAAGCGGTGCCGCTCGAATTCCTGCTGACCGAAACCGATGCGCCCTTTTTGCCACCCAAGCGCTGGCGTGATCGGGAGAAACGCAACGAGCCCACGGCCCTGCCAGAGGTCATCGATACCATCGCAGAAATCAAAGGCCGTGATTCAAACGAGGTCGCAAAAATACTCGTCCAAAACGCAGAACAGCTTTTTGGAATCTAAAAATTTGGGAGCGAAAAAGACACCTTCAGGGAATTATTTCCGATATCCTGTGATGCCAAAAAGACACCGCGGAAGAGAAAAGAAAAGTCCAACAAGCGCCGCCACCAGCAGGAGGTGATACCAGAGATCCCCCACGGTGAAGTAGGCGACCACCACGATCACCAGCTGTCCCAGGATGGCGAGTTTGTAGAGCCAGGAGGGAAAGAGACGAGCGAGAACCAAAATGACACCGCCCAAAAGCTCAAACGCCACCACCGCCCAAAAGGCAACTGACAGAGCCTCGCCGCCGAGAGAAAATTTGTCGGCCAGCATGCCCTGAAACATGTCAGGAGTCATGAGCTTGTTGAGCCCCATAATGACAAACAGGATTCCTACCACCAACCGCATTAACATGGGCAGAAGTCCTTCTACACAGCAGCAGCAAGCCGAACACGATTTCAGAGAAACATTTTTCATCATAAAGGGATAAAAGTACTTTTTATTGTACAACACGATGGCAAAGAGTAAAATTTTTTCTTCTGGGGCAGAAAAACTTGTCAAATATTTGAAAATACGTACATTGGCCGAGACTTCTTGTCTGAACTCGACCGAATGAATAAACTGCTAACCACGCTCGAGCAAATCTGGAAAACCAAAACGCTCCGAGAGCGCATTCTCTTTACGCTTTTGGCGCTGGTAATTTTCCGTGTGGCGGCCCACATCACCATCCCAGGAGCAAATGTCGAAGCCATCCGTGGCCTGCTGGACCAATCGCAGGGGACCGGATCACTCCTGAATGTGTTTTCGATGCTCACCGGCGGCGCGATGGAAAACTTTTCGCTCGTGCTGATGGGACTGACCCCATACATCAATGCCTCAATTATCATGCAGCTTCTCGGGGTGATCGTGCCCTCGCTGGAGGAGCTCAAAAAGGAAGGAGAAGTTGGCCAGAAAAAAATCAATCAGTACACGCGCATTCTGACCGTGCCTCTCGCATTTGTGCAGAGTTATGGAATGATGATGCTGCTCAACCGGTTTTCGCCCGGAGAGATGCTGATCGACACCGGCGACATGAGCATCATGCTCCCCATGATGCTGACGGTGACGGCCGGAACGGTGTTTCTGATGTGGCTCGGAGAGCTGATCACCGAAAAAGGCCTGGGGAATGGAATCTCTATTTTGATCTTTGCCGGAATCGTCGCTACGGTCCCCACGCAGGTGGCCGGAGCCATGCAGGCGGCAACCATGCCCGTAATAATTGGACTCGTGATTGCGACACTGCTCCTCACGATCTTCATCGTGTATGTGTCAGAAGCCGAGCGCCGGGTGCCGGTGGTGTATGCCTCTCGGCGAAGCAGTATCCAACAAAAAAGCTTTTTGCCGATGAAAATCAATCAGGCCGGGATGATCCCGATCATCTTTGCGGTGTCGCTCGTGTCGATGCCATCGGTGCTAGCACAGTTTTTTTCCCGATCAGAATCGGGATTCTTGGTCAGTCTGGGAGAATTTTTTATGAAGCATTTTAACCCGGGCTCTCCCACCCTGATCTACAACGTATTTTATGCCGTGCTGATCTTTGCGTTTACGTTTTTCTACGTGTCGATCACCTTTGAACCCAAAAAGGTCGCTGACAACATCCAAAAGCGTGGCGGCTACGTCCCCGGGTATCGTCCAGGCCCCGAAACAACAAAATTTCTCAAGCAAACCTCGGAGCGACTCGCCTTTTGGGGAGGACTCTTCCTGGCAGCGGTAGCCATCATTCCGACGATTTTTCAGCAGTGGATCTCGGGGGGCGCGGGGACGATTTCGCTCTTCATCTCGGGTGCCGGAATGATCATCGTGGTGTCGGTGGTGCTGGACATGATCCGCCGCATCAACGCCCAGCTGGTGATGCACGATTATGAGAAACTCTGATTCCCTCCCTGTCTCAACGGAAGGACTCCCCGCCATGCGCCGCGCGCAGCAGCACCTGGACGATGTGTTTGTGCTGATTCCGGAGCATCTTTTGGAGGTGGGCCTGAGTGAAAAAGAGGTGGCCCAAAAACTCGATGTATTTCTCACCGCAGAGGGGAAATTTCCCCTCGCTTTTCCAACCATTGTTGCCTTTGGAGAAAGTGCTGCCGAACCCCATCACGTTCCCGGAGAACGAACGCTCCAGCCACGCGAACACGTGCTCATTGACTGCGGGGTAAAAATCGATGGCTGGTGTGCTGACTGTACCCGGAATTTTTTTGTCGGGGATCCCGATCCCGAATTTTTGGAAACCTTTGACCGGCTGCTGGAGATTCATGAAGCGGTCCTGCCGCAGTTTGTCCCCGGTACGCCCGTGCAAAAACTCGATCAGTGGGTGCGAGACCAGATGGGAGACTGGGCAAAGTTTTTCCCCCATTCCCTCGGCCACGGCGTAGGACAGGCAGTGCACGAAGAACCGAAAATTTCAGTCAAATCGGATGCCATCCTGGCCGAAGGCATGGTCGTGACCTGCGAGCCTGGCTGGTACGTCCCCGGCCGGTGGGGCATCCGGATCGAGGATCAGCTGGTGGTCGGCCGGGACAAACCGGAAATCCTGTCACAGTTTCCCCGCACGCTCCAGGTGATTGATGCATGGGAGTAGCCGCCTAAAAAACCCTCCTTGTGAGGATTCCACTCTGGCGGGAGGGGAAGCAATTTCCCCTCTTTTTTCTTTTTGAGTACGGGCAAGATATATCTTGCCCCTCCAATTTTTTCTTTTTCTTCTTCAAAACTCCACCCCCTTTTTCAAAGGGGGACGGGGGGATTTTCCCATCTGTAATTCGTCATTTGTAATTTGTAATCTGTAATTGTTCTTCCCTTTTTTCCGTCCCTGCGCAGGAGCCATTTCACAGAGCAAAAAAATGCGTTGTGGAGCGACGTGTTTGAGTCCCCGCCAAGGCGGGGCGAGTTGTCGCGAAACAGAATTTTTTTGTGTGCTGTGAGTGGCGACGAGCATCCGGACGGCGGTTTTTTCGTCCTTTTTTGACGGCAAAAAAGGACACCTGTCTAAAATCCGAACTCAGGGAAAATATCACCCCCATTCCATCTCCGGCGGAATCTCCCCCTCTTAGACTAAGAGGGGGCTGGGGGGTGTTATTCCCTCGTCATTGCGAGCGAAGCGAAACAATCTTCCACCCCCTTTTTCAAAGCGGGACGGGGGGATTTTCCCATCTGTAATTCGTCATTTGTAATTTTTATTTTCCCTTCTTTTCCCTTTCTTACTACAATGAGGAGCGATGGACACGAAATTCCTCGTCGCGCTCCACCGCGGCATGAATCTCACTTTTCTTCGGTTTCAAAAGCTGAAATCGTATTTTGGCGGTGACTGGGCAGCCGCATTTGGGGCCGACAAACGGAAGCTCCTGGAAGCCGATCTGGATCCCCGGGGCGTGGAGAAATTTTTGGGGAACCGAGACCAAATTAATCCCGAGCACGAAGCCGATCTGCTCAAAAAATGCGGCGCTTCTGTGCTAGTCCACGGAGAAAGTGGATTCCCGCAAGTGCTGGAAAATATTCCCCAGCCACCGGTACTGCTGTTTTGTCGGGGAGCGCTGGAGGAAACGGATTTTCCGGCTATTGCTGTGGTGGGATCGCGTAAGGTTTCGTCGTACGGGAGACGCGTCGCGGAGAAAATTGTCGGAGAGCTCGCTGACGCCGGGATTACAATTGTTTCTGGACTCGCATTTGGCGCCGACACCCTCGCGCACAAAATTGCCCTCGAGCACGGCGGTCGAACCATCGCAGTGCTGGGAAACGGCATCGACACCGTGTATCCCCAGACCAACAAATCCTTCGCTGAAAAATTTGTGAACGAAAATCGGGGAGTCCTGCTGTCGGAATACCTCCCCCACACGGAGATGCATCCGGAATATTTTCCCGTGCGAAACAGAATCGTCGCGGGCCTCGCCAAGGCAACGCTCATCCTGGAGGCGGCAGAAAAATCTGGGTCACTCATCACCGCGGAGCTGGCAGTGGACCAGGGACGCGAGGTATTTGCGGTGCCGGGAGAAATTTTTGCCGAGCAGTCGGCTGGATGCAATCAGCTGCTGGAAAAGGGACAGGCATGTCCCGCGCTCTCGGGCGTACAGATATTGGCCTCGTTGGGACTGCGGAACCTTGCAGAGAAAAAAGTAGCGCAAAAAAACATCCCCACCACGGAGACCGAAGGAAAAATTTTGGCGCTGTTTGAAAATGGAGAAAAACAACATCTGGATGATCTGGTGCGGGGTTCTCCCTTCCCACCGCCAGTGACCAGCTCCACCCTCTCGATCTTGGAAATCAAGGGAGTTGTCCGCAATGTGGGCAATCAAACCTACGTCAAAAATGTCTGAGTGGAAACTGTTTGCGGCGATTGTGTGTTCGGCTGGGTTTGGCTTCCTGGCGGGGAGTCTGCCCCGGGGAGGCGACGAGGTACCGATGGTCTCGCGGGAAATCCGTCCCGAACTGGGGATGGTGACGCTCGAGAAAATTGACGGGGATGCCTTGTCCGTCAAGGTCGAAGGCGACGTGCGGATTCTCTGGGCGGGAGAGAACTCGCTGGAAGAATCGGGGAAAATTTTTCTCGGGCAGGTGCCGACAGAAAATGATCTGAAGTACACGCAGTTTCCGTACACCGGCAATGCCAAAACGGGGAAATTTTATCCCTCGGATTCGTACTTCGCACGGGGCGTAGCGGTGCCAGATCGACGGTTTTTTGAGACGAAGGAAGATGCCATCGCCGCGGGATTCATTCCGAGCAAGAGTGTGGAGTGATGTTTCCCTTGAATTCCAAAGAAAATTCTGGTACAATGACCGGATTTCTTTGTGAAACACAAATCAAATGTCTGATCTTCGCCCTTTCGAAGGCGCTCCCGACTCCCTCATTCGTCCAGAAACACAGACGAAAGATTCCCGTGAAGAATCTCGGATAAAAGAACAACAAAGTGCCGCCGAAGGACGCGTTCATGAATTTAATGATTGGCTGGAAGCTGCAGATGTAGGAGGAAGTGTTCTCTTCGATTCACAGTTTGAAAATCGGGTTGTGGACCGATTGCCTTTTGTCATGCGGACACGGATACGAAATAGAATTTTTGAAATTCTGGCGGGGTCTGCCAATGATCATGTGCAAGAGTTGCAGCAAAATAATGGGGAATTCAGCAGCATCGAACTTGCCGTATGGCAAAATGCAGGGCAAAACACGCTTGATGCAATTGCACAACGGGGGCGCGGAGCTGGTACATCATTGATGGTGGCACGAGGATATGAAAAGATGATGAATACAGCTCTCTCACAATTTGAAAGTGATTGGAGCCAGGCGAAGCAAACTGCTGAACAAACATTTCAGCAATTTACTTGGCTCGAGCGAAAACTCTCTTTTGGACGAAAAAACCGATTTCAAAAATTTACGAAAAAGTTTGAAAAAAAACTTGAAGACCGAAAAAAACGACTCAAAACAGCAATCGATATTGTCCAGCAGAGAAAAAAACTCGATGTACGTCGTGCAGAAGCACAGGTCAAACACACATTTGACAGTGCTGGCGAAGGAGAAAAAGAAGTGCTCTGGCGTTATGTTCGCGAAGCAGTAGCTGATCCCAACACCAATACTGCGAATGCGCTGCAGCAGTTTACGCCTCCTGCGATTCAGATTCCTGATTTTTGGGAGGCACTCACCAATCTCCGGTATGTAGATGGAGCGGTACAAGCACGACGGTCTGAAGCACTTGAACTCGACGCCGATCAAAAAATACGCGATCTCCAAAATCGAGATATTTTTATGTCTACTTCTCCAAACTATGAAAGATTGCGAACAGATCTACAAGCTCTCGCAGTAAGTCCGGCCGAAGAAGAAGCCCTCTCGACAGAAAAAATGGCAGGGGAGCTTGAACACGCGATTCAAAGCATTCCTGGAATAAACTTTTCAGAGGACGTGTATAGCGGAGCCAATCTAAACCAGATTGTTCCCGCAGAAAAAATTTCCTACTTTGTAGGATATCTCAACGCAAATGCAAATAAGCTTCAGGAGCTCGATATTGAAGTTCGACGAAAACTCTTGAAATATATTAAACATTTAGAAAAAGAAACTAAAAGTGATTTTGATCAAAAAAAACGAAATACCTTTGAAACACTCGATCGCGAACTTCACCAAACAATCGAGGAAGCAACCAAGGTATATGATGCCGGAGGATCTCCATCCTTGACGGATCTTACTGATATCGGAGCAACTAATCCAGGACCACCACAAACCCCCCTCCTGAGCTCCAATGATTTTGCTCAAATAATCTCAAGAACTGAAAACTGGCTGGCTGAAAACAATCGATGTTTGCAAGAATTCGAAAAGGGAAAAATAAATCTTCCGGATGACGATGTCCGTCGACAGATGCAGGAACAATGGGATCGAGTAAAACAATTTCGTGATCGAGTGGGAGAGCTCCTTCCAAAATGGAAACAAGAACGAGAGGCCTTTAGAAAATGGATTGATGAAGAAGCGAAAATTCACACACGCAGAGCTGAATTAGTTGCTCAAATTGCAGTTTTGACAGCCACAATAAGTGCTCGCCAAGTAACATACGACGCAAGAATTGCCGCCGCAGGAAGAGGACGAGATGATGCTGCTACAGCTGCTGGAGTCCAACTCTCACAAGCGGAACAACGACTCCAACAAAAAATCGATGAGAGGGATGCTCTTTTAAATAATTTAAATGTACCAGCAATTTACACAGATCCACGAACTCTGGAAGGAATAAGAGATCAGTTGAATTCAGATGGAGTTACATGGAATACACGAGGGTGGAAACCAACGCTCTCAACCATGCCACCAATCTCCCCTGCACCATCACTTAACACGCGCATCCACAACCGTATCCGAAAAGAATTCTTCACCGAGACTGAAAAAAACTACCTCGAGTTTTTGGAGAAAAATACGACCAAACAACTCGAATTGCTGGAAAATGTGCCCGAAGGAGCTCAAATTCGCATCAATTTCCGTAATACGACAAACGCGAGCACGCTTCAGGTTCCCCAGGATCTCTCACAAAATCGCGAGGCGATCGGTGGACCGGGAAACCAGCGACTCAGAGTTATTCGAAAAAATGAAGAAGGCATTTTGTTGGAAGATCGAAATAATGTATATGTGATCAAAGGACCCTCTGCCAAGGACGGAAAGGCCACTCAAAACATTGGGGTGTATCAAAAAACAACTGTCAATCCTGACGGCTCTCCAGCTCCAAGCCCGGGAATGGGTGGTCGTGCCGCACCGCCATATTCGATTGCGCACAGCAATCCAAATAAAACCGGGATCATTCTTAGCCTTCGCATCCTCTAACAATGAATGAATTTGAAACTGAATTCGATCAATTCCTCGACTGGCTCATCGCTCAAGAAGAAATTGAACCGGAGGATCGCCAAGATTTAATCGAGCACTTGATTGCGGTGGGAACTATTG
Source organism: Candidatus Altimarinota bacterium (assembly GCA_021734785.1). Classification (GTDB taxonomy): domain Bacteria; phylum Patescibacteriota; class Gracilibacteria; order UBA4473; family UBA4473; genus JABGQW01. Next base: position 61,597 of record JAIPIF010000002.1, on the reverse strand, counting down.
ATGAAAAAGCTGAAACGATACTCCGAAATATGGCAAAACATTTGCTACAAATCTCTCAAAAAAAAGTCGAAGAACTCCAAAAACATGTGACTTCACTCCAGACAGCACTCAAAAATGAATCTGATCCTGCTCTTTCTCTCAAAGAAAATATCATCCATACCGAAGGAGAAAAAATGCAGGAAGAAGCGGAAAAATTTCGCAGCTCGCTCAAACATTTCAAACAAGAAAAAGCCAACACTGCCGAGGCCGGGGAAAAAGAAGAGGAATCTGCCGAGATCGAGCAGCTCAAGCAAAATCTCTAGCTCCGATAATTCGGCGCCTCTTTCATGATGGAAATATCATGCGGATGAGACTCCCGAAGTGAAGCGCCTGTAATCTGGACAAACTGGGCTTTTTTCTGAAACGTTTTGAGGTCCTTGGCGCCGTTGTACCCCATCGAGCTGCGGATACCTCCGCAGAGTTGGAAGAGCTCCGTCGCGGCATCGCCTTTGTACAAAACCTTGCCCTCAATGCCTTCGGGGACAAGTTTTTCGTCCGCCACGTTTGCTTGGGCGTAGCGTTCTTTTCCTCCACGCTGCATCGCGGCGATTGATCCCATTCCGCGGTAGTACTTCCAGGTTTTGCCCCCAGAGTAAATCAGCTCCCCCGGTGCCTGATCGGTCCCAGCCAGAAGCGACCCCACCATCACGGCGTCTGCACCTGCGGCGAGGGCCTTGGCTGCGTCACCGGAATACCGGATGCCTCCGTCGGCCGTGAGGGGGATTTTGTGTTTGCGGCACACCGCAGACACATCCATCACGGCTGTCAGTTGCGGCACCCCGACCCCCGCAATCACTCGAGTCGTACAAATGGATCCCGGGCCAATGCCGACTTTGACCCCATCGACTCCGGCAGCAATAAGGGCTTCGGCGGCTTCGGCTGTGGCGATATTTCCCGCAACGACGTCAACTTTTGGGAACTGTTTTTTGATGTATTTCACGGTGTCGATGACCCCCTTGGAATGGCCGTGCGCTGTGTCGACGACCAGGACATCCACCCCAGCATCAACCAACGCCGAAACGCGTTCATCGCGATTGGCGGCGGGACCACAGGCGGCTGCGACACAGAGGCGTTTGCGTTTGTCTTTGGAAGCAAGGGGGAACTGCTCGTTTTTTTCGATGTCTTTGCGGGTGACGAGTGCCGCAAGGGTGCCGTCCTTTCTCAAAACTAAAAGCTTTGAGTGCTTGGACTCTTCCAGAATGTCATTGGCGGCCGACAGGGTGATCGGCTCGGTGGTGGTGAGCAATTCTTTGATGGGAGTCATCCGCTCTGCGACGGTAAAATTGGCGTGTTTTTGGAGATAATCATTCCGCGTGATCATCCCGACGACCTGGGAAGTAAGCGTCCCGTCCTCCGTGACGGGGAGCGATTTGAAGTGGTGTTTTTGGCGCAGATCGATCACATCGGAGACAAGATGCTTGGGCGAAATCACCATCGGCTCACGAATAAATCCGTTTTCAAATCGTTTGACTGTACGCACCATCTCGGCCTGCTCGTCGGGGCTACAGTTTTTGTGGATGACTCCGATGCCCCCGTGCAATGCCATGGCGATGGCCATTTTTTCCTGCGTGACCGTGTCCATTGCCGCAGAAACGAGCGGGATATTCAACGTTACGTTGCGAGTAAAGTGTGTTTCGAGCGAAACATCCCGTGGCAAAATGTCTGAGTACTGCGGCACAAGCAGCACGTCATCGAAGGTGAGCGCCGATCGGATATTTGCCATTTTGAAAAGAAGAAATTTGGGAAAACCTACCCGGTCTCCCTCCTTTTGTCAAAAAATTCTGCACGGGAAATGCTATTTCTCTTCAGAAATTGTACCACCGGCTTTTTCAATCGCGGCTTTTGCAGTGGCAGAAAGCAAAAGGTCACTGCCGATTTCCAACTTTTTGGTGAGGGCACCTTCTGCCAAGATCTTTACTTTCGTTTCGTTTTTGCTGATCAGTTTTTTGTCCTGCAAACATTTGACGCAGACTTTTTCGCCATCTTTGAAGTGCTCCTCGAGAACGGAAAGGTTGAGTACTTGCGCTTCGATGCGATTTGGGTTTTTGAAGCCGCGTTTTTTGGGCATACGCCCCAGCAGCGGCGTCTGTCCGCCTTCAAATCCTGGGCGGACCCCTCCGGCATGCTGTCCCTGGCCCTTACAACCACGACCGGCGTAGGTACCTTTGCCGCTGGCATTGCCCTGGCCTTTGCGGATGCGATCTTTTTTGGGGATTTTGGGAGAGAGTTCGTGCAATTTCATGAGAGGAAAAGTTACTGTTTGTCCGTGGATTTTGAATCCGTTTTCTTCGCCGAAGATTCCTTGTGCGGCGCTGATTTTTTAGTTGCAGATTTTTTGACGGCGGCTTTTGGCTTGGGAGCGTTTTTCTTTTTGACTTCTTCTGCCGAATCTTCTTGTTTCTGGGTCTCTTCTGGATTTTCTTTTCGTTTTATGCGTGGATTTCGTTCGGTTGCCATCGACTGGAGCGCCTGAAAGGTTGCCAGTGCGACATTCAATCGGTTACGCGATCCGTGCGATTTCGAAAGGACATCTCGGAGTCCTGCCAGCTCAAGAATTTTTCGCACGGCACCCCCGGCAATGACTCCCTTTCCTTCTGGAGCGGGAAAGAGGAGAACGCGAGATGCTTTGAATTCTGCATTTGCGGGATGAGGAATCGTCCCATCCATGATCGGGACATTGAAAAGGTTCTTTTTGGCGATAGAAACCGCTTTTTGAATCCCTCCCATGACTTCTGTCGATTTGCCAATCCCGAGGCCCACGCGGCCTTTTTTGTCTCCGATCACCACCGTGATACGAAAACGCAGGCGACGTCCGCCTTTGACCACGCGGGTCACGCGGTCGATCTGGAGAATCGCTTCTTCAAATTCTTTGGGTTCTTTTGATCCGCGGCGATCGCGACCTCCTCCACGCCGGGGTCGACGCTCACGACGTCCCCCACGCTCCTCCGATCCTTGCTCTGTTTGAGCAGATCCTGTTGCCGCGTCTTTTGGAGAAGCATCGGTTTCTTTTTCCGACGTTTTTGCTTCGCTTTCTTTAGAAGCCTCGTCGGTGGTTTTTTCTGGAGCCGTGGTTTCGTCGGTCATAAGAGAAATGGATAATTTTTCACAGGAGTCAGGAATTAAAACTCCAGTCCCGCTTTCCGAGCGGCATCAGCCAGGGCTTTGACCTGACCGTGATAGCGCAGACCATTGCGATCAAAAGCGATCTGCTTTATTTTTTTTGCTTTTGCCAATTCCCCAATTTTGGTCCCGACTTCTTCCGCGGCCGGAATGCCCGTTTTCTTCAAGGACAAACTGGAAACACCGAAAAGTGTTTTGCCGGTGGCATCGTCCATGAGGTGCGCACTGATAGCCCGATTGGAACGGATCACAATCAGCCGGGGATGGCCGGAGGCACGTGCTCGGACATGGGTCCGGCGGGCACGAGCGAGAGAGCGTTGTTGTTTGGTAGCGCGAGTCATGAGAAAGTTTATTTAGCGGCAGATTTTCCGGCTTTTCGAACGACGTATTCATCAGCATACCGGATTCCTTTTCCTTTGTAGGGCTCTGGTTTTCGGAGAGCGCGGATATTGGCCGCGACCTGTCCAACCAGCTGTTTGTCTCTCCCCAGCAGCGTAAATTTATTTTGATTTTCTTTGTCAAATTCACACCGAATCCCTTCCGGGAGCGGGAAATTGATGGGGTGCGAGTATCCCAGATGAAACTCAAGCGCCTCTCCCTTGAGGGCGCCGCGGTATCCAACTCCCTGAATCTCGAGTGATTTTTTGAATCCCTCGTGCACTCCCTGAATCGCATTGGCAAAAAGACTGCGATACAGTCCGTGCCGAGAGCGGGCGACTTTTGTTTCTTTGGTGCGGGAAACGACGAGCAATCCATCTTCCTGTTTGACGCTGATAAATTCAGGCTCAAATTCAACGGCCAACTCCCCCTGGGGGCCTTTGGCACGAAGGGTGCGATCTTCAATTGTGATCTCCACTTTTTCAGGCACGGGGACGGGGTTTTTTCCAATTCGGGACATTTTTTGGATTGTGAGAAATCCGCTGCATCCTGCGGTTTGTGCGGGATTACGCGGCGCGATTGTATGGAGAACGTGGGAGGTGTCAAGTTTTTGTGAAGTTTTTTTGGATTTTGAGGGAAGTGAGTACAATCGCCTCGATGGCCCAAAAACAAAACTGGCTGTGCGGCGAGTGCGGAGAGGTGTTTGGCAAGTGGAGTGGGCGCTGCCCCTCCTGCGAAGCCTGGAACACCATCAAAGAATTTCGCGAGGCCAAACTCGCTGGCGGAAAATCTGCTGGAAAAGCAGGCCGAGATCTGCAAAAAGAAAAAGCATCTGATCCGACATCGCCCCCCCGTGAACGAATTTCGACCAAAATTGAGGAAGTCGATCGCGTTTTGGGAGGTGGATTTTTTCCGGGAAGTCTCATTCTGTTTGGCGGAGCGCCCGGGATTGGAAAATCCACGCTCGCACTCCAGGTGTTTTTGAAAACTTCCGACGCGCTGTATTTTTCCGGGGAAGAGTCGGTCGAGCAGGTGCTGCATCGCGCGGAACGAGTGACAAAATCCGCCGGAGAAAAATCCGGACACGTTTTTGCCACAAACTCGCTGGAAGATATTTGCGAAACAATTGCAAAAAACAAGCCATCCCTTTCTGTAATTGACTCAATTCAAATGGTGGGCAGTGAGAGTTCGACGTTTGGACAGCTCTCACAGCTGCGAGAAAACGCCGAAGTATTTTTGAAACTCGCCAAATCCACCGGCACGGCCATCCTGGTGATCGGGCACGTGACAAAATCGGACGAAATCGCCGGGCCGAAGATTCTGGAGCACATCGTCGATGTCGTCCTCCGGCTCGAAGGCGAAGGCAGCAGCGAAGTCCGGATTCTCAACTCGCCCAAAAATCGGTACGGATCGACGCTCGAAGTCGGAGTGTTTGAGATGCGAAACCGTGGCCTGGAGGAAATGAAAAATCCGTCTGAATTTTTCCTGGCAGAGCGGGCTGAAAACGCCGCCGGATCGGCGATCGCTGTCATCCGCGAGGGCGCGAGAAATTTCTTATTGGAAATCCAGGTCCTCACGGTCAAAACAAACTTTGGCCAGCCCCGACGCACCAGTCACGGCGTCCCCCTGTCGAAATTTCATCTGCTGCTGGCGGTGGTGAGCAAGTTTACGCCGTTTAAATGTGGCGAGTACGACGCGTACGCCAGCGTCGTGGGGGGCATGAAAATCTCTGAGCCCGCCGCGGATCTGGCGATCTGTGCGGCGATTCTCAGCTCCCGCGCTGAGAAAGAAATCCCCGCCGACACCGTGATCCTCGGGGAGGTGGGATTGTCGGGAGAGGTGCGGAGTGTGGCAAACCTCGAAGCACGACTGGCCGAGGCGGCGAAATTGGGATTCAAAAAAGCCATCATCCCTCGCACTCGGGGCAAGATCAAACTCCCCGCAGGACTGAAAACTACCGAAGTCCGCAGCGTGCTGGAGCTGGTGAACGTGGTGTTTGGGAAATAATGTTCACGACAACTCCTCCTCAGCCATAAAAAATTCCATTTTTTTTCTTTTTTCTTCAAAATCGAATTCCCCCAGTCCGGAAATTTTTACTCTCTTTTTTTCTGAGTATGCTCGAATTATAAATTGCTCAAACTCTTGAAGTGCTTTTTTTGCATCACTCGAAGAAATTTTTGCCTTTTCAGAAATTTCTTGAACAAGCCATGTTTCATCCTTTTTTTCTTCAAAAGCTTTTCCGCCTAATTTCTTCAGCTTCTCCTCTGCCTCCGCGAGTTCTTTTCGGGTCTGATCAACCAGATTTTTGGGCGCTTTTTCGGTGTACCCGGGATTGGCCAGGCGGGATTTGAGTGCCGCAATTTGCGATGCGAGTTCTTTTTTTTCTTTTTCAATCCGTGTCGCGTCCACCGGCAGGTGCAGCAAGATTTCCGTTTTGCCGACAGAGAGTTTCGTCGCGTCTGCTGCTGTGATTTTTTCGAATTTCACACCAGCCAAACTTTCGATCAGCGCCGCCGATTCTGCTTCAAGTTTTGGGGAAATTTGGACAGAAATTTTCTCACGGGGATTGAGTTTTTTCTCCGCTCGCACCCGACGAATCTCAGTGACGACCTCACGAATGTGTGCAAACTCGTCAACCGATTCGGCGTCTTGAAATGTCGGCTCGGGAAATGCCTGCTCGATCAACACCCCCTCCGCACCAAGTTCTTTCCAGAGTTTCTCCGTGATGAATGGTACCAGCGGGTGCGCGAGTTTCAGGATCTCGAGAAAAAGGTGTCGTAAAAATGCAGGGTTTGAATTAATCTTACTTGCCTCGATGTACCAGTCACAAAATTCATCCCAGACAAAATGATAAATCGCGTCTCCTGCCGCAGAAATCTGGTATTTTTGCAATTTAGTTGCAACGTCTTTTGCCACCGTCGTGAGCCGTGATGCAATCCATCGATCGGCCAACGATGTGGGCTGCGGAGAAGCGGTACCTCCCCCTTTTTCAAGGGGGGATTGAGGGGGGTTTTGTGAGGTCTGCATCTGCACAAACCGCCCAGCATTCCAGAGTTTGTTGACAAAATTTCGGTACCCGGCAATTTTTTCTTTGCTGAGTGGGATCGGGTTACCAGGCGTCGCTCCGATCACGAGGGAAAGACGAACCGCATCTGCCCCCACTTCTTCAATTGTCTCGAGCGGATCGATACAGGTTTCAGGGCGCGACTTGGACATTTTGCGTCCCTGCTCATCCGTCACCATCCCGTGCAGGTACACCGTGTGAAAAGGGTATTCGCCCGTCGCGTACCGGCCAAACATGATCATCCGTGCCACCCAGAAAAACAAAATATCGTGCCCTGTCTCGAGCACATCCGTGGGATAAAATTTCTCGAAATCTCGTGTCTGGTTTGGCCATCCCAGTGTGGAAAAGGGCCACAGCGCCGAGCTAAACCAGGTGTCGAGCGTGTCCTCGTCTTGGCGTAAATTTTTTCCGCGAGGAGATTGCAAAAACTCCAAATCCTTGCACTCTCCGCGCCCCCAGTTCCAATTTTTTCGGAAGCGAACAAACCCCTCTGTGTCGTCAGAACGACTGAAGTGAAACAGCGCCGCCGTGATGTTTTGGTGACCGATGACGAGCACCTCCCCTGCTTCCTCTTGTAATGTGGCAAACACAGACTGCGCCCGATCGCGTATCTGATCAAGGCTTTCGTCCGTGAGCTGATCAAAATTGATCTGGAGTGGCCCCTCCCGACGGAAGTTTTTGCCGGCTTTTTGGGCCAGCTCCGAGGAAGAAAATTCATTGAGCTCTGGCCATTCTTCAATCTGCACATCATTTGCAAAAAGCTCTGAAACAATCGCTGCGGTTTCCTTTGATCGTTTTAGGTCGGAACAGATGATTTTAGAAATATTTTGGTCTTTCACGGCTTTAAAAATCTGTTCCGCGGTTTTCTTGCCCTTTTCTGTGAGGGAAAAATCCCCCCCAATCACGTTTTTGACATTGGCCTCGCTCTCACCGTGCCGGGCAAACGTGATCGACTTGACCTCCGGCAGGTGCACATTTTCGTCTGCGTCGTACCACACCGGGATCCGATGTCCCCACCAGATCTGGCGACTGATACACCAATCACGGAGATTGTCGATCCACTGGAAGTACACTTTTTCAAATCGCTTCGGCACGATCTGGACATGACCGCCGCGAACCGCTTCCTGCATGAGTTTTTTGAGGGTTGTTTTTTTGCCAGAAACGGGGTCGGGGAATTCTTTTTCGACCGAGATAAACCACTGCGGCGAGAGCATCGGCTCCACCACAGTGTCAGAGCGGTAGCATTTTGGGACGCGGTTTGCGTATGGGCGTCGCTGAAATAGCAGCCCCTTTTCTTCCATGATTTCGCCAGCTCGTTTTCGTGCTTCGAGGACGGGAAGTCCTTCACATGGCCCGGCGATCTGGGTCATTTTTCCCTTAAAATCAATTTTTTGGACCAGGTCAAAGTCGTATTTCTGTGCCAGAACAAAGTCGTCCGGAGAATGCGCGGTCGAGATGGTCATGGCTCCCGTACCAAACGCGGGATCGATCACCTCATCGGCCACCACCCAAAATTTCCGCTTGCCAGCGTAGGTCTCGGCTTCAAATTTCATTCCTTCCAGCTTCTTTCCGGGAACGGTTTCCTGTATTTCGAAGTCCTTCCGCAGCTGTGTGTGCTCTGTGAAATATTTTTCCGTCACGATGCACTCGCGACCGTCTGCACTGCGCGCACGGACGTATTTTGCCTTGGGGTGCACCATCACCGGACTGTCGGCGCATTTGGTTTCGGCGCGCACGGTGCCGAGAAGAAACGGCCCACACCAAAATTCAAAAAAATCCTCGTTGTTTTCCTGCCATTCGACTTCGTCATCGGCCAGTACTGATTGTGCCCCCACCGACCAGTTGATCATGCGGTGACCGCGGGTGATGAGTCCGTCGTCGTACAGTTTTTTGAAGATCCAATTCACCGCAAAATTGCGCTCGCGATCAAACGTGTACGCCTCGCGTGACCAGTCCAGGTGCGCGCCCATTTTTTTGATCTGGTGCACGATCCGGTCGTGTTTTTCACTGGCAAATTTCCGACATTCACTGAGAAAATCTGCCCGCGACATGTCCTCTCGCGACTTTAGCCCTAGATGTTTCAAGACAACGTTTTCGGTGGCAATTGCCGCGTGATCGGTGCCCGGCAGCCACAGCACTTCGTGGCCGGTCATCTTTTTGTGACGAATCAGGATGTCCTCCACCGCCAGCATCGCCGCATGCCCCAGATGCAATTGTCCCGTGACATTCGGGGGCGGGAGCGGAATCGTGTAGGATTTTTTGTCAGAATTTTCGTCAGCCTCCAGCACCCCCGCTGCTTCCCACGCAGCGTAAATGGGGTCTTCAGAAGCAAGATGATCGTAATTTTTTTGCATCGAATCAGGCCGAGTGTACTCGGTTTGCGGGATTTTTCAACGCAGAAATGCCGTCTTTGAGGCAGTGCAAAAAAAAGAGAAATTTAATCTTTTTGCACGTGGAGTGTCTGCGTGGGAAAGGCAAACTCGATCTTTTCTTTTTCAAATGCTTTCACGATCGCCAAATTTATTTTTTGCTGCGTGTCCATGTAAATATTGTATTCCGCAGCCAGCACATAGTACACGATCTCAAAATTGAGCGAGAAGTCGCCAAACCCCTTGAAATGTGTTCGATCAAATTCCGCCAGCTCGGTGTTTTGGATGATGGTTCGAATAAGTTCCGGAATTTTTTCGAGTTTTTCGGATGGCGTGTCGTACGTAACCCCGATCTGAAACGGCACACGGCGTTTTTGGAGTCGCTGGAAGTTTTGGACGCGGATGCCCGTGAGCTCGCGGTTTGGGACGACGAGTTCTTCGCCACGGAGCGTGAGGATGCGCGTGGTCTTGAGTCCGATTTTTTGGACGGTCCCCATGTCCTGCCCGAGCACGATGAAGTCCCCTACTTCAAACGGCTTGTCGAAGTAAATCGTGAAACTGGAAAAGAGATCCCCGAGAATGTTTTGCGCCGCCAACGCAATCGCGATACCTCCAATCCCCAGAGAGGCCACCAGGGTCGAAACATCAAACCCGAGATTGGAGAGCACGAGCAAAATTCCAATCGCCCAGAGCAGAATGTTGGCAACGAGTTTGATACCCTGCAGAGAGGTTTTGTTCTTGCCGAGTGCTGAGCGTCGCAGCGAATAAAAAATCATAGCCTGGGCCACTCGAAGCACTTCATACGCCAGAAGCACAAAAAATACGCCGTCGACAATTTTGGCCGTCTGCGGGCCAAGCTGAAGCAGAAATTTCGCTGTGAGAAAAAAGGCAAAGACAACATAAAACAGTTTCGAAATGTTCCCGACCTTTTCAAGGATTGTGTCGTCGAGTTTTGTTTTTGTCCCTTCCGCCATTCTTTTGAGTCGGCGCAAAAACACCGTCCGAAAAATCCGCACCGCGATCAGGATGAGAAAAAACACCCCCACCGCGATCACCACATCTGAGACGGCATTTTCTTTCCAGAGCGGCTTGTCCCAAACGTCCCGAATAAAAAAGAACGTCTGATCGAGCCAAGAAGGAAGCGTGAAATCTTTCATTTTGAAAAAAAATACGGTACGATTTGCGCCCAGATTGTAAACAAATCCTGGCAAATGAAAAAGGAAAAACTCATCATCATCGGCTCGGGCCCCGCAGGGCTGACCGCGGCGATTTATGCCGCACGTGCGGAAATGAGCCCGCTTATTTTTGAGGGCAATGAGCCCGGTGGCCAGCTCATGGGCACCACCGAAATTGAAAATTTTCCCGGTGTCCCCGACGGTACGATGGGCCCAGGACTCATGAATCGCATGCGCGAACAGGCCAAAAAATTTGGCGGACGCACCGAATTTAAACGCATTGAAAAAGTCGATTTTTCTGATCCAAGCACGCTAAAACTCTGGAGCGGAGACGAGGAATTTCCGGCCGAAACTGTGATCGTGGCGACCGGTGCCAGTGCCCGCTGGCTCAACCTCGGCAAAGGGGAAGAAAAGTTTTGGGGCAAAGGCTACACCGCCTGCGCGACCTGTGACGGAGCGTTCTTTCGGGACAAAATCGTCGGCGTGGTCGGCGGCGGAGACAGTGCGTGCGAGGAGGCAAGCTTTTTGACCAGATTTGCCAGCAAGGTCTATCTCATCCACCGCCGCGACGAGCTGCGTGCGAGCAAGGCGATGCAAAAACGTGTGTTTGACAACGACAAAATCGAAATCCTCTGGGACAAAACCGTCACCGACCTCCGCGGGGAAGAAAAGCTCGAATCCGTCGAGCTCACGGACACTCAGAGTGGAAAAGCTTCCGAGCTCAAGCTGGATGGCCTCTTCATGGCGATCGGACACAACCCAAACACCGAGATTTTTGAGGGCCAGCTGGACCGACATGAAAACAAGTATTTGAAAGTCGAAAACTTTGTAAAATCCAACGTGCCCTCGGTCTTCATCGCGGGCGACTGCGCCGACTGGCGGTACCGTCAGGCCGTGACGGCAGCCGGATTTGGCTGCATGGCGGCCCTGGAGGCCGAGCGATTTTTGGCGGAGAAAGAATGATCACTGCCCTCCGCATCCGGGTCGTGGGAAAAGTCCAGGGCGTCTGGTTTCGGAAATTTGTAAAAGATTCCGCGGAAACAATCGACGGCATCACCGGCTGGGTACGAAACGAACCCAATGGCTCGGTAAGAATTGAAGCAGCTGGAGAAAAGAAAAAGCTCCAAAAACTCGTCACTGCCTGTCACCAGGGCCCCGAGCTCTCCCGCATCGACTCTGTGGAAACCGAAGAAATCGCCCCGCAGGAGTGGGAGGGGTTTGTGATACAATGAAAGCGTTTTTTAAAAAACTTAAAATGGGAAAAGGCAAAGAAATTTCTCAGTGGAGAAGCGAAGTAATTGAAAAATTTATCAATCTTGAATGGTTGATAAACAGCATTATTTCGCAGAAATACTTAAAAGCTTGTTCGTACCCCTTTCTTTTTGATTTTTTGTACGATGTGAATTGTACTTTTGCTCTTAAAAGAAATGTTTTGTTTAAAATTTCGCCGGATTTTCCAGAAAAAGATAATTTAAATCGACTCAATAATATTCGGAACCTTTTTGCACACTGTAATCAAGAGCTTTTCAGAAATATTTCAAATGCACCGCCTTCTGATGCAATTGGTGTTATCCCAAATCCAAAAAATCCAGAAAGGGATATTTGTTTCAAACAGTTACATGAGGAATTCAATACAAAAGAACCAGCTGTCGCAAGAGCTTTACTGGAAATCTACTATTCTCTTGGTGGCCAATTGCTTCCAGTTCCTGATTCCAAAAATTAATCTGTCATCTTCTCCGCCGTGGCGGAGGAGATCTTCCTTCTCCCAGAAAAAAAAGGAGGATTCCCAATCCCGCGCTGCGGAATTGAGAATGACGTTTTGTATTCAGAATTCGTCAAACCAATCTTCCGCCAAATCTCGAAACCTCGGATTTTCTTTCGCAATCAGTTCCAACTTTTGTGCACGCAACAATTTTTTCAATTTTTTCTCCCGCTCAATCGCCGCAACCATGTCCCCCTCTTCAAAAAAGAGTAACCGATCGATGTTGTATCGCGCGGTGAAGCCGGGAACGGCTTTGGTTTTGTGCTCGTACATCCGCCGCTCGAGATCATTGGTCACTCCGATGTACAACGCCAACGACTTGCTCCCGAGAATGTACACGTACGCCATTTTTGGAAAATGATTTTTTTACGTCTAAATTGCTTGTTCTTCAAAATTTTTCATTGTTCATTTGTCATTTTCTCATTCCTCCTTCCGCTCTCGGTACTGAATCGCTTCGGCCACGTGTGGCATGAGAATGTCTTCCTCATCCGCCAGATCAGCGATCGTGCGAGCAAGCTTCAAGATGCGATAAAACGCACGACCACTCAGATGCATCTGCTGCACCGCAGAGCGCAAAAGCTCTTGGGAATCCTCGCCCACCGTGCAGTACTTTTTGACGAGCGGACTTCCCATCTCGGCATTCGTGGAAATAGATTCTTGTTCGAAGCGTCTTGCCTGCCGGTCTCGAGCGGACTGCACCCGCTCGCGGACGGTCGCGGAATTCTCCCCTTCGGACAGCCCGGAGAGTTTTTCGAAGGGGATTCGCGGTACCTGCACGTGCAGATCGATCCGGTCCAGCAGCGGCCCAGAGATGCGATTGCGGTAGCGAAACACCTGGTGCGCCCCACAGCTGCATGATTTCTGTGGATCGCCGTGAAAGCCGCATGGACACGGATTCATCGCTGCCACCAGCATGATCTGCGCTGGGAACTGATGGGATCCCGAACTTCGGGAAACCGTGACGACGCCATCTTCAATTGGCTGGCGAAGGGTTTCGAGGGTTTTTTGGGGAAATTCCGGCAGCTCATCGAGGAAGAGCACCCCCCGGTGTGCGAGACTGATTTCTCCCGGCCGCGGCGGATTGCCGCCCCCCACGATCGCCACCCCCGAGGCCGTGTGGTGCACCGAGCGAAAAGGCCGCTCCAGCGTGATGGGGTTTTTGTCAGAGGTGAGCCCCGCGATGGAATGGACTTTGGTGATTTCCAGTGCTTCGGAAATGGAAAGGTTGGGAAGAATCGTGGCAAAGGCCTGGGCGAGCATCGTCTTGCCCGATCCCGGCGGGCCGTTCATCAGGAGGTTGTGCGCTCCCGCTGCGGCAATTTCGAGTGCCCGCTTGGCGTGCTCATTGCCGCGGATGTGACAGAAGTCGTGTTCAAATTGCGTCGGAAACTCGCGCTCTGAGAGGGTGTGCGGCGGATGGGGAGCGAGTTTTTCTGCGTCCGTCAGATGGTCACAGACCTGTCGCAAATTGGACGGGCCAAAGACTTCGATCGAATCGATCAGCGCGGCTTCGGCGGCATTTTCCGCTGGGACGAATATCTGCGTAAACTCTCGCTCTGCCGCCGCCGAGGACGTGGGGAGAATCCCGGGGACCGGACGGAGCTCGCCGGTAAAAGCAACTTCGCCAAGAAAAATTTTTTGTGAAACATCCGGCAGGCGGATCTGCCCCGTCGCGTGCAGAATCCCCAGCGCAATCGGCAGGTCAAACCGAGGGCCGTGTTTTTTGAGGTCCGCGGGCGCGAGATTGACCACCACCTGCTGGCGGGGAAAATCGAATCCGGAATTTTTGATGGCGGATTTGACCCGCTCACGTGCCTCCTGCACGGCGGTGTCAGCCAGTCCCACGATGGAAAATTTCGGGAGTCCCCGGTGCAGATCCACCTCGACCTCCACCTCTTCGGCCTCGAGCCCCAGCAGCGTCAGCGTCTTGAGACGAGCCAGCATCGCTCCTGATTGTGACAGGAATTGTCTTTTTTTACAATTTTTTGCGAAACCGAACCCGGGTTCTAGAACCCGGGTTCAAATCTCTCTCAAAACGGCAAATCCTCCACACCCGCCGGATCATCGAAATCCTCCAGCGGCTCGGGGTCTGGAGTTTTTTGTTTCTGCGAAGGGGCACTGGAATCGGGAGAGGACGCTGGTTTTCGTTTGGAGGGATCGGGTTTCCACGTGTCGACGACCAGGTAGTGCGTCATCCCGCCGGCGCTGGGGGTGCGACGCTCGAGAATATTGGCGTTGACCCACCCGTTTTCGAGCTTGCCGTGCAGCGCTTTGAGGTCGGATTCCGAGAAACTCAGTTTAATCATCTCCCCGTACTGGGTCTGGATTTTTTTGGCGTTGCCGCAGTAGATTTTTTCGTCGGACATGGGAAAAGAAACATTAAAAAATTTCCCGCAGAGTGTACCCAGATTTGAGAATTTTTCGAGCCAAAACTTAGACTTTTTTTCGACAGCTCTCGACCCAGTCCCGATGCTGCCGGTACCACTCAATCGTGAGCGGGAGCGCTTCTTCGAAGGTATGCGCCGGCGTCCACCCCAGCGCCTTTTCAATTTTGCTCGCATCGATCGCGTACCGTCGGTCGTGGGCTTTTCGGTCTTCGACGAACTTAATTTGCGAATCGGATCCGGTGGTTTTGAGGATCAGATCCGTAATCTCGAGGTTTGTTTTTTCGTTGTGTCCCCCGATATTCCAGACCTCGCCCGGCTCAGATTTTTCGAAGATCCGTCGAATCGCTTCGCAGTGATCGCGAACGTACAACCAGTCGCGGATGTTTTTGCCATCTCCGTACACTGGCAAATCCTCTCCGCTCATCGCCCGAAAGAGGAAAAACGGAATGAGTTTTTCGGGGAATTGATATGGACCGTAATTATTGGAAGCGCGTGAAACCGTCGCGTGCAGTCCGTACGTCCGCTGCCAGGAGAGGACCAAAAGATCGGCCGATGCCTTGGCCGCGGCGTAGGGACAGTTTGGGTCGATGGGGGTTTCTTCCGTAAAAAATTCGCTCGAGTCATCGCCCAGATCTCCGTACACTTCGTCGGTGCTGACCTGATGGTACCGCGGCACGTCGTATTTTCGACAGGCTTCCAGCAGCAAGTGTGTCCCAACGATGTTGGTGCGGATGAAGGGAGACGAATCCACGATCGAGCGATCCACGTGGGTTTCGGCAGCGAAATTGATCACGCCGTTGAAGTGTTCTTTTGCAAAGAGCTGATCGACAAATGCGCCATCGGCAATGTCTCCCTGGACAAACGTGTACCGGGGATCCGATTCTATTTCTGTTAAATTTTCGAGGTTGCCCGCGTAGGTAAGCAGATCCAAATTGACCACCTGCCAGTCGGTTGTGGCCAACACATGGTGGATGAAGTTGGAGCCGATAAAACCGGCGCCGCCCGTGACCAAGATTTTGCGGGACATGCCGAAAGTAACCTAGCAAATTTCCCGCGAGTGAGCAAAAAATCTTGCTTTTTTCGGGGAAAAAAATACACTCCCTCCCGCGCCGCCTTAGCTCAGTGGTAGAGCACATCCATGGTAAGGATGGGGTCTACAGTTTGAAGAACCCCTCAAGTCCCGCAAGGGGGGTCTGGATTGCCAAACCGCTGATGTAGTAGGCAAAAAAGCGCCGCCCGTGACCCCCTTCCCGCCGGGAAGGGATACCGTACTGCTGAGACCACGACCAAAGTTGAAGACTACTTCTTCACTTTTTTGCGCATGGAAGATCTCAGCTTGCCGGTTTTGTTCCAAAAGTATCTTCACTACGGGGAGGTTATCCGAAACTACCGTAAAATGACGCTGAGGGCTTACAGGTACAGTTTTAAAGTCTTTTTGGATGAAACCCACATCGACTCCATTCTTGAGGTTACGCGGGCGAGTCTTGAGCGGTTTCTGTTTGAAGGACGAACCAAACGAAATTGGAGCTCGGTAACCTTTCGACAGTACTTCAAGCATCTCAATTGTTTTTTTAAGTGGTGCATCAATCAGGGGTATCTGGAGGAGAATCCTCTTACGGGAGTTGAACAGCCACGGCTTGAAAAACGAATCCCTCGTCGCCTGACGCTGGATGAAGCCAAGCTGGTGCTGGATGCGTCCTTTCACATGCGGTACGCCTATCGGTTTGAAAAATACCGAAACCGAGCCATCATCGGTGTCATGTTGTTCGCCGGACTCCGAAAACAGGAGGTCATTAATCTTAAACTGCGGGACGTGAACCTACAGGAACGAATGATTTTTGTCGACCAGGGGAAAGGGGCAAAAGATCGCTCGGTCCCGATCGGCGCCCGACTTTCTCTGATTCTGAAAGAGTACCTGAAAGACCGCAAACGGCTCAACCGCACGTCGCTTCAGTTTTTTACGGGGCTGAATGAAAAGCGGCCATTCGGTGTGCAGTGCATAAAAAAACTTTTTGACCGGTTGAGAAAGCGGACGAAGCTGGATTTCTCCGCTCACACGCTGCGGCATTCGTTTGCAACCCTGATGCTGGAGGGGGGCTGCGATATCTACACCCTGTCCAAAATGATGGGACATGCGAAGATCACAACGACCACGATTTACCTCAGTTGCTCTCATAAGCAGATGACGAAATCGATTGAGATGCACCCCCTGAATTGAGCTGAGCCATGGCATTTGAACTTTCTTCTGTCAATCTACCGCTCCTCTCGATGTAGAGTTCTGTGGTAGAAACCCTCGTGTGGCCAAGGTGCCGCATGATCCCTTTCAGCGGAACGCCCTCCGCATCAAGATACGTCGCAACATATCGGCGAAACGAGTAGGGATTGACGCGAAACCCCATCTCTTTGCTGATTTTCTTGAAAAAACAATTGATACCTGACCGGGTCCATTTCGCACCTCTACGGGAAATGAAAAGCCAGTCGTGATCCCTGACGTCTGCACGCTGTCGAACGTAATGAAGATATGAATCTATGAGAAATCGCGGCATTGGGTAAGAACGAAGGCGCCCTTTCTGTTTTTTTCCGTCGATGCACAATGTCCATTCTTTTTTGTTCTTTTTTTGGATGCTCTCGATTTTCAGGTCAAGAATCTCTGACGGCCTCGCACCGGTAAAGCGAAGAAGATCAACCAAGAAAATATTCCGGGACCTTTCGATGCGACAGGTAAAAGTATGGGCGTGAAGAAACCCGGTTATTTGTTCGACCTGTTTCTGGCTGAGAACAAGTTGCTCACGACGTTTTTCCGTCGCTTTTTCAATTTTTGAGACATTATTCTCTGAAATATAGCCCTGACGAGCAAGCCAGATAAAATATGTCTGTAGATTCTTTCGGTACGTGTTGTAGCTGGAATGTGAATGTGAACGTTCTTTTTTCATTTGGAGAAGTTTCTCAGACATTTTTTGGGGATTGTTTGCCTGTTCGATCGTGTATACTCCCGCATGTCGTGCAATGACTCTCAGGCCATCACGAACACTCTCAATTGTGGCTGTGCTTTTCCCCAAATACTTTCGTGTCTGGACAAACTCCTCCCAGTGCTTCCAAAGCGGAGTCTCTCCAGCTGGAATTTTTTTAAGATATTCCTCCTTTTCCTTTTGAGGAAATAGAATGGCCGCAAACCGATTGAAGTAAACTAAGTTCATCAACCCCACGATAGTCATCCGTAGGGGTGTAATAGGGGGAAATTTGGGGTGTCAAAAAATAAGCCGAACTGTCTTGTTTTTATATTCCAAAAGTTTGCGCCCTAGAATTGGTTTTGTCTTTTTATTTATTTCTTTAACCAGTTCTTTTATCTTGCTGTATTTTCCTACCTGCCAGTCTCCATAAATGAATTCTTCCGCATCAGCTTCTTCTGCTGAGAAGTTGTCTTGTTGAGAAAGTAAAAATTTACACAAATTGTTTTGATCTTTTCCAAGTGATATTTGGTTCCCATTGATAAGCAAGTAATTCGGCATATATTTAATTAAGTCTTTAGTCATTTTTTCCGGTGTCTGTGCTTTTTCTGCAAGCCAATTTTTAAATTTATCCCTGTCCTTCCAGGAAAAAGACAGTCTTTCAAAATTCGTAGTCTCGGGATCACTGAATTTTGAGCCAAATATATTCTTCATGTCCGAAAACTCAGAGTATTTCATTTCCCCGAAAGAAATTTGCCAATAAAACCCTACCTCTGGCATATGAAAACAAAGTGGAAGTGGTGCTCCGTGCTGATAAGCATCTTCAATTTGTACTGCCTCTGGCTTCACTTTTTTAGATAAGGGCTTTAATGCTTTCCAAATGCGTTCCAAGGTGACACCGGTCGTAATACTTTCTGAGCGGAAAGTGTGATAAGAAATTGTTATTCCTCCTTCTAATTCGGGACATTCTTCGAGTTTTTCTTGAAGGTAGAGAAAAACACCTTTTTTTCCTGAAAATTTTTCTTTGTGGTCTACCATTGGACAAAGCTACTCTATAATAGTCCGCACACTTTCAAGCAACAAATATTATATTTAAATTTCTAACATTATGAGAATTAATTTGTGGATATTTTCCAGGAAAGTATGTTTTTGAGTAGACTCTCCAGGTTGTTCGCTGCGTGGATTAGCTCCTCCTCGGTGAGATTTGCCCCGTAATCCTCTTTGAAAACTCGTCGGAGTTCTTCACGGAATTCTTCAGGAGTCATTGGATTTATGTCTTGAACATACTTTCTCATTTAGAGAAAAACTTTAGCGATAAATCTCATCAAGTCTCCATACAAAATTCAATGCATCGGACACTCCAGTCTCAGCAAAGACATCAATTAACTCCATCAGGTCATTCAATGATTTATCGGTCTGAATTTTATCACGATATTCTGACAAAAGCGTTTCCACAAGTTTCACAAACTCTCTCACAGCTAAAGAATCAAACTGATAACTAAAAGGTTTTCCAGCTTTTGCTACACGGGTAGCTTGGTGTAAAACTCCAGCTGGATCATATTTTACGACTCCGTTCAAAAGCTCCATAAAATAATGGGCAGTAGGAGCAAATAGAACTCCTTCATTTAAAGCAAATTCCAAAACTTGATCAAGCAGAGGGGTTACCGTTTCGTAGTATTTATTTCTATCATTGTCTGATACTTCCTCTCTTTCTTTATTTTTTCGTAGCGATTCATTTACATCCATAGAGAAGTAAAGTCGAGTCACAACTTCATCGATAACTTCATACAAATTTCTCAATTTTGTCTGCTCTTCTTCGGATAACTTATTTTTTCCCTTCAGAAGCTTATAAATTTCTTTTTCAGTAGACTCTATAGCTCTGGAAATTATGTCCATAGCCCTTTTTGCGTCCTCAGGATTTTCTTTCAAATTATGTGGGGTTACTTGCTCTAAAGCTTCAAAAACACACATTTTCAGAGTCTTTGGTATTTGATAAGCTTCTTTAATAAAATAATTAACTTTCTCCTCTGCCCACTTGTTTTGAAGAACAATGGCTATTCCTGTCGTAAAATCTACCAATGCCTGTGAAAAATCTTCTTTAGCATCTTCCTCTGCTTCTTTTTCTTTCGATGCCAATGCCTTTTGAAATAATATCTCCAATACTTCTATCACGTTATCTTGATTATCTTTAACCTTTGCACGCGACAAGGAAACGACCAAGGCCTGATTCACAACAGCATTTACTTCATTTTCTGCCATTTCTTTCGCTAATTTCCAAAATAAATCCTCCGAGCTATCAGATAGCCTAAATAGTTCTGTAGCAATCAAATATCTTATAGATGGCACTTTGTCCCTTACTAATATTTTAATCGCTTCTTCTATCTCTTTATCGGCTTTATGAATAGCAATAAGCCATGGAAGAATACGAGTTGCGGCATGTCTTGGAGAAGGTGACCAGACAGGATACTTAAATTGAGAATCATATTCCTCGTTTGGCTCAGGGTCAGGACTTTTCGACATCTCCAAACCAAGTTCTCTGCAAAATGAAAATAATTCAGTATCTATATTTCCTTTGAGAGATCGAGACATTGTTTCTATACATTCAGATATTTGTACCCATGCCCACTTGAGAGTCGGCTCTTGTGCTTTTCTTTCTTTGAGTTCCTGGTAAGTCTTTTTAACATCAGGAAGAATACTTTCTGCGTCTTTAATCTCAGGAACTTTATTTTGAAATTTTTCATAGAAATCTCTCAGAACTTGAGCCATGTCTTTTAACTCTCGATTTTCTAATTTTTCAAAGTCTACTCCTTTCTCTGTCAAAAGATCCTTAGATGTATAGGTACCTCCTCTAACTCGAACACCTTCTGGGGGAGAATTAGGGATTTCCTCTTTTATTTCAGCTTTTATTTTTTGAGCCTCCTTAGTTTGCAGTAGACTGGTAGGAATCCTGCAAAGAAGCTTATCTCTATCATGAGAAAACCATTTTACTTGATCAGCATTTTGGGCTTGCTTTGGAATAGCCAATATCTGTTCCTCAACTTGTTTTTGCTGATCCTTTGAAAAATATGAAAAGGCTTTTTCTAAGAAAAGATTAAGCGCATATTCTATATCTGAGCTAATTAGCAGATGATCAACTACACACAACTCAAATAGCAGAGAAGCAAAAAGTTTTGGATATTCAGAACCTGTTAACAGTAATCTTTTCCATAGAACAGCAACTGTTACTTCATCTCTAAAAAGATCCAATATTTCATCTATTAAAACGTTGTTATCTTTTTTTATCACTTGATCAAAAAAAGTGAATAAGTGGTCAGCAATCTTTTTTTCATCATCATGAAAGCCTCCTCCGGCATCCCAAATGTAGTTTCCGTCGGCTCTGTATTCGGCTTTTCCGTCTCGAAAAGGAAAGGTCTGCGGTGGAGCATCCTTTCGGGAATAATTTTCTATATATTCCTTAAAAACAAGAAACTCTAAAATATTGATAGCAGTTTTCACGCCTATTTTTGGACAAGCTTCTAAAAATTGGGGCAATTTCTCGATAAGAAAATATCGACAAGAATCATAGTCTTGCCTTCTATTGGAGGTCATTGGAACTACAATACCCCCCATAGCTGTCTTTTCCTCACTTCGTTCTCTATAACCAAAAATCTTTACATAAACTTCCCTAACAAATTCAGGATCAGACTCCCAAATATTTTCTATATGGGAGACAATTCTGTAGAGGGGCTTAATTTCAAATTTTTCCTTTCCAATGGTGTTAGTAAACGTTCTCAAAAGTTCTGCCGCTTTTTTAGCGTTGTAACTGAATGTTTTAGAAATAAGTGCGATCCCCCATGAGTCGCAAAATGAATATCCCCAGGGACCAAGATTTTTTAATGCAGATTCTACTAATTTGATAGAAATTTCTCCGACCGTTTTAAAGATTTTTTTATCTGCACTATTTCTCTCAAGAATTCCCGAAACTATTTTTGCCAAAGCCCATAAAAATTCACTATCGGGATAATCCGATACTTGATTCAATATCTCTATCCAAACAGAATCTTCTCCTTTTTCGAGGGACAGCTTGGCATATAAAACATTCTTCACTGCTATTAACCCTCGAGAATCTTTTTCTTTAAGCTTCTCAATGATAAGAATAAATTCTTCTCCAGACTGCAGTTCATTTACAAGAACATTCGTAGGGATTAAACGAGTAAAGAGGCGAACATTGGATGAGTCATGCTCAATAAAACACCAAAAAATGTTCCAAAAAGTGTCGTTGTTGCTATACCACAAACGTGTAAAATGATATGAAAGGCTTGGACGCAAGAAAAAGGGACGTGCAGTATCTTCCTCCAGAAATTTAATTATTTCTTTTGGGTTGTCTTCTATCAAGAGCTTACTAACTACATAATCAAAGAAAATATTATGAAAAAATGTAATTCTTTGATTGCCAGTTCCTACCTCTGCCAAGATGTCATCGCTCATCAGTTCTTTGAAAACGCTTATATTTTCTGACTTTATTACTTCGTTTTTTTTGCACGAAAGAGTTTTCTTCTCAACCATTGACCCAGCCAATTTAGAAAGTAATAGTTTGCGTTCATCAGCATTCTGTTTTTGCTCAATCCTTATTTCCCAATAAACATCAAAGATCTGAACTTCTGAGTTTACTGTAGCCGGATTCCAATTTGGCTTCTCTTCTAAAATTTTTTCTACAAGTTCCAAGTTAAAAGGATTTTTCAAAAGTACAGTTAATTTGGAGTTAATTCTTGGATAAAGTTTCCCGAAGGTTTTATTATTTTTAATAGCTTTCAACATTTCTTCTTCTGTCAATTCTGGAATGAAAAAGTGACGTGCTGAAATACTATTTTTTTGAAATTCTTCTTCAGGAACTTGTGATGTTTGAGGAAATAGATCCAATAATTTCCCTGATTTTTGTGCATCGTAAGTTCTAACACTGACAATAACATTCCAGTTTTCTGCTTTTTTGAGTATTTTCCGTGCAATTGATAAGTAAAACCTTTGAGCGTTTTCTGAACGGGCAGAATCAAAGGAATCAAAAACAAAAATTCCTTTAGACTTGTTTTCACCTTTTAAAGTATCCAAAAAACTCAGAAAACTCTCTTCTTTCACTTCAAGATATTTTAATAGATCAGCCTCTGTTGTATGGGGGGGCATTTTATCTATCGGAAGATAAAAGAAAGGCTTTTTCTCCTCAGACAAACTTCGACATAGTTCTTTTAACGAATAAGTTTTTCCAGAACCGGGAAGTCCAACAACTAATCCATTTGATTGTGTTGCAAATTCTTTAAGTTTTGAATGAAGACTTGATCGTGTAATTTTCATTTATTTAGAAATTAAGAAGGTCGTCAGCGATTTTTTGTGGATTTTGAGTACGTTCTGTTTTAACATTCTCCTTCACAGTAATTTTTTCCGTCAATTCTATCGAAAATGTTTTGGAGGTTTTAGGTAACTGTCTTAACTTCTCGTCCTTAGCTTTTTGGAGTTCAGAAAGTAAATCTTTAAACCCTGCGTGTCTCTCTTCATTATCTTCATCTACAGTATAAAAAATAGGATCAATTCCTGCTTTTTCAAATTCAGTTTTTTGCGATTTTAGTTTCGAAGAAAATATCCCAAAATGTGACTTTGTAGATCCAAGATTAAAATTTTCCTGAACCAAGCGCAAAAAACCTGCAATCGCTTCTTCCATACCAAAACCAACAAAAACTAATGGATAATTAGATAATGTGGTTCGACAGTGTAATTGTGGAGAATGCTGAGTTTCAGGTTTGTATGCGCATTCATAATCTGAAGTTGTGAGAATAATATTTTCTGGGTTGTCATAAAATCCATGAATATGCAAAACCCGATCTTTGATTTTTCCGTTAGCCAAATCTCTTAAAAACTGAATACCATCTTCAGAATTTTTACACAAATCCACAGGAATGCAGTTATAAGAGGAACGAGAACCATCAGCCTCAGTTTGGCTTTGAAAAGAACTTTCCAAAACTAAATCATAATTTGTTGTAACAATCGCTCTGAACCCCAAGCCGACTAATAAGGTATGAAATTGAGACGGATGTTTTTTACCAATAGGAGCGTATGTTTTTCTGAGTAAATTAAAATAGTCTTTTTCATCATTAGCGTTTATTCTCACCTTCTCTGCAATATCTGACAAAGAGTCTTCTGGTAGAAAATGGATATCTTTTGGAGTGGGCAATCTTTTTAGTTCATCAGAAAGCCCTTCAACTCCTAAGTAACCCAGAGAAGAGCTATTGCCAGAACCAACAAAAAGAACCCCTTCCTCTTTTATCAAGAGGTCAACGAGTGCATTTTTTGCATCTTCTTGTTCTTTTTTTTCATCTTTCATTGACAACTTTAATTTTAACTTTTTCTCTTGGATTTACAATTTTTGACAATAAGTCGAAAAAAAGTACATTTGAGTGGCACCTTAGCTACGGATTTTTTTAGCGGAATCGCTTTATGCGTGAACGTCTGCATAAATGGGGCGATTTCTCGTCTGAGCAGATGTTCCGCAAGGAAGATCCAAGCCAGGGTGCACGAAAGTCGCCCCTTTTTTTATTTTTCTTTCATGAAAAAGCTCATTCTAACGATTCTTATGGTTTTTCCCTGTGCTTGTTTTGCTTTACAGCAGGAAGACCTACAATCCTTAATTGAAGAATATCCAGAATTCAAAGATTTGAATGTTAAATCCAGAATTGCCTTTACCTCTGTTTTGCAGAATGGAAAGGCTACAGCAGCCGAATCAGAATTTTTCGGAAAAGATGACCAAAGAAACGCGATAAGATTCAATCCATCTTCAAAAACAAAAGAAGAAACGCGAAACACTTTTTTACACGAAAATCTGCATTTTTTTTGGTGGCAAGAACTTTCCGAAAAAGAAAGACAGCGGTGGTGTTCTGTTTTTGATTCTTATAATTTAGCGAACGAACAGACGGAAAAAAGTCCGACAATTTATGGATATTTTTCTTGCAAGGAAAACTTTTCTGACTGGGCAACTTTTTATTATTACGGGATAATTCCAGATGGGGGTGTTTTTGATGAAGAATTGAATGTTTTTGATCCAAGCCTAAAAAGATTTCGAAATCCAGAGTTAGAACAAGTAAAAATGTTGGAGAGTTTCCGTTCTCGTTTATTCAAAGACAAAGATCGAAAACAAAAGGTACAAGAACAAACTTCATCAAAATTCCGGATAGCAGAAGAAGCATTAAGTTTAAAGCTCTTCAAAGAAGAAATAAAAAACAATCCTCCTCCGCAAAACTCATCAAGGTCTTTCTGGGGGGCGTTTTGGGATTGGTTTTTGAAATTATTTTGATTCTTTCCTTTTCCTGGTCCTGTGTGGATCGACCTTTTTATAAATCTAAAAACGCGCCGCCCGAAAGTGGGAGGGTCGGTGGGAGGTCAAAAAAATATTCGAGCCGGACACCGAAGAATAATTTGATTTTTTAGGCCGGCAGGGTACATTTGAGCTGCACCTATCACATTTTTCATTTTTGCGGACAGATTTTCTGTCTGGAAACCCGTAGCGATGGCGCAACCATCCGTCTAACGGGTTTCCGCAAGGAAATGTGGTTAGGTGCAACGGCACTGGTTGCGCCTTCCTTATGAATCACAAAGAACAACATTCTCGCGCCGAATTTGGCGAAACGTGGTGGGGTCGCGGACTGATTGCACTCTACGTAATTATCATTTTGGGATCGTTTTTCTTGAGTCTCAATTCAAGTTGCAGGGGTGCAAACACAGGTGACTGCACTGGGCCCAATGCTTTTTATTGTCGAAAAGTACTGGCTGATACTTGGAACTGTGAAATCTCGGATTTTTTCAATGCATTTCTGGTAGCTATCGGAGTCGCCATTGTTTTGATTCTTGTATTCAAACTCATCAGCTGGATCGTACAATCTCCTAACTCTTCAAAAGAATGAGGAAATATTTTCTCGTTTTCAGTTTTTTTCTTTTCTCCTCCCCTCTCGTCTGGGCCACTGAGCTCTGTCCAGCCGGCTCACATTTGACCTCTGCGGGCGAGACACGCGACTTTTCTCTCAAAACATCACAGCTCCCCACCGTGCTGGAAAAAATTCGTCAAATCGAAAAAGAAAGCTCTTTTTTGCAAAATGATTGGGACAGTGAGCGCCAACGCTACATTGATCAGATCAATGCAAAATTTGATCGGAGTAAGTCGTGGTTGGATCAATGGCTTGATACACAAAAGGGGCGAATCAACTCAGCGACAGGATGGGCATCGCTCGTCGGTGATAGTCATTACTCCGGCGTTCAAAACCAATATGACCTTGCTCTACAAGAGTTACGAGCAACTCGGGATGAGGCAATCCGCAACATCAAATTGCCCTTTGAAACAGACCATGCGGCACAAACAAATCGCCTCAAAGCCGCATACTTAGCGAAGCTCCCGGAATACATTTCCTGCTCCTGCGATGTCGGAAAAGCATACGTCAACAACCGCTGTGTTCAAGACTATTCCTATTTTCCTTCTCCAGTCACCTCCCCCCTCCCGACAATCAAAAGGGATACCAGAACCCCGCAGGAGCGCCAGTGGGCCAACCGAAGTCGAATAAGGCCGACAAAGCGGAATCGACGAAGCAGTCGAACGATCGACTACAAAAAAATGCTGGAAATGCGACAGGCTCGTCGAAGGTAATTGACCTTCTCCAGTCCTGTGTGGATCGACCTTTTTATAAATCAAAAAACGCGCCGCCCGAAAGTGGGAGGGGCGGGGCAGTCTACCAGCTGACTCCGTAGGATGTAACAAGCTACATTGTTTTAACTAACCACCCCCGCCCCAAACCGCCAGAAACGCCTTTATAACGCGCAAAACGACAATTTCGACCGCGCGGCGGGCCGCGGCCGAGCCGGTGTCAAGGAAAAGGGGACATTTCTGAGGGGGTCCGAGAACCCCGTCATAACGCTCAAAACGCCGAAAACAGAAGGTTTATAATACCATATTGAAGAAGGCAGGTTTTACCTTTGAAAAAATAGCTCTCTCTGCGACCATTTATGTCGGGTAGTGGGTTGGGTCGTATTTGTGTTAAAAACGCACGAAATGGGCGTTTTTTGAGGAAGAATCGGCAACGTGTGTGTACATTCGGTACTCCCGTCTGCCCCTACTTGTTCCCCTTTCTCCGACGAAGAGGTAGATCGATTGTCTCGACTACTGTAGTGGCTGGGTGTTTTTGTACGTATTTCATTGACACAAATTCTCCTGTCTTCGCACCGCGGGCACGTTTGACCTTGGGCATGAGACTGAGATTAGAGATGAGGACAAGGGCAAGTAGCCCGTTCTTTTATTTCTTTGTAGATTCCTTCCCTCCTATTTATCTGGTGAGGCGCCGGAATTTGAGTTGCATTTTTTATTTCTTTGAATAGAATCCTTCAGCGTTAAGCCGTCGTAGCTCAGTGGTAGAGCACCGCCATGGTAAGGCGGGGGGCACGAGTTCAAGTCTCGTCGACGGCTCCATTTTTTTGTGTTATTTTATAGTTTTAATAAACTCTCCGATAAGAACTGTGCCCCGGATCGCATTTTTGGTCTGCCAAGGCGGGGCCAGACTCCTGATCTCGATAGTAACCTCGGAAACATTTGCAATGACCTTTCTGCTAAGCTACAACGGAATCGTTCTTTTGCTTTGGAAGTGGTCCTGAGCTCGGGGGGCTCAAAAAACCACGCGCGTCGCAAACCCCTCTCTGGCCCTGCCTTTCGGGTCGCGGATTCGACCCGAGGTACATGGTAAGGATGGGGTCTCGAGTTCAAATCTCGAAGGCGGCTCCAGGACTAAAAGTCCTGTCTTTTCTTTTCATTCCATGGCGAGAGGAGCGGCGTGTCTGACGAGCGCATTGGCCGTTGGAACCGTGGTTTGTGCCAGGGACGAATATACTCCGCACGGAAAGTTTCTTTGCCTGTTTTTGTTCCGAGTGTCCTGATTTTTTGCCCCGGCAAAAGTTTCATCTCCGGATAAATTTCCGCTAATTCAAAATCGACACTCCATATTTTTTGAGAAAAGTCCTCCAGGATAAGAATTTTATCTTTTGAAACTTTCTGAACCGTTCCGGCCAAAAATCCCTCTGATGGACGATGCCAAATCCGACGACGGACGTCTTCCATACCGCGATAAAAAGGCACATGGGCGACTGCTGCCTGTTCGATTCGTTCCCCCATTGTCCAATGATGCAAGATCGCTCCCCCCAGAATTTGCAGAAAAAAGAGAACCAGCATCCCGGTCCAAACGGGGATTTTGTACGCTTTTCCCGTCCGTCGGACAAAGAAATTTGCAGCCCACCAGAGGAAACCAAAGGATGCTAGCCAAAATACCGGGATCCCAATCCAGAAAAATTGGAAAAATACATTGGGACCCCGTCCCCAGGCGCCTCCCCAATCCAACATTGTAATCGCATGGATCATCGCCGCCGCCGCCAAAACCCCCAGCGCGAGAAAAAGAAGCCCCCCGAGCGCAATTGTGGATCGCCGAAATACAAACTGCCAGCGTGCCCGTGGTCGCACCTGTTGGGTTTTAATTTTTTTGAGAACGGATTGGGTGAGTTTTGAGGGAGTCATGAGAAAAATTTAGAAAGCAATTTGAAGCCGTTTCGCGGTGTCACGGAATGATTTTTTGGCACGGGAGAGGAGGGTCGCCACGGTGCCGGTGGGTTTCTTGAGAACGTCAGAGATCTCGGCATATGACAGGTCATGAAAAAAGTACAGGGTCAAAATTTCACGGTATTTTTTGGGAAGATGCCGCAGCGTTTTTTGGATATTTTTTGCAGAAATCTGGAGATCGATCTCGGCAATGAAATCCGATTTGTCCGGAATCGGAAAGGTGTCATCCAGCGTCACCTCCTGGTCCTGTCCTCGGGCACGAAACCAGCGGAATCGAGAAATGGTCTCGTTGTGAGCGATGCGATAAATCCAGCTGCGAAACGCTACGCGTCCGTCGAAGTCATTTAAATTTTTCCACACTTTGAGAAACACGTCCTGCAAAATTTCCTCAATTGTCTCGGGACAAAAATTGGAGATCCGTGCCACGTACCGCGTCAACTGGGGTTCATACCGATCTAAAAGTGGCGCAAAAAAATTCACGTCTTCGCGTGCTTTCTCAACAAGTTCTTCGTCAGAAAGTTCTGAAATGGGCATGCGACAGCAATAACGGAAAAAAGAGGGAAACGCAACGCTCCTCAAAAGAGAGTACGCAGAAAAATTTTTTTTCTGTCACAAAAAAGCGTATGCTCGCAAGCGAATTTTTACGCGAACCACTCATGTTTTCTGGGAATTGGCATCCAATCGTCGTTCACTTTCCTGTGGCACTCCTCTGCCTGTATCCACTGCTGATGCTGGCGGAATATTTTTGGAAATCAAAACGCGAAACACTGTTGGGCGCAAGAATACTTGTTTTGGGGGTTGCTCTTCTGGGAGTGGCCGCTTCACTCAGCTCCGGAGAAGCGATTCAGGGCGTGGAAACCATTAATGTCGAGGTCGCCAAAACACTTCAGCGTCATGAGATGTATGCGGGGCTGACGAATTCACTGACTTGGATTGCTTTTGTGTATGCGCTCTTGTGCTGGATTGCCCTGCATCCATCGCTGGTAACAAACCGAATCAAACTCTCAAAAGAATGGGAGAAGCATTTTCAAACCGGCGTCAAATTCATTCAAAAATGGAATCGCCCAAAGCTGCATCTCCTCCTCGCATTGCTCCTGGGGCTGGCGGTGGGGCTGACCGGATCAGAGGGGGGAAAATTGTCGTATCTGTACCGGGTCAACGCCATCACCTGTGAGCCGGTCGCTCACCCGCTGGGCGGGCTGTCAAAATCGCTTCTTCCATTTGTGCAGCCCGAACATCCTGAGCACATCGGAACTACCCCCGCATTTGATGTGCGCTGTCGCGAAAACTAAAAAACTCCCCGGGCCACCACCCAGGGAGTTTCTGACAAAAAGGTGGATGCCTCAATTAGCGATTCATACCTCTTTGTCCTGTTCCTCGTCGGCCCATTCCTCGGCCAAATCGAGGAGAGTTGGAGTTCTTCTCCTCCTGCCCCTGCAGGGTTTCGTCTTGGAATCGTCCTCGCATACGAGAGCCATTTTCAAAACGTTCTGCTCGTGCCTGGATGCGCTCAACTTCTTCCGCGTCATTGGAAGTGATCGTGATCTTGACCCCATTGGCCATCTGCTCAATTTCACGTGAAATCGTTTCCTGTCGGGGTTCTAGATATTCTCGAGACTGAAGTTTTTCGACCACCTCCGCGTCGTCCGAAGTGATGGTTTTGATCACCCCATTGTCGATGAGCTCAACGGAATGGGTAATCGAATCGCGCATGGATTTGTGCTCCGCTTTCATTTCTTCGTGCCGAGCCTCCATCGCGGATTGAAAAGATTCAAAATCATTCGTGAGAAAGAGCGATTTCATTTCCTCGAAGTGCTCTTCGCTCATTTTCTGGGGACCGTGCCCCATGCTTCCACCGCCCCAGAAAGCCTGAGCCATGGGCGTGGAAAAAAGAGAGAGTGCCAGTGCTGTGCTGGCAATGCCGATACCGATTTTTTTGGATGTTTTCATAAGAAGGGATAAAAAAGTGTGAAAAACGGAAGTGGCCAGCTTCACCCTTTCATACGCCGGAAAAACTTTTTTCTTTCATTTTTTATATCACCGGCAAGTCTTGCTAGCATTTTTTAGAGGAAACAGTACACTGCGGCCGATGATCCAGCTTGATTTTACGTACGCCCCGACCAACCCACCCGACAAAAGTTTCGACGAAGTGCTTGCTGGATTTCAGGCACGAAAACAGGGATTTCTCGACGTGCTGGATGAGCCGATTGAGCCGTACCTCTCGTTTGCGGAGAAGTTTAAAGACAAATTTGATGAAGTCCTCGTCCTGGGGATCGGCGGCTCTGCTTTGGGAGGGAAGATGCTCGCTGATTTTTTTGGGGGAAAAAAGCTCCGCGTCCTCGACACGCTTGACCCAGAGGAGGTGGCAAAATTTCCGCATTCACCAAACACGCTCGTCGTCGTGATTTCGAAATCTGGTGGCACCTTGGAGACAATGGCACTGCGCGATCATTTTTTGAAAAAACTCCCCCTCGACCGCTTCGTCGTGGTGACAGAGACGGGGTCAACATTGTGGGACTGGGCGGAGAAGAAACAGGTTCCCGCCTTTGAAATGCCACAGAATGTCGGGGGACGATTCTCTGTGCTGACCAGTGTCGGGCTCCTGCCGGCGGCGGTGGCGGATCTCCCGATCCGGCAAATCCTGGACGGAGCGCGCAAAATGCGTGCCGAATTTGAAAGCCCCGATGGCCTCCCGTGGCAGCTCGCGCAGGCAATTTGGGGAAGTGGAAAAGCACAACTGGTGCACTTTCCGTACGGGGAGAAACTCAAAACATTTGGCGACTGGTGGGTACAGCTCGTGGGCGAATCCACGGGCAAAGAAGGCAAAGGATTTACGCCGATCTCGGCGGTCGGACCCACCGACCAGCATTCACTGCTGCAACTCCTCTCCGATGGGCCGGATACGTTCTTGAGTCTTTTTGTGGAAAACAAAGCAATAGAAACCGATCCGCTCGGGAAAATTGTAAACGCCGAATGCCGCGCTACCGCCCAGAGCCTCGGAGAAAAAGGGCGTCCAAACATCACGATCCGGCTGAGCAAGCTGGATGCAGAAACCCTCGGCCAGCTCATCGTCCTGTGGGAGGGGACGGTCGCCTTGCTCGGAGAATTGCTGGAGATCAACGCCTTTGACCAACCGGGAGTGGAGCGGGGAAAGATTTTGACACAGCAGTTTTTGAAACAATCATGACCCAATACCTCTTTGTTCTCGGGCGGAACGCAGAACTCTCGCGGGCAGAACTATCGAACGTTTGCGAGGAAGTCCTCTTTGACCCCAAGTTGCATCTGCTGCTGGGAGAACATTTGAAATGGGAAAACCTCCGGGACATCCCAAAACCAAAAGAACAACTTTTTCTTGATCGACTGGGGGGCACCATCCGGATGGGAGAGGTGGTGGGAGAATTTTTGGGAAAAGAAAAACTGCTGGAGGCCGTATGCACACGAGCGATGCAATCCCAAGAAGACAAACCCAAGCTGGCGGTCTCCGCCTGGGGCGTGGGCAAGGGGTTTTTGTCCGATTTTTTGAAACAGGTACAGGCGCAGTTTGCAGCCGCCAAGAGAGACGTGCGGTTTGAGAATGTGGGAGGCAAAAACATGACGTCCGGGTCGATTTTTGAGCGAAAGCTCCTCAAGCGCGGTCAGGAGTTTGTGATCTGGCAGCGAGAAAACTCGTTTTTGCTGGCCGAAACAAAAGCGAACCAAAATCTGCGAAATTACGTGCTTCGCGATCGAGCCAAGCCATTTCGTGACCCAAAAATGGGCATGCTCCCCCCCAAGCTCGCCCAAATCCTGATCAATCTCGCGGATCCGAAACCGGGGGAAAGCGTGATCGATCCATTTTGTGGCTCGGGCACCGTGTGTAGCGAAGCGGCAATCGCTGGATTTCCCAGCATTGGCAGTGATCTAAATCCTGATTTCCTGCGGGGGGCGAAGCAAAACTTCCAGTTTTTGGCAGAGAAATTTCGGTTTGAAACAGAAAGTGGGAAATTTTTTGTCCGGGATGCGACCGAGTTTCCGTGGAAAGGGGTCGAGGGCGTGATCGCGACTGAAGGATGGCTGGGAGAAAATTTTGAAGGCATGCCCACCCCCGCCCAGATTACGGGAAATGAAAAAGCCACCCTGCTGCTTTGGTCAAAGTTTTTTGAAAACCTCCGCGGCGCAAACATCCGTCGCATCGCCCTGTGTCTCCCGCGCTGGGAGCGTCCGGAGGGAGCAAAATCCGTTGCCAAAAAAATAGTTGCCAAGGCCGAAAATTCTGGCTACACTCCGCTCGCTCTTTTTCAGGGACAGCACACGTTTGTGTACGCGCGCGATGAGCAGTTTGTCACCCGCGAAATCTGTGTGCTGGAAAAAAGAGCTCTTTAAAATCTCCGAGCGAAGCGGGTGCTTCGCGAGGAAGAGGAGGCACCGCCAAGCTAGCGCAGTACTCCGCGACAGCGGAGAACGAAGCGCGCGCAGGCGAGTGCCGACGACGTTCCCGGGTAGCTCAGCGGTAGAGCAATTGGCTGTTAACCAATGGGTCGCCGGTTCGAATCCGGCCCCGGGAGCCAGTTAGAAAATTCAGGCGCAGAAAGTGATTTTTGTGCTTTTTTCTTATTTTCGTCAAGCTCGGGAATAAGCAGTACATCAAAAGGTTTTCGCAGTTCCAGCTCGATTTTTCCATCCACTAAATACGCGTTCGAACTCAAACTTTTCAGGATTTCGCGTTTTAGCTGTTTTGATCCGCTCTTCCATGCGTTTTTGGCTCTGTTAGCCAGATTCAGGCAATTATCGGCTTGTTCGACCCAGTCGGTGTTTTTATCGTTGAGTTTTTGGATTTGTTTCATGATCTCGTCCTGCTGTGCGGTCAGATCTGCCTTTTTCTGTGCAAACAGGTCGCTTTCTATCTCTCCTGCAAGCCTCATCTCGAGCAAGTTATCGAGCTTATTCTTAATGAGCTGGTGGTCTTTTTGCAGATTTTGCAGGGATTTGTTTTCCAGTACTTTCTTTTGGAAATGCTCATCGCGGAGCGTATCTTGGGCATATTCGTAAATCTCGGGCGAGATCGAGAGGTTATCGAGATAATCCTCGATTTGTTCGCAGAGTTCCGCTTCTATGGCGGTGAGTTTAGGTATTCCGTTGGCGCGAAGACCTTGCGGACACGGCCTTTTGTTTTTATTCTTGCCCGTACAGCGCAGATAGCGATGAACCACAATGCTTTTGCGTGTCTCTTCGGTGATGGGATTATCGCATTTGGGACAATCGAGTGGAAGGGCGCGACTGTAGCAACAGGTGAACCATTTTTGGCAGTGCGAGCATTTGTATTTTCGCTTTTCTTCGGTCACGGTGGCACAGCCGCACTGTTTGCAGTGGATCACTCCCGCAAAAAGGTAATTATGAATGCGTTTCCTTGCCGTGTGATGAGCAAGTCCGCGTTGTTTGAGCACTTCCTGCACTCGGTAAAACATCTCTTCGCTGATCATCGGCGGATGATTCCCGTTGACCACCACGCAGTCCTCGCAGAGTTCCCCCTCAAGCTCGCCTCGTGCGAGCAGTTCTTTGGCTTCGGCAAAAATCTTCACCCCTTTTCCGCTGTGTGAGTTGCCGATTCGCATTTTGCCCATATAGAAAGGATTGCGGAACATGCCGTAATACGTATTGATCCCGACCATCGATCCTTCGGGTTGTCTGCGGGTCGGTCTGGTACGAAGTCCCATTTTCTCGGCATACTCTTTGATTTGTGGCATGGAATAGCTCCCCGTGGCGAACATCGCCCAACAGTTTTTAACGATCTCCCAGCGAATCTCATCTTTATCCACCCACTTTTGCCCTTTCTTGTTTCCAAAGTTTTCATAGCCGATCCGCGCCCAGCCAATCCAGTCTCCGCTACGGATTTTGGATTTTAGCCCCCGCACCACGTTTACTCCCTTCTGGTCGTTTTCCAGCTTGGCATTGGCAACCGCCTGCACGAGCATATATTTGTGAAACGGCTCATTTTTGAACTCTTGGCTCGGTGTGCGGATTTGTTTGAGCAATCCATTCTCGAGTAGCGAAATCACGCGCTCCACATCGCCGACATTCCTCGAAAGTCGGTCAATCGACCACACAAGAATGCAATCACATTGGCCGTTTTCCACCTCTGTCATCACCTCATTGAACACCTTGCGTCTGCCACACTGCTTGGCGGAGAAGCTCTCGGTCTTGGTGCCGATGAGTTTGAGCTGATCATCGGGGGTGCGAGCAAAGCCCGTGTTGAAGCGGGTTACAAACTCTTTCATTTCTGAAATTTGATCGTCGAGCGACTGCACTTGGCGTTCATCCGACTCCGTTGATTTACGGCAATAAAGTATGGTTTTCTGCATGGGTATTTTGATAAATGTTCTTATGTATACATTGCTCGAAGGCACGTGAATAGCAAGTAATAGAGAGGTTTAGGCTAAAATTCTTCGGGGTCGTCTTCCCATTTGCAATCTCTGATCCAATTTGAGGGATGCGGAATAAAAATGCCGTCAGCCTTATTCCAATTATCCGAATCGATGAATTCTTCTAAAGCATTCATGATTTTGGGAAAATAACTTTGTGGAAGTTTTATAAAGAGTCTCATGGTCTTCAATCTGTCACTTTGCTTTTTTCTTGGATAAAGCTCCCAAAAATCAAGAAAATTATTTAATGTCATTAAATCTTCCATTTTTTCATTTTTTGATGAGTACGGGTCAAATTGGATTTGACCCTTCCCCCTTGTTTTTTGTAAATAGATGTCTTTTGTAATAGTTTCTTTTGTGGGTATCGGTTTGGATAATACAGATTTTCCATTTTGATAATCGCCTTTATCCGTTTTGATAAAAGGTGTCCGTTTGGATAATGCCTGCCATCGTGCTGTTATGTCATTGATTCGATATTTGTTATCCATTTTGATAATGATTTTTTCTTTCAATAGTTTTTTTAAGGCACGGCAAACATTCGGTTTTGCCATACCTGTGAGATCTTCAAATTGAGAAAGAGCAATCCAGTCCTCTTTTTTATTCCAGCCTGCGGTCTTTCGCAAAATGGCACAAAAAATCCGTGTCTTTTCACAGAAAGACAAAGATCGTGCCATCTCTACTAATATTTTGTTCGGTATTTTAGTAAATTGCTCTTTTTTCATCTTCATTTAGATTAAGATTTTTAGAAACTATCCGAATGCAAAAGAGCCTTCGCTTTTTTAACCGCCATGACGAAGTCTTGTGCGCCAACCGCACCATTACGCCAAAAGTCCTTCACTTCTTCTTGAAGCTCAGGGCAATCATCAAAAATAAACTGACAACGACTGCGGTTACTGCGGTCGATATCAAGGAGTGGGAATCCCTTGGCGATGAGGAAAACGCAGAGATACCAGTCCGAGGTGTGATAAGAGTTGTTCATGGTAGAAAAATTAAAAATTACAAATCATGACCCGCTTCGAACTTCTCGAGCAGGTTAAAAAACCGCTTCAAATTGAAGTGGATTTCAAAGAGTTCTTGATCAGAAAGTTCCCGTTCATAGCGACACACAAAAATTTCTCGCAGTTTCTCTTTCTGCAAAGTAGTCATATCTTGCCCGTCATGTCGCTTCTCATTTGGATTCATATGTGCGGTTACTTTTGAACTCGCACATATTGTTATTTGAGCACCTCAAAAAGGCACCCGCATCGTTTCGTCATCCTTTCGCAAGTGCTTTAAATAGCCAAAAAGTAGCCATTATTGCACTGAAAAACTTTCTCGCGACACTTGGCATTAAGCCGTGAAAATTTAGTACTGATTGATTTCTCAGTATCAAACTTATTTTTTACATAAAGCTGTTCCAGCCCCAAAGCGCGAGCCAATTCCAAATAGGAAAAATTATAGCCTCGATTTTCGAGTAGTAGTTTGATCAGTTTTTCGTAATCCGTACCAAGCTCGATCTTATCTATTTGCTGACCTGATTTTAAAATTTCTCCCGTAGTAAGATCGAAAATAATGTCTCGGTACTCTAGTTTTTTGTGAGGATAAACCGAATACTGCAAACCCCGCTGAGCATTGATAAATCCTCGCAGTTTCTTGCGATCATTTACGACAATTTCAAAGTGTTTCCCGAATTTCTGCCACGTTATGCCAGCGTTGGGAACATGATAAAAGTTTTCTTCGGGATAATACTCATCGTCATCGGCATATCCTCGATAAACACCAATTGAAAAAGGCTCAAGTATTTCAGTAACCTCCTTCATTCCGATGCCCGTTTCCAACTTCATCCAGCGAAAATCCGCATGAGTCCAAATCACCTGCTTCTCATACGCCTTGAGGTCGCGCAGTTTCTCCGCTAAAGCCTCAAAAACCGCCTGTGTGCGACTGTTTTCTTGAATACGGAACATGCTGCCATCGAGTGGCGAAGCAGGTCTGTGTGCCCGAATGGTTGGCTTATTTTGGATCATGAGTTGATATTGTCATTTTCATAAAAGATTTAGAGCTTATTCATCCAAACAGAGCAGATCCGCTAGCTCTTTGGTCGGATCATGGATTTCGGTTTGCAGTTTTTGGATGTACTTGCGATTTCGCGATTGCAGGTAAAACCGCACCATTGCCATGTCTTTATGCACGATGATAGCCTCCGCCATACGATCTTCGGCAATGATGCCGATCTCGATTTCGCGGATTTCCTCGGCTTGTTCGGCAAATTCAGGATCACGGTCGCACCAGTTATAAAATGTGCGGTTACTGATTCCCGCTTCCTTACAGGCGAGCGACACAATTCCGTGCCTGCGTGAAAGTGCTTCAAGAAAGCGTTTCTTATCCCGTTTTGTAGATTTTTTACCTTGCATGATTTGGCTTATTAATGGGGTCTCCCCGTGTGAAAAGTGTGAAAGGTTGAACGGCGTTTAAACGCAAAAATCCCAACTCTCCTTGCCTCCGCTAAGCGGAAACGAGTTGGTCTTTAAGACTCTGCGTGAATGCCGAAAATCAGCAAACCCGTACCAAAATGGTATCACAAACTATACCAAAATCAACTAAAAAGGATGATTTTGAGTCAGAAATGAGGAATAAATGGGAGTTTTAGTAATCATACATGGGGGCAATTTGTCCCCACGAACAAACTATTTTTTCAGGTCGTGACAATTTGTCACGGGTTGATTATTGAATTACTCAGAAAGTAGATGATTTATTCCCTCAACAAGAAAGTGGAAACTGGTTGATGGATTTCCCGTTCTATCAAGCATTTGTTGCCAATTAATCGCACCATATTCAACAGATAACAGCTTTTTTGAGTTCTCGATGGCGGTTGATTGGAATGGCAATAATACCTCAAAAATCTTTTGGTTCTTTTGAAAACTCCCCAATTTATTTTTCTTAAAAAGGGCTTGGATTTTTTCTTCCATACTTTTTCCCCTCGAAATCGGAGATGTTGGCTTTTCAAAGTGTAGTATTATCCATAGTTCAAAGCACTCATTTATGTAAGCGATCTTCACATTGTTTTTGTGAGCCTTCTCGATTATTTTTAGAAAATTTTCCTTATCTTTTTGATAAAAATCATCAACATCAAATATGCACCACACTTCATCCTTGTCTTTATCGGAAACATTCTCTTTTTTCCATTTTATAACCTTTTCTATAAGCTCTTGAGGAGTCCAGCATATTTCCTTCTTAGGCATTAACAACGGAGTTTTGAGATGATTCTTAAAGTCCTGAAAATATTCAATTTCAGCTTTTTCCGTATGAGACCAAATAAAGATCTTTGGGTGAATTGGTCGATGATGATTTCCTCTATATTTTCCCATAATTATCGTGCAAATTTTAAATTCTCAAATTCTGAAATATAAGGAAGTGCGTTATATCGCCCTTCTAAATATCTTTTAGCAAAATCAACGCCTTTTCTTTCTGAAATATCAGATAATGAGAAAAGCTCCGTTTCGCCGAATTTATTTTTTTCGGTGAAGTAGATTTGATCTCTTCGAAGCAGCTCCTCTTTTAAAAGTGACACATCGTGAGTAGAAAATATCAATTGTGCGTTGTTGGGATTTTTTTCTTTTGAATTAAAAATAGTAATCAAATATTGGCACAATATTGGATGCAGACTGGCATCGATTTCATCAATAAACAAAATTTTCCCATTCTCCAGCGTATCGATAATTGGAGCCGATAAAGCAAACATTTGTTGTGTCCCCTCAGATTCTTCAGCAAAAAAATCCAAGGATTCATTTCCAACTTCTTTCTGATCCTTATCGAATTTTTTGTGTAAAAATTTCAAGCTTCTTTCTGCTATCTTTGAGTCTTCTTTGAAAAACAATTCCTTAAATTTATCAGGCATATTTTGAATTTCTTTAGCCAAAATCATTTTTTGACTCGCTTGAATATCAACAATACCAAAATCTGCTTCCACGATAAAATGCTTCATTTGTTCGGCCATCTTTTCATCTTCCAAAAACTTACCAAAAGAAAAATCCATAGTATTCCCACGATTCGTTCCTGAGATATAGTTTATGTTCTGAATAAGATGCACAATTTTCTTTGAAAAGGGCGCATTATTGCTTGATAAAACAGATAAAAATAGAACCCTTTCAGATGTCTGTTTTTTTAGAGTAGCGGTTCCTTCCTTAAAATAGTTCTTATTTGACTCGATTTCTTGCCCAGTTCTGCTAAACAAAGTCTTATTTCCTTTCTTTTGCTTTAACCACTCAGCCAAAACTCGCTTTTTGTCAATTTCAAAACCATACTGATAAATTTCATTATCAATTAAAAATGAAATTTCAAAAAATGATGGTTGACTTTCAGTTTCAGAGCTAAGTTTGAAAACTTCACTTGGTAGAGCAGTTGTAGTGTTGCCTCTGAGTAAAGACTCCAAAACCATAACCCTAAAAGCCACAAAAGCTTTCATGATGTTGCTTTTACCTGAAGCATTTGCCCCATAAATAGCAACTGACTTGAGCAATGAAACGTCATTATTCTCAATAACAGAGGAACTTTTCATCGTTTTGTCATTCGTTGCCTGCAAATCAAGGACTACTTCATCCTTAATTGAGCGAAAGTTTTTGATTTTTAAATTTAACAACATGGTATTTGAAATTAAAATAATTTAAGTAACACAAGAATTCTAGTCGAAATAATCTAAAAAGTCAACTATTTTGTTCTCTTTTTGCAAATTGACTGGATTTTTGGAAAAAATATTTGACAACAAGTTTCTCAAAGAATAAAATTTGGGCAGTTTAATTTATAAGAATGTATATGACTGATATTTTCAATCCGCCTAAAGGCACATTTAGAACCGTCTTTCTTTATGTTGGGCAAGGAGATGCAACTTTAATGATGATTCCTGATGGAGAACAGCATAAGTTTGTGCTTATTGACTCAAACAAAAGCGATGATGGTGTTAATATTGCCAATCTACTTAAAGACCAAATACCCAATGGAGAATTGATTTTTATAAACACACATCCGCACAAGGATCACTTAAAAGGTATCGACGAGATACACAAAACCGTAACTATCGGCGAAATATGGCACTCTGGGCATTTACCCCACAAAGATAATCGAGAGGAATATAACAAAATGAGAGGCATTATATCAAAAATCGGAGACGTAAATGAGTATTATTTACGAGGAAGTCGAGAAGACAACGCCATCCATACCGACAAAGAAGAAACCTCAAAAGTAAATAAGAGAATAGGAGATGTTGATTTCCAAGTTTTCTCACCAGCCAAATATGTTTGTGAAGAAATCGATAATGAAGACCCTGAAATTAGAAGAAAACAAATTCATGAACAATGTGGCGTTATTAAATTCACATACAAAAACAAGAGCATTCTAATAACTGGAGACTCGGATAAAGAAGCATGGGTAGAACATATCACGACTTATTACAACGATCTTTTGGATGCAAATGTTCTCAGTGCATCTCATCATGGCTCAAGAAGCTTTTTCAAGAACGGAGAAGATGACGATAGCCCATTCAAGGCGCACATCGAGAAGATCAATCCCGAATATCTTGTTATTAGCGCACCGAAGAAGTCACAATTTGATCATCCGCATGATGATGCTATGGAGATTTATCGGGAATATGTTTCCGAAGATGGAATTTTCAATCTCGGAGAAAAAGAACAGTCTTTAGTTGTGGATATTGATTCAGATGGAAATTTAACTACTGAATGGCTTAACGAGATCGAAGATGAATCAGAAAAAAGTAATAAAACAGTAGCTTCTCCTGCTTCATATCCATATAAACCTTCTGGAAACACGTATGTAAAACCTTATTGTTCTTATGGAAGCAAGTGATACTGATAAAATCAGGCTGGCCAATATGTTCCCTGATTTGATTTTTGATAAAAATTTCATCAAGGGAACTTTGTCTTTTGCGGCTAAATTTTTGGAAGATCAGAAAATGTATGAATTATTTGATCCAAAAAATATAGCTCCAATAAAAGGGAGTTTTCAAATATTTATAGATTTCTCCAAACAAAATCCATATCGAGAAGTGTACGAAACTAATGGAGAAATCAAAAAAATTGCAGATCGTTTGCAAAAAACACTTCTAGATCTACATGCAAAAGAAAAGAATGGTCACATTAATGTTTGTGTTGCAGGCTATTTGCAAGAGAGGCAAGCTATTCCGCTAGTTGAATTTATCTGTGAAATAGTAACACCATACTTTTGCGACTTGATTGTTTTTGAAAAAGACGGGTATTGGCCGCGTGGCGAATATGCACATGGAGCCTTAGGAATTCTTGAAAATTACTCAGATCAATTAGCTCTTACAGATGATATTGCAGGTTTAACTGAGCAATGCATCAATGAACTTGCAGAACAAGGGAAGGATTTTGAATATTTAAAGCAGTTTTTGATTCTCAAGAAAAAATTAAATGGGAGCTGGACAGGCCTTAGTAAAGATGATCCTGCAAAAAAATTTCGAGACATTCTTGGCAGAAAAGCCTTTGATGGACTTTGGAAGCTAAAGGATAATCTAAAAAAATATAATTTACTTTCTAAAATACAATCATGAATCTAAGCGTTTACAACATACTTGCGCACCTAATATCAGGTTTTCTGGTTTATCTCGTTGGACTTTATGCCCTAGAGCTTGAACCAAATTATCTTGACCCTTTTATGGCAACTGCAGTTGCGTATTTGATAGGATATTTTGTAAATTCAATTAGTGCTTGGGTTGAGTTTATTCTGAATTGGACTTGGAGTGGTCGACCATCAGATCAATTATTAGTGGGAAAAGGATGCGGTCGAATACAATTCCCAGAATGGAAAAAAATATTAAAGCTACTTCAAAAAGAACTTGATAACAAAAAAACCTCTGCGGATGATTTGTTTAAAGTTGCAATGAGAAAAGCTAAAAATGGAGGAAGAATTCCTGAAATGAATGGTCAGTATGCTTTTTCAAGGTCAGTTTTAATCGCAATTTTGATTTCTGTCGTTTTTCTTGGCATTCCTCTTTATCAAAACATAGGATTTTGGATTATTTCACTAATCTTAATTTTGGCTTCTTGGTATCGGGCAAAAGAGCGTGGATTCTACTACGCAAAAGAAGTTCTCAGCGAAGCCTTAAATAAGTTTGAGAAAAACTAGATCTTCGATAATGGCACATTCACCCGAAAAGCCCCGTAGTATTTATTGAACTCCTTGTTATCCAGAGGATAAAGTGTATCCAATTTAATTTTTCCATTCTCTGCCAATAAAACCCTTTGCGTATTTTCAAGCATATTCAACAAGAAGAAATATTTCTGACTCACTCGTTCCCAATTAAAAGCTAGACTGCATTCATATACAGCCTTATTCTTTTTTGAGAGATAAATGATTTTTGTATTGTAATTCCCGATAAGAAATGGAGGGTTGTCACCACCTTCTCTTTTTATAGAAACACTATTTGCTCCTCTACTTTTTGTTCTGAACCCATGTTTATATGCATTAAGCAGATCGTAGTCTTTAAGATAATCCTCGAGAGCTTCGCGTAAAAGACTTTCGTACGTTCTCCTCTTTTGGTCTAAGTTATTTATTGCGTTTTTCTCTTGTATCCCAAAAACCCAAGATTCCAAAAAATAGGTTAAAAAATCCATGCCCTGAGCATTTCTTGTTTTCTTGTTTAAAAAAGTATCCTCGGTCTTCTTTCTCAAATCTGCATTCCCAATGAAAAGATTTTTATACAGCTCTCCCTCTGAAATAATCCAAACATTGATACAAAAAATTTCAATCAACTGAAGATAATTGGTGTACATTTTTAAAGCCCATGGAGTTTTTGCTTTATCTGTTTTTAGTTTGTTGAGTTTATCAAAACACACATTCACCGATTTTTCCCAGATTGAAAAATCAACTTCCTTGTAATACTCGATAATGTCTTTTTTTACTGGCATAAATGGACAATTTACTTCCTAAAAACCTCACCCAAAAACGCCTGCATCAGTGTTTCGGCGTTGTTCGCGTTCTGTGCGATTTTTTCCTCGAGCTGGGACACATACCCCATAAGCCTCTCAACTTTGGCAACGATCGCCCTTTGTTCGGCACGTGGGGGGAGAGGAAATAAGGCTCTCTTGCCATCTTCAGTTCCAAGCCTTGGCATTTTCATTCCTTTTACCTTTTGATCTGCATATCTTAAAAAGTCTCTTCTCTTCATTGCATACATAAAAAAGCCAGAATCCATGTCTCCAAATACTGGTAATGGTAAAATTTCTGTTGTGCATATTCCATCTTTTGGAGCCACAACAACCTTATCCAAATATGGTCGAAGTTTTGAATAAAGAATATCTCCCTTTTTGAAAATACTTTTTGTACTATTTGATTTTCGATTTTTATAAATTTCATAATTTATAATGCGAGAACTTTCCTTCTCAATATCTTCTAAATCCAAAACCCAGACATCATCGGAAATATTTTTTGGTTCAATCTTCTTTGAAGTTCCATATGTTGTAATCTCTCCCAACCGACACCACTCCCATCCCTCAGGCAACGCAAACGGCACTTCGTTCTCTGAAATTGACGGAAGTGATTTTTCCTTTTTTATCTTCTTCTCTGCAATCAAATTTTCTTTTTCGGCTTTGATCTGCTCAAGCAATTTGCTCGCAGGCTCGGTATCAGGATTATCTGCTCGCCAGTCGGCAGTGAGCTTGCCTGAAATTGCGTCTTGGAGGATTTGTTGTCGGAGGAGTGTGAGGTGGGATTGTTGTGAAGAGCATTCTTTTTTTAATTGTTCCTTCTTTTGCTTTATCGAAATAAACTTTTTTGAAACTTCTTTTTGCTTCTCAACAGAAGGTAAATAGATTTCTTGATCAAAAAATTTAGATTTTTGTAGTCTAATTCTTTGCGTTGTCCCGTCACTTCCAAGTCTGCAAATCTCATCAAACCACTTTGTTGAAGTAAGTTCCAAAAAGAAATGCTTATCTATTAATTCCTCGTTTAGCTCAAAGTACCAAAAGTCATTTGTGACAATTGCTCCATTCAGCTCATCTCCAACAATTCCAAAAGCTCCGTTGCGAGCATCGATTCCAGATAAAATAAAATCGCCAGCCTTAACTTCGTGCATGTTTGATTTAATCTCGCCCCCTTTTTTATATTCTCGAAGTTTCAACCCTTTATGGTGAAGCTGAATAGTGACAAGCTTGTATTCTTTATCATCTTCCAAAACAACAGACCTTTTAATCCTTTTTAAAAAATCGCCAATTTTTACTTTTTGCCAATCA
This sequence comes from Candidatus Altimarinota bacterium, assembly GCA_021734785.1. GTDB lineage: Bacteria > Patescibacteriota > Gracilibacteria > UBA4473 > UBA4473 > JABGQW01. The sequence goes on along the minus strand of JAIPIF010000002.1, from coordinate 18,112 downwards.
CTCATGATTTTTTCTTATTAAAAGATTCCAAAGATTTCTGATCCGCCTTTTTCAGCCGTGTTTGAGCCTTATTCACCCCATCTGTTGCAGGCAACTCTTCAGGCATTGTTCCACCAATTTCCTCAATTGTTTTTCGCACCTTTTTGCCGACCTCATGATGAGCCTTGTTTGCATTTTGCTCCCCTTGAATATTTTCACGACGAAGTTTGGCTTCCGCTTGCGTAGCTCGGAAAAGATTGGCCGCCAACTCTTCACTCCCCATGTGATCAAGAATCTTTTGACTCTTTTTCAACCCTTTTTTCTGATGAATCTCTTTTTGACCAAGTCCTCCATACAGTCCCATATATCCGTAGTTTTGAAAAATACCGTAATTTTTCACACCCGCATTGTCAGCAGCTTCCGCAAGTTTTTTGTTGTGATCTTTCATTTCTTGCCTGAGCATCACTCTTTTTTGATCTTCAAGAAGGGCTTCCTGAACCTCTTGCTTTCGTGTTTGAATAGCAAAATAGGTTTGAGCAAGAGCGATTTCTTTCTTTTTGGGATCACCATTTTGAGCAATCAGGTAACAGGCATATCGCGAAAGCTTATAATCATCAATTTCACGCTCAGCTCCAGATCCAATTTTGACCATATCGCTCACCTCGGCGAAATGGTCGGATACGGCTTGTCCACTGTTTTCACAGGCTTTCATCGCCCTGTTTATTGCAGGTAAAAATTTCCCATACTCCGTGTAACCCAATATTTTCCAAAGATCACGAGCACTCCAAAATTCTTGCCCGTACTCATTTATTTTTTTGATTTGTTCGAAGATGTTATTGATAGTCATTTTTTGAAAAATTAAATTTGTAAATTTTAGCTGTCGACAAGTTGTCGACAGCTCATAATTCAGATTTTAAAGATAATAAAATTTCCTGACTCTCTCGCAGAGAATCTTCCAGCATCCCGATAAGCTCAAGGCTTGAATGTTCTATTTCTTCATCCTGTTTGTTAGGATTTTTGATATCCAAATCCCAGCCACGAGCCTCAATATCTTTGATGCTCACTTTCCACGCCACGTCATTTTCTTCTCGGTTTTCCCACCACTCTTTGATCGGCTCAAATTCTTTGATATTGATCGGCTTGGTTTTGGAGTACGCCTTTTGTGTTTCTGGTAATCGGTGTTCGTAATACCACACTTCTTTGGTCGGTTCGCCTTTTTGAAAGAAAAGCAGATTGGTCGCTACCGTCGCATACGGCGCAAATACGGAGTTTGGCAGACGGATAATCGTGTGAAGATTGCAGTCAGTCAGCAATTTTTCACGAATACGCATTTTTACTCCATCGCCTGTGAGCGATCCATCAGGCAAAACAATCCCTGCACGACCATTTGGTTTGAGTAGCTTGAGAAATAAAACCAAGAAAAGATCAGCCGTTTCTTTGGTATGAAAACCTTTCGGGAAGTTTGCCAAGATTCCATCTTTTACCGTTCCTCCAAAAGGTGGGTTTGCCACGATACAATCCACTCGCTCGGCTGGGCTGATGTCTTTGATCGGCCGTGCCAATGAATCATTATGCCGAATATTCGTTGGTGCATTGATGCCGTGTAGGATCATATTGGTTGTGCAAAGCATGTGAGGGAGTGATTTCAGCTCGTTTCCTTGTACGGTTTGTTTGATAAGTGCCTCGTCTTCGGCGGTGTGTACGTCATTTTGACGCATGTGTTCGATCACCGAAGTCAAAAATCCACCCGTACCACAGGCAGGATCAAGCACTCTTTCTCCCAACTTTGGATTCACCATTTCCACCAAAAACTCGGTAATGGCTCGTGGAGTGTAAAACTCTCCCGCATTTCCCGCACTTTGCAGTCCTCGGAGCAATTCTTCGTAAATATGCCCGAACTGGTCTTTGTCTGCCTTGCGATTAAAGTTGAGTTCGTTGAGCTTGTTGATCACTTTTCGCATTTGCGTTCCGCTTTTCATGTAGTTGAAACTGTCTTCAAATACGGATTTCACAATAAATCCTGCTTCGTTATCGCTCGCGGTGTAGCCAAATTCTTTGAAAGTCGGGAAAAGCTTGTTATTCACAAAATCCATTAATTCATCTCCCGTGATTCCTTCTTCATCAGCCGCCCAGTTGCGCCAGCGAAGATTCTCGGGGATTGGTGATTTGTATTTCGGATCAAGCATTTCACGCTCCTGCTCCTTTTCATCAAAGATTTTCAAAAACAGCATCCAGCAAAGCTGGGAAAGTCTTTGCGCATCACCATCCACGCCGTGATCTTCACGCATGATATTTTGAATCGATTTGATTATTCCTGATAAGTTTGTCATGTTATTTTGAATTATTTTTTCTTAAAAGTATTGCTCCATATTTTTTCACAATACTATGAGTACATTTAATTTTTTCTTCAAATTCTGAATTAGGATTATTGAGAGAGTCCTGATAATCATCACTCCATTTTTTAATAACCAATTCAAAAGCGCCTTGAATGATTTCTATTAAGTCTCTTGATGAGATGAATAATGCTTTATTATTCGTTGCGTTCATCATCTTTTTGCTGTCATCTTTCATTATTTCAGGGACAACACAAAGCCCAGAAACAGAGAATAAATGTGTCAATGAATTTCTTAATTTTCTGAGTTTATCCTTGCTTATTTTCCCAGATACTTTTGAATTTTCTTTTACCCATTTATTGTTGGTCGATAAACAGAAATCCGCATAAAACTTTTCTAAAGTTTTGTCCTTAGCATCTCTTAAGTCATTTTCATCATCCTTCTTTAACTCATAAGCAGCCCATAAACATCTCAATGTTTCCAAATAAGCAAAAAGCACAATCATCTCAGATCGCGGATGTGGATTAAATTTTAGTTTATCTGCAATAGTCGCAGGATTTTCAGACATTTGAAAATGAAAATCCAAATTGGCTTCTTGGATTGTTTTTGCCATAACTTGGACTAGTCCCGTATATTCAAGTAGTTGCTTCCTGATATTTTCTAACTGTTCTTCTCGAGATAAAAAACTTTGCACTTCTTTATCAATTTCAATAAGAAAAGTGGCAATTTCTCCTAAATTTTCAGAGAAAACTATACTTTGTCCGTCAAAATAAACATGAGTAGGTTCCATAATTTTTAAAATTAATAGGCATAAATTTCGCGCTCAAGGCTCTCCACCGCCTGAAAGTATTGCTCTCTTCCACCAAACTCCGCGATAATTTCGATCGGTGATCCAAGTGAAGAGAAAGGCGAAATTTTGAGAATATTAATGTCCTCAATGTGTTCGATGCCTTCGTCGGCGTATTTATCGAGAAGTCCTTCGAGCACTTTGCGGGCTTTTTCACTGTATTTATCAAAGTAATTCTTTTTCCTGACATTATTCGCTCTTTCCGCGCGAGTTATCAACTTCTTTTTCCCGAAAGCGATATGCAAAATCAGGTCAAACGGATCAAGCTCTTGCCCGATATCCCCTTGAAGCTCGGAAAGCATCACACCTTGGGCGGATAATTCCTCCAAAATGTAATATTTCTTTTTATGTTGATCCCAGTTTTGGATAAAGTCATCCAGTGAGGCATATTTCTGCAGAATCTTGCGTTTTGTGTAGTCTTTGAGTGATTCGGTGATGAGCTTCCCATCAGCCCCGAGATACTGCGTTTGTTTGTAGGCCATTTCCACAGGCACACCATCAATGTAGATTTTTTCTCGCTTTCCTTCGGCAATTTCACCACCTTCAATAATTTTCGGCTTGTCTTCGTTATATTGCTCGTATTCTTGAGCAAGAGTCATCTCTTTTTTTGCAATTTCTTCATCTCCCAACATTTCCTCTCCTTGATGAATTTCTTTAACTTGCACAGGATCACCATCAAAGTCAGGATCGGCAAACAGCTCGGTTACACGGCGGAAATCAAGGATTGTAAAATGAGTCTTGCCAAATTCTTCTTTGATTCTCGTGCCACGCCCGATAATCTGCTTAAACTCGGTCATCGAGTTGATATTTGAATCCAGCACTATCACCTTACAAGTCTGTGCATCTACTCCCGTAGTCATCAATTTACTAGTCGTCACAATAGTTGGATACAAGTTTTCGGGATCGATAAAATTGTCCAGCTCCGCTTTCCCTTCTTCATTATCGCCTGTAATCCGCATCACATACTTGCGATTTTCTTTGACCAGATCAGGGTTTTCGTTCACGAGTGATTGACGCATTCGCTCGGCATGGTCGATATCTACGCAAAAAACAATAGTCTTTGAATATCTGTCCGTAGCTTTGAGAAATCGCGTGATTTCTTTGGCAACAGTTTTAGTTCGCTCGGTCAGGACGATGTCTTTATCAAAATTTTTAGTCGTATAAATCTTGTCTTCCACTTCGCGCCCCTCTCGGTCACGATCCAAAATACTAGGGCGATATCCGCCGATATCTTTATCGAGCATAATTTGTATCACTTTGTACGGAGCCAAAAATCCATCGTCAATCCCTTGTTTGAGTGAATAGGTATAAATCGGCTCGCCAAAATACTCCATATTCGAGACATCCTTGGTTTCTTTCGGTGTAGCAGTAAGCCCCACATGAGTGGCCGATGAGAAATAATCCAGCACTTCACGCCAAGCGGAATCTTCCGCGGCACTTCCGCGATGACACTCATCAATCACCACCAAATCAAAGAAATCCCGAGAAAACTGTTTGTACGCGTTCTTTTCCTCTTCATTTCCCGTAAGACCTTGATATAAAGCCAAATAGATCTCGTAGGATTTATCAATTTGCCTTTTTTGAATTTTGGTCATCTTGTCCCCAAAGTGTTTGAAATCATTGGACATAGTCTGATCCACCAAGATATTTCGATCCGCTAAAAACAAAATTCGCTTTGAAGTGCCTGATTTCCAAAGTCGCCAAATAATCTGCCCCGCAGTAAAGGTTTTTCCCGTACCTGTCGCCATTACAAGCAGTATTCGGTCTTGCCCTTCGGAAACGGCTTTGATCGTGCGATTGATCGCAATCTCTTGATAGTATCGCGGAGTTTTCCCCGAACCATCGACATAATACGGCGTTTCGATAATTTTTTGCTTCGTTTCATCGAGATTGTTCGCTTGTTTGTATCGTTCGTAAAGTTCTGCAGGGGAAGGTAATTCCTCAATTGAAAGTTCTCGTTCTCTGCCTGTAAAAAAATCATGTTCCAAAAACCCATCACCATTTGAGCTATAAGCAAAAGGAATATCCAAAGTTTCGGCGTAGTCTTGGGCTTGTTGCATCCCGCTTCCTACCGTATGGTTATTATCTTTTGCCTCAATTACGGCAATCGGAAAATTATTCTTGTAATACAAAATATAGTCGGCTTTCTTTGCCTTTCCTCGTTTTATTGTTGTCCCTCGTACCTCGATTCGCCCCTGCGTGAAGTAAACCTCCTCACGAAGTTGCGTCATTTCATCCCAACCTGCCTGTTTAATTGCGGGTGTGATGTATTTAGTCCGAATATCTTGCTCGGTGAGTTGTTTTTTTGAATCAGTCATACTTATTTGATTAGTTCGTCAAAATCTACCTCCAAACCCTTGGCAATTGCCACAACGGTTTCAAAAGAGGGGTTTTTAATTGCCTCATTTTCCACTTTCGTCAGAGTGGTATAGGCAACACCAGCCTTGATAGCCAGTTCTTCTTGAGTCAGACCTTTGCTTTTTCGTATTTCCTTGATCCTTTTCCCAAGAGATAAGGATGACGAAGGTGTTTTATTGTCCATATTTTGCATGCAGTTAAAAGTCAACACTATTGTACTAAAAACATGGGGATTTACAATCCCTTTCTTGCTCAAAATTTAGTAGTTGCAAAAAATGCACATACCACTATCCCGCCATCACCCACTCATCCGTCTCATTCGCCATCCTTTCCTCAAGTCTCAGGTTCGGGCAATAGGCACCTTTTTCAAAGGCGAAGTGCCGAGCAATGGCTTCCAATCTTTGGAGCCATTCAAAAAAGAACGAATCCTTGTGATTGGTTGTTTTTTGAAATCGCACCAGAAGTGCGCAATTGGAATCGGGTCGGTTTGATGACGAGTGAAACGAGGAACGCGAAGCAATCCGGCCCCGGGAGCCAGAAAAAAATGCTGGTGTTGCCCTTGCGGCAAGAGTGTCATTTTTTATTTCCACGAAGTGGAATGGAACCGCGGGCGAGCCACACACACTGTGTTGGGCGATGTGTTGTTTCTGTTTCCAACGGAACGTTATGCCTGTGAAACGACTTTTTCTAAAGACTTTTCAATACGGACGGCAACCGCCTCTACTTGTTTATTGTTCACAAATCCCATTGCCACACTTGGGCGCATTGCAGAAACAAAAACTTCCTCTCCTTTTTCATAAACTATTACATTGCAGGGAAGCAGGAGTCCGATTTCAATTTCATTTTGAATGGCTTCATACGCAGAAGGAGGATGACAGGCTCCCAAGATTAAGTATTTCCCCATTTCTTTCCCCAGTTTTTCTTTCATTTTTTGTTGCACATCAATTTTTGTAAGGATTCCGAAGCCTTCTTCGGTGAGCAGCGCTCCCACTCTTTCAACTGTTTCTTCAAAAGAGAAGGATGTTTTTTTAGAAATACCGAAGTGCATCATGTCTAAGATTGATTAATAATATTGGTAACTATTGTAGCCGAGAAAGAGGTAAATAAAAAGCCTTCACCTAACTCCTTTTTATACGAACTATTTTCATAAATCAACGTCTTGTAATTCCGGTCATTTTCTCTGCCACTGGTCCTCTAAAAAAGGTTTTTGTGAAGATTTGTCTGATCCAAAAAAACGAGTAGGATAAACCTCCATGAGCGAACCCCTTGCCTCCCGGATACGACCAACCCATTTGAAAGACTTCGTCGGCCAAAAGCACCTGGTAGCGAAGGGCAAACCCCTCGCTGAAGCGATCGAAAAAAAACACCTGTTTTCTTTCGTTCTCTGGGGCCCGCCCGGGGTGGGCAAAACAACCCTTGCCCGTATGTATGCTCGTAATCTGGATGCCCAGTTTTTTGAGCTCTCGGCGGTCTCTGCTGGCAAGGCGGATGTCAAAAAAATCGTCGACACGGAATCGGCGAAACCAAAGATTTTATTCCTAGATGAAATTCATCGCTTCAATAAAGCCCAGCAGGATTACCTGCTGCCGTTTGTCGAGAGTGGAGATATCACCCTCATCGGCGCCACGACAGAAAATCCGAGCTTTGAAGTGATTGCGCCGCTGCTCTCACGGTGTCGCGTGTTTGTCCTGCACGAGCTGGATGAGGCATCCATGAGCCAGATCATTGACCGGACGGGGCTGAAACTCGATGCAGCAGCAAAAGAGTGGCTGATCACAATGGCAAGTGGTGATGCGCGTCAGGCTTTGGCCCTGCTGGAGGCGACAGAGGCGCTGTACGAAAGCATCACGAAAGAGACGCTGCAGGAAGCGCTCCAAAGCCAACATCTGCGGTACGACAAAAAAGGCGAGGAACACTACAACACCATCAGTGCGTTTATCAAAAGTATGCGCGCCAGCGATCCCGATGCCACGCTGTACTACCTTGCGCGAATGGTCGAGAGCGGCGAGGATCCAAAATTCATTGCCCGCCGTATGGTGATTTTTGCCAGTGAAGACATCGGAATGGCACAGCCCACGGCGCTGGTAGTGGCCAATGAGGTTTTTCGCGCGGTGGAAACCATCGGCTATCCCGAATGTGCCATCAATCTGGCCCACGGCGTGGTGTATCTCGCTCGGGCAAAAAAGGATCGCAGCGCCTACATCGGACTGCGGCTCGCACAAAAAGATGCCCGCGCATTTGGCAACCTCCCTATCCCACTCCGCCTGCGCAACGCCCCCACGAAACTCATGAAACAAGAAGGGTACGGAAAAGGATACGAAGACTATCCGGAGAAAGGCACAAACTTGCTCCCAGAGAAACTCAAGGGCAAAAAATATTTCCGGGGATAATTTTTTCTTTGTCGGAAAAGCAGAAACTCCCTTTTCTTCTTGCTTTCTTTTTCTTTGTGTGTATCCTGCCGTCGAAGTAGGTCGCGTTTTTACGGGTTTTTGAAAAATACATTCCCAGAAGACACAACTTGCGGAATCTATTTTTTAATCTTTTTCTCTCATGAAAGGATCCATCAAAAACCTGCTCAACGGGTTCGGATTCATCACCCCGGAAGACGGTGACAAAGACATCTTCTTCCACTCAAATGACCTCGAAGGTCTTGACTTTGATAGCCTCAAAGTCGGCGACGTGGTCACCTTTGATATCGGCCAGTCCGAAAAAGGACCCAAAGCCGAAAACGTGGCGCTCGTAGAAACTGAGTAGTCATTTTCAATAAAACCGCAGACGAAATTTCTTTTTCTGCGGTTTTTTTGTACAAAAAAACCCCGCTCATCCAAGCAGGGTTCTTTTTGGGAATCCGAAAGGAAAACTAGCCTCCACACGCTGCAGCAGCAGCGGCGTTGCCTTCCCCTTCCCAGCCGAAGCCAGGAGCGGGAGCGACCGAAGGAAGTTCTTTGTCACATTCTTCGGGGGCGTCCGTAAAGCCCTGACACACCGTGTCGAGGAGGCTCTGTGGGTCTCGTGCAGCCTGCATGACTTTGCCATTGAGGACAAATGTCGGAGATCCCCGCACGCCGTAGGTTTCATTTTCTTCGTTGTGTACGAGAAATTTGGGGAATCGATCATTGACCCAGGTGGATTTGTCTTCAAATCCGGCCATGATGTCGTATTCTTCATCCAGTGCTGCGACACAAGCCTCTAAATCTAGATCCATTTCTTCTCGGCATCCTGGACCGTCATCGTCGGTGAGAAAACAGGTCAGGTATTCCTCAAGGTTTTCCCGGTATTCCTGAGAAATACAGGTTTGGTACATCTGCTCGCGCAGCTCTTTTTCGCCGTGCATCGCATAATTGACGTACTTGAGATCAAAATCGATTTTGTCTCCCAGCGTCGCCGCTACGGGCAAAAATCCTTTCATCATCTGGGTTCCAAAGGGGCAGTGGCTCATCACAAAGAGTTCCACATGCGGGACCTCTTTCTTTTCAAGATCCGCTAGTTCGACTTCTTTGGCTTGTTCGGCGGCTTGCGCTTGTGCTTCTTTTTGCGCGGTGACTTCTGCCACATCCATCACCTGTGGAAAAAACATTGCCCCATCCTCAGAGAGGAAAGAAACAATTTCTTTGCCAGCCGCATCGACGGTGATCCGGTAAATGTCCTGATCATATTCGGTGACTTCTTTGACGGTGGCTGTCTGCCCGGCAGGCATCAGCGCTGTGTTTATAAAATCCTCAGCGGCGGTCTTCGCTTCGTCTTCTGACAATTCTTCGCCAGAAAGAACCGAGCCTTTGAGATCTTCGGTCTCACAACCGGTGAGAAACAAACTCGCTCCCAAACCCAGGAGCAATACGGGGACGAGAAAAAGGTACTTTTTCATGAAAAAATGGGGTTACGCGAAAGCGATGGTATACAGACAGGAAAAAAATACAAGCCGTTTTTTGCCAAAATGTGTTTTTGTTTTCTAGCCAAAATATTTCGCGGCGTTCTGGAATATTTTCCGGTTTTCTGTTGCCTCAGGAAGAGACAATCCCGCTCTCCGAGCTTCTTCTTTCATGCGACCAAATTCAGGCAGATTGGTCGAAAACATTCCTCGCTCTGGATGCGGCATGAGACCAAGAATTCGCCCGCTCGGGTCACACACCCCGGCGATGTCGCGCACGGCTCCGTTGGGATTGGTGGGAAACTGTCCCTTGGCCAAACGCCCGTGTGCATCGGTGTACTGAAACACAATCTGATCATTTTTCTTCAGCTGATCTAGCTGATCGTCGGGCAGATAAAAATTGCCCTCTCCGTGTGCCACCGGCAGATATAATTTTTCAATCCCCTGTGTCCAGACACATTTCTGAGATACCGAACGCAAGTGCACATACCGACAGACAAATCGGTTGGTCTTATTTTTCAAGAGACCCGCCTGTCGTTCCCCGTATTTTTCGTCCAGCGCGGGGACAAGGCCCAGCGCCACCAGCACCTGAAATCCATTACAGATCCCCAGGGTCAGCGTGTCCCGCTGGATGAATTTTAAAATCGGATCGCCGATGTTATTGAGCAGGACGTTTGAGAGCGCCTTGCCTGATCCCGTGTGATCCCCGTATGAGAATCCGCCGGGGAAAACTAAAATGTGTGTATTGTCCAAAATTTTCGGGTCGTCGATCAAATCCTGCACGTGCACATATCGCGCGTCACAGCCTGCATCATTGAGTGCCCAGGTCGTCTCATCCTCTGAGTTGATCCCAAATCCGCCGAGAACGATGGCTGTTGGATTCATTTATATTCTTTTAAAGTTTTTTGAATAAAATAATCACAAGACCCCCTTCCTCCTTCGTAACAATAATCTAAAAAATTATCTTTACTGATTAAGATCCCCGAGAGACTATAAATCGCCGAATTGGAAACAAGCATTTTCCCCTCTGGCATTTCCAATGAACGAAAACTGTCTGTTAAAACTGCGCATTCATTCAGCTTCGGACTGTAAAAAATTTCTTTGATTTCCCAACCACCAACCCATTGTTCAACCACATTCTTTATTTTTTCTGTGTACTTCACACACTCCATATTTTTCTCAAAAATATCGTCCGAACTCTGACACCCCACCATCCCCAGGGCGGTCAAGAGCACGAGGCCGATGAATAATTTTTTCATGAGATTTTTATAACTCCCCCTGCCCCGCTCCGCGGGGCCTCCCCCTCTTAGACTAAGAGGGGGCTGGGGGGTGTTAAAATTTTCCAAACGTCCCCCGATATTTTTTGTCCAAATCAGACACCGCGATCGGATCCACTCCCGCGATCACCAAGTCCTCACCGCCGACTTCACCGAGCAACCGAGCGTCGGGAAACATTGTTTGAAACTCCTCCTCGCGATCGGGTGCGACAGAGACGAGGAATCGAGATTTGGATTCAGAAAAAAGCGCCACCCGCAGGTCGGAGGAAGCCGAGCTCAGGTCGACGTGCGCCCCCATCTGCCCCCCGATACAAGCTTTGGCCAGAGCAGAAGCAAGGCCGCCAATCCCCACGTGCTGGATCGCTGTGAAGAGATCTCTTTGATGGGAAGCAAAAATCTGCTGAAATCGGGCAAGCGATGTCTCTGGGTCAACGACCGGAACGGCAGATTGTGCAAGCTCGTGTGCCGCGGCAAACTCGCTCCCGCCAAATTCAGGAGCTGTTTCACCGATCAGGAAAATCTTGTCACCGGCAAATTTGAAATCAATCGTCTGCGTGTGTGCTGCATCCGGGATCACCCCGAGTGCGGAAATCAAGAGGGTCGGCGGCACAGAAATTTTGACCGGATGGCCCTCTGCATCAAAGCCCTTGAAATCGTTGAACATGGAATCCTTGCCCGAGATAAACGGCGTCCCGTACGCGGTGGCGGTGTCGTAGCACGCCCGCGCTGTTTCCAATAATTGGCCCAGGCGCTCGGGTTCGTCCGAGCTACACCAGCAAAAATTATCCATAATCGCCAGATGCGAGACATCTGCCCCCGCCGCCACCGCCGCTCCCACACAGTCGTCAATCGCTCCGGATGCCATACGAAAAGCATCCAACTCGGTCGCTCGTGCCCCGAGCGATTGAGACAAAACAAGGGCTTTTTGGGAATCAAGCACCGGGCGCACCACTGAAGCCGCCCCGTTGACCCGTCCCGGGCCCTGGAGCGGTTTGATCACGCTGCCACCCTGCACCTCGTGGTCGTACTGCTGGCTGATCCATTCGTTCGAGGCGACATTTGGTCGAGACAGGAGGGACAAAATTTCCGTAGAGAAATCGGAAATGTCGAGCAATTTCGGAGGATGAGAAATGGGGGTCTGTTTTTTGGATTTCAACTGTTCGCGGGGCCATCCTGTTGCGAGAAAATCGAGATCCAGATCAAATACTTTTTGGTCCCCGAAGTGAATCACGCCGCGCCCCGAGTCCGTAAATTCTCCCACGATCGTCGCTTCGACGCCGCGTTTTTTGAGAATCTGAACAAATTCATCGACTTTTTTGGGGGGGACGGAAAACGTCATGCGCTCCTGCGATTCACTGATCCAGATCTGCCACGGAGCGAGGTTTGGGTATTTGAGAGGAACGCGGTCGAGAAACACTTCAAATCCGCCCGCTTCGCTCCCCAGCTCGCCGATCGTCCCAGAGATGCCCCCCGCGCCACAGTCGTGCACCGAATGAATAAACCCTCCTTCTCTCAGTTCGCGGACGACCGCGTCCGACAGTTTTTTTTGCGTGATCGGATCTCCGATCTGCACCGCCGTCGCCGGGCTGCCCTCGTCCAGGCCTTCGGAGCTAAAGGTCGCGCCGTGGATACCATCCACGCCCACGCGTCCCCCAGCCACGATGATTTTGTCTCCGGGAACGGCCGATTTTTCAGAGGAATCGGTCCCATCGAGTTTCCGTGGGATCAGCCCCACCGTCCCGGCAAACACCAGCGGCTTGCCCGCGTACCGATCGTCGAAAAAGGTAAATCCCTGCGGGGTCGGGATCCCCGACTGATTGCCTCCTTCGTTGACCCCTGCAACTACGCCGTCGAGAATCTCGCGGGGCTGGAGGGCTGGGTCTTTTTTGTCTTTGCGACGAAAGAGGGAGATTTCTTTTTGCGGATCCCCGGTACAAAACCCGTACCGATTGATGACCGGTCGCGCACCACGCCCGTACCCCAGGCAGTCGCGGTTGACCCCCACGATCCCCGTCATCGCCCCGCCAAAAGGGTCCAGGGCCGAGGGGGAGTTGTGCGTTTCCATTTTGTCGGTGACCACCCAGTCTTTGTCAAAGATGATGCCGCCGGAGTTGTCTTTGAAAACGGAGACGCAAAAATCGTCTTTCCCTTTTTTCTTCCGAATGTCTTCGGTGGCCTTTCGAATGAACGTCTTGAAAATGCCCTTGTCATGCGCGTCGATCGGATTGGCAAAAATCGTGTGCCGGCAGTGCTCGCTCCAGGTCTGGGCGATGGATTCCAGCTCCACGTCAGTCGGATTTCGGCCTTCGGTGCGAAAATAATCGCGAATGGTTTTGAGGTACAGCAAGCTCAATGCCAGCGGCCCACGGGAGGTTCCGTCGGGGTTTTGGATTCCTTTTTTTCCAAGCGCAGCGAGTGCCTCATCAGAAATTTCCAGATCAATTTCATCCGCCGTCAGATGATCGGTCTGCAGGGACACCTGCGGGACGACCGTCTCCATTCCGCCGTTGGATAAAAATTCTTCGTGCGAGCGTACCCCCACCCGCTGGATCATCGGGTTGGCAAAACTCCAACCGATTTTTTCGGCATCAGCCTGGGTCACCCCAGCGCCTGAAATGTACAGCAGCACGGACGAAAACACCCCCTCGGTGTGGGGGTCAAATTTTACTTTGAGCAAATCCTCGATCGTCTCCACCACGGTGCGACCGACATTGTCGGTGACCCCGGGCAGAAATCCGATCTCCACCGCCCAGTCAAACGAGCGCCCCAAATCCGGCTCATCGAGCGAGAAACTCTCGTACACGGGATTGACCAGTGCCTGTCCAATCTTTTCTTTTGCTTCGTCAGGAAACTCACGAGCCACCGTGTACACGTCTGTGGTCTGAATCCGAGAAACGGGCAATCCCGTGCTCTGAATTTTTTGCAAAAATGCGTCCCCGCGAGGATCCTCGACCCGATTTTCGATTTCAATGCGAAACGCCTGCATGGGGGGAAAAAAGACGTGCCCAGTGTACTGCGTTTGCCCAGAAATTCAACGAAAAAGAAAAAAAGCCGGTGGGAAGCTAAAAACCCACCGGCCGATATGAGAAAATTACCATCCTCTCCTGCCGGGGCACAGGAAAAGGATGAAACTCACTCCGGAACGCCTTCTTTTTCCCCGCACAATTTTCGTAGTAAACCTAAAATATACTACTTTTTGAAAGAAAATTGTGAAAGAAGACATCCCTCCTTCTCTCCAGTGCTCCTTACGACACTGGTCGGCACCAGACTTTTTTTGGAAAAATCTCATGTCGACCAGCACCCAAGAAGAGATGGCAAAGATCTGCTCTGGTCGGGACCGGAGAAACCGAGGTTTCGACGAATCCACAGCACCGAGCGGTTTATATTTACTCTTTTTTGAAGAAAATGTCAAGAATTCTGTGGGAAAAAGTTGACACCAAAAGCGATTTGACTACACTCGCGTGGCAATTTTTCAGAAAATTTTTCATGCTTGTCATTCGATTTTCCCGCATCGGCCGTAGCAAACAGGCCATCTTCAAACTCGTCGTCGCCGAAAAGGCCCGCGCCGTGCAGAAGAAATTTATCGAAGAAGTCGGCTACTACAATCCCCGCACAGACAAAGGAAAAGGAGAATTTACGTTTGACGCGGAGACGATCAAAAAATACCTCAAAAACGGCGCCAAACTCTCTCAGAGTGCCGCACGAATGCTGGCAAAAGAAGGGATGAAAGAGGCCGAAGCCGCCATCATCGCCCGTCCCACCAAACCGAAAAAAGAAAAAGCTCCTGAGCCAAAAGAAGAAGCGCCCGCGGCGGAGGTGAAAGAAGAAAAAACAGAAGAGGCCGAAGCCCCCGCACCTGCAGAGACAGCGTCCTCCGAGGAAAAAGCCGACGAGAGCGCTGAGGAAAAGAAGGAAGAAACACCAGAAGAACCCAAAGAGGAGGCAACGCCTGAAGCACCCGAGGAAGAAAAGAAAGCGGAAGACGAAAAAGACAAAGACAAAAAATAACCTTTTTTCCCATGTCTGAAAAAAATCCCGCACTTGAGTTTGTAGAATTTGTACTTCAGCAAGTCTGTGAGCACCCCGACGACATCGAAATCACGGACAAGATCGATGAGCGCGGCACGCTGATTTCGGTCAAAGTTCACGACGAAGATATGGGCCGTCTGATCGGTCGGGATGGCCAGACCGTCTCAGCACTTCGCACGCTGCTCAATGTGATGTCGGCTCGAGAAAACAATCGGTTTTACCTGAAAATCATCGATCCGCGAGAAGTTGAAACCCCCGCAGAAGCGGTGTAAGATGTGTTCGATTTCTTGATTTTTTGCCATGGAAGATGATCGCGTGATTCCCGCAGTGCGGTATCTGGACAGCACCCCCCCTGAGGCAGTGCAAACCGCTCCTCCGGCTTTTGGTGGTGCCCCGGGCCCCAGCGGTGCGTTTCCGTCCCAAACCGCCGACACCGTCCAGCATCTGGGAAACTACACCCTGATGGATCTGGTGGAGATTTTTGTACCGATTGCATTTATCCTCGCCGCGGCGCTGGCCGCGATTTTCATTTTTGTGGGAGGGGTCAATTTCATTCTCTCGGGTGGAAACGATGAAAAGATCAAGAAAGCCGTCAATACCATCCGCTACGCGATCGTGGGGCTGGTGGTGACGATTCTGAGCTTTACTTTTGTGACGATTGTCGGGCGGATCTTTGGGCTCGATTTCTTGGACTATCTCAACTACGACAAAATCCGGAATTCGATCAACCTGATGGTCACCCCTGCGGAGGGAAACAACACGCGGCATTTTCGGCTGCCCGATCGCTAATCGGAAACCATGCCCCGAGAGCAAAAACAGATTTCACCGCTCCAAAAAGGGGGGAGGTGGCTGATCGAAGCGCTCTTTCCATCCCGCTGTGTGGTGTGCGGGAGCTCGGGTTCTTTTTTGTGCGACACACATCAAGCGTTTCCACCCGCCCCGCCGAGTGAGGCGGTGTTTGTTTTTTTGGAACAATGTCACGCTCACGCCGCGTACGCTGACCCCGTGGTCAAGCGCTGCGTGGAATTTTTTAAATTTCGGGGCTTTGCCTCACTCGCAGAAATTTTTGGGGAAAAAATGGCCGCCGAGGTCCCGGCAGAGCTTCGGGGAAAAGATGTACTGCTCGTCCCCATCCCGCTCCACTGGACGCGCCGATTTTGGCGGGGGTTCAATCAAGCCAACCTCCTCGCACGAGAGATCAAAAAACACCACCCCACATTCACCGTTTCAAAAGGTCTCCGTCGCCCAAAGCGCACCCGCCAGCAGGCACGCCTGAGCAAGGCTGAGCGCGCGCAGAATCTCCAAAATGCCTTCGTCTGGCGGGGAGAGAGCCTGCAGGGGAAGCACGTCCTCCTGGTTGATGACGTGGTGGCGAGTGGGGCCACCCTGGACGCCGCTGCCCGCGTGCTAAAAGACGCCGGCGCCACGGCCGTGCAGGCGGTGGTGTTTGCCCGAGGAGGGAAGAAACCTAACCCGGGTTCTAGAACCCGGGTTGAAATATAAAAAACCATCAATCAAACACCGACTCAAACTTTTCCAGAGCGGCCATCGTGTCCACCCTCTCACTCACCCACGGCCACTCTCGCGGCTCCTCCACGATTTCATGGTGCACGGCATTCTGCAAAACATACTGCGTCAGCTGCGAGAGGTACTCCTCATCCTCCACCACCTTCGCCTGAAACCGCCCCTCAAACACCGGCGATTTTAAGCCTTTTTTGACACTGTCCCCGTATTTTGCATTGAAAAAAACAGCGTACGCCTGCTGCACACGATTCATAAAATGAGAAATATTTGAGGAAGGGGTTTTTGGGTCTGCTTTTTCAAAAATCAAAAAATGAAAATGGTTGGGCAGCAGACACCAGGCAAGAATTTTTACCGTGGGATACTGCCCCAGGTACCGCACGATATTTTGTCCAAACCGATGAAAATCCCCGTCGCCAAAAAAGAGCTGTTGCTTGTTCCATCCACGATTGTAGATGTGGTAGTATTTGCCCGGTTGCAGTGTTCGAGGGGGTATCAGGATTATTTTATTTTTTTCGAAAATCCGAGTCAAATCTGCTCTCTCTGAACCCGGGTTCTAGAACCCGGGTTCGACAAAAACAAAAAACATTTCCAAATCCACCCCCACACCAAAAAAGCCCCCCCCGCCAAGGCGGGGGAGGCTTTTTGGTTTCCGTCAGAATTTCATCTGAAATCCCGAAACGGTCAATCTCTCATCGATTAGTCACTGTTGATATGAACAGCTGTATCGATATCAAGGAGATATCCGTTCAGCCAATCAAGAGTGTCATCATTGTGAGAGGTGCTGGACTCATCAGACCAGACCACACAGTTGGTCACAGCGACCGCTGAACCAGCAGCTTTGTACGAACAGTCACCGCCAGTGACGGTGCCCTGCTGTGTGCTGCGGACTGCTGGCGCGAGGTATCCGTCGTCGGTTTTGACCGAGACAGACACGGCATCGTCGTCAGCAATGTTTCCGGCATCAGAGGTCTTGTCCACAAACAGTGCGTATGTTTTGGAATCGCCAGCCGAGAGTTTCTGGTTGACGAAGGTCACAAACACATTTGCAGTGGTATCACCATCTTCGGTGGCATCTGAAGTAGCCGGAGCTGCCTCAGAGTTTTCGAAAATAGTGGTTGTTGCCACCGTCACACTGGTATCGACATTCCCATCGTCTTCAACTGGGTAGACGGCGAAGGTGTTGGCGCCATCGTAGTCCATACCAGAGAGAGAAACAGAAAAGTTCAGTCGTCCAATTTCTGCCTGACGGGCTGCGTCAGTGGTGACAGTAAATCGGTAGACTTCCTGTGATTCTGCTGATGGGGTGCCGCTGAAGTTCTGGCTCGCGGCGTGATCCACCATGATCTGCGTTCGGTAGGCCACAAAGACCTGTCCGGTCACGCTGTTTTCGGTGATGTTGGCCGTGGCCAAATCAGATCCGGTCGCAGCCGTCACGGCTTCGACACCTGACAGAGCCGAGGTGCCTGAAGTAGGCATGGTCGTGTCGAGGTCGAGCTGGAGGCGTTTTCCGGTCTGGTCAGCACGGTTGATGTCGCGGACGTCGACCTTGACGGTCACGTACGTCGATTCATCTTTTGGCACCGTGATGCGATCCTGGTTTGCCAGTTCGAAGTGGAGGGATCCACCCGTCATCTGTTTCTGCTGGATCAGCTGTCCGGCTTCGTTGTAGAGTTTGAAGTCCACACGATTTTCAATGGCGTTGGAGTCAAGCCCTTCGTTGTCAAAGTACAAGTCTTTGACCTGGAGCTCATCATCCGCCGCATTGAGTCGTACGCGGAGCACTTCCACATCGTCGCTGTTGGCCACGAGTACGTCTCCGTACACAGTGGATCCCAGGTCGATGGTCAGGCTTCCGGAGTTGACCAACTCAAAGTCGGTTCCGTCCAGTGCGTTGGAA
>JAIPIF010000005.1 GCA_021734785.1 Candidatus Altimarinota bacterium | reverse complement strand
AGTTGAGAAGCAGAGAAGGACGGAAGTTTTGAAGTTTTAGAGCGGACTGTCGAAGTCCGGGCTGAGGAGGTGCAGGTGCACGTGCGGGACGACCTGACCGCCAGATTCGCCGACATTCATGGCGAGTTTGTAGCCCGGGAGTTTTTCTGCTTCCGCGACCTGTTTTGCCACGAGAAACAGTTCGCCAAAGAGTTCTGCGTTGTCCTCGGTCACTTCTTTGGCCGTCACCAGGGGGACCTTTGGAACGATCAGGATGTGGATGTTCGCTTTTGGCTTGATGTCATGAAAGGCGAGAATCCGATCGTTTTCAAATACGATGTCGGCGGGAATCTCCCGGTCAATGATTTTGGCAAAGATGTCGGTGTCAAGAAAGGCCATGTTTTTCACAAAAAAGACATCTTTAGTGTTCTCGTTTCCCCATTGAAGTCAAGGATTTCTCAGGGGAGATGAAAAATACCGGCATTGCCCATGCCGATCAACCCGACCAAAATTCCGGCCAATCCCGCGAGTGCCCCCACAATCCAAAACCGCATCACGATTTGCGTCTCCGACCAGCCCTTTGCTTCAAAATGGTGGTGGAGGGGCGCAATCTTAAACAGTTTTCGTTTGAAGTGTTTTTTCCAAAAAAGCTGCAACGCCACGGAGATCGTTTCCACAATAAAAATCGCTCCGATCACGATCAGGCTCACGATCGAATTGGTCAGCATCGCAATGACCCCAAGTGTCGCCCCCAGTGCCAGGGACCCCGTGTCGCCCATGTAGATTTTGGCGGGAGGGACATTGAACCAGAGAAACGCCACCAGTGCCGCCGAGACGATGGCACAAAATACCGTGAGAATTGGCAGCCCATAAAAATACGAAATCACGCCAAACACCCCAAAGGCGATTGCCAGCAGCCCCCCGGCAAGTCCATCGAGTCCGTCGGTAATGTTGACGGCATTGGACGTCCCCACCAGGACAAACACAAACAGCGGGGCGTACCAGAGGCCGATGTCGTAGTCGCCGACCCCCGGAATGTGGATCAGGGACCATTCCAATTTCAGCGCAAACCAGAGAGCGCCCATCACCGCAAATCCCACCAGTGACCAAAATTTTACTTTTGCTGACAGTCCTTTTTGCTTTCCTTTTTCACGAATATTGAGCCAGTCATCGACGAGGCCCAGAACCCCCACTACCGTCAGAGTGATGATAGGAAGATAGGTTTCTCCTCGATTGAGAATGGAAAAATCCACGATTCCTGCCAGGGCCAGCAGGCGGGAGATCGCCACGGTTGCCAGTACCGAAAAAATAATGACTGCCCCGCCCATGGTGGGAGTGCCGGATTTGTGTGCGTGGAGTTTTTTAAACAATTTCGCCGTGCCCCCAGAAAGTCCATCCTCGCGGATTTTTTGGGTGAGTTTGTATGCTTTTACAAATCGAACAAATCGTGGAAAAAGCACTACCGCGACCACAAACGACAGGCCCGAGTACAAGAAGATCTGCAACAGATTGAGAACATGGATCGACTTCATTTCCCGGAAATTGTCTCAGATTTTTGCCAAAACGCAAACAGCATAAAAAACGTGATGGCCACGGGCATCATGTCAAAAATCGTCGCAAAATTCATGAGCAAAAATGACACCACCACAAATCCTTTTCCCAGGGGTGTCGCGCCCAAAAATATTGTCACCAAAAAACCGATTCCCAAGAAAAATCCGGGGATTCCCAGCTGGGCAAGCCAGTCAGCAGGGACATTTTCGGCGATCGGCGCACGATCGTCATTGTTCTCTTCCAAATTCCTGGCTCGAGCGGCTGGTCCTAGCTCTCCCAGATTTCCCCAGAGAGGCGAGCGAAGTCCCATTTCCACAGCTTCTACTGGCCGAGAAAAATGGGCGGATGTGCCGTCCCGGCTGAGGAAATTTTGAACAATATTTTTATTCAAAAAAAGAAAACCCCCTCCCACCAAAAAAAGAAGAAGCAAGAAGGGAATGGCTTTTTTCGCGGACAATTTCAGCGAGGGAAGAAAGGAAAAAAATACCAGCAAAAACGCACCGCCCAGTGCCGCTCGAGAAAAACTCTGCGCGATACCGGCAAGAAATAAGATGCCGAGTCCCATTTTGAGCCACACATTCAGTGTTGGTCCGCGCCAGAGCAGCAGTGCCAGCCCTGCCACCAGCAGGTGCGAAAACACCGTGGGACCCGAACTGGCCCCCTGCATTCGAATGAATCCGCCGGTCTCGTGCCAGAGGGGGATGGTTTGCCCTGGGACCCAGCTGGAAATCGTATTTGAATAAAAATTTTGTACAATCTCTGCGCCCCCACCCCACTTGACCCAGAGCCCAAAAATGATACTTGTGGCCAGTCCCAAAAAGAAAAAATTTGCAAAAATTTTCAGCGCGTTTTTTGAAACCGGTTGTGTCCGTGACACAATGAGAAACGTCACAAATCCCATCCCCAGGTACCGTGCGGCGATGGCAGCAGTGGCCTGGTCTTCGCTCAAAATCACGAGGGTCAGACACCAGACGAGAAATCCAATCGCCCACCTTTGTGCACGCGAAAATTTTTCCCAGGATTTGGCTCGTATTTTTCCCACCTCGTTCCAGAGCACAATTCCCAAGAGCACGAGCAGCACGGCTTCTTTCCACCAGCGAAAGGGTTCGGGCAAAAATACCGTGATCGCGCCGTGCCAGGGCAGGAGGAGCCCCAGGAGCGCAAAACAAATTTTCACAAGCGTCTGCATCGCGCGCATCGTACTGGGGACGGGGAGTTTTGGCAAATTTGCAGAAAGACTTGCATTCACTCCAAAACCTGGTAAAAACAAACTGATGAAGAAAATTTTTCTCCTCGCAGTGGCATTTTTTCTCTGCGGGACAGCATTTGCCTCCTCCGTTTCTGTGGAGGTGCGTCCGGTGCAGATGCCGCAGGTCATTCCGCGAAATGCCGTGCGGTTTCCCCTGATGCGGCTGCGGATTTCCGCAGAAGATGCGGGACAGGCGATTTCCAAAATCGTGCTCCGACGCGAGGGGCTCTCGTCCTGGACTGACATCGATCATGTCTGGGCACAGACGGCGAATTATCGCCGAACACTCCGAACTAAATTCCAATCCGACGACTGCGTGCGACTTCGGTTTCTCTCTCCGGTCGAAATTCTCCCCGGTGAGCCAGAGGAGATCACGGTGTTTGCCAATTTTAATTTTTCCGGTGGGGGAGCGACTGCACGATTTGTCTTTGAATCATTGGAACTTGAAACCGTCACGCCGACGGAAAAACAACCCGCGTGGCGGAGTTGGAGAAATTTCCGAGGATTTTCGCGACGATCGTTTTAGCCCGATTTCAAAACAATGAGTGAGTCTTCACCCCCCCCAAAAAAAAATTCCGAGGAACGCGAATTTTCTCCCCCTTTTGAGCGTTCTTTGTTTTCTGCGGCGATGCAGGATTTTTTGCCAGCAGGGGAAGATGTACCAGAAGGATGGAAAGAGAGGCAGAAAAAAATTATTGAAACGAAACAGGAAATGCTCAAAAAAATAAAAAATATTTCTGCGCTGCGACAGGCTGTGTGGAAAGAGGAGGCTTCTCCCGCCGAACGTCTTGAAAATCGAATACGCCAGATATTTCTGGATTCCAAAAAAGTGTCCAATCCCCAAAAAGATCCTCTTCCAGAATTTGAGCGTCTTTTTCTTGAAATGGACAGTGCTTTTGAAGATCGGAATATTCATGGTCTCCAAGCTCACTGGAAAAAATTGAACAATATTTTTGTTCGAACAATTTTAAAAGTGACAGAGCCACCCGAGAAAACCCGAGAAAAAAACGCATTCGTGTATGGGGAAGAAAAAGACAGAGAAAGTTTAGAAGAAACAAGAGAGATTGAGCCTCAAAAAATAGAAATGGGGCACAATTTTTTGTGGCGACATAAATTTTTCAGAGAAAAAACAGCAGAAAACCCATTGGTTCATGGTCGTTTTACGGATGCAGAAAAGGAGGTAATTTTGAAGTTTGCTCAAAAATTTCTCGAGACATTTTATGCTCTCCGCGATCAGTTTTCTGCGTGGGAGGCGCAGTGGAAAAAGGAAGGAGAAAAAACACCTTCATTTCCCGTTTTTGAAACAGGACCTTCCGTCAAAATTTCTCCAGAATTTTTAAAAGAGATCGATCCAGAAGAAGAAAATCAAATTCGCGTGCAGTTTCCCGAGCAGAATTAATCCCGCAGCTCCCAAATCCGCTCCTGAATTCGGATTTTCTCCCCCGGGATGGCGCCTTTTTTCTTGAGCTGGGCGGGGACACCCCATTTTTTCAAGACATCGTACACGCGTTCGCGTGCCTGGGGGTTTTCAAAATCTGTCTGTCGAACGATCTGTTCCAAGCGGGGATTGGAGAGCACCCACCAGTTGGCGGCTTTTTCTATTTTGACTTCCCTCGAGCGCATATCCGGACGCTCGGCTGGCCGGAACTCTACAAAATCCGGCTCGCTCTCGTCTGTTTCTTGGCGAGGGATCCCGGCAAAATCTTCTGCAAAACTCTGTTCGAGCTCTGGCACCTCTCTGGCCAAAAAGTGCAGCAGTTCATCCGTGCCCTGATGTGTGGCGGCGGATATTTTTTGGGGGACGATATCAAATTCTTTTTCAAATTCTTTCTTCAAAAACTCCTCCAGCTCTTCATCCGTGAGATCACACTTTGACAGCACGACGAGGAAAGGTTTCTCTGCCAGATCAGGAGAAAATTCTTTCATTTCGTCCCGGAGCGTCTCAAAATCTTGGAGCGGGGTGGCACTGTTTGCGTCGACCAGATGCAGCACAAATCGTGCCCGTTCGATGTGACGCAGAAATTGATGCCCGAGGCCCCGCCCCTCGCTGGCGCCTTCAATGAGTCCCGGCACATCTACAAACACCAACTCCCGATCATCGACTTTGGCGACACCGAGATTTGGTACGAGCGTCGTAAAGGGATAGGCAGCAATTTTGGGACGGGCATTGCTGATGACGGAGATGAGGGTTGATTTTCCCACACTGGGCAATCCCACAATCGCGACATC
Organism: Candidatus Altimarinota bacterium; assembly: GCA_021734785.1. Lineage (GTDB taxonomy): Bacteria > Patescibacteriota > Gracilibacteria > UBA4473 > UBA4473 > JABGQW01. The sequence goes on along the minus strand of JAIPIF010000005.1, from coordinate 77,007 downwards.
CGCGACGAGTTTCAGCTCCAACTCGAGATTGAATACCTCCCCGAGGTCTCCTTTTTCCGCAAAATTGGGCGCCTGTCGGACGGAGCTGGTAAATCCTGCATTTCCTTTGCCCCCGACCCCTCCGTGGGCGAGGGTGACGGTTTGATTTTTGTACACGAGATCGGCGAGGATTTTTCCCGACGTTTTCTCTCGAATGATCGTCCCCATCGGCACCTTGAGCAGCAGATCTTCGCCACTTTTTCCGGTTCGATTATTGGGACCGCCCGGGGCACCATTTTCCGCCTGAAAAATTTTCCGAAACCGATAGTCCGAGAGTGTGCTGGCATTATCCACTGCCTGAAAAAGAATATCCGCTCCGTGGCCGCCGTCCCCGCCGTCGGGGCCTCCTTTTGGCAGGAATTTTCCACGACGAAAACTGACACACCCATCGCCGCCTTTTCCGGCGTGGATCGTAATTTTTGCTTCGTCAACAAACATTCAAATAAAATTATCAAGGATTTCCCCAAAAGGGGCAACCGGAAAATGCGTGCTTTGTGCACTCTTTTTTCCCACAATTATTTTCTCTTTGCCTTTTGTGCTACATCGACGAGCTTGTCGAAAACGCTGGGATATTGTACGGCGATTTCGCTCAGGTTTTTGCGATCGACTTCCATGCGAGCATGCAGCCAGCCGTTTTTTACCTCTGAGTATCGGAACCCTCGGTTTCTCAGGGCAGTGGAAATGCGTGTGATCCAGAGTCGTCGAAAATCTCGTTTTTTTTGTTTGCGCCCTCGGTAGGCGTGCAGTCCGGCCTTCATCATGGCCTGCATGGCCAGGCGAAAGGTCGTGTGGTTTTTGCCCCGATAGCCCTTGGTGGCCTGACGGACTTTTTTATGCCGTGCGTGAGCGGTGGTGCCAGAGTTGACTCGTACCATTTTCTAAAATTAGCGAGAAATATTGAGCAAATTTGCCAGTGTTTTTTGGTTTCCTTTTCCTGTGGATTTTCCCAATCGATCGGCTTTTTTTTGTCGCTTGGACTTGGAGCTGAGGAGGTGATTTTTACAGGCTTTTTGGAGCAAGAGTTTGCCCGATCCTGTCACCTTGACTCGTTTTTTGGCGCCGGAATGTGTTTTCTGTTTCATCCGAAAGGAAATTATTTAGCCGGCCGCAGCAGGGCCATGATTTGAAATCCAGAAGGTTTGGGAGGCTGATCGACTTTGCTCACTTCACTCAGAGACTCGAGAAATCCATTGAGCTTTTGAACGGCGAGATCGGTATGAGCGCGTTCTCGCCCCCGGAGCCGCATCTGTACACGGACGGGGTGTCCTTCTTCCAAAAACTTTTCGGCCTGTTTGCGCTGGCGGTCCAGATCGCCGACATCAATTTTGAATGTCAGACGAATGCCCTTTTGTTCTCGGGTTTTATTGGCCTTGCGCGTCTGCTGTTCTTTTTTCTTGAGTGCGTACAGAAATTTGCCGTACTCAATAATTTTGCAGACAGGGGGGGTGGCTTTGGGAGAAACTTCGACCAGATCCGCACCGGCGGCTTCTGATTTCATCAGGGCCTCACTAGTGCGCATCACTCCTAGCATTTCTCCCTCCGCATCGGTCACACGCACCTCGGAGGCGCGAATTTCATGATTGATGCGATGAGCGCGACGTGGTTCCCGACGAAATGGTTTTCGTCGACCTCCTTTGCCGCCACGATGAGAAATGCCTATATTCTGAAGGTTACAAAAAGCGTCGGCGATTGTAGAGAGACGCGCTCCTTTGTCAACTTTTTTCTCGCGGAGACATCCTCCTCCAAAAATTTGCTTTCTCCGGTCAAAAAGTATCCAGAAAAGTTGACGATTTCGCTCCTGCGGCAGACAATGGCGGTGAAAATATTCTTTGGCTGATGATCTCCCTTCCCATTTGGATTACCAATTTTAAAACCTACGAGCAGGCCACGGGCAGTCGCGCGGTGGATCTGGCAAAAATTCACGAAAAAGTTGCTCTGAACTTAGGCGTTTCCGTCGGGGTGGCGGTGAGCGCATTTGATCTTTTTCGCGTGGCAGAATCGGTCTCGATTCCGGTCTTTGCGCAGCACTGCGATCCGGTGGATTACGGTTCGCACACGGGGCACTTGTTGCCCCAGGGGATCAAAAAATCAAGCGGCATCGGGACGCTGCTCAATCACTCTGAGCGCCGACTCGATTTTGAAACACTTCGTGATGCCCATGTCTGCTGCCAAAAGGCCAGTTTGACTCGTGTGGTGTGCGCCGAGAATCCAGAAGAAATTGAAGAATTTGCTCATCTGGGGCCGGATTTTTTGGCCTTCGAACCCCCCGAGCTAATTGGTTCGTCCACCGCGTCTGTCGCGAGTGCCAAACCCGATTCCATTTCCCAATCCGTCGCGGTGGCCCGTGACATCCCCGTTCTCGTGGGTGCGGGCATCAAATCGGCCGAAGACGTTCGCATTTCGCTTCAGCTGGGAGCCAAGGGATTCCTGGTCGCGAGCGCGATCACCAAAGCCGATGACCCCGAAGCAAAACTGCGCGAACTGCTGTCGGCATTTCCGCGTTAGAGCGTTAGAATTTTATTTCCCTCACCGCATCCGCAGGATGGTCGTCCAGAGCACCTGCCCGGGGAGCGTTTTTCGTGCAAAGGTCGCATTTCGAAAACCACGCAGAAGTGTTTTTCCCAGCGACGTCCCCCCCAGGTCTTGTGGCGGGGTGAGCCGGAGTTGCTCCGAAAATTCAATTAAATTGAGTACTTTTCCCAGATGCACAAATCCGTACGAGTTGGCTGCAGAAAAATCAAATAACACGCTTTCGCGGAAGTCGGCGTTTTGGGCCAGACTCGCTGAGGGGGTTTGCCTTGCGGTGTATGCGTCCCGAATGCCTTGCTCGTGTGTGGAAAAAATCAGGTATCCGTCAAAAAATCCGTACGAAAACTTTTTGTGGTTGGCAACATTTTCTGCGGCGTAGTACTCCTGGCCACCGAGAATTTCTTTTTTGATCGGGATTTCTCGCGGATCCTTGGCCACCAGTTCCTCTCGTACCGAACCGTCGGGCAGGGGGACTTCTCGCACTTCTGTCGCAAACTGACTCTGTGCGAAATGAATCACATCGGTGAGCTCGGCGAGGTTTTTTTCTCGATCGGGACCGCCGTAGCCGGTAATCAGTGTCAGATGTACGAAGGGTTCTGCGGGGTCAGCAAAATTGAGCACGAGTGAGTACTGTCCGTGCATTTTGGCAAGAAAATCTTTTTCAAAATCAAACTTTTCACCAAATATCTCTCGTGACTGATTGCGGAGAATCCCGTCAAAAATAATAGCAAATTGGGGATGAAAGTCTGACAAAAATTCCCGTGTGTGCCGATATTTTTCATACAGATCACTGCCGTTGAGAAACAGCAGGCCATCTTTTGGTGCAAACTGCGAGAGTTGGGGGATTATTTTTTCTGGCTGTTTTGCTGCCGTGTCAGCTGAAAACACACCCTCTTCTGTCAAAAACTTTGATTGCAGGACGAGTCGACTTTCTTTCCACTGCAGCGTCGTGCCACCAGCAGGGATGGCATTGGCCACTGCGCGAAGGACGGGGAGCTGCGCCGAAAACGATTCTTCCGAAAAGAATCGCTCGACACTCTCTTTTGCCTGAAAAAAGACCACAGCATTGGCTCCAGGGCTAAAATCTTTTTGGACCTTTTGAAAGAGGGGATTGTCCTGGAGTTTTTCCGGCGTGCGCAGCGCAGCCGAGAGTGTTTCATGATTTGTCGAAAAAATGAGCCACTGTCGATAAAACGCAAAAGCAACAGTCGAAGAATAGGCAGGCGTAAGGATCTCCGCTTTTATCGGTTCTTCGATTTCTTCCCGAGCAAAAGATTCGCCGGACACCAAAAACTGCTGCAAAAATTCTTCCGCCCGATGTCGACTCTGATATCGAGTCGCCACGAGAATTTCCCCCTCCGGGAGGAGTGCAATGCCGGCGCGGTTTCCGATCCATCGGTCCAGCTGGTCAAAATTTCCGTTCGGAATCCAGTGCTCCAAGGACTCTTTGGCCACCATTTGAAACTCGGAACCACTGAGCGTTTTGAACTGCTTGAAAAAATCTCCGCTGAGCTCAAGCTCGGCAAAGACCGCTGTTTTTGCAGGAAAAACACTGTCAAGGGTGGTAGTTTTTTGAGGAAGAAATTGCCACAGCAGGCCCAAAATGCCAGCGATCACCAGCAGGACACCCAGCCAAAATGCGGCACTGGGAGTGGATTTTTTTCCGTTGCGTGGAGCGGTTTTTTTGTGAGGAGCAGTGTTCATTCGCGCGCGATTTTGGCGGAATGTTTTTCAAAAATCAAGTCGAGTTCATTCTCCCAGAAAAAGTTGCAATTTTTCAAAAACGCAGTACATTCTTTCCGCTCTTTTGGTCGGGAACATCGTTTTTCTTTTTGAAAAACTTCTACGGGGTGTAGCTCAGTTGGCTAGAGTACCTGGTTTGGGACCAGGGGGTCGGAGGTTCGAGTCCTCTCACCCCGACCATTAAGCCGCTCATAGAGCGGGTATCCAGAGTTTTTTGTTTGCCGAAAACAGGGGCCAGTGACTTCATAGCAACCGACCTCTTTTTCCTTGCCAGGTCGGTCGCAAAAAAATGACAAATTCAGTCTATGACTGCGTTTTTTTGTTTATTGCTCGGGGAACCAAGGGGTCACTGGTCAAAAACCAGAACCCCGCAGAGCGCCTTTTGCCGGAAAAACTAAGGGGTCACTGGGAAAAAGTATTTTTTCTATTGAAATGTTTTGAGGGAAGTAAAATTTTACAGTTGATATTAACGCCCACATATTGACAGAAAATAAAATCTGTGTATAAGGATTATGAATTTGCATTTTCCTTCATGTCGAAAGAAAAAAGGCTGGATCAAATCGATACTGAAAGCCGCTTAAAAGAGCGACAGTTTCTTTCGTTGGATGATATTGAAGAAGAGCGACAAAATGTAATTCGGCAAGTGTATCAAGTCAATTACGTTAAAAATTTTGTCGAAAAATTACAGGAAAGACTTTTACAGAACAAAGATCAGCTTCGTTTGAACCAGGTACGAAGTCTCGAAAAGCTCATTCGCTTTTTGGGAGCTGGAAAGCTGCAGGGGCTTATCAAACAGCCGATGGGAGCGGGAAAAAGTCGATTGTCAGCGGAGATTTTAGCTTCTCTGAAAGAGACTTCCTTGGTGTTGGTTCCTCGTTTGAACCTGTTGAATGCGACCAAGAAGGAGCTTGTAGGTGATGAATCTAGCGGAATCCCCGGCGCTGGATACACAGACGAACAGGTTCACTGTTTGGATTTGCAAACTCTGAACGGCAATGCCATGCAGGAATTAAAACGTGTGGCAGAATGCCTTCGGGAACAACCTCAAAACACAGAGGATCTCAAAAATGTGATCGTGATGACTTACCAATCATTCCTCAGCATTGCCAAAAGTGCACCAGCACTGCTGGATGATTTTATGTTGGACGTGCAGGTAGTTATTTCGGATGAGGCCCATCGATCTTTGGGAGAAGGAACCGCAAAAGCACTTGGCAAATACGATGAACAATTTGAAGAAGAGCTCGATCCAGAAGAAGAAAAAGTGGAGCACCAAGAAAAATTTGAAGAATGGGAAGAACAAAAAATTGAGGAATATTTTCGGGAGAAGTGCCCAAAGCTCCACATTCGTATGACAGCCACTCCCAAACTGACGGAAAAAACCGTGCAGGATATTTACGATCTGGAGGTGATCGACTGGGTTCGAGTTCAGGAACTGGTAGAAGATGGGACACTCATCTTGCCGCAACTTCCAAATATCGGCTTGGCTTCTTGTGAATTAGATGAGCGAGTGACACTGACCCAAGGACTTCTGGGAAAGCTGGCGGAACTAGAACGGTTTCGCATGCAGGACGGACGGACTGTTTCAGAGGCGGTTACAACAAAATATTTAGAGCTGAAGGAAAAGCATGATGGATATCTGCCCAGCGTTGCTTTTTGTGGCACCATCGAACACGCAGAACGCTACAAGCATTATTTGGAAAGCCTCGGAATCAAGGCAGTGCGCTGTACAAGTTCCAACGAAAAATACGATGTCGGCATGGAACCCGACAAAGCACAAGAACTTTTGAATAACAACGAAGTAGATATTGTTGTGACAGTTTCAAAAGTAGGAGAAGGATGGGATGTGCCGACCCTTCGAGGGGCATTGTGGCTGACACCGGTCCGCTCACCGGCAAGAATCCTTCAGGGAAACGGACGGATCATGCGAACACTGAATGAAAAAATGACGGAGCGGTTTCCCGCAAAATCTCGAGAAAATACCTACGTCATCGAACCCCTCTGGGAACTTCGCGCGTACGGAATTGGTTTTGGACCGCGCTTTAATCCCGAGGACGGAGGGCCTTTTAAAAACAAAAAACGCCGGAGACACGAGATTTTTAGTCGTGGCGAGTACGGAAAATACGAAACGAAGAACTTTTTTGAACATCTCATTGAAATGGACGAGTACCAGAGAGAAGACCTAAAAAAAATAGATGAGGGTGTTCGGCTCAGAGAGCCCATCAATTTACGCGATCATGACCAACTTCGCGAATTGATTGGGAGCATTCACAATCTTGTAAAAAATGGCAGAGGGATAAACCTAATGGACGCTCCAAGATTTGAAAATAAAGAAAAGGGATGGAGTATCTCGGGCTTTCAAATTGTTTCAGCTGTTTTTAGGGATCAGAGAGCAAACTCTACAAATGCCGAGAAACTGGCTTGGTTACTTTGGCCCGAAGAAGCAGATAGTTTATTATCAGAAGAAAAATTTGACATAAATAAAGAGGATCATCTCAGGAAAATTATTGGAAATATAGGAAATTTAATAAAGGATGGGAAAGGGAAAAGTTTAGTAGAACAAAGTTTTGTATTACCAAGCAAGAAATGGAAAGTTTCAGGAAGTCAGCTTGGGCGAGTGTTTTTTGATAACAAAGCACCAAGTTCTTACCATTCCGAGTTATTAGCATGGAGACTATGGCCTGAAAAAGCCATAGAAGTCCTGCCTGAAAAAAGATTTGATATTCACAATGATGATCATCTTCGACAAGTTATTGGAGATATTAAAAATTTAATTCAAGGGGGGAAAGGAGTTCCATTAAAAGTGAAAAGATTCTGTTTAGGAGAAAAAAAATGGAATATTTCAGGAAGCCAACTTGGACGTGCTCTTTGGCAAACTGATAATCCTACGGCTAATCACGCTGAACTATTGGCGAGACGATTATGGCCAGAAAAAGCCAAAGAGTTATTACCAGAAGAAAAATTTGATATTTACAACGATGATCATCTTAGAGAAATAATCGGTGGGATTGAAAATTTACTTTGTAAAGGCAAGGGGAAAAGGCTTCTCCCAAAAAAATTCACGTTACGAGAAAAAAAATGGAGCGTTTCGGGAAGACAAATTGGATATGCACTTTGGCAGGTAGAACAGCCAACCATTCATCACGCTGAACTGTTGGCGAAACGACTATGGCCGGAGAAAGCAAAAGAACTATTACCAGAACAAAAATTAAATTTACAGAATGATAATGATTTTCGAGAAATTATCGGCAGCATATCCGAATTGATTCAAAAGGGAAAAGGGTGCTATTTAGCGAACAAAAGATTTACGTTATCAGAAAAAAAATGGAGCGTTTCAGGGCACCAAATAGGAATTGCTTTATGGGGTGTGAAAACACCTTCGTCAATACACGCTGAATTATTGGCGAGAAGGTTATGGCCAGAAGAAGCTACAAAATTATTGGGAGAAGTAGATTAGGTAAAATTATTGAAGACATTGGTGCGCAGCCACAGAGTTACTGGCTGAGAGCACAAAAAAGAAGTTCGACTCCCAAAAATTGAGGAATAAACTGAAAGAGCTAAAGGGTCACTCAATTCTTTTTTGATCTTTTTCTGAAATCGTCGATTGTCGCTCTGGGAGCGCATAAAACACTGGTTCGGTACTCAAGTTTTATTTTGGGACCAGGGGGTCGGAGGTTCGAGTCCTCTCACCCCGACCATCGTCGTTGCGATTTTACTCGTGGCTCTCATGCCAAGATGGGATCGCACTGAATTTCGTCACAATCCTTCTTCTCTCTGTCTTATGCAGGGATAAATGCTTTTTGAAAGAGTTCGGCTGAAACAGAAGCAGTGACGCGCTGCTTTGTTTTTTCGATCCAAAAATCTATTTGAATGGGAAGGTTTTTGTTGAGATTTTGAAATACCTGCTTGCCTACTTCGAAGACGTTTTTTACCACAACGTGGCTGATTTTTTTTACCGGCCGGTGGGACCCAAACAGAACGTCCTCTACAAGAGTACAAAAAGTGGCGGCTTCTTTGAGGTATAGATTTTTCTTGTGGTAGTTCGGATTCAGAAGAAAGGTCATTCCCTTTTCGGGAAGAAGGGTTTGGCCGTCGCAGCTTTTGGGAGAAAGATTTTCCATACTGGGAAAATGGCGTGCCTCTCATGCTACTGCTTCGGAAAAAAATGTCAAAATATCAGTTCATCCACCAGATTGAGACCATCAGTACTGCGGCAAAACTTACCCAGAGGAGATAGGGTATCTGTATCCAGCTGACCCACGGTTTCCGACGCCACATCATGTGCATGATCCAGAGAATGCTCCCCCAGACAATGAAAATATCCAGCAGTGCCAGATCAAAATTTCTCAACTCAAAAAAGAAGTACGTCCAGCTGAGATTGCTGGCGAGATTTATCCCCAGTGGCCAGAGGAGTTTTGGCGAGAATTTTTTTTGCCCGACCTGCCACACCACCCAGCCGAAACTGATGAGGATCAGCAGGTACAAAAAACCCCACACCGGTCCAAAGAGCCATCCTGGTGGAGCAAAAAACGGTTTGGCCAGTTCCAGATAAAAATCAGACATCAGCTCCATTCTTCCAGATTTTTGAAAAAAGAAAAGAGTTGCGTCGAAGCTTTCTTGCTGTACAATTTCTGTGTACAAAATGTTTCGTCATTTTTTCCTCACAACCCTGATCTTTCTCCTGAGTGCGACGGCACTGATTTTTACTATACTGGGACTGGATCCGCTGGGGCCAGATCCCTGGATGGCGCTGTCGGTATTTTCCGTTTCCCTTTTTCTCACCGTTTCTTCTTTTGGGACGTTTCTTTTTTTCTTCGGAGCGGAGGTATTTTCTCCCTCTTTTTTTCATCAATTTCCCGAAAAAACCCAATTTGGCATCGCCCTTCGACGGGGAATGTTGCTTGCTGTGTTTCTTTTGCTCGTGGCCGGACTGCAGATGATTCGACTGTTTGGCATTTTGGAAGGAATCTTGCTGCTCGTTTTTTTCGTCGTGGTGGAGCTGATTTTCCTTTCGTCGCAGGTGCAGAAACGTGTATAATTTTCGCCGATGAGACAGACAAAAATAATCGCCACCGTGGGCCCCTCCTGCAGTTCTTCCGAGCATCTTCAGCAATTGGTTGAGGCCGGGGTGAGTGTGTTTCGCCTCAATTTCAGTCACGGGGATCACTCCTCGCACGGCAGAACGATCAATCGTATTCGAGCCCTGTCAAAAAAAATGAAACGGGAATTTCCGATCATTCTTGACACCAAAGGTCCCGAAATCCGCACGGCGGATCTGCGCAAACCCGTGCGCTGGCAAAAAGGGGAGACCGTGACGCTGACAGTGGAGCATGCCCCGTACGAGCAGTCTGGAAAAATTCAGGTCAACTATGATGATTTCCTCAATGATGTGGCCGTGGGCGACAAAATCCTTGTCGACAACGGGACTCTCAAGATTGAGGTTTTGAAAATTGACGATCCGGATGTGAGCTGCCGTGTTTTGTCCGGGGGAACGCTGGGGCCACGGCGACATTTGAATCTTCCTGGGAAGTCTATTTCTCTCGACTCCATCACGGAGGCCGACTGGAAAGACATTGAGTTTGGCATCAAAAAGGGGGTGGATTTTGTAGCGCTCTCTTTTGTTCGGTGTGCTGAGGATATCGAGCGCGTCAAAGCATTTCTCGCGGAGAAAAAAGCGCCCATCGACGTGATTGCCAAAATCGAAACCCAGAGTGCGATTGACGATATTGCCGCGATCGTCGAGTCGGCCCACCAGGTCATGGTGGCGCGGGGGGATTTGGGGATCGAGACCTCATTTGCCCGCGTGCCACAGCTGCAGCGGGACATCGTCAAGGCCTGTGCGGAGCACCAGACGCCGGTTATCATTGCCACACACATGCTGGAATCAATGGTGGAGCACCCCACGCCCACGCGCGCGGAAGTGTCCGACGTGTCGGTGGCGGCCTTTCAGCGGGCGGATGCGACGATGCTGTCGGGGGAGACGGCCATCGGCGCGCATCCCATTGCGGCGGTGGAGTACATGGCGGAGATTATTTGTGAAACCGAAAAAAACTTTCTCGCCTCCCGGGAGATTCGAAAACTCAAAGCAGTTTCCGACCAAGCGGGTCTGAGCAAAATCGCTGCCCAGCTCCCCGACGAACTCGAAAATCTCGCAGCGATCCTCGTCGTGACGGGGAGCGGATCGACAGCACAGCTTGTTTCCTGCTTTCGGCCACGGGTGCCGATTTTTTCCTGCACGGACGATGTCCACATTCAGCGAAAAACACAGCTCCTCTGGGGCGTGGAACCGCTGCGAATTTCTTTCTCCTCTGACCCGGAAAAAACCATCGCTGCCGCCCGAAAAGCGCTCTTGCAGCGCATGCCGGAGTTTCGTGGGGAAAAAGTCGCCTTGGTGTCTGGCTCGCAGCTGACAAAAGGTGAGATGGCTCCGACGGTGCAGATCCGGCAGGTGTAGTTGACATTTTTCTCAAAACCTGCAAAAAAGAATTCGTGTCTTCTCCTGTTTTCAAAAAACAGAGGCGACCGGCTCTTTTTGGCTCACGGCTTGGCAAGGTATCAATTACAGATTCCGAATTACGAATGAGAAATGGATACACAGAAAAAATTTGCTGGGAGCGTTTTCAGCGGGGAGAGGACGCTTTCAGTAAATTCAGAAATAATTTTAACAATAAAAATAAGAAAGGAGATCGATATGATGATTTTATCAACAATTTTATTGGCAAAGCGGAAGATTCTGTGGCCCGTGCTGGGGATGATCATCATTCCTGTCGTGTACATTCTTCTGACGCCCTGGACATGGCTCTGGGTTTGCCCGCAGATCACTTTTCCCCAGACAGATGCTCTGTTTTGGGCAGTGGCTTCAGGGATTTTCTTCTTTTTGGGGTTCATGATCGTTCTTCATGATTCTCTGAAAGAAGTGTATCCTTCAGGGATTATCTTTTTGGCGATCAGCCTGTTTTGCTCGCCATTCCTGCTCCCCTTTTTGGGAGGGACTTTCCTGATTTTTTCTCTGTTTCTCTCCAGGATTGGAGTGATTTGGGAGGAACTCGAAAATGGCCAGGAAAACAAAATCCTTCGACTCGAGTTCGAGGGATAAATGCCAAAAAGAGAAACCCCGGTTGCGATTGCTTCCGGGGTTTTTTTGTGTTCGTTGAGAGAGGGGAACTATTTGCTCCCGCATCCGCCGCCGCACTCTCCGTCGTGGTGCCCGCAGCTTCCGCATCCGCCTTTTCCGTCAAAGTACATGAGAAGAAGGGTTAAGAAATACTGGACAATCATTGTCCATGATTAAGAACGAAATGCAAATTTTTCTTGGCTTTTCGTGACATCGGATTGAAAATTTGAATAATGGGACTGAATCTTTTTTCTCTCTTTTTTCATGAAAACTCAAAAATTTGTGTACGACTTTTCTCAGGGTGAAGCGTCCCAAAAATCTCTCCTCGGAGGCAAGGGGGCCAATCTCTGTGAGATGACGCGGATGGAGATTCCGGTGCCGCCAGGGTTTGTCGTCACCACCGATGCCTGTCATGCGTTTCTCGACAATGAAAAACAGTTTCCCGCGGGTATGTGGGCGGAAGTGGAAAAACATTTGAAAACACTCGAAAAAACAATGGGGAAAACATTGGGAGATCCAAAAGACCCTCTTTTGGTTTCGATTCGCTCTGGGGCACCGATCTCAATGCCGGGAATGATGGACACAGTCTTAAATTTGGGACTCAACGACAAAACCGTTGAGGGGCTTGCCAAAATCACGGACAATCCGACCTTTGCCTACGACTCGTACCGCCGGTTTCTCCAGATGTTTGCCAATGTGGTTTTGGGGCTGGAGGGATCGCTTTTTGAAAAAGCCATCACGGCGCACAAGAAGAAAGTGGGCAAAAAAGAAGACACGGATCTCTCTGCCGACGACTGGAAAGTTTTGGCGGAGGAGTTCCAAACAATCATCAAAAAAGAATCCGGGGCGCCGTTTCCCCAGGAACCCGAAAAACAACTCGAACGCTCCGTGCGGGCGGTATTTGAATCCTGGCTCAATCCGCGGGCCATCCGGTACCGACGAATCAATCGCATCTCTGACGATCTGGGGACAGCGGTCAATGTCCAAGCGATGGTGTTTGGAAACATGGGAGACCAGTCCGGGACCGGCGTGGCCTTCACGCGCAATCCGAGCACCGGGGAGAAAAAACTCTTCGGGGAATTTCTCCTCAACGCACAGGGAGAGGATGTGGTGGCGGGGATCCGTACACCCCGGGACATCCAGGAGCTGGATAACGTTTCCTCCAAAGTGTTTGCCCAGTTCAAAGATATCGCCGAAAAACTCGAGACGCATTTCCACGACATGCAGGATCTGGAGTTTACCATCCAGCAGGGAAAGCTTTTTTTACTTCAAACCCGAACCGGAAAACGCTCTGCAGCGGCAGATTTGAAAATTGCCATCGACATGGTGGAGGAAGGCCTCATTGACAAAAAAGAAGCCGTGCTCCGTGTGAGTCCCGACTCTCTCGACAAACTGCTCCACCCGCAGATCGCTCCAGGTGTCAAACGAGACGTCCTGGCCAAAGGATTGCCGGCCTCTCCGGGCGCAGCGGTGGGACAAATAGTTTTTACGGCTGATCGTGCGGAATCTTTGGCTGCCAAAGGCAAAAAAGTGATCCTTGTGCGTCACGAAACGTCTCCCGACGACATCCACGGCATGTTTGCCGCAGAGGGGATTCTCACCTCCTGCGGTGGAATGACCTCGCATGCAGCGGTGGTCGCTCGAGGCATGGGCAAGCCCTGTGTGGCTGGTGCGGGATCGATTTCCATCGACGAGGACACGGGCAAAATGACGATCGGCAAGGACACCTTTTCTGAGGGCGATGATTTGACCCTCGATGGAGCGAGCGGAGAAGTGCTTCGTGGAGCGTGTAAAACAAAAAAACCGACGCTGTCCGGCAATTTCCAAACGATACTCGATTGGGCGGAGGAGTTGACGCCGTCCTTTCGTGTGCGGACCAATGCCGACACCCCCGACGACAGTGCCAAGGCACGTGAATTTGGCGCCAAGGGGATCGGTCTCTGTCGCACGGAGCACATGTTTTTTGCGCCCGAGCGCATCCGGGTAGTGCAGGAAATGATTCTCTCCCAAACGGAAAAACAGCGTGAAAAAGCGCTTGCCAAGCTGTTGCCCTTCCAAAAAGAAGACTTCATCGGCATTTTCAACGCCATGGACGGATTGCCGGTCACCATTCGTTTGCTTGACCCGCCCCTCCACGAATTTCTCCCGCACGAAAAAAAGGACATCGCGGAGCTGGCTCAGTCTTTTGATCTCAAAGAATCAGAAGTGCGCTCACTCGTTTCCTCGCTCCAAGAACAAAATCCGATGCTGGGGCATCGTGGCTGTCGGCTTCTGATCACGCATCCGGAGGTGGCGCGCATGCAGGCACGGGCGATCGTGGAGGCGGCATGTGAATGCCACAAAAAGGGCATCAAGGCTCTGCCCGAAATTATGATTCCGTTGGTGGGAGCGGTGGCGGAGTTTACCGTGCTCCGTGAGGAAATCGAGCAGGTCGTGGACTCTGTTTTTGCCGAACAAAAGACCACGGTTCCGGTCAAAATCGGGACTATGATCGAGATCCCACGAGCGTGTCTGATTGCGGACAAAATTGCCGAGCACGCGGATTTTTTCTCTTTTGGCACGAATGATCTGACACAGATGACCTTCGGGTACTCGCGAGACGATGCGGGAAAATTTCTCCCGTACTACGTGTCCGAGCGCATTCTCTCGGACGATCCCTTTCAAACCCTCGATCAGGAGGGGGTTGGGCAGTTGATTGTCCAGGCGGTGGAAAAAGCCCGGACGGTCAAACCCGATCTCAAAATCGGCATCTGTGGAGAGCACGGCGGAGACCCATCTTCCATCGAATTCTGCTTTCACCAGGACTTTCAGTACGTCTCCTGCTCGCCCTTTCGCGTGCCCGTGGCACGGGTCGCAGCGGCACAGAGTCATCTGCGGAAGTTTGGCTGAGCGGCTCTTTCTATAATTTTTTGCTGAAAACTACGCCCAGTCCTTCCAAAAATTTCCAATGTTTTGGTAGGCTTCGGTGAGGACATCGTCTTGTGGCAAAAATACCACGCGGAAGTGCTGGGTGCCGGGTTTTTGGCCAAATCCACTACCCGGGACGACTACGACACCGGTTTCTTGAATCAACGCTTTGACAAACCCTGTGTCGGGTTTGTTGGTCTCAATCCGCGGGAATGCGTAAAATGCGCCGGTCGGTTTGACACATGAAATTCCCGGAATCGCATTCAGCATTTCAAAGGTTTTGTCTCGGCGGCGTTGGAGCTTGGGGAGGGCTTCTTGTAAATGTGCATCGTCTCCATCCAGCATCGGCGCGATGGCGTACTGCTCGGGATGGTTGGCCGAAAGTCGTGCGCGGAGAAATTTATTCATTGCCTCAACGAAATCCTTCAGCATTTCCTCCGGTCCACTCACCACCCCCCAGCCGATGCGCCAGCCCGGAGCCATGTAATTTTTGGACAGTCCGCCAAAGGTGATCACGGGCACGTCTGGGGCGAGAGACGCGATGGCGACGTGTTCTTCGCCGTCAAAGAGAAGTTTGTCGTAGATTTCATCGGACAAAATCACGAGATTTTTTTCCCGGGCGATTTCGATAATTTCCAACAGTGTCTCCCGATTGCAGTTTGACCCGGTGGGATTGTTGGGATTGATCAGGACGATGGCACGTGTTTTGTCATTGATTTTTGCCCGGATATCAGCGGGATCGGGTTGCCAGCCGTTGTCTTCATCCAAAAAATACGGATTGAGCTCCGCTTCCAATTTACTCGAAATCGCCGTGTAGAGTGGATAGCCCGGGGTGGGGGTCAGGAAGTTTTCTCCCCGGTTGACCAGGGCTCCCAGGCACACATCGATCGCCTCACTGCCGCCGGAGGAAACAAAAATATCCTGAATGTTTTCAATCCCTTTTTGCTCTGCCTCCCGCCGGATGGCCTCTCGGGCTTCCTCTACTCCCGAGGAAGGAGCGTACCCATTTTTATTGCGTTGCATCGCCTCATGACAGGCGCTTATCATCTCCGGCGGTGTCTCAAAATCAAAGAGATTTGGGTCGCCGATATTGAGGTACAGCATTTTTTTGCCGGTGGCTTCGGTCTGTTTGGCCAGGACGACAATGTCGCGGACAGCATATTTTATTTCTCGAGATCGATCAGAAGGAATGATTTTTTGCATTTCAAAAAAATGAAGTCGGGGTTGAGTGTACTCGAGAATTTCAAAAAATCACAGACTTTTCCCCTCCACCCAGTGGATATCGTCTCTGCCGCGCCACCAGGTGAGCTGTCGCTTGGCGTAGTTTCGGTTGCGTTTTTGGTTTTGCTGGAGGGCCTCTTCGCGAGAGATTTTGCCATCCAAAAACTGTGCCACTTCCTCCAGGCCAAAACTCGTGCGGGCATTGTGCGAGAGATCGTATTTTTTCAGCACTGCCTGCGTTTCTTTGATCAGTCCCGATTCAAATTGTTTCGCTGCTCGCGCATCGAGCCGCTGGTACAGCTTCTCCCGATCCCAGTGAATCCCGATTTTGAGAAACTCCCAGCGAGGGGCTCCTCGTTCATTTGATTTCTGATCTGGATCATCTGGAAAAACATAGTTTTCGCTCACCGCGTCCAGCCAGAGCATCGTGCCGCCGCAGAGGATGGGGACATTGCCGCGGGCGTGGATTTCCTCGATTTTGGCAAACGCAAACTGCTGGAAATCAAACACGGTCATTTTTTCCCCGGGGTCGATCAGATCCAGCCCGTGGTGGGGGATGCCGCCCATTTCTTTTTTGGAAATCTTTGCCGAGGACACCGTTAGCTCTCGAAAAATCTGTCGCGAATCAGCAGAAATAATTTCCGCATTTTTTCCACATTTTTCCTGCAAAAAGATCGCAATTTGTACCGCGAAGCTAGATTTTCCCGATCCCGTGGGGCCGAGGACTTCGATCACGCCGTCCGGATTTTCTGCGATCCAGGTTTGAACTCTCTGGCGGATTTCTGTTTCAGAAAAAAGCTGCATCGGCTACAATGTACGTGATTTCGGAAATTTGAAAAGTCCCCGTAGTTCAGTGGAAGAACACAAACCTCCTAAGTTTGGGACCCTGGTTCGATCCCAGGCGGGGATACCAGCCTTCGCTCCCCAGAATGAGGAGCGGAGCGACGAAGTGATGGGATGAGCAGAGGCTGTCTCGCCGAAGCCTTGGCGAAGGCGGACGGAGCTTCAGCTCGGCAATCCACGTCGTCGTCAGGGACTGCGTTTTTCTCGCGGTCAGCGTTGCTGATTGTTGAGGACATACAGTTTTTGTAGAAGCATTGTTCTTTTTTGGTCGACAAAAAAGAACCAAAAAATCGAGTCCCAGTGCTCGTCGCCGATCACAGGAGCAAAAAAATACTGTTTCACCACAACTCGTCCCGCCCTGGCGGGACTCAGACACGTGGTTTCACAACGTATTTTTTTCCACTGTGAAACGGCTCCTGCGCAGGGACGAAAAGGAGAGGTGTTTTTTGAAAACAGAAAGGAGGGCTCCAAGGCGGGGATGCCAGATTTCGTTTAACTGCCTAAGAGCAGAGGCAAAAAGTGTTTGACTCGAGCAAGCAAAAAAATATTAAGTATCTGAAAAATCTTTTTCTGCGGATTCCCATTTCTTTTTTTGCACACTTTCCAATAACTGATTCAGATTTTCAGCCGGTGTCCGAAAAAACCATTCCAGATCACCTTTTTCATACATTTCCAGCTCCTTGTCAAGTGGTCCCCAAGTAGAATGCAGTGGATCTGGATCCGTAGAGAGTTTTTTTAGTATCTCATTTGGAGTTTCATAATCAGCAAATATATACCAAGTTCCTTCGATTTGAATTAGATTTGATTTAATAGTTTCTGATTCTCCAGTTACTTCGCATTCACCAAAAAGAACCTCTTTGCCCGATCCGGTGGGAAATTCTACCGAATGAAGCAAAAGAGAAACATTGGGGACAGAAATCATCGTTCGCACGCGAGTATCCGTTTCCCAAGATTCATATCCTTTTGGATCTCGAATTTGCTGGATTTTTAATTCTTTGTTTTCACTTTCAAAAAGAACAGCAGGGAATGTTTCCTTTTCCGTCTCAGGAGACATTGTCTTGAGGTCATTTGCAGTGTGCAAAATTTTGGAAAAGTTTTTTGTAAAATCATTCGCAATTTTTTGGTACTCGGAAGATTCAATACTTGCTTCTGGACTACCAGAAACGCTCTCTGTCGACTTTGGTTTTTCTACTAGTGGGCCGTGAAAGTTTTTTTGTTGAGCAAAGAGGATAAGGAATCTCATGTTTGGAAATAATTAATTTCTACTTCAGCCAGCTGGGGCCGGGGGAGGTTTTCTCGACTGGTTTTTTGGTCTCTGGTTTTTCGCCGGGCTCTTTTCCCGCTGAATTCTTTTCGCTTCCCTGGGTCTCAAACGGCACATTTTTGGGTGCGATGGGTTCGCCCGGTTTTTCTTCTGCTTTCAGCGGCAGTGTCGGGGGAGTGGGCGGGGTGGGAATACACTTCTTTTTTTCGATCGGCTGCCCGCGCTCCAGCGAGAGTCTCGCTTCCTGAAAATTGGCAAGTTCTCGGAGCAGGGAACTTTGGATATCGGCGATTGATTGGCCGGGAAATTCCAGATTGACCCCGCGGCGCACGCGTTTCCACTGTCCCATTTCCAGCGTTTTTAGCTCGGAGAGGTCAAAAGCATCCGCGTTGCTGCGAATCAGGACGGTGGTTTTGTCTTCCTCCTCGACAAACATCGCGACGAAATCCGTGCCGTTGACATGCCGCAGCAGCTGGTCGATCCAGCCATCGATGTCGCCAGGTTTGGCATCGATCAGCTCAAAATCAGATTGGTTGACCCGTGTCCAGCCCAGGCGGTGAGTTTCATCGACATTGAGGGTATTGAGCAGGCGCGAGAGGACGCGCAGATTTTTGAGGGTTTTTTCTTTGAAAAGATGCTCGATGACTTTTGCCTGATCGCCGCCGAGTTCTTGGAGTACTGCCGCGAGCTCAAACGATCGAGCCGATGTACTGCCCGAGAGAAAACTTTCTGTTTCCCCAAGAATGCCTGTCAGGAGGGTAGTGGCTAGATTTTTGTCAATCGTCTTGGCCCACGTCTCGTCTGCCAGGGCGAGATCAGCGAGTACTTCACACACCGATGAGGCCGCCGCATCCACGAGATTTACTTTTCCAAAGAATTCATTGCCCGCGGAGACAGAAATATTGATTACCGGTACATCAGAAAAAAGTTCCGGATTTTTTGAAAAGATTTCTCCGCAATCTTCCAAGCTGTCAGCTCCGATAATGACAATGGCATCAAAATTTCCTGTGTGCGGACGCACATCCACGCAGTCGAGCGAAAATTTTCCATTTTTGGCGGAGATCACCAGATCCATCACTCCTTCGCGGTGCTCCTGACGCACGTCTGCGACCTGAGCATTTTTGGTTGAGAGCGAAACGATCAGATTGCCCGAATCCACAAGTTCTTTTTGAATAGATTTCACCTCCGGCAAAAAATCACTGCCCTCAGGCAGGGAAGCCGGCAGGACAGAATGGACTTCTTTTTTTTGTACTTTGAGAAGTGTCTGCAGTGCCAGCATGCCCGCTACGTGGTCGATGGCAGGCTCGGTGGATCCGACGATCAGGACTTTTTCTGCATGTGAGAGCAGGGTCCGGGCTTGGCTTTTGGGAGAATGTTTCATTGATTTCTTGAAGGCAAGGGGGCATTGTACAACATTTTTTTAAAACAATCAAGTTTTTGTGTCAACTTTTCCAACAAAGTTGACCCTCCCCATCAGAAGCCGTACACTGCGAGACGTTATTGTAGCCATTCTCATGCTTGACTTCAAATCCATTCGTCACGATCCTGACTTCTTCAAAAAGGCGCTCTCCAAAAAGGGAATCTCGGCCTCACAAATCGAGGATCTTCTTGCTACAGATGAACGTCGCCGGGAGTTAATTCAGCAGACCGAGTCGGACAAAGCCACTCAAAACGAAGTGTCCAAAAAAATTCCAAATTTGACCGGTGCAGAAAAAGAAGCGCTTCTCACGCAGATGAAATCAGTTTCCGAAAGACGAAAGGAAGCGGAGCAAGAATTGGAGCAGGTGGAGGCAAAATTCGAACAACTTTTGTACTCTCTCCCAAATCTGCCGTTCGAGGATGTTCCTGTTGGAAAAGATGAAACGTCGAACCAAGAACTGGAAAAAGTTGGTACCCCTCCGAAATTTAAATTTTCCCCGCGTGATCACGTGGAAATTGGTTCGCTCACGGGCACGATCGATATCGAGACGGCCCGGCAGACGAGCGGCGCACGGTTTGCTGTTCTCCGGGGCAAGGGAGCGCTCCTGGAGTGGGCGCTGCAGCGATTTGCCCTCGAAAAACTTCAAAAAGCCGGTTTTACCCCAGTGATCCCGCCGATGATGATCCGCGGCCAGACCGTGCACGAGGCGGGGAAGTCCGCGGGGACACTTGCCAACGCGCTCGACGCACCAGAAAAATTTACCTTCCCCGACGATGATCTGTCGATGATCGGGACGGCGGAGCATGTGCTGTGTAGTTTTCACCGGCAAGAAGTTCTCCCCGAAAAAAGGCTCCCGCTGCGGTACTGCGGGTGGTCGTCGTGTTTTCGTCGGGAGGCGGGGGCCGCCGGCAAGGACACCCACGGCATCATCCGGGTGCATCAGTTTGAAAAACTCGAAATGTTTCTCTTTTCCCACCCTGAAAAATCCGAGGAGGAGCATCAGCGGATGCTCGAGCTCCAAAAAGAGATTTGGAACGACCTGAAAATCCCGTACCGCGTGGTCCAAAACTGCACCGGAGACATCGCCTGGTCGGATGCGAAAATGTTTGATATCGAGGCGTGGATTCCATCGCAAAAGAAGTACCGCGAGGTCACGAGTTGCAGCAACTGTACGGACTTTCAGTCCCGTCGGACACGCACGAAATTTCAAAACTCTTCCGGAGAAAAAGAACTCGTCCACACGCTGAATGCCACAGCGATCGCGATCCAGCGGGCCATCGTGGCGATCTACGAAAATTTTCAGCAGGAGGATGGCTCGGTTCAGATCCCAAAAGCCCTGCAGCCGTACTGTGGGTTTGAGGTGATTGAGGTGAAAAAATGAAAACCGCATTTATCACCGGTGCCAGCCGGGGGATTGGTCGAGAAACGGCCAAAAAATTTCTTGCCGAGGGATGGAAAGTCATCGGGGTGGCGCGACATTTTGAAAATAAAATCGACCATCCGAATTTTATAGCAGAGATATTTGACCTCTCTCAGGTTTCAGACATTCCAGCATTTGCTCAAAAAATCGGTGCCATCGATGTCCTCATCAACAACGCGGGAGTGATGAACGCCGAGCGGGAGTTTGAATTGGCTGTCAATTTGATCGCCCCCGTGGAACTAACCAAAGCATTTGCCCTCAGAATGTCAGCGGGGGGACGGATTGTTTCAGTTGCTTCTGTGGCAGCAGACACCGGACATCCAGACATCTGGTACGGAGCGACAAAAGCAGCACTTGTAAACGTGACCCAATCTTTTGCACTCCTCTTTCCCAAATTAATTTCCGTGTGTCTCACGCCGGGGCCAGTCCAGACAGATATGCTTCACCAGATTCCCGCTGAGCGACTGAAGATGCTGTGCGATCGACTGCCAAAAGGAAGGCCAGATCTTCCAGAAGAGGTGGCAGAGAGTTTGTTTTTTCTCGCGACAGAGGCGACCGCTGCACAAAACGGGGAACGTTTTGCGGTGGGATGTGAGCAAAAATAAAAATCTTTTGCTTTTCTCCAATAGATCGCTACACTTCGCGAGTACATTTTTTAACTTTTCTCATGCAAAACAGACTGTACATTGGCAATCTTGCCTACGCTGTCCGGGATGACGACCTGCGACAATTTTTTTCTCAAGCGGGTGAAGTCACTTCCGTCACGGTAATCATGGAGCGCGATACCGGCCGATCAAAAGGCTTTGGTTTCGTGGAGATGGCCGATGAAGATCAAGCTCAGGAAGCTATCAAACTGGGGGACGGAGCCGACCTGCTGGGACGTGAAATGCGCGTCAACCTTGCTCGACCAAAAGAAGAGCGACCTCCTCGCCGTGATTCTCACGGTGGTGGAAACCGCTGGTAGTTTTACCGATTTCGCAACCAATCGAGAGCTTCGGCTCGGGAGGAGATCGTTCCCTCGAGCTGGAGTTTTCGGAGTGCGTCCTTGATCTTGCCAATTTTTGGCCCCGGCTTTTGTCCAGAAATTTTCACAATTTCATCGCCGGAGAGGAGTTCGTTTTTGTGTGAGGGGAGCAGTTTATTTTGCAGGGCGTACTGGTAGTCATTCTCGAGTTTTTCTACCTGTTGTGCGTCCCGTTTTTTGGTGGTCTCCTCCTCGGGGACGGACCCTTTTAAGTCCGCTTGATGCAATTCCATCAAATCGAGAAAATGCGGGTGGTCAAAATATTCGAGTTTCGTCACGAGCTTCATCGCGTCCCACTGATCGAAGAGGTGGTGGTGGGCAATGAGCCAGATAATTTTGTCCGTGGATTTTTTGCTGAATTTCAGTCGCTCACAGACCTGTTTTGCCAGTGCCTCACTGTGCTCCTGGTGATCGGGAAAACGAATGCGCGTTCCTTCATACGTGATTGTTTTGGCTTTTCCCAGATCGTGCAGCAGTGCAGCCCATCGGAGCTCCGGGCTTGCATCAGAATCGAGAGTCTCCTGCACCAGGAGCGTGTGCTCCCAGACATTTCCTTCGGAATGATGATTGGGTGACTGGGGGACCTTTTCTAGCTGATCTAGCTCCGGGATCAGATTGTCCAGCATTTCAAATTTTTTCAAATCTCGGAGTGCCGAGACCCTTGATTTATGTTCAATAATTTTGTTCAGCTCATCACGAATGCGTTCGCCACTCACATCTACCACCAGCGAAGCGTGTTTGATGAGCGCCTCCTTCGTTTTCCGATCGTACTCCAGGCCAAATCGGTTGCGAAATCGCACGGCTCGCAGCGGGCGTAAAAAATCTTCCCGAATACGTTTTTCCGGGTCGCCGATAAATTTGAGCAGTCCTTTTTTGAGATCACTGCGTCCGCCCTGGGGATCAAAAAATTCCTCCTTCACCGGATCAAAGAAAATCGCATTGATCGTGAAATCGCGCCGTGCGGCATCCTCCTCCGCACTCGAAAACAGTACCGCGTCGGGGCGGCGTCCATCGGAATACTCACTGTCCGAGCGAAAGGTCGCGACTTCGAAATGGTGGCCATTTTCTTCGATCAAAATCACGCCGAATTTTTTTCCGATCGGATAGGATTTTTCAAAGAGTGTCTCAATCTCCTCCGGCTTGGCTGAGGTGGCGATGTCGAAGTCTTTTGGTTCTTGTTTCAATACCAAATCCCGCACACATCCGCCCACCCAAAAGGCCCGGTGTCCAGCATCCTGCAGTTTTTTGACCAGCTGTTTTGCCGTGGGTTTCATCACCGCGATGGTATCATTCCTGATTCAAAAACTCCACAAAGGCCTGGAGATTGACCATTTTTATTTCCTCCATATTTTCGGTCACCTCGGTAAATCGCAGAATGCCATCGTCAATTTCGGCCGACAAAATTGGGTTGGTGCTCAGCACTTGCTGGAATTCCTCATTTGCCTCGTGGCTCAGGATCAGACCATTTTCACCATAATCAATAAAAAATCCGTCCACCGAAATTTCCCCCTCAAATGCAGGCTGTCCCATTTCCTCCGGCGCGACAGCATCGATTTCGGCTTCATTTTTTTCAGAATTTTCTTGCCCCATCGGCATCTCTGTATCCGGCCCAGTTGTTTCACTGCCTCCCCAGGGGAGCGAACATCCAGCAAGCAAAAATGCACACACGAGACCGATCATGAATTTTTTCATCACTGTGATTTTCCTGGTTTTTCAAAAAAAATCAATCGGTCTCGAAATGGGCTTTTAGTTTTTCAAAAAAATCAATATTTTTCCTGGCCGATTCAAAATGCTCCGCAGATGTATTTGCATCACGAATAAAATCGGCCAATTCTTGGGCAATCGGACTGGTAGAAATACGTCTCTGGTTTTCCTCCGGAGCGTGCTCGAAACGCACCAAAAAAGGGGCTTTCGGGTGAAAGTATTTTGTCTCGTGAAGGAGAGGATTTCGATCATCAAAATTCCGTTCTGGATAATTTACCGTCAGAGCAGAACAAATATCAGCAATTTTTGAAGGATGAATTCTTATAGTTTGTCGTCCTGCTCGTATTTCTCGCGGAGAATAATCATGCAAAGTGAGGAATTTTTGAAGAGAGCAGGCTTGTGCACAGTCTTCTTTGAGTACTCCGTATACCCGATTGAGTGTCGCAAAAAGGAGGGAGGCAATACCCCGCCCTCGGAACTCTGGGCTCACGGACAATGATCGATGAGAGAGATCAAGGGCCATGATGTGTTTCGCCGGAAAGCTGTGCCCCACAACGGTAAAAGCCTTTTCCGGCGGAATATTAAGTTTTTCTCGATGTTTTCCTGCATCTGATCTCAGATACCAGGAATTTTTATTGGTGAGTCTATACGGAAGGCGGATCTTTTTTATTTTTTCCAACGATCGATCAAAAGAAGCCTCCAGAGCTGAAGAATACACAAATGGGGCATTTTCCTCGTTAAACTCTGTCCCCATCAAGACAAAAATATCTTCTCGTGTAGTGCGAAAAAGATCATCAATCATCGCTTGATTTTTGATTTCTTCCTCTGGTTGTTTCCCTTGCTCTATGAATTTTTTGAGACCATCACAAAACTCTCGAAATCGTCCTGTTTCTTCGGGGTGGAGCTTTATTTTCAGCATCGACACCTCTTAAAACATATTTTCAAACAAAAATCAAGTTTGCCAGACTATTTTTTCTTTGCCACACGACTCCAGGATTTCGTTGGTCTTTTTGAAATGATTGCAGCCAAAGAATCCGTTGTTTGCCGAGAAAGGGGAGGGATGCGCGGCTTCCAGGATGTGGTGCTTTTTTGTATCGATCAGATTTTTTTTCGCTCGTGCATGCCGTCCCCAGAGAAGAAACACCACATTCTCCAGTTTTTCATTCACGGCTCCGATGGCCGCATCGGTAAACTCCTCCCAGCCGTGTCCGGCGTGACTCATGGGTTGTCGAGCGCGGACGGTGAGGGTGGCATTGAGCATGAGCACCCCCTGGTCACACCAGGCGCGGAGGTCGCCACTTTTTGGAATTTCAAAATCGGGAAACTCTCGTTTCAACTCCTGAAAAATATTTTGCAGACTCGGTGGAATTTTTACCCCTGGATTGACCGAAAAACACGGGCCGTGACACTGGCCTTTTCCATGATACGGATCCTGGCCCAAGATCACGACCTTTATTTTTTCAAACGGACAGCGGTCAAACGCTGCAAAAATTTGATTTCCGGGGGGATAGATTTCTTGCCCGTTTTGGCGTTCTATTTTTAAAAATTCCCGCAACTCGAGAAAATACGGCTTGCCAAATTCTTCCCGCAACACCTGTTTCCAGCTGTCGTGGATTTTCACGCTCTGTGTGGATTCTTCTTGTTTCTGTATCTCCGCAATTTCATCGGGAGATGTGAAGAGATTGGGCTGGGGCATCGCCTGCGATTGTTCAAAAAAATTCGATCGAACGCAAATTTATTTCCCCGGGCACTCGCGTCGAATTTCTTCTGGCAGATGGCTGAAGTTTCGGTCAAAATGTGCCGCAAAATCAGCAGCGAGCTGGTCGGCTCTTTTTTCAAACGCATCTGGGTCTGCCCAAGTGCTTTTGGGATCCAAAATTTCCCGTTCCACTCCGGGACACGTTTCCGGCACCTGCACGTGAAATCGTCCATCCGTGCGGTACTCAACATTTTCCAGTTTTCCTGACAGGGCCGCATCGACAATATTTCTGGTGATCGCGATGTCCATTCGCGCGCCCTCGCCGTACGCGCCGCCGCTCCAGCCGGTGTTGATCAAGTACACACTGGCGCCGTGGGTCTGCATTTTTTCTTTCAACAAATCCGTGTAGTGCTCGGGTTTCCGCGGCATAAACGGTTCCCCAAAAAATCGGGAGAAAGTGGATTTCGGGGTGGTGATGCCGGTCTCGGTTCCCGCGAGTTTACTCGTGTACCCCATGAGAAACCACAGCATCGCCTGATTGGGATCGAGCTTGGACACCGGCGGGAGGACGCCGTTTGCGTCGGCGGTGAGGAAGAGGATTGTTTTGGGATGGTCTCCCACGCTTGAAGGCTTGAAATTTTTGAGCCGATCCAATTTGTAGGACGTGCGCGAGTTTGCCGTGAGGCGATCATCCGTTAAATCAAAGGTTCCGTCTGGATACATCAATGCATTTTCGATGATGACCCCGTTTTCCAGCACGGGCTTTTTCTCCGCAAATACGATCCGGTGGATCTCGGGTTCCTTGGCAGGATTCAAGTCAATCAGTTTGGCGTAGCAGCCGTTTTCAAAATTGGCCACGCCCTCGTCGCTCCAGCTGTGCTCATCGTCGCCAAGCAGTGCCCGAGAGGGGTCGGCCGACAGCGTCGTTTTGCCCGTCCCCGACAGTCCGAGGATCAACGCCGTGTCTCCGTCGCTCCCTTCATTTCCCGAGCAGTGCAGGGGCAAGACACCTTCCTCTGGCAAAAAATAATTCATCACGGTAAACATCATTTTTTTCAAGGTCCCCTGGTACGCTGAGCCGATGATCAGCCCCAGATTTCGCTCAAAATCCATCGCGACACAAATGTCAGAATTTTCCCGTAGTCGCCCCACCGGGATTTTGTCGTACGGGAGCGAGAGCACGGTAAATTTTTTCTCCGCGAGCACCGAATTTCCGACCCCCTCCGGCACCGGACGAAACATGTTATCCCCAAACACACAGGGGAGAGATTTGTCGGTCACGACGCTGACAGGCAGTGCGGTTTTGGCATCTGCGCCGATGACTCGGTCGAGGACAAACAGTTTTTCTTTTTCTTTGAGTGAGGTGACCGCCGTTTCCCAGAGTTCGTCAAAATCCTGTGGATTCATTGGATTGGCGGCAGGAGAGGTCCAGTCGACATTTTCCGCTGCGTCGCCATGCTGGACGATAAAGGTGTCTTTGGGGCTTCGTCCGGTCGACTCCGGCGGGGTCCAGGTGAGGAGGGCGCCTGAAGGCGTTTCTACGGCCTCTTTTTGATCGAGCACCCTTTGGATCAGTTCTTCTCGTGACAGGTTTTCCTGCACATTTGTGTGCGACTGGAGGGCGGTTTGCAGCTGGTCGAGCAGGGACATGGGAGAACAATTAAAAATTACAAATGACAGATGACAAATTAAAAGAGGGAGTTTTGACGCTCATCTGGTTTGCCAGACGTGTTGGCGAGTGCCTGACAGGCCTGGGAAATGTTTTCAAAAATGGTTTCAATCTCGGACTCTGCCACAGAGGAGAAGGCAATCCGCAGCAGATTTCCGGTCGCGATCACGCCCGTGTCAAACTCTTTCAAAAGCTTCTGCCGCACGTTTTCCGCGTTCAATCCTTCCTGTAGTTCCACGCACAGAAAGTACCCGGAATTAAACGGGAGCGGTTTGAAATATGGATCAAATGTTTCTGCCCCCTGCTCCAGTACCTCACGACAGCGTTTTGCACGCGTTTTCAACACGTCAAAGTTGCGCTGTTTTTCCCGTTCGTAGGTGGGGGAATTCAGGGCTTTGAGAATAGCGGTTTGTCCCGGCCGAGAGCAGTTGGACACTTGGCTGCGGACGGTGCCGCCGAGTTTTTGTTCTATCGCGTCAGCAGCGAGGGGGTTCATGGCAGCATTTCCCACGGTGACAAACCCGACGCGCAGTCCCCACGAAAACTCTTCTTTGGTGGCGCCATCGATTTTGACGGCCAGTAGATTTGGATGAGCGCTTGCCAGGGCCGAAAAAAGCGATTCCCGTTGAATGCCCTCTTCGTACACCAGTCCCCAGTACGCATCATCACAGATGACCGCGAGGGGTTCTTTTTCCGCGGAGCGTTTGAGAATCTCCACGATTTCTGTCGCTTCTCCTGTCGTGGGAGAGTAGCCGGTGGGATTATTGGGGGTATTCAGCAGGACGATCTTTTTCCCAGGAGTTTGCACGAGCGTTGTTTCAAATGCTTCGAGATCAAAGGCTCCATCTTCTTTTGAGACATCTGGTTTCAAAAACGAAAACGGAACAAACTCCGCTCCAAATCCATGCTGAAAAATCAGTTTATAATTGCCCCAGAATTTATCGGGCAGTATCAGCGTTTCTCCCGGATCCATCAGCAGAGATGCCGCGACCGAGAGGCCGTGGGTGAGGCCACCCGTGACGACGGGGAGTGTGATTTTTTCCGCTTCCAACGAGGGATTCTTAGCCAGCATTTGTTCCTGCCATTTTTCCCGCAGGGGCTGCAATCCAAAACTGGGAGCGTACGGAAACAGTCCCGGATCATTGCCAAATTCTTTCCCGAGCGAGGGGGTGGTCATGGCCGATCGGTCGTCCTCTGTGGCAATACCGACGGTGGCATTGTACCGAGTATCCTTTGCTTCAGCAGACTGTTTCAAAATCCCCTCCGCAGGCCAGAAAATATCTTTTCCCCGTTTCGAGAGAAGTTCCAACAGAGAAGGATTCGCCTGCGAGAGCAGATCGTTGAGCCGGGTTGCCTGGGGATTGGGCATGGCAAAGAATCAATTTTCGGAATTCTAGAATGCCTTTTGTGTGTGGTCAACTCTTTTCTTTGTCCGGATACAAAAAGTGTTCAATGCAAAAAGAATACTTTCTTTTGCCTGCCGGATTTTTGTCCCTTTATTTCTGGTATCGACGGTCAGCCCATTTTTTCCACGTGACCAGCACCGGTGCGGCGAGAAAGATCGAGGAGTAGGTTCCAATCGTGATTCCGATGACCAGAGCAAGAATGAAATAAAACAGCGAATCAGCTCCAAAAAAGAGAAGCCCCAGAAGCGGCAAGAGGGTCGAAACAGAGGTGTTGATCGAGCGACGGAGCGTCTGCTGGACGGATTTTTCAATCGTATCCTGAAAATCTTCGTGGGCTTTTTGCAGTCGGAGATTTTCTCGCACGCGGTCAAGAATCACAATTGTATCATTGACCGAAAACCCAAGCGTTGCCAACACGGCCGTAATAAATTGCAAGTCGAGCTCCACATCGGCTACGGCTCCCAGGACGGTAAAAATCGCCAAGATAATCAGCACGTCGTGAAAGAGCGCAATGATTGCGGCTCCGCCAAACCGCCAGGGATTGACGCTTTTGGGGATCTTGCGAAAGGCAATGGCAATGAAAATGATAATCCCCAGGAGAGCCGTAACGATCGCCGTAAAGGCCTTTTGCTGAAAATGAGCCCCAATCGAGCTGTCGACTCGCCGAAAACTTTTTTCTTCAAATGCCCCGACCTCGGCTTTCATCGTCGTTGAAATATTCTCCAGTTTTGTATCAGAAACTTCCTCCAGTGTGATCAAAAAATCGTTGTCCGCGGCTGGTTGAATTTGTGCGCTTTTTTCGAGGTCTTGGGTTTCAAAAAAAGCAACCATTTCTTGCAGCTCCACGGGTTCTTCAAAATGAACGGTCCAGCGGATGCCGCCGAGAAAATCCAGGCCAAGGTTGAACCCAAAAATGCTCACCAGCGCGACAGAAAGGGCAATGAGTGCGCCGGAGATGCTGAGCCAGATGTGACGGTGAGCGGTAATGTTGATCTTCATCAAGAAAAATTAACGAGATTTTTTGGAAGGAGCTTTTTTGACGACCTCATCAGCAGGGACGCCAAACCAGGAGCGTTTTTGAAACCATTTCGACAGCAGCGCAAAGTGCAAGATGTGTCGGGAGATGGTGATCGCGGTAAACATGGAGAGAATTGTCCCGATGATCAGCGTAATCGCAAATCCTTTGATCATGGAGCTTCCCAGGTTATACAAAATCAGTGCGGTGATCAGCGTGGTCAGATTGGAGTCTCGGATGGCACTCCAGGCACGTTCAAACCCAAGATCAAGTGATTGATGCAGGCTTTTGCCTTTCCGCAGTTCTTCTTTCATCCGCTCAAAAATCAGAATATTCCCGTCCACCGCGAGTCCGATGGATAATGCCACACCAGCGATTCCTGCGAGCGAGAGCACGATCGGCCCTCCGAAGCTGCTGGGGAGCGCGGTCCATACTTTCAAGACCGAGACAAACAGCCCCGTGTACAGGGCGAGAGAGAAAGTTGCCACCACTCCAGGGAAGCGATAGCTCAGCATCATAAACAGCATGGTTGCCAAGAGTCCGATGGCACCTGCTTTGAGACTTTTGTCCAGCTGGATTTCCCCCAGAGCCGGCTCGATGGTCATTTGTCCGCTCAGGATCACGGGGGCATCGATGGCACCGAGATTGAGTCCGTCTGCGAGGTCTTTGGCACTTTCGAACGTAAAATTTCCAGAAATCTGTGCTCGACGTCCGACGATTTTTTCGCGCACAGTGGGGGTACTGATCCACTGCCCACCGACTTTAATTCCTATTCGGCAGGGACCACCTTCACACCTTCGTTTTGACACGCGATCGGTGATTTCGGCAAACAGATCACCGCCTTCACTGTTGAACAAGAGCCCCACAAATGGATTGCCCACTTCGTCAAAACCGACGTTGGCACTTTCGAGATGCTTTCCCCCCAATTCGGTCTCTTTCCACCCGAGCTCTGACCGATTCCAGCCGATGATTTCATACGCTACTTTGGGGTCGGTGGTCGTTTCTACTGCCTCGGGGGTGACGCTCGTGACTTCGATCACATGAAATCCAAAGTCCGTGGTCACCACTTCATCAATCAGCTGTGGCTCTTCGAGACCAAACACGGCTTCATCAAACTCGGCCACCATTTGCCCAGGACCAAATTCTCCCAGACTTCCACCTGATTGCTGGGCGGCGGGTTCAGTAGAAAATTCTTTTGCCAACTCCGCAAAATTATCCGTCCCCTCTGTCTGCAGTCGTTCGAGCATTTTTTCCGCTTCAGTACGCGCTTCTTCTTCGGACTCGTACGGGAGATCCTCGGGAGCACGAGTGGCGCCGGGATAGGCAAACAAAATATGTCGAGCCTCGACTTTTGGTGAAATCTTTTTTTCTCGTTCTTCGGTTGTTTTTTCTGTTACCCGAACGATCGCCAACAGCGGTGTGGGCATTTTTTGGATCTCCACCTGTCCATCTTCACTTATTGTGTATTCCGCCTCGGTCATGGTTTCTACCACCCCCTCCAGGATTTCTCCCTCTGCGGCAGCAAACAGTTTCTCTGCCAATTGGGGGTCGTGCATTTCGCTTTCAAACCGTGGGGGATCAAAGGTTTGCACGGTCACGTCTTCTTCTGCTTGCAGTGTCTTGAGACGGGCTTCCCAATTTTTGGACGTGATTTTGTCTCGTTCTTCCTGCACCTTTTGTTCAAATGCTTCACCGAGTGCGGGATCCTCTTCAAAAAACTCCAGCCGGTTGTCCCGTTCGGCACTTTCTTTGGCTTCGGTAACATTGGAGCTGGGGGGCATCTGGATGAGCACGTGCTGCTGGTCATCCACCTCAGATCGCTTGACCACGATTTCCCCGACTCCTGCGGGGTTGACGCGCTGCTCCAGCGCATCGCGGACAGACTCAGCGATGGCATCGACATTGACATCATTTTCCGGATCATCGTCATTGTTTTGTGCGCGAGCATCCGAGAGATCAATTTTGTAATCCAGCTCGGTCCCTCCCGCCAGATCCAGCCCCAGGGTGATGCGGAAATGTTCGAGTTTTTTTCCGACCAGCGTGTCCCCAAAATAATGGTGCGGGGTCGCGATTATTCCCGCGACGACGGTGATGAGCACCACAAACAGAAAACGATTGATGATGGTTTTTCGCATGAAATCTTTCCAAAAAGCTGTGCACACAGTACTCGAACTTTTTTTTCTGTCAAAAGGTTTGACAAGATGTTTAAAATAGACTAAAAAGCCTTTTGAAAATTAATTTTAAAATTCTAAGCAATGGGAAACAGGAAAAACAAATCCGGACTGGATCAGTACACAAATCGCAGCATTGTCGGGTATACGGTGCAAAACAAGGAAGCGCGGTCAACAGCAGCAGAGCTTGCTGCAAAAAAGAGAGCACAAGAGGAAACGCCTGTGGCAGTGTCCAAAAAGCAAAATATCGATGTTCAGGTTTTTGATCTTTTGGAGCAGCGAGCGCCTTTTCAAAAACATCTTAGGCCCGGAACAGGAGAAGTTGAAAGAATCGCTTTTCCCAGTGCTCAATTTTGTCTCAAAGCTCCAGGAGAAATTCAGACCTTTGAAGAGGCACGGGAAGCGATTCGAAATGGTCTATCAAAAGAAGAATTTTTAATGCAAGAAATTAAGCAGGACGTGAAAGAACGATCAGAAAATGTGGGCGTAATGTTCTCTGAGTTGGAGCAGTGATTTTTGAAGATGGAAAAGGAGAATCCTGGGCACGAAGGAGAAAAACGACCGCCAAACCGCGAGGGTCATTTCCGCTTAGCGGTTGAACTCGGTATCATCGGAAAAGATGAGCCCAAACGAGTGAGTGAAATTTTGGGGAATACGCTGCCGGAGGTTTCGGTGTATCAAAGAATTTATAAAAACTGATTATTCCCCGAGATATTTTTTTAGCAGGTTTTTCCCCGGACCGTTTTTGAGTCTTCGAATGGCCGTTTCTCTGATCTGGCGGACGCGTTCTCGGGTGAGGCCAAATTTTTCTCCAACTTCAGATAAGGTCATGGGATCGTGCTTTCCCCCAAGACCAAAGTGCATGCGAAGCACGTCGGCTTCTTTTTCAGGGAGTGTCTTGAGGACTCGATCAATTTCGATTTGGAGAGACTTTTGGAGTGATTTTTTATCGGGAGTGGGAGAGTCTGGATCTTCGAAGTTGTCACGAACCTTGACCATTTCATCGTCAGCACTGGCGGGAGCATCGAGGGGGATATTTCCCTGAGAAAACGGGAGAAGTTCCTTTGCTTTTTCGGAAGTTATATCGACGATCTCGGCGATTTCATCGACAGAAGGAACCCTTTCGTGGTCCTGTTCTAGTCTGGAAGAGACTTTTGTTATTTTGTTCAATTCTCCGACTTTATTGAGTGGAAGTCGCACCAGACGAGCATTATTGGCAAGGCTCTGGAGAATCCTCTGTCGAATCCACCAGACAGCGTACGAGATAAATTTAAATCCACGGGTTGCTTCAAAACGCTGGGCGGCTTTGACAAGGCCAAGGTTGCCTTCATTGATCAGGTCGGAGAGAGAGAGTCCTTGGTTTTGGTACTGCTTGGCGACAGAGATGGAAAAGCGGAGATTTGCCTTCACCATTTTTTCAAGCGCGGCGGCATCTCCCTGCTTGATTCTCTGGGCGAGCTCCACTTCCTCATCTACCGATATGAGTGGCTCTTTCCCAATTTCTTGAAGATATTTTTCAAGTGTTGGAGTGCGACGCGTGATGCTTTCTGTTATTTTGAGATTTCGCATTCAAATTTTTCAAAAACAAAAACCTTTTACTACTTTGTCAAAAGGAGTCAAGGGAATGGGTCAAAAAAGCGAATTTCGCTCTTTTTCTGGCACAGTGAGATCAAGCTCGCGAATAAGTTTTGCCTCCTCCCAGATCTCCACGCCCAGCTCCATGGCCTTGGTGTGTTTGGATCCCGGCTTTGCTCCAGCCAGGAGCAGATCCGTGTTTCCCGACACGCTTGAGCTGATTTTGCCCCCGTGCTGACTCACGATCGATTTGAGCTCGTCTCGACTGAAATGCTCAAAGCTGCCGGTGATCACCACCTTTTTTCCGGCGAGTTTCCCGCCAGAGACTTCCGCTGGCCAGTGGAGCGTTACACCAGATTTCTGAAAATCATCGAATAATTTTTGTGTTCGATCTTTCTGACTCCACTCGAAAAATTTCTGGGCGACTTTTTCTCCGATTCCATCGACATCGACCAATTCTTCGAGCACAATTTTTGATCGAACGTATTTCCAGTTACTGATCCCAAATTCACCACACTTTCGCCGTAAAAAATCGGCAAAAAGCTTTGCATTCTCCGCTCCCACTAGCCGAATCCCGACGCCGGTGATGATCTCGGCGAGGGTGAGTTTTTTCCGTCCCTCGAGCGAGAGCAGGAGGTTCTCAATTTTTTTAAACTTAAATCCCGGCAGCTGTACCAGATCCCACTGCGTGAGCTTCCAGAAATCCGCCGGCGTGTGCACGAGATCCAATTTGAGCAGTGCGTCGATCGTCTTTTCCCCGAGGCCGTCGATTTTCAGATTCTTGGCAAAATAAATCAGCTTCTCTCGATGCCGCGCGGGGCAGTCGGGGTTGACACACCGCGCGACGATTTCGCCGCGGTTGAGTTTTTCGCCGCACTCAGGACAATCATCAGGAAAGGCGATATTTTTTTCCGCTCCGTCGCGGAGATTCTCAATGGGTTCCAAAATCTCAGGAATCACATCGCCGGCCTTGCGCACGATGACCGTGTCGCCGATTTTGACCGCCTTGCGTTCAATTTCCCCGGCGTTGTGGAGCGTCGCGCGCGAAACCGTGGACCCCGCGATCTCGACCGGTTCCAAAATCCCCACCGGAGTCACGGCGCCCGTGCGCCCCACCTGGAAATGTACATCGAGCAGCTTTGTATATTTCTGTTCGGCAGGAAATTTCCACGCGACGGCATACTTCGCCGTCTTCGCTGTGTACCCGAGTCTTTTTCGCAAATCAAAAGCATGGACTTTGATCACGATGCCGTCGATGTCGTACCAGAGATCTTTTCGCGTGTCGGGATTTGACCAGTGAGTACAAAACTTGATCACATCTTCAATGTTTCCAAACACCTGAAATTCCGCCTCGTGTGGCAACTTTAACCGATCAAAAAAAGTGAACAAACTTTGCTGATCTTGTGTGTTTTCCTCCACGGTTGTGTCGTGCTGACCCAGCGTGTACAGGAAGATTTGCAGGTTTCGTGCTGCGGCGATTTTTGGGTCGAGCTGGCGGACCGTGCCGGCGGTGAGATTTCTCGCATTGGCAAACTCGTCGGTTCCTTTTTCCAGGATTTTCTCAAACTGCGCCTTGGAAATAAAACATTCGCCGCTGACTTCCAACTCGTATTTTTCCGGTAGCACCAGTGGCAGATTTTGGCACGTGCGGATCGAATGGGTCACGTCTTCTCCGACCGTTCCATCCCCGCGGGTGAGTGCTTTGACCAGCTTGCCTTGCTCGTACCAGAGGGAGATGTTGATGCCGTCGAGTTTGAGTTCGCAGGAGTATTCGATGTTTTCCCGATTCAAAAACCGTTTCACTCGTGTATCAAACTCACGCGCTTCTTCCGGTGTGAAAATATCAGACAACGAAAATTTTCGGGTCTTGTGCCGGACCTTTGGCAGCTTCCCCTCTAGCGGGGCACCGACGCGCTGGGTGGGGCTGTCGGGGGTGATTAGGTCCGGAAATTCTGTTTCCAGTCCAATCAGCTCCTGTTTCATCTGATCGCGCACGGACTCGGGGACGATTTCTCGATTTTCATTGAAATACGCACGGTTTGCCTCCCAGAGTTTTTCTCGGAGTTTGATGATGCGTTTTTTGGCTTCAGTACGGTTCATCATGATTGCATTTCGGCAGAAAATATGGTACACTGCTTCGAACCTTTTGAAAAATGTTTGGTCGATTTCACCGAAAATTTTGGCAGAGTCACGGGCGATCTTCCCGCAAAGGAGTCTTTGGTGGAGAGATAAAATCAATGGAAGAAGTCAAAGCACTCAACGAAAAGATTCGTGCCCAAGAACAAAAAGAATCCAAGGCCATCGACCAGCATTTGGAGGAAATCGCTGATGAAATCTGGGAACAATGAGCATTGAAATTTTTGAAAAACGGAACCGAGAAAAAACGGCCACAGAGTTGGCGTTGAAAGCAGACCTAGAAAAAGAACAGGCGGTGTTTTCTCTCAGTTTGGCCGGAAAGAAATTGTCGCTGGAGGTGTCTCAAAATCAGAAGAATCAGAGTGTTTTGCAGCAGAGGGGGACACTAGAAAAAGAACAAAAAAACGATAAAAAATGGGATCGAAAATTTCTCATCCAAAAAACCGCGGAGTTTCTCCGAAGAGAAATCGAGAAATAGCTTGAAACAATCAGTATTTTTTGGTAGAATAGTCAGAATATTTTGTCATGGCTGATCCAGAAAACACTTCCAAAACGCTAGAAACTCTTTCTGATGCAGAAAAGAAAGAGCAGGTGAACCAAGCCACTTCCGCAGAAACGGAGAATTTGGGGGCGGAGGTGTACGAAGAAAAAAAGGAGAAAGAAACCAAAAAATCAAAAGAAGAAACAGAAGCGCTCAGCGCGGAGGTGAAAAAAGAAATGACACTGAAGAAATTGCCCGATTTTCAAACGCACATCGAGCAAGCGCTTCGAAATTCTTCGATGGTGTCTGCTGAGATGCAGGACAAAGTGCCAACAATTTCTCAAAATTTCATCACGAGCTTGCGACAAAAAATTGAGAAAGGACTCTCGCTTCCCGCGTGGGGAAGTGGACTTGAGCTGCTGGTGCTTTCGGCGATTGAGAGCTCTTTGTCCGGCGTGGAAAAAACGTTTTTGAGCGAAGAAAAGAAAGAGTCACTCAAAACCGATATCAAAGAATTTATGGCCAATGCTTCCGAACTTCAGAGTGAATACGAAACCATTCGAAATCCCGGAAAAGGTTTGGAACACGCGGATACCACGCCAGGAGAAACGGTGGAAACCGGTCCATTGATATCAGAAACGGTCACAAATCATCCGCATCTGAGTGAGCTGTTTGGACATCTGCCTGCATTGGATTTCAGTGATCTCGTGGCCGAGGACGATTTCCGCTCCATTGCGACAGATCGAATTGTTTCGGCATTGGGACCATACATGCTCAAAGTTGTCGGCGACGAAAAAACGGCGGAAAAAGCCACCAAAAAGGGAGGAGGGTTTTTGAATAAAATTGCGTTTGGCTACAACAAAAATTTTGATAAAGTTTCTGGTCCACTCGAAGTGCTGGGAATTTCCCAAAAAGAACTTGCAAAAGAAGGATCGGTCGAAAGTCTCGTCCGCGAAAAACTCCAGCCACTTTTGGCCAATACCTCACTGGAATCCTTGCAAACCCTGACCCGAAACCTCAACCCAAGCCCAGAAAACAAAGGGGATCTTGCGTTCATTATCGAAATGCACAAGACTATGCCGGATTGGGCGGCCAATGAAACAGAAATTGTGGAAGCGTACGATGAATATCTCCAGCAGGGGGGAAAGCTCGAGTTTGAAACCTGGCAAAATACAGATCAGTTTCCAAAGGAAAAAGCCGGTGGATTTTTGAGTGGGTATAACCTGAAAAAAACCCTTGCGGGGATCCCGCTTGTCGGGAAATGGCTGCTCAAAATGCTGGCGGCATTTATGCCCGGCCTCAAAATTGAAGAAGGAGCTATCAGTGAAAAACAAGAAGTGTATGAGAAAATTTTATCTGGGGAAAACGAAGAAATTTCGGAAGAAGAAGAAACCTCAGAACAAATTCTTGCCGAAGACATGGAAGCCTTTGCCGATGCCATTGACAAAGCAAAACTTGATCCCAAGGCACCGCTCCCACCAACCCTCTTGGAGGGAGGAGCAAAACATGAGGATTTTTTGCAATTTCTCAGTTCTTTGGACTCAGATCACTTCAAATCTCCGCTCGGAGAAAAGGAACTCGAGCTTTTTGCTTTTTACTCCGGAGAGGCATTTGGCCCGGTTGAGGATAAAGGGAAGAAATTCAAAGTCACGGGCACCAAGGGCTGGTTTTTGGGCAGCAATGAACGGTTTGAAAAAGTAGGGACGGTCAATGACAGTGAAGACACCTTCTTTGGTTGGTTGCAAAAAAAACAAAATGAATGATAATTTTTGCTGAAACATGACACACACAAACCAAACAGACTCGGCAGTGGTGGATCTTTCCACTCTCAAAACCCCTTCGGGAAAAACGATTCAGGATTTTGATATTCCGGAAAAGATTTTGAAGGAAGATCCAGAAATCGTCGATCTCGTGATGCGGTCAGAGTCTATGAATGATGAAGAGCGCCAGTACTGGTTTAATCTGACGAAAGTCATGAACTCGGAGCAAATGGAAAAACTGCGAGGAATTCTCACCCGCGAGCGAAAGAAACTCGCCGAAATTGAAGAAAAATATGCCCCCCCAGCAAAAGACACACTTTCGAAAGAAGAAATCGCTCGTCGCAACGCAGAGATTGAGAAAAAGCGAAAAGCCAAACAGGCCGAGCTTCGGCGCCGAGAACAGGAGGCAGAAGAAGAAGAAAAAGAAGAGGAGATTCTCTCTGAACTCGAAGAGCTCTAGTTTTCTTTTTTTTCAAATCGCTCCCGAATCGCCAGAAAGGGAAACACACAGACTGCACGCCAGATGCGCGGAGCTCTTTTTCGCGGTTCCTGCCCCAGTCGCCAGCACCACTCGAGTCCTATTTTTTGAAAAAAGCCTGGAGCGCGCCGGAGTTTGCCTGCCCAAAAATCAAAAGTTCCCCCAAAGCCGCCTCCGAGCTTCAGCCCCGGAATTTGATCACCAAACTCGTTCAACCAAAATTCCTGTTTTGGCGCTCCAAATGCGACGAGAATGACATCTGGGTTTGCAGACTTCAGCAGTTTGGAACAGGCTTCCGGGTCGCCATCTTCTGCTCCGGCGACGCGGAGGTTTGGAAATTTTTTTTGCATCCGTACCGCTGCGAGGTGTGCCACCCCAAATCCGCCCAAAAAGTATACGGATTTTCCCTGCTTGGCGGCGGTACGACAGAGGATTTCTGCCACGTCCACACCGGTGGTGCGGTGGATTTTTCGGCCGTACAACAGTTTTGCCATCAGCGAAATTCCTGCACCATCACAGAGATTGAGATCGGTTTTATTCAGAATTTTTCGAAAAACTGGATCCCGATGCGCCGCGACGAGAAACTCCGGATTGACGGTCGCAATGTGCTGAAACTTGCGTCCATTCAGCATCTCTGTAAAAATTCCTTCGAGATCCTTCCGCGGGACAGAATCAATGCGGACGCCGAGTAGTTTCAACGTTTTCACGCGCAGATGATGGCGAAATCCTTTCAGAAAATCAACGAAGAATTTGTCTGCACGGTCTGCGGGCATCACAATCCGCCCGCGCCCAAAACCTGTCGCAATCATTGCCGGAAGTGCTTGCACTCTTTGCACGTGGATATCTCTCCGGGCGATCGGGCTTCGGGGTGCGGTGGGATTTTGCGCCCGGTGTCTGTCGAAACTCGGAGTGGGGAAATGGTATCGATCCGGTTTCACTGCGAAAAATGCGGGCACACAGGTAAAAATAAAATTGCCGAGGATGATGATCGGGCAGTTCTCTTGAAATTGTTCGATACTTCGTCTTGAAAGTTGCAGCGAGATCAGAAGGGGCTTGCTTTTTCCCGTATTTTTTGGTACAATTTCGCGATGGATCAAACTCTCTCTGCATCGACAGAGCACACCGTGCACAATCTCCTCAAGGGACAGCTGCTGCTGTCGCCTCAGACCCGAGAAAAAATTCGAACGCTTTTTCAAAATCCAGCCGTTTCAGATTTTCAAAAAGAACACCTGCAGGCACAGCTCGAGCGGATTCTCGAAAAGCAAAATTCGATTTTGTCCTCGGCACTCGAGAAAAATCCACACTTTCTCGAGGATCTCGAGCGGGCTGTTTCGCAGGGGAAGCTCAAAGAACTGCTGCAGCGAGAAGAATCTCTGCGTCAAAAAGAAAAAGAAGAACTGGCGGAGATTGAATCCTTTTTTAACGATTCCAAACAATGAAACATCTGTTTCACACTTTCGAGAGTTCTTGGGGACGGTTTGTGTGGCAGCAAGCAGAGAAGCCGTCGTTTCACGATGTTGTGGCGGAGGAGGCGCAGGAAAATTTTGATGACACCTCAAAACTGGAAAAACGTCGATATCAGAGAAAAATCGAAAAATTTGTCGAAAAAAATGCTGAAACGGATCTTTCCGCAGCATTGCTGGATCAGTTGCAGATCCAGATGCAGGATGAAGATGGGGATAAAAAATTGGAAATGAGAGAGCTCAAGGATTATCTTGAAGATCTGCAGGTGGCGCTGGATCAGTATGAATCCTTTGAACAAACGGGAGAGGTGATCGAGGAAGCAGAATGGGAAAAAGTAAAAAACTTTCAAGCGCTTTCAGAACTGGTGATGAAAGCAGATGTAGATTCAATTCCCTTTCAAAATGAGAAAATTTCCCAGCTGATTGCCTCCACCAGTGGATCCGATCTCTTGGCTGAAAGTCTCGATCATCCAGGACTTCTTTCTAAATTATTCCTCGATGTGAATGGTGCAGAGCGGATCGTCAAATTCCGTGGAAATTACGGGGCACTGAAATACGTGGGACTCGGAGACTTGATTCCTCACACACAGGAGTATGTTCGAGTCAATGGTATTTTGGGAAAACGCTCGATCAATCCTCGGAATGGAAAAGTAGGGTACCTCAATTCTGCAGGGAGATATTTGCCCGTGTACGGCGGAGAAAAAATAGAACTTCTTTCTGACGATCAGCAGTTTGAAACACCTGTGCAACAGACGGAATTCGATCAATTTAAAACGGCCACTGCGGATTTTGCCACCCTTTCTCTGGGCGAGGAATTGGAGGTGAAGGAAGATTTTCAAAAAAGCGTGAAAAACAATGAGAAAGCAGAGAAAAAACGAATTCGAAAATCAGGAAAATTAGATGCGAAAACAAAAAAAGTTCTTGAAGAAAGGGAAGCTCGAGGAGAAATAGAAATTTTGAAGGGGCAAGAATTATTGGAAAACAGGGAATTCTCTCAAAAGCTAGATGAAATATGTAAGAATTTGGGAATTCAAAGAGAACATCTTGTCCTTGTTATGCAAAAAGAATCTGGCATCAACCCTCAAGCACGGAATCCGAATGGAGGAGCGACGGGACTTATTCAGTTTATGCCGAGAACGGCTGAAGGATTAGGAACAACGGTTGATGCATTGCGAATTATGTCGGGAGTTGAACAATTGGAGTATGTTGAGAAATATTATGCTGCGTATGCAGGAAAGCTAAACTCAGTAGCTGATCTTTATATGGCGACTTTTTATCCATACGCACTAAATAAGTCTGATGACTATATCATTGGATCTGAAAAGGGAGCAGATTATGTAGCTACAGTGACAGAGGCAAATAAAGGCATTCTCAATCGCATTGGAAAGGGGTATAAAACAGAAATTAGCAAAGCAGACTTCGAAGAGTATGTGATGGCGTAAATTTTCCACGTTCACAAAAAATACTCAGGAAATCGCTCCAGATGCGACTCTTTTGCATATTTATCTTTGAAACAAAAAAAAGTTTTCCGCAATGCGATTTTCGCAAAAAGCCCTTGCAATCGCACAAAACCCCTGTTTACAATTCGGCCAGACTTTTTTGTATTTTTTAACCCCCTACAAAAATGGCCTACTCAAAAGGCGATCTCGTTGCTGCCATGGCAGCAGGTGCTGGCGTCACCAAAAAAGCCGCCGCTGACGCGCTCGACGCAATGATCACTTCGGTGACCAAAGAGCTCAAAAAAGGAGGATCTGTCACCCTGACAGGATTTGGTACGTTTAAGGTGTCCGCCCGTGCAGCACGCACCGGTGTCAACCCTCAGACCGGCGCCAAAATCAAAATCCCTGCACGAAAAGTTCCAACTTTCAAAGCAGGAAAAGGCCTCAAAGACGCCGTCAAATAATTGTAGTTGCAATCAAAAGAAAAAAGCTCGCCTCTCGGGGCGGGCTTTTTTTAAACGTTTTTTAACCCGGATTATTGTTTCCCTTTTCCGTTGTGTGGTGTGTGATTGGAGTTATTGCTTCCTTTTTTCTGTCCGTTTCCTCCACCAAAACGCTGGGTCAGTGACTGAATTTCGTCAGCCATCTGTGCAAAAGAGTTTTGTTTTTCTCTGAGCGCTTTCTTTTCCGCTTCAATTTTTCCCTCGAGATCGCTGATCTGGTCTTGATATTTTTTGATCTGGGCCTTGTGTGATTGGACAAAGCCTTCGATGTCGGCTTTCAGCTTTTTGAGTGTCGCGAGTGGATCATTTCCATCGGCTGTTTGCTTTGGAGAAGTGTCTTGTCCGCCGTTATTTCCGAGAGAGTTTTCCGGCTTGGCTTCCGTGTCCTGCTTTTTCTCGTTCGATTCTCTGTTTGGTGGTGTGTCTTTTTTTTGCTCTCCCAGAGAGAAATGAAATGGACTCTCTGAGGAACTGTTTTCTGGTGTTTTCTCGGATGCCTTTTGCTCGCCGCTTTTTGATTTCGACGGCTCGTTTACAGCAATGTCTTTTTCGACCTCGCGTGCTTTTTCCGGTTCAAAGGTAGGGACGACGGGGGATGGGGGTTTTTGAGCATTGGGAACCTCTTTTATCGATGTACTGGAGCTCGGCTTTTCTTCGGTCGTTTTTGGCTCGGACGATTTTTCCGCGGACGGCGTGCCCGATGTTTGTCCTCCATCAGATGGCGTGTCTGTTTGAGGAGCGGGAGCACTTGGAGGAATCGGGGGAGGCGTGGTGTCTTTTTGTTCCTCTTTTTCTTTAGGGCTGATCTCCGGCACATCCGCATTGAGGGTGGCCTCTTCTGGCATAGCAAACGGATTGGAAGTGTCTTTGGGTTTTGGGAGAGACTTCTCTTCCGATTCTTTTTTGGGACCTTCTTTCGTTTCCACACCGACAGGAGTCTTTGGCTCGGTCGCGGTAGCAAAAGGATTGTCTGCAGAAAAAGGACCGTTTTCTTTTTTGTCTTCGGTCGCTTTTGGGGAATCGGTTTTGTTTTGTGTTGTGGGAGGAGCAATCGGATTTTTTCCGTCTTCTGTTTGGGATTCCTGTGTCGGCACAGGAGCGCTCTCTTTTGTCTCCGTTTTTTCCTCCGTTTGGGCGCCGGCAAAGGGATTGGGGATCGACGCCGTCGAGCCGCTGTCTTGTTTGGTCTCTTTTGCCGCGGGGACTTCTTTTTTTTCTTCCGGTTTCTCCGCGGTTTTTTCTACTGGTTTTTGCTCAACCGGCTCTTTTGCCTCTTGCTGTGACTGCGTGTCAGCTACGGGAGGTGTTTTTTGATCCGTAGTTGGGGGCGTGTCTTTTTGCGGAGTGGCATTTTTCTGGGCGTCGTCCTGCGATGTGTGATCGTCCTTTTTGCCGCCGAGACCGAAATTGAAATTTACCATTTTTTTCTGTTTTTTTGAGATGCATTTTGCGAGAGAAAAGTTTGACTTTTTCTCCAAAATTCCCCACATTTTACAGGAATTTAAAGCTGAAAGCAAATTTTTCCCCCGCCTTTTCCGTGGAAGATGTCATTTCCCGCATTCCAAAAATTTTGAACTCTGCCCGAGACACGGCGGAGAAGATTCAGAATGCATCAGATATAGAGCGGTTTGAATCAGAATTTTTTGGAAAAAAATCGGCGCTTTCGGTACTTTCCAAACAACTCAAAGAACTTCCTGCCGACCAAAAAAAGGAAGCAGGAAAGGCGGTTGGAGCGCTTCGTCAGCAATTGACGGACCTGTCTCTGCAAAAAAAGAAAGAACTCGCAGGGGCAATGCAGAAACAGAAATGGGAATCGGAATGGATTGATGTGACCAAGCCTGCTCCTGCAAATTGCGGCTCACTCCACCCCATCAGCCGGGTTCAGGAGCGAGTGGAGGAGATTTTCCAGTCGATGGGATTTGCCGTTGCAGACGGAAACCACATTGAAAATGAATGGTATAATTTTGATGCCCTCAATATCCCGGCATCACATCCGGCGCGAGATATGCAGGATACCTTTTGGATTC
Source organism: Candidatus Altimarinota bacterium (assembly GCA_021734785.1). Lineage (GTDB taxonomy): Bacteria > Patescibacteriota > Gracilibacteria > UBA4473 > UBA4473 > JABGQW01. The sequence goes on along the minus strand of JAIPIF010000005.1, from coordinate 33,960 downwards.
AACGAAAAGGTGACAATCCGAACAAAAATTTTGTTCTTCGAACACAGACATCCGATGTACAGATCCACACGATGCAGGAGCAGGGGGCTCCCCTTCGAGTTATTGCTCCAGGACGCGTGTTTCGCAATGAAGATGTGGATGCCAGTCATGATGCGGTATTTTATCAAGTCGAAGGACTGCTTGTGGACGAAGATATTTCTCTGGCTCATCTCAAGGGGACCATCGAAACGATGCTAGGACATCTCTTTGAGACGGACACGTGCATTCGTTTTCGGCCGGGATACTTTCCCTTTGTGGAGCCGGGACTCGAAGTGGATTTTCAGTGTACACTGTGCCGCGGAAAAGGCTGTAAAACCTGCAAACAAACCGGCTGGATTGAATTTATGGGGGCGGGCATGGTCCATCGAAATGTGCTCAAAAATGCGGGCGTAGATCCTGAGAAATTTTCCGGCTTTGCTTTTGGATTTGGACTGACCCGCCTGGCAATGATGAAATTTGGTATTGACGATATCCGACTGCTTTCCAGTCAAAAAATCGATTTTCTTTCTCAGTTTTAATTTTTTTCCATGGCAGATTCCAAAAAAAAGCAGACCAAAAAAGGAACAACTTCAGCAAAAAAAACGCTGAAAAAAACGAGTTCTTCCAAACCAGTGAAAAAGGAGACCCAAAAGAAGTCAGCGTCCCCGGCAGTCAAAACGGGAGTGAAAAAAACAAAATCCGCGTCAAAGTCTCCCAAAAAAGCAGCCAAAAAGACGGAAAAGAACCTTTCTAAACCAGCGAAAAAAATGAAAAAGTCAGTCAAGAAAACCTCCCCAAAATCTTCCGTTCAGCAACAGAAACCCACCCCCAAAAAAAGGACTTCCGCTGCATCAAAAAAGGCAGAAAAGCGTGCGGCTTCACCGCCTCCCAAACAGAAAAAGACCAGTGCTCCATCCGCAAAAAATGACAGAAAAAGATTGAACAAAAAAAATGTTCAAAACAAGAAAAAACCGACCGCTCAGATTGGGATTGGCGGAAATAAAAAAATGGCGCCCATTTTGCCACCACGAGTTCAGCAGCAGATCCAGGGCTTTGATCCAGAGGTCCAGCACCTGGTCCAAAAGGGGCGAGAGCAAAAATTTATTACCGAGCAGGAGCTTTTTCGTGCGCTGCCGGATGTAGAAGAAAATCTGGATCAGCTGGATGAATTGTACGAATTGTTGCTTGATCTCGGTGTCGAGGTGGTGGAAGTGCGTGATGAGAAAATCTGGAAAGAAAAGCAAAAACAGGAAGCCGAAAAGGAGGAGAAAAAAGAAGGCAAAAAGGAGGTCGTCGTCGAAGTCGACGACTCCAAAGAAGACGAGGACAAGGAAGAAACAGATGATGAAGCCGAAGAACCCAAAGAACTGGATTTGTCTGAAATCTCCAATGATTCGGTGCGGATGTATCTGAATGAAATCGGACGAGTGCCGCTCCTCACGGCCCAGCAGGAGGTGAATCTGGCCAAAGCGATTGAGAAGGGTGATCTCGCTGCCAAGCAACGATTGGCTGAGTGTAACCTGCGTTTGGTCGTCTCCATTGCCAAACGGTACATCGGACGGGGCCTGGCATTTCTTGACTTGATGCAAGAAGGAAATTTGGGACTGCTTCGCGCGGTTGAAAAATTCGACTATCGCAAAGGATTTAAATTTTCCACGTATGCTACCTGGTGGATCCGACAGGCCATCACCCGTGCGATCGCAGATCAGGCTCGTACCATCCGCATTCCGGTGCACATGGTCGAAACCATAAACAAACTCCGCTACACTCAGCGACGACTTCAGCAAGAACTGGGGCGCGATCCTTTGCCGGAGGAAATTGCTGTCGAGATGGGACTGGAGCTCAAAAAAGTAAACTACATTCTCAAGATCTCCCAGGATATCGTTTCTCTGGAGGCACCCGTGGGGACCGAGGAGGATTCCAAGCTCTCGGACTTTATCGAAGACGAGGGCATGCTCTCTCCCTTTGAAACCACGCACCGACAGCTGATCAAAGAAAACATAGACGACCTCTTGCAGTACCTCTCCGCCCGTGAGCAGAAAATCATCAAAATGCGGTTTGGGCTCGAAGACGGCGTGCCGCACACCCTGGAAGAAGTTGGCCGAGATTTTAACGTCACGCGTGAGCGCATCCGCCAGATCGAAGGGAAAGTGCTCGAAAAACTTCGCAATCACCCCATGTCTGTCAAAATCAATAGTTGATTTTTTTCTTTTCGGCGGTACAATTCCCGCCGCATTCTTTCATCTCTTTTCGTATGCCTCCAAAATCATCAGATTCCTCCACCAAGAAAAAAGTGTTGCTCACCGCAGCGGGTCTCCAAAAGCTCAAAGACGAACTGGAAGATCTGCGGACGCATGGGCGAAAAGAAGTAGCTCAGCGGCTCAAGGAAGCCATTTCGTATGGAGATCTGTCTGAAAACGCGGAGTACGATGAGGCCAAGAATCAACAGGCATTTGTCGAGGCGCGTATTTCTGAGCTTGAGGAACAGATCAAAAATGCAGAAATAATTGAAGAAAGTGCTTCGGGCACGGTGCAGATTGGCTCAAAAGCGACCCTGCAGCGAGTGGGTTCCAAAGAAGAAAAGCATGAGTATACGATTGTCGGGTCCACAGAGGCGGACTCTATCGCCCATAAAATTTCCAATGAATCGCCTGTTGGGGAGGCTATTTTGGGGAAAAAAGAAGGGGATTCGGTCAAAATCCAGGCGCCCGGAGGAGAATTTACCTACAAAATTCTCAAAGTCTCCTAGGTCCCGCTTTGCGAATCTTTTCAAAATATATTTTTTAGAGTACCCTGTTTTTGATGGAACACTTTCGCCCGGTGGCTTCAGTGGTGGTTTCTCGGGGAGAGGGAAGAAAAAAAGAGTTTCTTCTTGTCAAAAAACCACGATCCCGCCATGCGTGGCAGTTTCCCCAGGGAGGGGTCGCGACAGAGGAATCCCATTCTACGGCCGCTGAGCGGGAATTTCACGAGGAGTGTGGTTCGGCAGCACACATCACGCTCGTGTCTCGTGCTCCAATCGGGGAGTATAAATATCGATTTCCAGCAGAATTTCAAAAACAGCATCCGGGATTTGCTGGTGCGCATGTGTTATTTTTTCCTGCGGAATGGCAGGACGGCACCATTGAAATCGATGGTCAGGAGATTGTGGAATCTCGCTGGTGCAATGCCGAGGAAATTCGCATCCTGGTCGAGCCGGTGTACTGGCGGGTGGTCAAATCGTTTGTTTCTTAATCCCAGCGGAGTTTGTTTTGCTCTAGGCGGAGGGGAGTCCCGCCGATCTTTTTCGCCGATCCCCCAGGAGGAGTGCCCCGCAGCCAGCGAAGGCAGTCGTCAATTTCAGAAGAACTGGGTGTTTGTCGTGCAATGGATCGCAAAAATTCTGTCTGTAAAATTTCGGGGAGTGTGAGAAACGTCTTGAGTGACATTTTTTTCTCAAGGGGGGAGGGCAGCCGGGAGCGCAAAAATGTTTCCACTGAAGAAAAGTGCCGGGCCTCTGCGACAAAGACCTTTTCCAGATTTGGCGTGATGTTCCGAAGCTCGGGAAGCACCTCCTGGCGAATTAAATTTCGATCAAAATTTGTATTCAAGTTGCTGGCATCTTCCCACCATTGCAGCTTTTTCTCTCGTGCGTATTTTTCTATTTCTGCTTTTGACACGGTCCAAAACGGTTTCGTCTCCGTCTCAAACGGCGAGAGCCCGGACACGCCGGTGCCCTTCACCAGTCGCCAGAGCATCGTTTCCACCAGATCAGTGGCATGATGGGCGCTGAGGGCTCGTTTTGCTCCGGTTTTTTTTATCGCCCAGGTTTTGCACCGTTCCCGTTCGGCGCGCCAGAAAGATTCTCGGTTTTTTTGCGGCTTTTTTGCAAGGGTTTTCCCCAAAAAATTTGCCCCGTATTGCTCGCACACTTTTTCCACAAAAACTTGCTCTTTCTCACACTGGGAGCGGGTTTTATGATTTACATGCAGGACAAAAATATTCGTCGGATCCATCGTTTGCACCGCCACATGCAGGAGGGTCATCGAATCGATTCCGCCCGAGACCAGGAGCAGCAATTTTTGGTCCTCGAGATTTTCCCGTTTCAAAAAATCCCGAAACACCGTTTCCAGATTTTTCATGGGGTATCGGTACTGCCAAATCCTCCGCGACTTTTTTCTCTGGGCGAATCGTGCTCTTCAAAGGCTGCTCGCTCTGTTCGCACAAACAGCCCCTGAGCGATTTTTTCTCCGCGGTCGACCACCACCGTTTCCTCAGACAAGTTGAGCACCTGAATCAGAATTTCATCATCTTTTCCGCAGTAGTCTTGATCGACCAATCCGGGGGCATTTGGGATCAGAAGTGATTTTTTGCGAAACAGAGAGCTTCTCGGGAGGATCAGGAGTGCCAGATTTGGGGGGCACTCGATTATGACATTTCCCGGGACAAAGCCCACGTCTTTTGGTCCGATTTCCGTCCGCTCTCGTGCCACAAAATCAAACGCAAAACTCCCCGCAGTTTCGTACTGGGGCAGGGGGAGCGATTTGTCGATGCGGTGGAGAGGGATGTTCATCGCGGAAAAAGTAGCATTTTTCCTCAGATCTGGCAAAATCCACAGTGATGAAACGTCTGTTTTTGGCATTCGCAGGGGGACTGCTTTTGACCAGCCTGGTGATGGCACAATCTCCCGATTCTCCCTCCGTCCCGGAGGCCACCATTTTGCCAGCGGCCAGTCCTGATCGAGCGGCAGAATCCGTTTCCCCCGAAAAAGAACCACTCCGTATCCGTCCCCAGGCCGAGTACGATGAATTTATTGCGCCCGGACAGGAGACCGTGTTTGATGCGATGAGCTCGGAACTGCTTTCGGAAGAAGAATTTGGTCCGCCGGTGTACTGGTGGGATTTCGGCGATGGGAGTCAGGTGCAGTGGGGGGGAAAAGTGCGCCATACTTTTGCTGACCCCGGTCGCTACGAAGTCAAACTCAGCGTGCGTCAGGGACAGCTTCGAGAATCCCGGATTTTTTCCGTCAAAGTCTACAGCCAAAAAATGGTACTTGTCAGAGACTCAGAGGTGCCCGTGGAGGGGCTCATCGAGCGTGCGGGAGACCGCGGGATTTGGCTCAGAACACTTTCTTTTCAAAAATCCGAAACCGGCATTGCCGCGGATGAAACGTTTCAGCGACGTCTCCAAGAAAATGTAGGGTTTCTTCAGGAAGCGGAAATGATTCTTTTTTACACTCGCTCCGCGACTGCCTTTCAAAATTTTGCACAGTGGTGGCAAAAAATTTCTCCTGAGTCGCAGATCTCTTTTCGACAAAAACAGCTGGTGCAGATCTCGGAAGGATCGCTTGATCAGATTGCCAAATTACTGCAACCGGTCTTTGTCATTCTTGATCCAGGGTCCATCCTTTTGACCCGGCCAGAGGCACTGGATCTGCTGTTTCAAAATCCGACCGAAACCATCACGGATGATCTGCAGGAGCGCGCGATTGAATTCAAAATTCTCGATGCACGGATGAGTACCTGGCTGCCGCTCTCACGGCTGACGACGTACTTCGTCTCGCACGGCATTTCTCAGAATGTGATTTTTCTCCTTCTTGCCGTACCGTTTGTGACTTTTGTTATCGCATTTTTCCGCCAGTTTGTGGGACTACGGACCTTTGGAGTTTTTGCGCCGCTCATGCTGACGCTCAGCTTTATCCTGCTGGGACTGGAGTTTGGATTTCTTGTTTTTGCGCTGGTGCTGGTGGTGAGCTATCTCATTCGTCTGCTTTTTGACCATGTGGAGCTGCTCTACATTCCACGAGTTTCTCTGCTGCTCTCGGTGCTGGCACTTTCGTTTTTTCTCGTGCTGGGACTGGCTCTGTATTTCGACACGTCGATCAATCTGACGCTTGCAATCTTTCCCATGCTGGTGATGTCGACCATTTCGGAAAAATTTCTCTCTGCGCAAACCGAAGGGGGCCTTCGTACGGCGCTGATTGTTGCGGGAGAAACGGTTTTGGTGTCGCTCATTGGTTTTGTGTTTGTCGAGTGGAACTGGATGGAAACCCGCATTCTTTCTGTGCCAGAGATCATCCTGCTTCCGATTTTGGCTACCGTGTGGCTCGGGCGATTTACCGGGCTGCGGCTGTCTGAATATTTTAAATTTTCGGCGTTGTTTGGGGACGACACCAAAGAAGAATAATTTTTTTGCATGAACTGGTGGAAACGATCCGGACAGATCTTGGGGATGAACGCGCGAAATCTTGAATACATCGCGCGGCACAACTCGCATGCCAATAAAAAGTTTGCCGATAATAAAATTTTTACCAAGCAGTTTCTCGCCTCTCGTGGTATCGGAGCGGCAAAACTCTTCCACGTGATACGACGCCACACAGAGCTCACGCCGGAGTTTTTTGATGCGCTGCCGGATTCTTTTGTCCTCAAGCCAAACCACGGATACGGCGGAGCGGGAATTCTAGTTGTCACTGAACGCAAAAAACACTCCTGGCGGACGGCCGGGGGACATCGCCTGTATCAGGAGGACATGTATCGTCACTGCATTGATATTTTGGACGGAAAGTATTCAATCTCCGGCATCCGAGATTCGGTTATTTTTGAAGAACATCTCCAGCCCCATCCAGATTTTGCGCGCCTGACCGAAGCCGGACTCTGTGATGTGCGAGTGATTGTCTTTAACCTTGTTCCCGTGATGGCGATGCTTCGTGTGCCGACGCATGAATCGGACGGCAAAGCCAACATGGAGCTGGGGGCGTATGGTATGGGCATCGACCTGGGAACCGGCAAGACCATCGGAGCAGCGTACCACTCCCAGTTTCTCCGAAAGCTTCCAAATGGAGAGTCAGCAGTGGGGTTTCAGATTCCCTTTTGGGATGAAATCCTCGAATCAGCAGCCCGAATCCAAAAGACGACCAAAATTGGCTATCTCGGCATCGATTTTGTGGTCACCAATGCGGGAGTAAAAGTCCTAGAGCTCAATGCTCGTGCGGGGCTCAAGATCCAGATTGCCAATCGTGTGCCGCTCAAACAGCGACTCAAAAAAATAGCTGATCTCAAAATTCTTTCGGTTGAAGATGGCGTCAATGTGAGCAAAACACTGTTTTCTGATAAATCGAGCCTCGAGGAATCCCTCAAGAAAAAACCCATTCTCGGTGTGTACGAAAACGTTCTTCTCAACGGAGAGCCTCCAGAACACATCGTGGCAAAAATCGATCTGACCGCTTCGGAAAATTTAATTGCGCCCAACCGCCACCATCCCGAGCAATCACTTTTGGACATCACGATCGGAGGACAGCGAATGAAGTTGCCCGTCAAAAAGGGAACCGTACAAGACGCCGACATTTTGCTCGCAGGAAAATTCCTGACAGACTTTCTCGTCGATCCCAACAAAAAATTCGAATCTGCTCCAGCGGTCATCGCTTCCCATGTGGATGAACGAAAGATAAAAAATGTGGATGAAAAAATCTGCCGCATCGACGAGCAGCTCAAGCTTCTCACGTACATCAATCCTCGAAATCTGGAAGAACAAAAAGAGCTCTTTCTTGTGCACGGGGACTTTGTGCCACGGTTTTTGTACCGGGAATGTGAACTGGATCTGGATCACATTCAGCGAGAACTCAAAAAAATTCCGGAAGTGGATCACGTGCTGTATCCACTCTTTTCCAAAAAAATTCAGGAACTTTCGGATCGTGCCTCACTCATCGAATCGGTGGGCACGGATGATTTTCCGCACTTTTCCGAACGGGTGTTTGGCGGCGTGACAGAGATACGGTATCGCAAAGCGGTGGAGTTTCTCAAAAAACATCCAGAAGTGGCTCCCGACGACAGTCCAGAGCTCGACAGCCGTGCAGCCGTCGAGCAGCTTCAGGCGTACTTAAAAACACACCATCTTTCTCACTGGAAAGTGAAATTATTGGAAGAGTCTGTGGCGGATGTACAGGTCACCAAAAATGGAAGTATTCTCGTCCGAAAAGGAGCGACATTTCGTGAAAATCGCCTGCAGGCGTTGCTTGTCCACGAGCTGGGGACCCATGTGTTTCGAAACGAAAATGGGAAGCAGCAGCCCTTTCAAATTTTCCGGCGGGGGACAGCGGGCTATTTGCTCACAGAAGAAGGACTGGCGGTCCACAACCAAAACGCACTGGGATTAAATCTCGGGGAAAAATTTATCACGCCGGCGCTCTTGATGGTGGCAATCTTTCTCGCGGGAAAGATGTCTTTTCGGGATCTCTTTGATTTTCTCCGGAGTACCTACGACATTTCCGAAGATTTAGTCTGGAAGCTCTGTGTCAAATCCAAGCGCGGTGTTTCCAAAACGTCCAAATCCGGGGCGTTTACCAAAGATTCCATTTATTTCCGTGGGGAGCAGGAGGTGGATCGATTTCTCAGTAGTGGTGGGACACTGCCCGAGCTGTACGTGGGAAAGATTTCTCATAAAGATCTCAAGATTCTCAAAAAATTTGATGAGCTCAGGCCCGCAAAATTTGTGCCGTGAGGAACGCGGATTCCCGCTTTCGCGGGAATGAGGGGGGCTACATCCGCTCTGGCAACTGAAATCCGAGGATTTCAATGCCGCGTTTCAGCACTGCCAAGACTTTCTCCGCCAGCTGCAGACGGGCATCTTTTTGTCCGCCTGTGTCCGCCTTCAGGACAGAATTTCCCGCGTAAAAACTCGACCAGTCTTGGGCGAGCTCCAGCAGGTAGGTGACGAGGTAGGTGGGATTCATCGTCTCTGCGGCGCGCTCGAGCACTGGCGCAAACTCCAGAACTTTTCCCCCGAGTTTTTTTTCTGCTTCTCCGAAATGACTTAAAAAATCTTCATCCGGAACGCCGCCTGCTTTTCGGAGAATCGACTGAATCCGGACTCCCGCGTACTGCAGGTACGGACCGGTGGCGCCTTCAAACTGAATCGATTTTTGTGCATCGAATGTGATGGCTTTTTTTGGCGCAGTGGAGAGGAGAAAAAATTTCCATGCTGCGTCCTGAATTTTTTCCGCGGTTTCGGATATTTGCTCCTCCGTCCAGTCGTCGTGACGCGCCTTGATCTCTGCGGCTGCCAAGTTTTTAAGCGTGTCCATCAACGTGTCTGCGTCGACGACCGTGCCTTCTCTGGACTTCATCCGTCCATCGGGGAGGTGCACCAGGCCGTACCCAAGATGAACACATTTCTTACTCTCAATGAGCCCCAATTTTTCCAAACACAAGAAAAGAACCTTGAAATGATAATTTTGCTCGTCGGCGACCACGTACACCAGTTCGTCCGGATCAAAGTCCTGGTATCGTAATTTCGCAACAGCGATGTCCTGCGTGAGGTACACACTGGTTCCATCTGGCCGCAGGACGACTTTTTCATCAAGCCCTTCCTTTGTCAGGTCGATGGCGATGGCTCCGTCGTCGCGTTTTTGGAAGACTCCTTTTTTGACCCCCTCCTGCACAAACTCTTTTCCCAGCTGATAGGTCTCGGACTCGATGTAGTTTTTTTCAAATTCGATGCCCTGACGTTTGTAGGTTTTGGCATGTCCTGACAGTGCCCACTGATTCATCTTTTCCCAGAGCGCGCGGATCTCGGGATCGCCGGATTCCCATTTTTGGAGCATCGTCTGGATTTCATTTTTGAGCGATTCATCTTTTTTGGCCTCGGTTTCAAATCGAACGTAGTACCGTCCCACAAAAGCATCCGGCGCTTCCCCGCTTTGTTGCGGGGTTTCGCCATTTCCCCATTTTTGGTAGGCGAGCATGGATTTGCAAATGTGGACGCCGCGGTCGTTGATGATGTTGACGCGATGGACCTGGGCCCCGACGGCTTCCAAAATATTTGCCATCGAAATCCCCAGGGCGTGGTTTCGCATGTGCCCCAGATGCAGGGGCTTGTTTGTGTTTGGCCCCGAAAATTCCAGGACGATCGTTTTTCCCGCCAGACTTTTGCCCTCCAGGGGGGCTGCGAGTGCCTCTTTCATCAGCACTTCCGGTCTGAAAAAGAGGTTGAGGTACGGACCCACGATTTCCGTTTTTTCCAGGAAGTCTGCGTTTTTTAGTTTTTTTGCAACTTCCGCTGCGAGCACAGGGGGGGCTTGTTTCTCTGACTTTGCTAGCGCAAAGAAACTCAGCGCCAGATCCCCCGACTGGCCGCGGGGGACCGGGCTGAACTGAATTTTTGAACAAAATTCTTGATCAATATTTTGCTGAAGATGTGAGAGGACGAGAGATTGCATCGCGAAAATCGTACCAATTTTTTGGGAAAAGACCAGTGTGCTTTTTTCCTGGTGCGCGGGAGAGGAAGGCAAAGAACAATTACAGATTACAAATGATAAATGATAAATGGGAAAATCCCCCCGTCCCCCTTTGAAAAGGGGGGGTGGAGTTTTGAAGAAGGGAAGCAGGGAAGTTTCGAAGTGAGAAAAGAGAAGAAGAAAAAGCGAAGAACAAATGTTCAAAAATTGAGATTTGAGATCTGTAAAAAAATTTGCCCGCCTTCGTCAAGACTTCGGCGAGGCACTCATACTTGCAGCCACTCACACGTTCGTGGGCAAGTATGGTGGTGCGCGGGAGAGGAAACTTCCCCCGCCAGGGCGGGGTCAGGGCTTCGCACGAACCTGCGAGGTTCTCGTCCTCTCGTGCCAATGGCAAAATACTGCTGCCCCCTGCAGGGACATCAGCATTTCGCGCTGGTGCGCGGGAGAGGACTCGAACCTCCAAGCCTTGCGGCACTGGCTCCTAAGGCCAGCGTGTCTACCAATTTCACCACCCGCGCTCGTCGTCGCGGATTTCGTTGTCCTCGCGGCTGGCTTCGCCAGCAGCTCGGCACACTTCATCCGCTCCTCCTCTCCCCATCCCGCCACGGCGGGACGGGGGCCCCAAAAAAAGATATTTTTCGTTTTCTTATAGCGGGACCTTTTTTAAAAAAGAGCAAATCTGTGGTGTCCGGGGCGGGATTTGAACCCGCACGCGCTTGTGGGCGCAGGGGATTTTAAGTCCCCAGTGTCTACCATTCCACCACCCGGACGTCGTCGGCAAGGACTTTGTAGGTCACAAAGAGCAAAGAACAAAGAGCACTTATTTTTTGAGCCGCGTTGTTTTTAGCACAGAAAAGGTTATTTTGGCCAGCTCTTCTGCATCGGAAAAAAGAGACTGAAATAAATTTTCTTCGAGAAAATCGGTTTCTTTGAGCAGTGTGAGCCAGTACATCGTTTCTTTGTGAGCGATGGAAATTTTTGCGGAAAAATCTGCCCTTGAAATAGCGGCATGTGCCTCAGCAACATTTGCGCCGATGGAGGTTCCACTTTTGAGAATCTGTTGAGAAAGCGTGAATTCTTTCTTCTCTTTTTGAAGAAGCAGTGCGAATTTCACAATTCGCACGGCAAAAGCAAAACTTTTGGTTTTCAAGATATCTTTTTCCATTTTTGCTTTTTGCAATTTGTTTTGGAGGCGCCACCCGGAATCGAACCGGGGTACAAGGCTTTGCAGGCCTCTGCGTAACCACTCCGCCATGGCGCCTCGTCGTCGCGACTTCTCTCGTGGCTCGTCCCGATCTATCGGGACTCGCACTGAGTTTCGTCACGACTCCTCCCTTCGCGCAAAACCTGTGGCTTTGCTTGAATTTGGGGAGGAATTTTCCCACGAAATCTGCGATTTCACGGGGGCCCCAGAAAGGAGGCCAAAAGGGATTTCACCATCGCCCCTTCTTCTTCGTCCCGACTTGTCGGGACTCGGAGGTTTTCTCAAAACAAGAATCCTCTGCGTCAAAAAGCAGCGCGGACTTTAGTCGTTTTCTTTGTCGTTGTCCACCAAAATTTCAAAGGACGGGATGAGGGTCTCGCACGCGCCGGTACTGCCCTGGGATGTCTCGAGACTGCAGCTGGCGAGCAAAAACTCCTCCGTCTCTGGGATGGGCGATATTTTTTGCCAGACGTCGCGCTGGGGCTCGGTGACCGAGAGCTTTGCCCGAAACTGCGACGAGACTTCGTCTCGACTGATTTCTTCAAAGGTATAAAACCCCTTGTCCGCGTCCTGCATGATCTGGTCCATCAGATTTTCTCCTGCGCCGCGATGACGGGTGATGACAAAATTTTCATGGCCACTCCGGGCAAAAAAGAGTGCTTCGACGCTCTGCGGCACCGGAATGATTTCCCATCCTTCGGGCAGGACAAACTCCCACTGGTGCTCACCGACCTGGACCTGGTGGGTGGTGCCACTGGTTTCCTCCAGGGGGAGGGAGGGGCCGGAGCATCCGCCCAAAAAAAAGATTGCTGCCGCCAAAAATATTTTTTTCATTTTTCAGGAAAAATTGTACGCTGGATGAGATGAAAATCAAAATTTGGTTTTTTGGAAAGAAATCAGAAATCACGGATTTCGAGCGGGAAATGCTTCGTCGGATCGAATTTCGTTGTGACGTTTCCCTGCACCCACTTTTGCAAGCCGGCATTGACGATCCCGCGGCGGCCAAGAAAAAAGAAGCAGAAAAACTTCTCTCGAAAATTTCGGAAACAGATTTCCTGGTGGTCTTTGACGAGCACGGAAAGAAACAAAATTCCGTCGAATTTGCGCACCAGCTCCGCCAGTGGTTAGAGCAAAAACAAACCGTGCATTTTCTCATCGGGGGCGCGCATGGACTTGATCAAAAAATTATTTCACGTGCAAATTTTGTGCTCAGTTTTGGGGCGATGGTCTGGACCCGAAATCTCTTTCGTCAGATGGCCTTGGAGCAAATATATCGTGCCCTTGAGATCGAAGGGGGATCCAATTTTCATAAAAAATAATTTGACAGGAAAAGAACAGCCTGGATACTCTCAAGATGATGACAGACCCACAAAACGGATTTTGGGGCGATGAGGCATTAGAGGATTTTCCAGTGGACAAAACAGAGTTTCCCGGTGAGTCCGTGGCAGATCCCACCGCCGATCCGCGGTTCCGTGTCGAACCCAAACAGCCCAAAGAAGAGGAAGAAATTGACGAGGAATAGAAAAAGCTTTGAAGGAGAGAAGAAGTGAAGCAATGAAGAGAAAAGAACGATTATTTTTTTTCACTCCGCAAAAAAGCCTCGATGAAGACGTCGAGATCCCCGTCGAAGACTTTATCAGGATTGCTGTGCTCGGCGTCGGTGCGATGGTCTTTGACGAGTTTGTACGGTTGGAGGGTGTAGGTGCGGATCTGTGAGCCAAAAGTGTTTTCCATCAGATCGCCGCGGAGCTGGTCGAGCTTTTCGGCATTTTGCTCGAGTTTGAGCTGGAGGAGTCTCGATTTGAGGACTTTCATTGCGGCGGCTTTGTTTTGCAGCTGCGATTTTTCATTCTGGCACGTCACGGACAGATTCAGCGGCAGGTACGTAAGTCGGACGGCAGAGTCGGTGGTGTTGACACTCTGGCCGCCGTGTCCAGAGGCACGAAATACGTCCACGCGCAGATCATTTTCCTCGATTTCCACGTCGGTGTCTTGTTCGATCTCTGGCAAAATTTCCACTCGCGAAAAAGAAGTCTGGCGCAGGTTTTTGGCATTAAACGGCGAGAGGCGAATCAGTCGGTGCACGCCGTGCTCTGATTGCAACAGTCCGTACGCATTGGTGCCGTTGATCTCCACAGTGGCGGATTTGACCCCCACATCTGAATCGGATTCATCAAGAATTTGTGTTTTCCAGCCCTTGTTTTCTGCAAATCGCAGGTACATCCGCAGCAAAATTTTACTGAAATCCTCCGCATCCTGTCCGCCCGTGCCGGTGGAAATTTTCAAAATCACAGACTTTCCATCGTGCGTCCCTGACAGGAGTGTCTCGGATTCACCGGCAGAAAAGTCTCTCTTTATTGAATAAAATTCTTGTTCAATATCGGGCAGTTCTTTTTCGGTCGCCATGTCTACGAGTTCGGGCAGATCTTGGAGAGTACTGGCAATGGTTTTCCAGCGCGTGACAAACTGTTCCAGCGCGGCGGCTTTTTGAGAAATCTTTTGTGCCCCGTCTGGATCATCCCAAAAAGTTGGTTCGGCCATTTTTTTCTGCAGCTGTTCGATTTCAGCTGATTTTTTCTCCAGATCGAGGGTCGGTTCGATTTTTTTGAATTGCTCGCTCAGATCGGCGATTTTTTCTAGGAGTTCGTTTTTTTCCATCGGGGAAAGGGTAGCAAAAAAGTTGAAAAGTTTAAAAGTTAAAAAGCTCAAAAGCTGAAAAGTTTAAAAGTCCAAAAGTTAAAAGGCTGAGAAGTTGAGAAGGAGGGAAGTAGGGAAGTTTTGAAGGAAAAAGAAGGGGAAATAAAAATTAAAAATTACAGATTACAAATGAGGAAATCCCCCCGTCCCCCTTTGAAAAAGGGGGGAAAGATTGCTTCGTTTCCCGCTTCGCAGGAATCTCGCAATGACGGGCAGGTTTTGAAAAGGGGGGAGTTTTGAAGAAGAGAAGTTTTGAAGTGCTGAAGAAAAAAGAAGGGGACGCAGATCTGCGTCCCGTACAGCCCCCTGACAAGGGGGTTTGGGGGTTGTTTTTTCACAAAGACAAAGAAAAAAGAAAGAATTGGAGGGGCAAGATATATCTTGCCCGTACTCAAAAAGAAAAAGAATGGGGGGTTGCTTCGTCACGGCATTCCTCGCAATGACGGAGAGGCTTTGAAAAAAGGGAAGAGAATTATCGCAATTTCTTCCGCAAGAACGCCGGTGTGTCCAGCTCGCTGGTGGAGTCTTCTTCGCCTTCGGCGTTGAAAAATTTCCGCGTGAGTGTGGAGTGGCCCGGTTTCTTTTTTCCCTCGCCAGAAAACCCGGTCGCGATCACGGTGATCTTCATTTCACCGGTGTAGTTTTCATTGATGACCGCTCCAAAGATGATGTTGGCATCTGGGTCGGCGGCTTCGGTGATGGTTTTGGCGGCTTCATCCACCTCGTACATCGAGAGATCGGATCCGCCGGTAATGTTGAACAGCACTCCCTTTGCCCCGTGGATTGATTGATCCAAGAGCGGAGACTCGATGGCAGCTTTGGCGGCTTCGACGGCACGGTTTTCTCCAGCGCCGTACCCGATTCCCATCAGTGCGGTGCCTGCATCTTTCATCACCGATCGGATATCCGCAAAATCGACATTAATCAATCCGTGCATTGTGATCAGATCTGCGATACCCTGAACTCCTTGGCGCAACACTTCATCCACCACGCTAAAGGCATCCGTGATGGGGGTTTGGCGGTCAATGATCGAGAGGATTCGGTCGTTGGGAATAGTGATCAGCGTATCAACCGTTCCGCGCAGGTCCTCCAGACCGGCTTCGGCCTTTTTGGTGCGTTGCTGTCCTTCAAAAGAAAACGGACGCGTCACCACAGCGACGGTGAGTGCGCCGAGCTCGCGCGCGATCTGGGCCACCACGGGCGAACCGCCCGTGCCGGTCCCTCCGCCCATGCCGCAGGTGACAAACACCATGTCGGATCCTTTGAGCGCATTTTTGATTTCTTCGATCGACTCCTCGGCGGCACTTTTGCCAATATCCGGATTGGCACCTGCTCCGAGACCACGAGTGGCATCCATTCCGACATGGACTTTTGTGTCGGCTTTGGAGTGGTACAGGCTTTGGGCGTCTGTATTGATGGCGACAAATTCGACATTTTCAAAATCAGAATCGGCCATTCGATTGACGGCATTGCAGCCGCCGCCACCGATACCCACGACTTTGATGTTGGCCACGGGCCCGATGTTTGGTGCTACCTGCTGAGACTCGCTGGCAGGCGTGGTCCGTGAGGACGAGCCCGTCCGCGCAGAGGTGGCAGAGTGCTGGGCACCCCGTTTTTTGTTACTGTGTTCGATAGCCGATTGGAGAAGATCTTTCATCCAGAAAATTTAGGGAATGAGTTTGCGAAAAAAGTCGAGAATGGAATTACCGAGATTGCCAAAGTTGAGATTGAGCAGGGATCGACTGGATCCGTAACGATTGCCAAAATGCAGCAAGCCAACGGCGGTCGAAAACCCCGGGTCATCGACCCGATCGACGATGCCTTCGACCTGCGTGGGAAATCCCATCTGCACCGGCAGTCCGAGGACCTCCCGTGCCAGATCCGTGACACCGGGTGTCTTGCTTGCCGCGCCACAGAGGATTGCTCCAGCGGGAAGCATGCCGGCTCGTCCGATCTTGACCAGCTCATCGTGCACCATGAGAAATATTTCGTGGTACCGGGCTTCGATCACCTCTGCCACGTGTTTTTTGTTGACAGAATGGGTATCCGATTTGGAAATCTGCGAAAGATCAATCTCTTCTCGCTCGTTGACTTCTTTTGGCAGACAGGTGCCGTATTCGATTTTAATTTTTTCGGCGGTGTCGATCGCCGCGCGGGCACCGATGGCCAGATCATTGGTCACGTGTTCGCCCCCCACCGGGAGGACGGCGGAATAAATGACGGTGCCTTCTTCAAACACGGCAAGACTGGTCGAAGAAGCCCCGATTTCAATCAGCACGACTCCGAGTTCCTTTTGCCTCCGCGTGAGGACGGCCTCGGCGCAGGCCAGCTGAGAGGGGACAATGTCTTCAATGTCGATGCCGGTCTGATACAGACATTTTTCCAGGTTTTTGACAGCGGACGTCTGGCCCGCCAAAATGTGCGCTTCGACCTCCAGACGGATCCCGCTCATCCCGACAGGGTAGCGGACGTGGTGCTGGGAATCGACCGTGAAGCTTTTGGGAATGATTCTCAAGATTTCTCGATTGGCCGGGAGGCTGACCGCTCGCGCTGCATCCAGCACGCGATCCACATCATCCTCTGATATTTCGGCATTGCTCCCGCTGATGGCGATGACGCCTTTGGAATCATAGGTCTCCAGGCTGGGACCCGAAAAACTTACAAACACTCGATGCAGCGCTTCGCCGCTCATGCGTTCGGCTTCTTCGAGGGACGCGGTGATGTTGGCGACCGCTTCGTCCAGATCAGAAATGATGCCTTTGCGAATGCCGGCCGAAGGGGAGACCCCCACGCCAATGATATTGATCAGCGGTTTCTTTTCCTCAACAACGCCGACAACCGTGCGGATTTTGGAGGATCCGATGTCGAGTGCGGCGAGGACTTTTGAATGAGGCATGTTTTTGGGATATCACTTCAGCACACAGCCTACCCAATGTCTTTTTTCTGCGCAAATGTTTTTCTCGAGAAAGCCGCTTCTGAACTGTTTTTTTGAACAATTTTGTGCCGCAAAAATGCGCCTTCCCAGACAAAGCTTTCACGAAAAAAAAAGTCAAAGAAACAAAAAATGTGTTCAAAGAAATGCCTTGTTTTTGGTTTGTATTTGGCCTGGGTCTCAAAAAACCCATCGTTGCAGAAATCTTTTCGTCTAATTTTTTATCCAAAAAGCGACATCTGCTCTTCAGGAGAAGGTTTGCCTGAACTCTTTTTTGGAACGGAGTTTTTTTTCTGATCATATTTTTTGATCAGTTTTTGGTATCGATTGCGCAGGGAATGGAACTTCATTTTCTCAAAAAACGCATCGGTTTTTTCTTCTGCAAAATGAAAAGCAGCCTCCCAGTCAAACTCCACGGGGACATCGGTGTGGATGCCGGCGAGCGATTGGCAGTGTTCGACCTGGTCTTTGTGCTGGAGGAGTTTTTTTTGGAGCGATGCGGGCTCGACGGATTCAATCTGCTGCCACACATTTTGGAGCGTGCCAAACTGCTGCAAGAGTTTCTCGGCGGTTTTGGGTCCGATGCCCGGGACGCCGGCGTAGTTGTCCGAGCTGTCGCCGACGATGGCTTTGAAATCGACCATCTGCTCCGGCTTCAATCCGTACCGGCTCTCGACTTCCTCTGGGCCGTAGACGGGAGCGGCTTCGATTTTGCCGTTCAATTTTACGAGCTTGACCCGATCACTCACCAGCTGCGTAAAATCCAGATCGCCGCTCAAAATTTTCACGTCAAAATTTCGATCCACTGCCTGCAGCGTCAGGGTGCCGATCAGATCATCAGATTCAAATCCCGGAGCCTTGAGCACGGGGAGTTCGAAACTCTCGAGCAGCGCAAACACCCGCGGGATCTGCGCATAAAAATCATCCGGTGCAGCGACGCGGTGGGCTTTGTACTCGTGGTCCATTTCGTGGCGAAAGGTTTTTTCCTTGGTGTCGAAGGTCACCACCAGCAAATCTGGCTGGAAATAGTTGATGGCATTGAGCAGCGTGGAGGCAAAGCCGTACACCATCCCCACCGGCTCGCCATCCAGCACGGGCACGAAGTGTTTATTGAGCCCGTGGTACGCCCGGTGCATCAGGGCATTGCCGTCCAGGAGGATGAGGGTTTTTGGGGAAGATTTATTTTCCAACATTCAGACAAAAGAAAAAGGAAAAACGCTCGATTTTTTGCTTTCTTTCTGGTATCATACCCGGATTTGATCGATTTACAAATGAACACAAAAATTGCACAAGCACCCGGCACCGCGTCTCGTTCGCAGAAAAAATATTTTACCATTGGCTCGATTGCGCCGATTGACGCAGACGATGCGGCAATCTTTTTGAGTGCGGTAGAAGCTGCCTGTGAGCTGGGATTTCGCGTGCAGGTGCTGTCGGTGGGGGACACAGCTGCTGGCAAGCAGTGCATGGATCTGGCAGAAAAATATCCAGAGCAGTGTGAAGTTTTGGAGTCGGTGCCCGGGGTGGTCGATCGGGTTTTGGATCGTGCGGATGTGGCACTTTTTTGTGCCAGTCCTGACAAAAAATTACTGCAGAAAATAATTTCAAAAGCGGTGGTGCCTGTCCTCCCAGAGGAATGCGGCGTGCTGAATTTTGATGCGCAGCGCGAGACCGGCGCGGGATTTACGTTTGAGCCGGGGCATCGCTGGTCGCTGGTGGCGGCGCTGGTGCGGGCGAGTGAAAATCGGAAGTTTTCGTATGACTGGAAGACGATTCAGGGGAATTTGGAGAAGATGAAGAGCTGAAATCCCCCCATTCCCCTTTGAAAAAGGGGGGTGAGAAAAGCCAAAGAGTTCAAAAGCTGAAAAGTCGAAAGGCCGAAAGAATCCCGAAAGGCGGGGTTTTTTTGAAAGAACCCTTTGTCACTTCAGACAAACCCCCCGTCCCGACGGAGCGGGACACCCCCCTTGTCAAGGGGGTTTTTTTTGAAACGGAATGGATTCCCGATCGGGGTCGGGAATGAGGGGGAAAGGAATGGATTCCCATTTTCATGGGAATGAGGAGGGGGAAGATTCCGGGTCGGAGGTCGGAATGACAAAAAAGAAAAGCCGGAATGACAAAAAAGAAAAAAGGGCGGTACATTTCTGTACTCGCCCTTCAACATTGAAAACATCAGACTTCACTGAGTACCTCGCGGGGAGTTGAATCCCGCGAGGGGCAGTTTCCAAAAACCAAACCAAAATTAAATGCAGCAGCCTCTCCGACTTCTCAGAGAGGGGCAGTATCAATCATGTACGTCGCCAAGACCCTCACTTTTGCGTGAGGGGGGAGCGTGGAAGATTTCACCTTCAAAAACTAAAATTATGATTAATCTCCCCGATCGGGGAAATATTTTAGTCCAGCAGACTTTTCTTCTTCTCCTGGTAGCTTTTGTAGCTTTGCTCTCCTACTTTGTAGAGCAAGTAAGCACCCCCCAGACCCAAAAGGATCCAGTGCCCCCCTTCGATGGGGGCGCCGCCGCCGCTGTCACGGTTGCTTCCGTAGCCGTGATCCGGTGGCGGTGGTGGTGGATCCTGGGCCAGCACGTCGGCTGTGCCGAGTGCGAGCGTCATTCCTAAAATTAAAATTACAAAATATTTCTTCATCGTTTTATGATTTTTGTAGATTTAACATTCGTTTTACTTTTTAGCAGGTACATCCCACTCGGCAGATCCGACAGATTTACCTGAGTCGAACCATCCACTTCAAATTCCCGCATCACCTGTCCCGACAGAGAGACGATCTGAAAAATATCGCTTGATTCAGATTCGATCGTCATCACGTCTTGGACGGGGTTCGGAAAAATGGAAATTTCCGGTTCATCAGATTCCACTTCCTCCACTTCCACTGGGGAAAAGAGGAGCGTGAATCGCCAGGGATCATCTTCACTGCTTGCAGTGAATGTGTAGGTTTCGCCTTCACTGAGGTCGGTCTCTGTGCCGGTGGCATTGTCTTTCAAGAAAACATCGCCAGCAAGCAGTTCGCCCTCGAGTGAGAAGGTGATCTCCATCTCGTTGGTGACCTCGCGATTTGCCACGATGGCTTCGGAATTTACCGGAGCGCCGTGGATCATCAGGATATCACGGGAGTTGTCCGGAATTTTGAAATATGTCCGGATTTTTTGCGGCTGATCTGCTTCCGAAAAAGCAAACTTTGACACAAATACATCATCTCCCTCGAGATAGTGACAAAGCCACGGAATCTCCGTGAATGGTGTCAGGTAGCGTGCATCGTGCGGTGGATCAAAAGAGATCGCTGCCGCAGGATCGACTACCAGAGTGGTGTGCACGGAAAGCACTCCAAAGCCGGCAAAAAGCCTGGCTTGATTTAGGCTGCCGTCTTTTTTTGCGACACTTCCGTGCGTCTGGTCCGCTGACTCGATGGTCAGTGAGGCTCCAGCACCACTTGCATACAAAAAGATCCCTTCGCACACATCCAGATCTACACCTAGATCGTTGTACGCTCCGGTAGTTTTATCAATTGTCTTGGGTGAGTCGGCATTGACCAGACTCACTTCAGACCAGTCGATTTTTGAAGAATATGGATTGCCTACCAGGTTCCAACCGGAGTTGGAATTGGTGAGGTTTTTTTGGTAGCTCGAGTTTACATTCAAAGAGCCTTCAAAAGAAAGCGTCTCCGTACTTGCCCGCGCAACCAGATATCCCACCATCGTTTCAAAGGTAGAAAACGTCCCCGGAGGGTTGGTTCCATCTTTATAATTGAGCCAGACATGATCTGACTCACTAAAACGATACAGATCATCACTTGCCCCAGGGGCAAATGGCGATCCGGAGATGGTCATACTTGCGACAGGAGCCGACAAAAAGTGCCAGCCGTCGTTTGAATTGGTCCATCCGGTGATCTCTTTTTGGACGTACGCTGTCGTATGCGTCAGGTTTCCCTGTCCGATCAGCGATGCACCATCTTCGATGGTGATTTCATCACAGCTGGCAGCAGATGTGAATGTTGGATTGTTGCTAAGTCCCGCAGGAATCAGCAAATTCTCCAAGTCTACTGGCAAGTGATTGCCCGACCAGTTTGCACTGTCAGAGGGATCACTGCTTCCGCCCATGTAGGCGTTGTGGTTTTCATAGACAATAACAAAAGATTGTCCATTGCTTCCATTCAGATTTGCAGTGCCTGTCTGTGATGGATCCATGTCCATCGCAGTGGAATTTGTCGACATTTGTCCCAACGTAAACAGCTTGTTATTTGCCACTTTTACGCTTGCAAGTACTTCTTGTGTTCCGCTGCCAGGAAAGTGCTGAGCCCATACAATGTCGCCATTGCTGGCATCGCACATCATCATAAATGGATCTTCATTTGCAGCGTAAAAATACGCGGTCCGGGCATCATTCAGATAAAATGTATCCTGAATTGACCCCCCAACAAATACCGTTCCATTGTCGATGTATGCGATAGAGCGAAGTTTTGGGGTTCCAGAGCATTTGTAGGATTTGCCCCAGAGGACGCTGCTAGAAGTGTTGTAACTGGCAAGGAAAATGTCTTCGCCACTGTAATTCTGCAGTGTGGTAAAAACATTGTCATCTTTGTCTTTCAGGTCAAGATCACTTTGCAATGATCCTGCAACATAGATTCCACTACCGTAGCCGGTGGAAAAAAGATAATTTTCATTATCCCAGAGTCCGCCAGGGGTAGCCACCCAGTTTGTACTTCCATCACTCAAACCATAGCTTGCGATGTAGTAATCATTTCCGTACACAGCTGTCTTGTTAATCGTTCCAAAGCTTGCAGTGTCACGGAAACTTCCGGTGGCATACACACTGCTTCCGAGAATGAAGCTTTCTACCCCTTGCTCAGATCCATTACTGCTTCCGTGTACATTTGCCCACTGGTAGTTGCCAGCAGTGTCGTACACTACGGTAAAGAAGTCTTGAGAATTGCTCGAGATCGTTGAATCTGTGCTGGCAAAAAATTCTCCATTAAGGATTCCCTCAGTAGTAATTTTATTTCCATTTACCTCAAGGTCACGAATGGTTGATGATCCGCTAATTAAAAAATCTTGAGTCCAAATAGTATTCCCACTGGCATCAAATTTTGCCAGCAAGAATGAATACCACGTGGTGGAAAGAGAAACAGTTGAGCCGTCGGGTAAAGTTGTTTCTCCGTAGGCATAACAAGCGACATATAGATTTCCATCTGTATCGATTGCTGGTACTCCTCTTTGGCCAATGCCAGATTGACCAGAAATGGTTCCACTCCACTCAAGATTTTCACTTAAGAAAACATCAATCTCACTGTTGCTATATCCGAATTCATCAATGTTTCCAGAAACCACTGCAGAATATTCTCCTGCAGCAGTCAGGGCATCCGAGTACGGATCAATTTCCGTACTGAATTGCGACATGTTTGTCGTGTGTTCCTGTGCCATCCCACTCATCCCGAGCAGGATCAGCAAAATTGTGATTAAATTTTTCATATCGTTTTTTGTTTTTTGTGATTACTAAATTAAATTTTTTTATTTCTTCCCTTCTATCGTTCTCCGATCAAGCGCCAAAAAGCAGATCAGCTCTGCACTCAGCCGCTCGATCTAGAACGAGTTTGGTTGATTGGATTGTCCGATGTTGTCAAAGAACGCTTCTGGCTCGTTTTTTTGGTCAAAAAAGAACCAAAAGACACCGGATTTGTCGCATATTTGACAAAAAATGTCAAATGATTTTTTGTATGGGAAAGGAGTGCCCTTTTTTACGGCAAAACCCCGTCCCGTTGGAGTGGGGGATTTCAATAACACCCTCTCCTTGACAGACAACCCCCCCTGTCCCGCTGTAGCGGGACGGTCCCCCCTTGTCAGGGGGGACAAAAAAAGAGGAAAAAAGAAAATAAAACCCTCCCCCCTGACAAGGGGGGAGTTGGAGGGGGGTTGTTTTCAAACGAATAAAAAAAGATTCCCCCCTCAGTGAGGGGGGAAGGAGGGAGGAATGACAAAACTCTCTTTCCCCACAAAAACACAATATGGCAATATTTTTTTTGTCACGGGAAGAGAAAATGCCAAAAACTTGCAAAATTGTGCAAAACTTTTGGAGAAATGAAATGCAAAAATTCTAAAAAATTCTCTTTTTTTGGACCAAGAAAAAATGAATTCAAAAAACCCCTGAAACATCGCAAAAAATTTCCCTTCTTGCACAAAATTTTTATGAAATAAAAAAGTGAACACGAACACATTTTTTTTGAGCAAATTTTTTATACAAAAAACGCGAAAAACCGCAAAACGACGCCCAAAAGTGCTGCGCAAATATTTTTTACCCACATTGCTTGCACTGGCGCAAGGGCTTTTCTTTGAACCCGAGGGTCAAATCACGGAAAATGTGCAGGAACAAGTTTTGTTCGCTCCAAAACCTTCGCCTCCTCAATGCCAAGAACGCTCCTCCGTGTGCTCAAAAAACCACTGCTGATCCTGGGGATCGGGGGCATTGTTTTCTCGGGCATTTTTCCGGGGGGCCAGGCCTGGGCGCAGACGACCCTGCACACGCCGTACGATGTGGATGACTACTCTGTGGGGTCGCGGCTGAGCGTTTCGGACTTCAACAAAATGCTGCGCATGTCCCGGCTGCTCTACAGCAGTGATGGGGGCACGCCGCTGGTCAAGACAGATGACAGCGTGGGGATCGGGATGATCGTCCCCAATAATGCTGGCTGTCCGGCCAATTTCACCACGATCAACGGCGCTGGGACGCCCTGCTTCCGCGGGATCAAATGGGGCACCGGGCAGATGACGCTCTCGCAGCTGCCGTCAGCTCCCAGTGGGATCGCTGGATCGATCTATACCGATGGGACGGATCTCTTTTTCTTCAATGGCACTTCTTGGGAGGATGTCACCACCAGCGGACTGGCTGTGGCGGGGACGAGTGACGGGCAGATTCAGTTCAAATCCGGCTCGACGCTGTCGGCTGATGCCAATCTGGTGTGGGACTCGGGGACGGATTCCTTTGGGATCGGGACGGCGTCTCCCGAAGGCAAACTCCACGTCAAATCTACTGCCACCACAGCGGCCACGGTGGGGGGATGCCCCACGGGGTATTCGCTCTCTGTAGACACCAACGCAAACGGGGTCGCGGACGAGGGGGAGACCTGTGCGGCCATGGCGGTGCAGCTGGAGGGGAGTATGTTTCCCGAGATGACGGGTGCCACGCAGGATGCGGGGGTGGGACCGGCGGTGGTCTCGCAGTACTCGCTGGGGGGACCCGATCGCTGGTGGAAACATCTGTGGGTGCAGGATCTGCACCTGGGGCAGAGCTCGCTGTACATGAATGGGGTCAAGGTGTTGGAGAGTAGCGCGGACACCATGAGTTTTGCAGCTGATCCAACTCAAGCAATGGAGATTGTAACTTCAGATACGGATGGGAGTTTGTCTTTGAAATCGCAACAACTGTTAAAACTTCATATTTTGCCAACAGGGATGTCAATTCCTCCTGCAACAAACAGAAACATTTATCTTTTAAACGAACAGGCGAATAGCGATATTATTTTGGAGGCAACCGGTTCAAACGGAGAAATTTCCCTTAGTGCTCCGGCAGTTTTTATCGAAGGAACCGGAGGGACAACAACCGTCACCGGCAACCTCGCCGTCACCGGCACCGTCGATGGGGTGGACATTGCGGCGCTCTCCAGTGCGGATGCGAGTGACTGGGACGCGATCGGGGATGTGCCGACTGCCACGCCGTCGGACGCCGACACGACGCATCTCTCCACCGCGGATCAGATCTATGATTTCGTGACCACACAGCTGGGGGCTGCCAATTCTATCCTGCAAGACGACAGCTCCATCACGGTCACCGACACGGGGACCGATGGGGCGATTGTCCTGAGCACAAACAACACCGCCGTGGTGACCCTGGATGCCTCGCAGCACGTGGGCATCGGTGTGGGGACCCCGACGGCTCTCGTGCACGCGCGCGGGAATCTTTCTGAATCCTTGACCGGGACGGTTTCGGTCTCCGCCGCGTCGGATGCGGTGACGGGATCGGGGACGGTCTTCTCCTCCGAGCTCGCGGTGGGGGACGCGATCCAGATTGGCAGTGAAGTCTTTACCGTGTCGGCCATCGGCAGTGACACGAGTTTGACCCTGGACTCGACCCACACCGCCGGAGCGACAGACGCCACCGCGTACGCGGATCCGACACTGCTTTCTGTCGAAACAGGGGACCAAGCCACCGGCCTGGTGGTGACCAAGACCGGAAATGTTGGGATCGGTACGGCCGTGCCGGCCTCCGCGCTGGACGTGGATGGGACCGTGACCGCGACACTGTTTTCTGGGTCGGGAGCGAGTTTGACTTCTCTCCCCTGGAGCAGCCTGACCTCGGTGCCCTCGGGACTGGACGATGGCGATGACAATACCACCTACACCCCCACTGAGCTGGCCGCCGATGATATCACCGATGATCTGATCCAGTCTCTGAGCAATGTCACCGTGACCGAAGCCGCCACCGGCGAAGTCCTCCAGTGGAATGGTGCTGCATGGGTGGACTCGATGATCGAATCGGCCGAGATCAGCGACTGGACTTCGGCAACGAGCGGGTTTCTCTCGTCCTCAGACGTCACCGGCAAAGCCAACAAAGCCGTGCCCGCAGCCACGGGCAATTTTGCGACGCTGGCAGTAGATGGAGATCTGACCGACAGCGGTTTGATCCTCAATGATTCCGGTACCGGGACGACCGACCTCTGGAGTGCCGACAAAATTATTACCCAAATCAACACCACCGCCGACACCGACTGGGACGTCAATGGCAGCGACGTGTACCGCGCCACCGGCAACGTCGGGATCGGACACGCTGCCGGCACGACCAACGAAGGAAAGCTCCACGTGGTGGCAGAGCCTTCTGTCTTGGCGACGACGACCAGCTGTCCGGCGGGATACACTTGGACCGTGGACGAAGATGCCAGTGGGACGCTTACTATTGGTGACACCTGTGCCAAAGCCGCCGTGTTTGTCGAGGGAGATATTTTACCGGAAATGACGGGAGCAGTACAGGATGGAGGAACGGGAGATTTTGTTGTCTCGCAGCGAAATATCGGGGGACCCAAGACCTGGTTTCAAAATCTCTGGGTGCAGGACATCCACCTGGGAGCGAGCACGCTGTACATGAATGGCCAGCCGGTGCTGGCGAGTGACGATGAAAAAATGGATTTTTATGCCACGGATGAACAGGTGATGAATATCCGCACGCGAGGAGAGGGTGGCGTGATGAATATTAAAGGAGAAAGCGGACTTAATTTTGTGGTTCCGAGTGGGACCGGACTCTCGAGCAAAAATATCAGCCTCACCAACAATCTCCCCAACGGAGATATTTCCCTGACGACAAGTATGAGTGGCGGGGACATTTCCCTCTTGACCGCCGGGAGCGGAGCCAACATCTCAGCCAACGCCTCGGCACAGATTCAGTTGTATGCCGTGGATCGGATCGGGATGAATGCGCCGACGATCGACGTCAACGGCGATCTAGATGTGTCTGGAGAATTTTCTCTCTCAGCACTTTCTCTTCCCGAACAAGCACAGACACCGGGATACAACAGCGGCGAGGGAAAAATCTACGCTCTGGAAGACGGGGGAGAGACAAAACTTTATTTTCGGAATGATACTGGCGGAATCACGGAACTCACCGCCCCCGAGGCCGATCCGCAGGTGGGCGCCAACACGCTTGGGTACATTCCGTTTTGGAATGGCTCGGCGCTGGTGAGCTCGACGTCCCTCTTCGAAGACGCGCAGGGTGAAGTGGGAATCGGTACGGCCACACCCGCGGGCGATTTGCACGTGGTGGGGGACACGTTTCCGGTTGGATTTTTTGAACGCACCACGACGGAGACCGTGGGAAACTTCATCGACACGACCGGACTGGCGAGTGGCTTTCAGCTCAAGACCACTTCCTCTGGGACCATGGCGGACGGATTTGGTGGGGGCATGATTTTTACGCTTGCCGATACGGGTGGCTCCAATAATGCCGCCCGGATTTACGTTCGACGGGATGGGGCTGGCGAAGCCGGCGCGTTGCAATTTATGACTGGTACGACCCCGCGACTGACCATCCGCAGCACCGGGATGACCGGGATCGGCGTTGTTTCTCCCACCGCGCTGCTGCACCTGGATGCGGGGACTACTTCCACCGCCCCGCTGAAACTCACCGCGGGGACCAATCTCATCACCCCAGAAACGGGCGCACTGGAGTTCGACGGCACGCAGTTGTTTTTCACTCCGGAGACGGAGCGGAAGACAGTTGCGTTCCTGGATTCGAACATCGCAGGAACGGCGGCGAAGGCAACGGACCTGGCAGGAGGAGCGACAGGTTCGTTGCCGTTCCAAGCCGCGACGGATGATACTGATTTCCTTGCGGCGGGGATCGACGGACAAGTCCTAAAACTCGCCAGTGGCGTCCCGACGTGGGCGGATGAAGTGAGTTATTCCTCCACGCAGCTGCAGGCGGACGATTTGTCGGACAATACCACGACCGACCTGGCCGAGGGGACGAGTTTGTATTTTACCAATCAACGCGCGATCGATGCGGTGGGCGGTGCCAAAAATGACGCCGGGACCACGACGTCTGATCTCTGGAGTGCGGTCAAGATTCAGTCACAAATTGATAATGCCACAGCCGGTGCAATTGTCTCTGAAGCCGACACGTTGGCTTCTGTGACTGCCCGTGGCGCGACCACGACGGACGCAATTACCGTGGGGGGGGTGGCTGTCAGTGGAGCATTGGACGCTGCATTGACTGGCACCGTTTCGGTGACAGCGGCTTCGGCTAGCGTAACGGGTTCAGGGACGGCGTTCAATACAGAATTGGCAGTGGGAGATGCTGTAAAAATTGGCAGTGAAATCTTCACGGTTTCTGCAATCGGCAGTGACACAAGTCTTACACTTGATTCCGCTCATTCTGCGGGAGCGACAGATGCAACCGCTTACACGGATCCAAATCTCCTGGCGCTCAACACCGGAGATGCGGCGAGCAAATTTGTGGTGAACAAGAGTGGAAACGTAGGAATTGGCACACCGACCCCCGCGACAAAACTCGATGTGGCAGGGGTGATCACGGCCACGGGTGGCACCTCCACGGAATGGAATACCGCGTACAGCTGGGGGGATCACGCGGGATTGTACCGTGCGATTGGCTGGGTGCCAGCGTGGACGGACATTACTTCTATCCCAGCAGATATCGCGGACGGCGATGATGACACGACCATTGCCGATGGGCTGACCTGTGGTTCAAACGAGATTTTGAAATGGGATGGTGCGGCCTGGGGCTGTGTGGCCGATGAAAATACGACCTACTCGCCGACGGAGCTGGCAGCTGATGATCTGACCGATGATCCGCTGACGACCCTGTCGGATGTAACCATCACCACGGCGGCGGGCGGAGAGATTCTCCAGTACGAAGTAGGAACCGGCTGGATCAATGCGGTTCTCGAAGTCGCGGATCTGAATGACTGGGAAGCCCAGACCGGCAGTTTCCTGACGGAGGAAATCGATGGGAGTATTTCCAATGAGCTGATCACCGCCACGTCCTGGATCGACACGGTCGAAACGCCCAACACGCTTCGCATCACCGAAGCGGGGGTCAACTGGGATACCGTGATCACGGGGTTTGCCTCTGCGAGTCACGGCCATGCGGTTGGCGATCTGCCCATCGCGGCGGTGGCCGATGCGGACACGACACACATTGCCACGGGCGATCAGATTTACGATTTTGTGACGGGGCTCGGGTATGCGACGCTGGCCGATCCTATTTTTACAGGTAACCCACAGGGCCCGACGCCGCTGGAAAACGACAATGACACGTCTCTCGCGACGACGGCGTTTGTGCAGACTGAAATTTCCGGACTGCAAGACCGCGTGGATGGCACGTGCGTGGAAGGATCCTCGATCCGGGTGATCAATGCCGATGGCACGGTGACCTGTGAAGAAGACACCGACACGGATACCACCATCGCCGATGGACTGACGTGTGGGACGGGAGAGTTTATCGCCTGGACGGGGACGGCGTGGGTATGCGCGAGTGAAACCGACCCTGCCGTGGCAGCGATCAACGGGTTGATCAAGTCAAATGGAACGACCATTTCTGCGGCGCAGGTCGATGTGGATTACCTCACGCCCGGGACAGCCGCCAGCACGTATGCGCCACTGGCGAGTCCTGTGTTGACGGGGGACCCGACCGCGCCGACACCGCTGGCAGATGACAATGATACGTCCATTGCCACGACGGCGTTTGTCCAAGGGGAAATCGGTGACCGGATCCCGACGGTTCCGGCGGCGACCGACAATAATTTCCCCACTTTTTCCAGCGGAGTGCTGGTCGACAGCGGGTATGCGGTAAATGACGCTGGGAGTGGGACGGCCGACCTGTGGACGGCAAATAAAATCACGACAGCAATTTCTGAGGAAATTGTCGCTTCGGGCGGCGATACTGACTGGGCTGAAACGGGAACGGTAGTGTACCAGCTGACCAAAAATGTCGGCATTGGCACGAGCGACTTTGACGGGACGCCGGCTGCCGGGCGACTGGTGGTGCAGGGGAGTTCGGCGGACGGGACGACGAATGTTTTTGTTGCCCGAGACAGCGAGGGGGTGAATCTTTACACGCTCGACACGGATGGAAATGTGACGGCGACCTCCTTTTCCGGCTCCGGAGCCGGACTGACGGGTCTCCCCTGGGCGAGTTTGACCGGAGCTCCTGCCAATCTCGACACCGACAGCACGGATGATTTTGATGGATCGACGGTAGGAAATTTGGGAGATGTGACGTTGACCCAGGCCCTTGCGGGGGACTTCCTCCGGTACGATGGCGCGGCCTGGGTGGACGCCGTTTTGACAGCAGGAGATATTCCGGATTTGTCTGGGACCTATTTGACCGCAGAGGTCGATGGCAGCATTTCCAATGAGCTGATCACCGCTTTTGGATGGGATGATGGGACCAACACGCTGACGATTACGGAGGCGGGAGCGGATTGGCCTGTCCCCATCACGGGATTTGCCTCGGCAGCGCACACGCATACTGCTTCCGACGTCCCCACCGCCGCTGTGGCGGACGGAGACATTGCCAACCTTGCCACCGGCGATCAGATTTACGATTTTGTCACCGGCTTCGGGTATGCGCCACTGGCATCTCCGGCTTTGACGGGGGATCCGACCGCTCCCACTGCCACAGCGGGGGACAGTGACACTTCCATCGCCACGACGGCGTTTGTGCAGACAGAAATTGGAACCATCAACGTCGACGACACCGAGTACTGGAGTGACATTTTGAATAACACGGGCGAGTACATGAGCTACCAGCCAAACAATGTGGCGTGTGCGGCCGATCAGGTCTTGAAATGGGACAATCTCAACACGCGGTGGGTTTGCGGAGATGACATTGATACTTTTGAGGCCAACACAGACAACCAGACGTTGACGTGGACAGAGGCGACCAATATTTTGGAAATCTCCGGGGGCAACACCCAGGAAATTATCGGATTTCAGGAGCGGGTGGATGGCACGTGCGCGGAGGGATCCTCGATCCGGGTGATTGCCGCCGACGGCACGGTGACGTGTGAAGAAGATACCGACACGGACACGCAGTTGACAGAATCTCAGGTGGAAGGATTTGTGTTTGACACGGACAACACCGCCGGGGCGACCAAGATCCTGGCCAACGCCGACGGCATCGACCTGCTGACGCTGCAGCGCCAGACGGACACGGCCCCGACCGGGAATTTTCTCGACTTTGAAGACGCCCTGGGGACGAGTCTCTTTACGGTGGACATCACCGGGGCGCTGACCGCAGCTTCTCTGACGGGAGATGGCTCTGGTTTGACCGCGCTCAATGGATCACAAATTACCACCGGAACGGTAGCGGATGCGCGGATTGCAGATACGATCACGCGGGACAGTGAGCTGACAAGTGCTCTTGCCTCCAAACTCGATGCCAACACCCCGATCACGGGCGGCACGGCGACGAAGATTACCTTTGATACTGATGGACTGGTGACGGCGGGGACGGATGCGACCACGGCAGACATTGCCGATAGTCTTGATCGACGATACGTGACAGATGCAGAATTGGCTGTCTTGCAGGCAACTTCTGGAAGCAACTCCGGTGACCAGACGTCCATCGTGGGGATCACGGGGACACTGGCACAATTTAACACCGCGCTGACCGATGCGACGTTTGCTACGGGCGGGGGGACGGCCACCGGGACCAACACGGGAGACCAGACGGCGGCGACGGTGGCGGCAACCGACAATTTCACCAACTCTGCCGGGACGGATGTGCAGACCGTGCTCGAGAATTTTGACACCAGCTTGTCCGGAAAATACGACCTAGTGGTGGCTCCCACAACGGGAAATATCGCGACCTTTGGTGCCGGGGGGCTGGCCGATGGTGGGTACACGCTCAATGATGCGGGAGATACCACGACGGATCTGTGGAGTGCGAATCAAATTTCAGCGGAAATCACCAGTCGGATCACAGAATCCGGTGGGGACACCGATTGGACAGAAAATTCGACGACAGTGTACCAGCTGACCAAGAATGTCGGCATCGGGACGACGAGTCCCACCGCCCAGCTCCACACGCAGGGAAATCTCAGCACAGCCCTCACCGGCACGGTCTCGGTGACGGCGGCTTCCACCGCGGTGACGGGACTGGGGACGGCATTTAGCACAGAATTGGCGGTCGGGGATGCGGTGAAAATTGGAAGTGAGACTTTCACCGTGTCTGCGATCGGCAGTAACACTTCACTTACTCTCGATTCGACGCACACCGCCGGCGCATCCGGCGTGACGGCGTACAGCGATCCAAACCTTCTCGCGCTCGACACGGGGGACGGAGTGAATAAATTCGTTGTGGATAAAGGTGGAAATGTGACCGCGACCTCATTTACCGATGGCACGGCAAGCCTTTCTGGAGGCGCCATCACCGGATTGGTTTCTGCGACCGATGGCACGGCGTCGTGGAGTTCCAATAATCTTTCCGGGTTTGGCTCTATTTCGGCGACCACACTGACGGATGGGACAGCCTCTCTCTCTGGTGGAGCACTGACAAACGTAAAACTGGGATCGCTGACGACAGATGGATTTCTCAAAACCTCTGCCGGCGATGGGACGCTGATCGTGGACACAAACACGTACTTGACGGGTAACGAGGAAATCACGTTGAGCGGCGATGTGACGGGCACGGGAGCGACGGCGATCATCACCACTGTCAGCTGGGAAAATGCCGCGGCACTGGATGCGACGGGGGCGTTGGT
Source organism: Candidatus Altimarinota bacterium (assembly GCA_021734785.1). GTDB lineage: Bacteria > Patescibacteriota > Gracilibacteria > UBA4473 > UBA4473 > JABGQW01. The sequence goes on along the minus strand of JAIPIF010000005.1, from coordinate 1,623 downwards.
CACAGATTATCTGGAAGAAACGGAACTCGACAGTTTCTCGGAATGGAATACGCAGGTGGCCCTGACGGGCACGCCCGGGGTCAACACGTTCCTTCAGGGAGACGGGACCTGGGTGGCGGGATATCTGGATGCGGACGGCACGGATGCAGTGGATGATGCGGATGCGGATGCGACGAATGAGCTGCAAGACTTGACGGCGACTTCCATAACCGGTGGAGCCACGCTCGATCTGTCTGACACGACGTCGGATGTGTCGATTGTGGGTTCAGGGGCCACGACCGTGACACAGACCGATGGCAGCACCATCACGATCAGCTCGACAGACGATATGCTGACGCAGGAAGAAGTGGAAGACTTCGTCGGTGGGATGGTGGGATCCCAGACACGGATTGCTGTGGCGTACGATGACGAGACGGGACTCCTCAATTTTACGGTGGACGACATGAACGACACTGTGAGTGCGTGGGCCGATGGTGACACGCTGCCGGTCTGTCCGGCTGGAAGCCACCTGTACAACGATGGCGGTGTGATCGGCTGCAGTGCGACGGATGCAGTGGATGACAATGTGGATGGGACTGAGCTGGACGGTGTCTTCCCCACGGGCGTGGGCTTGCTTGCGCGCACGGGTGCGGGGACATATTCAGTGGATACCAAAGATTATCTGGACTCCACGGAGCTGGACAGTTTCAATGAATGGAACACGCAAATCGCACTGACGGGCACGCCCGGAGCGACTGAATTTCTCCGTGGTGATGGGAGCTGGGTGACGGGATATTTGGACAGTGATGGAACGGATGATGTCCTGACAGAGGCGGATGTGGAAGGATTTGTGTTTGACACCGATAACGTCGCAGGTGCGACAAAGATTCTGGCGAATGCCGACGGCATTGACCTGCTGACACTCCAGCGCCAGACGGACACAGCACCGACCGGGAACTTTCTCAGTTTCCTCGATGCGGCTGGGGCGAGTCTGCTGACGGTGGACATCACCGGGGCACTGACCGCGACCTCATTTTCTGGTGAGGGTTCAGGGCTGACGGGATTGACGGAGAGTCAGATCACGGACCTGGATCATTTCACGACAGCAGATGAAACCGATCCTATTTTCTCTCTGTGGGACAAGAGTACTGGGATCACGATCACGGAGTCACAGATCAGTGATCTGCAAAATTATCTGACAGCAGAATCGGATCCGGTGGTGGGAGCAATCAACGGTTTGGTCAAAGCGGATGGGGTTGGAAACATTTCTGTAGCCGTGGCGGACGCCGATTACCTCACCCCTGGGACAGCGGCGAGCACGTACCTGACGGACATCACCGGTCAGGATCTCTCGACCGCGGACAACACGACGTCTGGGTTTATCACCGCCAGCAGCACAGACACGCTGACGAACAAAACCTTCGATGCCAACGGCATGGGCAACAGCATTTCCAATCTAGAAGTGGGGGATCTGGCGGGCAGCGCCGTCCTCACTGCCGCCGAATGGGCCGCCGCGACCAAGGATGACACTGCGATTCCGACCGCAGCGGCGGTGGCGGGAGCGATCAATGCGTACGCGGACACGGATTGGGTTGAATCTGGGGGAAATATTTATCGCGAGACAGGAAACGTGGGGATCGGGAC